>CAZYFH010000003.1:0-166811 GCA_964646815.1 uncultured Vicinamibacteraceae bacterium | reverse complement strand
CCTGACGGTAAGCCTCAAGTGGTCGCGTTGTCACGACAGCTGGTGCTGTTCTGCGTTGAGCGGCGAAAGGCTTGGCGCCTGCTGCAGAGCAAGGCCGGTATTGTGAACAAGGACTACGCTGCGCAGCGCACACTGCTGGCGGACGTGGATGCCGGAAAGGTTGCCACTGGGGAGTTGTTTGCGCGCGGCCCGGAAATGATCGAGGAAATTCTCGCCGAAGCGGTGAAGGTGGCGGTGTAGGGTTGCGCACGTTAGTAGCTGCCGACGTTGTCTAATCGCTCACGTCGCCGGTCCTCGGTAGTCCGCGAATCAGGTAGCGAGCGCTGTCGCGGTGGGTACGGGGAAGATCGCCGGGGCAACAGCACCATCAATGCACAGGTAGTAGCCAGATACCATCAAAGTGGTGCGCGCTCCTTCACGAGCAGCGTGCCTAGCCCGACAAACCCAGCCGCGACTGCCAGGAAGTACCAGTAGAGTTCCGTGAAGTTCTCTTCTCGCTGAATCGATTGGGCTCGGCGTTGCACATCCGCGATGATTTGCAGGGCGATGTTCTGATCCGAATCGATGCCGAGCTCGTAATACTCGCCTTCACCCGCCTCGGCGATGGCACGCAGCGATCGCCGGTCAATTGCCGAGTGGATGGGATCTTCTGGAGTGGCGTAAATACTGGAGGGAAGTTGGGGAATAAATCTGCCGGTGGTGCTCTCGACACCGATGACGTAGACACGGATATTCCGTGCGTGCGCTAGCTTCAGCGCGTTTTCTACTTCTCCACTCCACGCTTGGCCGTTCGAGATTCGGACCGGCGGCAACCGCGACTGCATAGACGCATCGCGCCCTGCTCAAGGCTTACGGCTCAGGGCGCGCCCCGACCGGTAAGCTCATCCCCTCTAAGCCCTAAGCCTTAGGAGTTGGGTGTCCTAGCGCCCGCCACGCGCCAACTCGTCGGCGGTCGTATACACCGGTCGAATGTCGGTCGGGATCGCCTCGAGGCGATCGAGCACGCGCTGCACCTCGGGCCGGACCACGCCGAGCGTCGCCAGCACGGTCCGCGCCGCCTCGTAGTCCCCCTCGGCTTGAATGGTCATCAGCCGTCGCGTGAGCGCCTCGACCGCCGTACGAATCCGTCCGTGATCCACGGCGAAGGTTCCGTCTCGATCGACGGTGACCGCCCCGGCGTCCAGAAACGTGTTTAGCTGAATGGCCACGCCGCGACCGTGGGCCTCGTTGATGCCGAATCTGATGGAGCGGAACGTCGAGGCGAGAAAGGTGGTGTAGATTTCCCGTTCGAGCGACCGGTCGACGACACCCTTGTCGATCAGATAGTGCAAGGCCCAGAGGCCCGAGATGTCCGCCTTGGCCTCCTCCATTGTGCTGTACGTCTCCTGGAGCTCCTGGCGCACCGTCGTCTGGCGGTCGTTGACCTCGATGGCATGCGGCCCGAGGCCGTGCATTAGCTCGTGCATCAGGATGTGGGTGAAGAACGCCTCGAACGACAGCTCGGGCCGGTCTCGAGGCGGCAACGCGATGCGCGAAATAGGCAGCAGCACCGTGTTGAACTTCGCCTCCTGCACGTTCTTCAGCATGACCCGCTTGGAGCCCTTGTCGCGCACGACGCGCTCGTCGTTTGGCAGGTTGAACGCCGCCGTCTGCACGCCGCTGTTGGCATCGCCGGCTGTGAACACCACGTTCACGACCCGGATCGGCGCCAGCGTGCCCAGCTGCGGGTCGCGGTGCGCCGGATCAATCGGCAGGTGATCCTCGAGGTCTTGCAGCTCGGCTCCGAAGCGCGCGAGCTGGTTGGTCTCGGCATCGTCGCGCACGGTGACGAAGGCCTCGAACGCGGCCTTGTAGTTGAACCACTCGTCCTCGTATACCTCGTAGGGCCCGATGGTCGGCTCGATTGCGGCGTCGAGTTCCATCCAGGCGACATCGCTGGCATAGTAATCGTTCGAGAGGAACGCCGCTGCGCGCGTTTCCAGGTAACGGGCGAGGGTTGGGTCCGAGGTTAGCGCCGCGGCCTCGCGGAGGCGCGCGGCCGCAATGGCGAGCGGGCCCTGGTACTCGACGCTATAGGGCACCGCGCGAAACGAGCCGTCCGGCGCACGCCGGATCGTCGTGAAGAACCCAATAGCTTTCGCCCGTTCCGTGGCGGAGAGGCTGTCGATCCACGCGGCCACGTCCTCTCGTGCCGCGTCGGCCGGGTAGTACCCGGCGCCTGGCGGCTTCGGGGGCACGCCATGCACGAACGGGGTGTTGTTCTCGAGTCGCGACCACGGACCCTTGTTGACGAGGAAGAACTCTAAGCGTGCGCGACCGCTCGGGCTCTGATCGCGTTCCAGCTCGAGCAGGAGCGATGGATTGCCGGCCCAGACCTGTTCGAGAAAGAGCCCGTCCATGATGCGGGCGGCGTCGAGGATCTTGGCAAGCGCTCCGAGCTCGGACGCGGGGAGCGCCGTCGTGTCCGCGCCGATCTCGACGGGGGCGAAGAGGTCTTGCACGGCGAAGTCTCGTTGTTGCGGCGCGCTCGTTCCCGGCACAGCCAGGACTCCGGCCGCCGCGACGACTGCGGTCAGCAGCGCAACGGACGATCGTGTCGGCGTGGATCTTGTCATCGGACCGAGCACTCTTCCGTCGAATGCGGCAACCATCCCTATAGTAATGTAGACGGCTCATCATGGCTGACACCACGCAACTTGCGGTCGTCGGGGCCGGTCCGGGCGGATATACGGCGGCGTTCCACGCAGCTGATCGTGGTCTGTCGGTCACCCTCATCGACGACGCGCCGCAACCGGGCGGCGTCTGTCTTCACCGCGGCTGTTTGCCGTCGAAGGCGCTCCTGCATGCCGCGAAGATCGTGACCGACGCGGAGACATCGACCCGGTGGGGTATCGACTTCGGTGCCCCGTCAATCGATCCGGTCAAGCTCCGCGCGTGGAAGGACGAGGTCGTGGCCAAGCTGACCGGTGGACTGGGCCAGCTCTCTACACAGCGCAAGGTCCGCTACGTTCAGGGGCGCGCGGCCTTCGCCGACGAGCACCGGCTGACGGTCGCGTCACCCGATGCCGCCGGCGCACAGAAGGAAATCGTTTTCGAGCATGCCATCGTCGCGACCGGCTCTCGGCCGGCGCGCCCCACGACGCTCGCCCTTGACGATCCACGCGTGCTCGATTCGACGCGAGCCCTCGACGTCGAGCGGGTGCCGGCCTCATTGTTGGTGGTTGGTGGGGGGTATATCGGGCTCGAGCTCGGAACGGTCTACGCCGCGCTCGGCTCGGTGGTCACGGTGGTCGAGATGACGTCGAGCTTGCTCCCGGGCGCGGACGCTGACCTCGTCCGCGTGCTGGCGCGACGGATCGGCCAGATCACCGAGGCTGTCCACCTCGACACAAGCGTGACTCGCCTTGCGCCCGCCGCCGACGGGATCGATGTCTCGCTCGAGGGGCCGGCGATCACCGAGCCGGTGCAACGGTTCGAGTCGGTGCTGGTGGCTGTGGGGCGAGTCCCCAACTCGGATATGGTGGCGCTCGATCGGACCCGCGTCCAGCGCGACGCCCACGGGTTCGTTCGCGTGGATGCCCAGCGGCGCACGGCCGAGCCCACCATCTACGCCATCGGTGACGTGGCGGGTGAGCCGATGCTGGCACACAAGGCGTTCCATGAGGCGCGCGTCGCTGTCGACGCGATCACCGGCGGCGAGTCGGCCTTCGCGCCGCGGGCGATCCCAGCCGTGGTGTTTACCGACCCGGAAGTAGCGTGGTGTGGCCTCACTGAGGCTCAGGCGGCGGAGGACGGCCGGCCTGTGACGGCGGCGAAGTTTCCATGGGGCGCCTCAGGCCGCGCCTTGACGCTCGACCGGCCGGACGGCGTTACCAAGCTCCTGTTCGACCCGGAGACCGAGCAGTTGCTCGGTGTGGGGATCGTCGGAACAGGTGCCGGCGAGCTGATCGCCGAGGGCGTCGTAGCGGTCGAGATGGGCGCTACCGCTTCGGATCTGACGCGATCAATCCACCCACACCCCACGCTGTCGGAGACGATGATGGAAGCCGCCGAAGTGTTCTTCGGCCAGAGTACGCACGTTTACCGATCGAAGAAAACCAGGTAATGTCCCCGGGCTGCATCTCGGTCCAGGCCACTAGCCGTGCGGGTCGCCGTTGTGGTCACGGCGCCGGGATGCCTCCTGGCGCAGTACGAGCGACGCTGCTTAGTCGCGGAGCCTCCGCGCCTTCTTGAAGACGTCAGCTAGCATCGCCGATGTGAGCTTTCCGGTGTTGGTGTTCTGTTGGCTCGGGTGATAAGACGCGATGAGGGCCGGCACGCGCGTGGAAGCGTCGTCGGCGCCAACGACGACACCGTGCGCGAAGCGCGGCTTTGGCCGCGGCACGATACCCCGCTCTGCCATGAGCCGCCAGTAGGCATCGAACGCCACCTTGCCGAGCGCGACGACGACACGCACACGCGTCAGGAGGTCGAGCTCCGCTTCGAGGTGGGGCTGGCAGCTTCGGATCTCCTTTGGGGTCGGCTTGTTTTCCGGCGGCGCGCAGCGCACCACCGCGCTGATGTACGCGTCGCTGAGCTTCAACCCGTCCTTGGCGTGCTGCGCCGTCGGCATGTTCGCGAAGCCGGTCCCGTGCATCGCGCACATCAGGAAGTCCCCCGACCGATCGCCGGTAAAGACGCGACCTGTGCGGTTGGCGCCGTGCGCGGCGGGTGCGAGCCCCAGGATCAGCACTCGCGCGCGGCGATCCCCGAAGCCGGGAACGGGCCGACCCCAGTAGATGTCGTCGCGAAACGCGGCCCGCTTTTCACGCGCCACCCGGGCGCAGTACGCGCGAAGCCGCGGGCAGCGCTGGCACGAGATGATCTGGCGTCTGAGCGTCGATAGTGACATTGTCGTTGGCGAGCGCTAGAGCATGGGCTCCGCCGGAGCCGTGCCGTCGAGGGCGGCGGTCTGCTCGTGCGCGTGATAGGAGCTCCGTACGAGCGGGCCGGACTCGACGTGGCGAAAACCCAGCCCGAGGGCGTGCCGCTTGAGGTCTGCGAACTCGTTCGGATGGTAGTACCGGGCCACCGGGAGATGGGCCGCGGATGGGCGGAGGTATTGCCCGATCGTGAGAATGTCGCACCCGGCCCGGCGCACATCGTCGAGCGTGCTGAGCAACTCGTCCCAGCGCTCGCCGAGTCCGACCATCACGCCTGACTTGGTCGGCACCGCTGGCGCGTACCGGCGCGCTTCGGCGAGGAGCGCTAACGCGCGCGTGTAGCGGCCGGCGGGACGCGCCATCCGGTACAGGCGTTCGACCGTCTCGACGTTGTGATTCAGCACGTCGGGTCGCGCGTCAAGCACGGTGCGCAGGTCTGAGTCGCGACCCGAGAAGTCCGGAATCAGCACTTCGACCCGGCATGTCGGCATGCGCTGCCGTACACGCGCGATCGCGTCGGCGAATACCGACGCGCCACCATCCGCCAGGTCGTCCCGGTCGACGGACGTGATGACTATGTAATCGAGATCCAATTGCGCGACTGCGGTCGCCAGCCTCTCCGGTTCGTTCGCATCGACGGCCGCGGGTCGGCCATGGACGACGTTGCAGTACCCGCAGGAGCGTGTGCAGATGTCACCCAGGATCATGAACGTGGCGGTGCCGTGGTCCCAGCACTCGCCGATGTTCGGACAGCTGGCCTCTTCGCACACAGTGTGGAGCTCGAGGCCGCGCATCACGCGCTTCAACCGGCGGTAGCCGGCACTGCCGGGTGCGCGTACGCGGAGCCAGGGCGGCTTGGGCTGATGCGGCACCCCGCCGGCTCGTGCCTTCCTGCCCCGAATGAGTGGAACGGTGATGGGTGCGGTCATGGACCGGAGGATGTTATCGTCTCAATTCCATGTCGTCCAACGGGTCGCTGGCCATCACCTGGCTGGGTCATAGCACGTTCCTGCTCAAGTCTCCGGGCGGCACACGGCTCCTCTTCGATCCCTGGCTCGCCGGCAACCCGGCGTGTCCCGAGGCGTGGAAACGCGGGGTGCAGACCGACCTGGTGCTGGTGACCCACGGTCATACCGACCACTTCGCCGACGTGGAACGCGTGGCGCGCGACTGTGGCGCCGCCGTCGTGGCGATCGTGGAGATCTGCCGCTGGCTCGAATCGCGCGGGGTGCGCGAGCTGCATCCGCTCAACACGGGCGGCGCGGTGATATTGTGCGGCATTGAGATCGTAATGGTACGGGCGGATCACAGCAGTAGCTGGGATGACGGCGGCCGCATGGTGTACATGGGTGAAGCGGCCGGGTTTATCGTGCGGTTCGAGGATGGCGTGACGGTCTACTTCGCCGGTGACACCGCCGTCTTTGGTGACATGCGGCTCCTTGGCGAGCTGTATGCGCCCGATATCGCGTTCCTGCCGATCGGCGATCGCTTCACCATGGGTCCTGAGGGGGCCGCACGGGCGTGCGAGCTCATCGGTGCTCGTCAGGTCGTCCCGATGCACTACGGCACGTTCCCGGAACTGACGGGCACCCCGGCGCGCCTGCGCGAGCTCGTCGAGCCAAACGGCGTGACGGTGCTCGAGCTGCGGCCGGGCGAGACCGCCGAATAGCGAACCGTCCCGGACCACCTCTGCGGGCGCCGGCGTCCGACAGACGCACGACCGGGAGCATGAGTGTCACCTATAATGCGCCGGTGTCCGACCGTCAACGTCCGCGCCGGACGTTCACCCTCGCTGATGCCCAGCGGATGCTGCCGGACGTACGGGCCCGCACGGAGCAGGCGGTCGATCGGGCGCACGGTCTTGCCGAAGAACTCGAGCAGCTGTCCGATGCCGATCCTCGCCGGGCCGCGATGCTCGAGACGCTGGACGGTGTCGTGACCTCATGGACGCGCGACCTTCGGACGATGGGTCTCGAGATCAAGGGGCTATGGCTGGTCGATTTCGATACCGGCGACGGGTACTACTGCTGGAAGTACCCGGAGCCCGCTGTCCAGCACTATCATGGCTACGACGACGGGTTCGCCGGGCGAATGAAGGTCGTCTAATACTGGACGGGGCTTCGCCCCGAACCCCCGCGGGCGCTGCGTTGGAACCCCAACAGCCCCACTTTGCGCCTGCCAGGCGCGCCGTGAGCACCTTGGGCGTGTGCCGCCTGTCCGCGGCGAATACGACATGATCGTGTCGCGCCGCAGAACCGCCTCGGACTGGCGGAGAATGACCGCGAGCCCTCACGCGTCACCTTGATCGCCCACTTGACGCCCGTGTATTCTTTGGTCGGTGATTGGGACGATGGCGTAGCCGGAGGAGTCATGGCGTATACGATTTGCGAACCCTGCATTGGCACGAAGGACACGGCGTGTGTCGATGTGTGCCCGGTCGATTGCATCCATCCGCGGAAGGACGAAGACGAGTTTGAGGCAGAGACCAAGCTCTACATCCATCCCGAGGAGTGCATCGATTGTGGCGCGTGTGTTCCAGCGTGCCCCGTCGAGGCGATCTTCGCCAACGACGAGGTTCCGGACCAATGGAAGAACTACATCGACATTGAGGTCCAGTGGTACGAAGGTAAATAGGCTGACGACGGTGTCGATATGGGACTGATCGACCAACGCTTCGAAGACAACTTCATCACGACCAACCTCGACCGCGTACTCAACTGGGCGCGCCAGTCGTCGTTGTGGCCCATGGGGTTCGGGCTGGCGTGCTGCGCGATCGAGATGATCGCCTCCACCATGCCACGCTACGACATCGCCCGCTTCGGCGCCGAGGTCTTTCGTGCGTCGCCGCGGCAGTCCGACCTGATGATCGTCGCAGGAACGGTAACGAAGAAGATGGCACCTGTGCTGCGCCGCCTCTACGATCAGATGCCGGAGCCCAAGTGGGTGATATCAATGGGGAGCTGCTCCAATGCGGGCGGCCCGTTTCCGACTTACAGCGTGCTGCAGGGCGTCGATAAGGTCGTGCCGGTGGACGTCTACGTTTCGGGGTGCCCGCCGCGTCCGGAGGCGCTGCTCTACGGGCTCATGCGCCTGCAGGACAAGATCCGGAAGGAAAGCACCGTGCTTCGCAAGAAGCGGGTGATCATGGTTGGGCAGACGGAGCCCATCATCGTCGGGGATCGCGGGTAAGCCGCCGTGCTATTCTTGGGGAAGCTCTTCCGCACGGTCTTCTTGGTCGACCTCCTTAAGGGCCTCTGGGTCACGCTCAAGTACACGCCGCAGCCCGCGTTCACCTTCCAGTATCCGGCCGAGCGACGTCCCGTCGCACCGCGGTTTCGCGGCGTCCTGCGCTTGCAGGTGGAGCCTGAAACCGGCGCGCAGACATGCATCGTGTGCGACCAGTGCGCCAAGGCCTGCCCGGATGACCTCATCAACCTGGGGGGCCACCGAGAGCCGGGACACAAAATCAAGGTGCTCGACTACTTCGACTTCAACCTGTCGAGGTGTAGCTTCTGTGGCCTCTGCGCGGAGGTGTGTCCCACCAAGCCGGTGAAGGCGCTCATCATGAGCGAGGACTACGAGTTAGGCACCTACAGCCGCGATGCCCAGATCCTGCGCGTCGACGCCATGTATGACGGCGTCCCCATCGAGCGCTATACGCAGTAACGCGACTCGCTAGCCTTGCTTGCGCGGGTCCCATTGATGGGGCATAGTTCGATGTGGAGGGTCTGGTGCGTATTGGTGTTCGAGGTGTGCTCTTCGCGTTGGCCGTGGCTGCCGCGGTGCCGATCGTCATCGACGCCAATTCGACGCCGGCGACGGCGCGGAGCGAGATCCGGCTGCAGCTCGCCGATCTCCTCTTTGGCGATGAACGCTACTGGGAGGCGATCAGCGCCTACGATCGCGCCAAGGAGGGTGCCACGACCAGGCAGCTCCTCCGTGCGTCAACCGGGTTGCTCCGCTCGTTGCTCTTCGTCGCCGAGTTTTCGCGTGCCTATGAAGAGGCCCAGTTCCTCGACGATTTGGGCCCGACCGATTCGGCGACCCGGGTGCTCTATGCGGACGCTCTCTGGGCGTCCGGGCTCTTCTCCGAAGCTGAGGCATTCTACCGCGACGTGCTCGCCGTCGAACCGGGGCATGCGGGCGCCCGACACGGCGTCGCGCGAAGCCTCGCCGCACGTGGTCGGCCGGAACAGGGACTGACCGAGGCGCACGCGGCGATCGCGAGCGAGGACCGCGCCGAGTTCTACCACACGCTCGGCTCCATTCACCGACGACTCGGTCAATATCCGGCCGCCGCCGCGGCTCTGGAGGAGTACGTCGAACGGCTCCCGCCCACACGGCGCACGGAGAAGTCGGAGTGGGTCCGGTCGGAGGTTCGGTTCCTTCGCTCGTTCGGAGACCGCACGCCGTTCGAGATCGAGGCGGATCAAGCGGATCGGGTGCACGTGATTCCCTTCCGGATCGTACGGGACAAGGTGGTCGTTCGCGGACGCATCAACGGGGGAGACGAGATCGACCTCGTCGTTGATACCGGCGCCGAGCAGATGGTGCTGTCGAAGCCAACGGCGCAGCGAAGAGGCGTTCGCCCCATCACCAGCACTCTTAGCGCTGGCGTCGGTGACGTCGGGCTTCGTGGCCTCGAGATGGGTCGCGCCGACTCGCTCGAGATCGGCACGCTGACCCTGCGCAACGTCCCGGCAATCATCAAGAACCCGCCGTTGACGGGGATGCCCGAAACACGCGTGGAGAACAGCATTTCGCCGCTCGCCTTCGGGATGTCAGCAGCGATCGACTACAAGAGCCATCAGTTGACCATCGCCAATCGGTTGGCCGACGAGCCCGCCGACATCGTGCTGCCTCTGCGCCTGCACCGCCTCGCGCTGGTTCGCGGCGTGGTCAACAGGGATCACCCCAAGAGCTTCATCGTCGATACCGGTGGAGAGGTGATCTCGATCAGCCTCAGTACGGCCAACACGCTGGACGTCGTCCCGGCACGCCACATCCCGCTCCAGGTGTTCGGCACGTCGGGGTGGGATCCGGATGCCTTCCTCCTCCCCGGCATCCACCTCGCGTTCGACCGCATTCAATACGACAACTTCTCGGTTGTAGTGCTCAACCTGCACCGGCCAAGCGCGCTCCTCGGGTTTCACATTGGTGGCATCGTCGGCCACAAGTTCCTGGGCAACTATCGCGTCGCCTTCGATCTACAGCGCTCGACGCTCCGCCTGACCGAACTCTGATCCCGGGACACGCGTAGACGGGCGTCGTCGCGCCAGCGGGTGGGTCGCGCGCTAAAAGTCGAACCCGATCCACATCTGGAAGCGGACCTTGCGGAAGACGTCGCTGCCGCGCATTAGGCCCTCCTCCACTGCCTCCGTGGCGAAGATCACGTCCTCCCACTGCCGATTGAACAGCGTCAACCATGCCCAGTCGAAGTGGATCGGGAAGCCGATCGCCATGGTGGTCAGGCCGATGCCGTAGGATGCGCGCGCGTTGTTGAGACGGAAGCCGGTTACTTTGACTGGGTCGCCGAAGACCTGTTCGTTCGACTGGGTCACATTGCTGTACCTGTAGCCGGCCACGGGCCGCACGACCACTGGGGTGCTCGTCCACGCGTTCATCGGCTGGCCGGCGAGCCCGGCCATGCCGAAGTTGAAGAAGAACGTGCCGCGGATACCGCCGATCACCCCGATCGGAGTCAACATTGCCTCCACGAGCGGGAAGCGGAGCTCCGCGTTTCCAAAGAACGCCTTGTGTCCGAGGAACTGTAAATAGTCGTAGCCGCGCATCTCAGAATTGCCACCGAAGAAGGTGAAGTCGGGAAACTCGCCCCAGCTCTTGAACGCGTGACCACGGAGCGCGAGCACGCCGGTTTCGGCAATGCGTAGGTAGTAGCGCGCATCGAGATCCACCGTCTGACGCGACAGGAAAGCTCCCACCGGTGGGGCGAACTCGTAGCCGAACATCACCGTGTTGCCGGAGACTGGACCGAACTCGCGGAACACCGTCGTTTCCTGGACGTAGCGAGCACCGAGCGGCATGAATGTGCCGTCCCGAAAGATGCCGGTGCCGAACTGTTGCTGTTGAAACGATCGCGACTGCTGAGCGAGCGCGTCGTTCGAGAACCCCTCGTTGTAGCTGAACACGCCGGCCGATAGCTCTAAGCGCCGGAACCGATCGAGCGGATAGACGCCCGCCAGGCTGCCACCACGCATCGTCCGGGTGGCGAGTGCGTCGTCGCGGTTCAGGAAGCCGAGGCCGGAGGAGAAAGCTGACCCCGGATAAAAACCGTAAAAGAACTGCTCCGATGAGATTGCCTGCGTCCTGAACTGGAATCTACCGGCGAGGTTGGTATAGGTGACGCCGTAGGTGCGGTATTGCGAGATCGAGAGTGCCATGATGCTGACGTGCTGGTCGCCCAGGACGTCGGCAAAGGAGATCACCGTGCCGCCCATGAGGTCGCCGTTGTTAGTGAGCCCGAAGTTGATGGGCGGCGGGCCCTCCAGGAACATGTTCTCGAAGCGGCCTTTCTTGCGCGTGTTGCCGAGGTTCAGCATGTGCGTCAGTGGTGCCTGGAAGTCGATGATCGGACCCGGTCCGCCGAAGTCGCTGGTTGACGCCGTGTAGAGCGGATCATCGATCACGATCGTGTGCAGCCCGTACTCCGCCTTGGCATACGTGATGAACGCGATCCGATCGCCTTCCTCGTCCTCGTCCGGGCTCAACAGCACCGGGTTGGTGTTGCCGGTGGCGGTGTCCGTCAGCTGCTGAAGCTCGCCGTTCTCCAGGTCGAGAGTCCAGAGGTTGAAAATCTCTGAGTCCCGCGCTGTAGCGGGATCGATCGGTTGGGTCGGATCGACCGCCGTCGACGCAAACACGATGGTGGTGTCGTTGAGGAACTGTCCCCCGGCCTCGTCGTGCGTCCCGAACGTCAATTGCGTTCGTTCGCCCGTCGCGCGGTCCAATCGGAACAGCTTGTCGTTGCCGCTGACTCGCGTCGTGTGGATGATGTAGCTGCCATCGGGCGAGTAGAACGGTGCGTAGTCTGCGAACTCGGTCTGCGTGAGATTCGTGATCTCCTGGGTCTCCAGATCGAGCTCGTAGATGTCGCCCACCCCGCCGGTCAGGGCCGAGAATGCGATGGTGCGCCCGTCCGGCGAAAAATCTGGAGATTCGGGCTCATCGACTGATTCGAGGTCGATCAGCTCCTCGATCTTCCGCGTGGTGATGTTCTGGACGACCAGCGACTTGGTTTTCCCCCTCCGCACGAGGAAGGCGATCTGGTCCCCCGACGGCGCCCACGAGAGCCATGGCACCGAATTTCCCCGTCGTCCCACCTGTGAGATGTACTCGAAGCCGAAGCTCTGGTCGAACCCTGCAGTCAGGTTGCGGATGACCTCACCATTGGCCGACGACAATAGGACGACGTCGAGCTCGCGATCCTTGCGGTTCAGTGCCATGGCCGCAATCACCTCGCCTGACGGGGACGCCTCGAGCGATACCACCACGGGGTACTGGCTGCGCAGCGGATCTGGCGCCAGATCGCGTCCATAGTCCGACGGTCGCTCCTTGTCGCGAAACGCTTCGAATCGATCGTCAAGGTAGGTCTTGAACGCCTCGTCGAATTCCTCTGCTGGAAGGTCGAGCGCCGTTTCGTAGGGGTCCTCCCCCGCACCAATCGCGCTCCGCCGGAGCGCGAACAAGAACTGGCGGATCCCCTCCATGCCCCACCGATCCTCGATGAATTCGAAGACCGCGTGTCCTAGGTTGTAGACGACGCGGCCGCTCGCGAATCCGCCGTAGCCGTCGAACTGGGTCATCGACGGGACGATGTCCGAGACCGCGACATCACGCACCATCATGAGATCGAGTGGCCGCCAGACACCGGCCATGAAGTCGGACAGTCCCTCATCGACCCAGAGCGGAACGGTGTTCCGGATGATGGACCGCGGGATGATGTCGAACTCAAAAACGTGCGTCAGCTCGTGCGTGATCAGCCGGTAGAGGCCGTCGGGTGGCTCGTCGATCGGCAGCACGATCCGATTTCGATACGGTTCGGCGAATGCCCCAACGCCTTCGGGGCTCCCGCCAGGAAAGATGTTCTGCTGCTCGAACTCGCTGTGCGTCTTGAACACGACGAGCGGCACCGCGAAGGCGAGTTCGTGCTTCAAGTCTGAGCTGACTTGCTGATAGGCGCTCTCGGCGTAGCTGGCGACCCGCTCGAGATGCTGTTCGAGTTCGGGGTAGTAGTAGATCTCGAAATGGTCGGTGGTGTAGATGTGCCAGTCGAATTTGTCGTACTTGACGCGGTTTTTCCCGTAGTACGTGGCGAACTGATTCTGGGCACCGGCCTCGACAGCCACCGAGACCACCAGCAGTGCGAGCGCCGTAGCGACCCATCCAGGAGCGCCCCACCTGCGTTGTCTGCGCGTCATCGTTCACCTCGCGGCGGTGGCGACGGAACTTTCATCGGGGGCTCCTTGCGGGCTTCGGCAGGGCTGGCTGCGAAACAGATTGATCTAACGCATCTTATGCGAGCTGCGACGACTGCGGCAATCGTCATGATCCCGAGAAAGCAAGGAACATGCCGTGCGTTTTGCACAGGAATCCACACCCACTCCGTCATCCGTCGAGTCCTCCGGTGCCCGCTTGCGGGTACAACGACGCTACATTTGCCGCATTAGCATGCCGCGGGACGGGATGGAACAGAGGGCTGTGCTCCGGTGTTCTCGTGAGGTAGTAAGGAGAGCGTCCGACGAGGCGGTCGATGGTGTCCAGGAGACGCGTCGGTCGCAGCGCGGCGCCGTATTCGCAAGTGCACGACTCGATCGAAACCGATGCGCTGTCCCATGTCGATAGTCTGTATGGGGCTGCGCTGGGTCTGACACGATACACCGCCGATACCAAGGATATGGTGCAGGACACGTATCTGAAGGCGTGGCTGCACACGATCCTGCACAACACGTTCGTAAATGACTGACGCCGCTCCGGGCGACGTCTCTTGGCGGTAGCTACCGACGCGGTGGAACGCATCGCCGCGCGCGGTGCCGGCGATGCACCGACGCCCGAGGAACTCCTGCTGCGGCGAACGCTCGACAGCGACCTGCGGGACGCCATCGAGTCGTTATCCGATGTCTTTCGACAGGCGGTGTGGCTGTGCTGCGTGGAAGATTTCACCTACGCGGAGATTGCGCAGATGCTCGGCGTGGCCCCCGGGACGGTCATGCCACGTGTCTCTCGGCGCCAGCCGCGCTCTACGCCCACTGAGCGGCGGCGACGTCGAGCCCTAAGGCCAGGGCGTGGATGCTGTCGTGGCGCCGCGGCCTGACCGGACGGGTGTCCGTGTCCCTGGCGGCCACACTACTTCTTTTCGTCAGAGGCATCTTCACTGCCAGCCAGCACGAGCGGCTCGAGGCCGCGTTTCTGGCGTGCTCGCGCTTGATTACGATCGCTGCTTCAGTCGCGTCGGCGAATTGTTGAGCGACCTGGATGCCTCGGTGGTCGAGCGGCAGATCGCCGCCCTCCATGGCTGGCACCTGCCCAAACACGTTGAGTCCAGTGAGTTCAATATGATCGACGGCCGCAAATGCTTGTACGACGACGGTGACATGGCGCACGTGCTGTGCGAGTGGCGGGGTGAGCGCGTCTCGATGTTCGTCGTGCCGGGGCGCGCCAGCCGTGAGCGCGGCCTTGAGATCATGCGGCACGACGCGGTAATCTGGTCGAAGGATACTCGGGCGTTTGCGCTCGTGGAGCGGCCCGGCCCGGTCGTGATCGATGAGGTGCCGCGCTACGTGCGTCAGTACACCGACTGACCGAATAGGAGGCCGCCCGACACACGTGGAGGCGGGAGCTAAAACAGCTCCGAGCGAGATATTATGACGACACGGTGGATAGTCGCGATCGGTGCAGCGCTCGCGCTCGGCTTGTTGACACTGCCTGGCGTGGGGCGCGTCGCGTTCGAACCGCTTTCGCTGTTCCAGACGGAGGTGTCGGCGGCGGCCGCGTCGTGCGACGCCGACGCTAAGCCGGCTCCGCTCGACTTCACGCTGCAGGACATGAACGGCGAAGAGGTCAACCTGGCGTCGCTTGAGGGGCGCGTGATCCTCCTCAACTTCTGGGCGACATGGTGCGGGCCCTGCAAGATTGAGATCCCGTGGTTCGTCGAATTCCAGCGTCAGTATGGAAAGGATGGCCTGGTGGTGCTCGGAGTGTCCATCGACGACACGCCAGAGCAGATCAAGCCGTTTGCGGCCCAGTACCAGGTGAACTACCCGATGCTCGTCGGGCTCGGCAGGGATGATTTCCAGGAGGCCTACGGGCCGCTCTGGGGCATTCCGGTCACGTTCTTCATCGATCGGGAGGGGACGGTGTGCCGCACGCACATGGGCATCGCCACGAAAGAAGAGCTCCAGAGGGACCTCGACGATCTGCTGTAGGTCGAGGTCGTACGCCGGCCGCGTGTCCACCCGCCGGCTGTAGTATCATCAAGTCCATGCTCAAGGGATTCGAGCGCGCCCGTCTCGCGTGTGGCTGTCAGCTCCGCTTCCGCGAAGGCGTCGAGGGGAGCCCGGTGGCTGTTGTTGTCGATCGGAAAGCTCCCGGCTGCCGACTCTCGATCCACGTCGAAAGCATGCCCGTCTACGACTATCGCGAGGCCTTGCGACGGCCGACGCGCATCAGCCTCCCAGCCGAGGGGGAGTACGAAGAGGAAGGGTAGTCGCAGCGCCCGCCAGTCGCTCGGCATCCGCGTCGAACGTTAGATCCAGCGTCGCCGTCGTGCCCGCCTCGATGATCGCTTCCGTACCGATCGACGCAATTGCATTGGAATTCTCGCAGGTGTATAGCACGCCGGGATACAGCTCCTCGACGAGCACCACCAGATATCTGCCGCTCGGTAGTCCCGCGATGCTGTACCGCCTATTCAGGTCCGGGTAGGCCAGTTGGATGTGTCGGCTTCTCGCGAAACGTAGAAAGGGGTTGCCGGACACGACCACGACGGCGCGGTCGATGACGGGATCGCCGGTGATGTCGGTCAGCCGGCTCGACTGGTCGGTCAGGATCACGCGCAGCTTCATGATGCTCGCGCTCTGATCGAAGTCGAGCGCTCTGTCCGTCACGTTGCGGCCTTGGTACGACGCGCGATCGAGCGCCCAGGGTGGCTGAAGCGTCTCCGAAGCGAATCTCGCGAGCACCTGGCGGGCTGTCGAGCATGGAACTGCCGTCCGGACGGGACGGCACCGACACTGTGCCGCATGTCAGCGTCCCGTCGGCTATCGGGGCGCTCACGATGAACCCAGACAGATCGGGGCGGGTACTGCGATGTGCCCCCGTGCGCCTCGAGCTCTAGGCGCGCCTGAAGCAGGGCGCCGGGGCTTAGCGAGAGGACGACGTTGGAAAGGTCGGTTGGTCCGACGGTGACGACAAATGACCCGAAGATGCGACCCGCCACGCCGGTGGCGCTCGCCTTCGCGCGCACGCGAAAGGCGCCGGTTCTCATATCGCGGGATGTGAAGAAGCCGTCAGAGGTTGCCTGCGAGCCAAGACCCGCCCCGATGCTCGTCTCGTCACCCATTTCCGGGCTCAAGGTGACCCCGCTGACCGCAACTCGATGCCTTCAGCGATGGTCAGCCGGCTGCTGACGGGAGCGTTCGAGACAGTCTATATGGTGATATCGATGTCCGTCACCGATCCGTTCATGGCAAGCCGGACGCGTGCGTCCTCACCCGGGACTGGGACGTTCGGTGGAACGTGTGATTGGGCACACCGGCCACGTCGAGCGCGTCCTCGGCAGCGGGATCGAATGCGCAGGCGTAGTAGTCGCCAGGCGGCAGGCCGGGGATGTGTTACGTGCCGCTGGCACTGCACGGAGCGCTTTTGATCCGCAAAAAGGACGCGCTGGCTCCCGCGAAGCTGCCCCTTAGCGCCTCGACCTCGATCAATGCCAGCGGAGTGCCGAACGCGTCGAGCACCCGGCCTCGAATAGTGCCGCCGCGACGGAGGGAGAAATCGACGTTGCGGAACACGTTGCCGGCTGATACGCCGACGATCACACCGGCATCGAGTGCGTGGCGCTGGCCGTAACGACGTCCCACGTATCCGACGTGTTGGCCCGTAGCGAGTAGGACGCCTTGACGAGGCCTTAGACGTCGTAGCGACCATCCGGCCCGGAGGTGGCAACCTGTTGTCAGCCGCTGGCCTTGTTCGTCACAACGACGAGGGCACCCGCGATCGGCGCGCGCGTGTCCGCATCCAAGATGATGCCAGCGAGGACGGCACCCTCACATGCCGCGGCGGTCGAGGATTCCATCTGACGCGGAGCCTGGGGCGCACGAGCCCGATGGCGGTGATGCCGGGGCCACCACGACCGCCAGCGACACGGTGCTGAGCGCAGTTCGCTACGGGCAGCGCCCAGCGTGGCACACGAACACCATAGCCAGTATGATGTCAGACTTAGGAAGCCGTTAACTAGTGACCTGTAGGGGCTTGTGATGGCTCAGCTCGTCTCAGAAATCGAGGTTGATTGCCCAGGATGTGGGTCGACGCTCGTCGTCGATGTCAATCTTCGGCGAGTCGTGTCACACCGTGCGCCGGAGCGGGACGATAAGCCCGAGCTTGGCGATGCCCAGCGGATCCTCGACGACGAGGCGGCCCGCCGGGAAGCCGTCTTCAAGCGTTCGGTCGCGGATGAGAGGGGCCGTAGCGACGCCCTGTCGAAGCGCTTCGAGGAGGCGTTGAAGCAGGCCAAGGACGAGCCAGTCACCAAGCCGATCCGTGATTTCGATTTGGATTAGTTTCCGGTGTTCAGGGTTCAGCGTCCCCGGTTTCCGGTTCGAGGTGGCGCGGTCCGGGCCGTGCCGCGCCCACCACAAAATATCTGGAACGTCTCGCTCGCGGGTACCTGTCCCAGCGCCCGGTTTCTGGGTTGTCGCCTCCGGGCGCAACTATCCGGAGAAGTTCTCGCAGAAGAAGATGCTCCCATACTACGCGGAGCGCCTCGAAACCGTTGAGATCAACTGCACCTTCTACCGGCTGCCCACCGAGCGTCTGCTCGCCAGGTGGTCGGCAATCACACCGCCCGGCTTCACCTTCACGCTCAAGGCGCCTCGGCGAGTCACCCACGACGCGCGGTTCCAGAACTGCGAAGAGTTAACGCGGGTGTTCTGTGAGGCCGCCGAGTCCCTTCGGGAGCCCGCTCGGGGTCTTGCTGTTCCAGCTTCCGCCGTCGTTCAAGAAGTACCTGTCGGTCCTTGACGGGTTCCTAGACACGTTGCCACCCGGTGCGCGTGCCGCGTTCGAGTTGTGGCACTACTCCTCGCACGACGCCGAGGTGTTCGAGCGACTCTCGGCGTTCGGTCTGGCGCTCTGTGTGGCAGATAGCGCGTGTCTGTCGACGCCCGTAGAGGTCACCGCACGGTACGGCTACTTCCGGCTACGTGACGAGGGCTATAGCGACGCCGATGTGGCGCTGTGGGCGGGGGGGGGGCGACGATTTTGTCGGCGACAGCCGCGTGTGAAGAGGTGTTCGTTTACTTCAAGCACGAAGACAAGGGCAAGGGGTCGGCATCTGCGAAGCCCTTGGTCGACGCGCTAGAGTCGAGCGGCTAGCCTTGGTCCCACTCGCGACAGTGCCGCCGGGCGAACGCTACGGCCGTCCGTTCCGCCCAATACCCATCGAAGGCGTTCGCCGGATCGGCATAGAACCCGCAGTGGCCGCCGTGACGCTGGATGGCGGTCGTGACGTGCCGATTGCCCGCAACGGCTGGATCGCGAAACTGTGCGGGGGGGACGAAGGGATCGTCGTGAGAACTGAGGATGAGTGTTGGCACCGTGATGCGGTCGATCACGCGAAGGCTGCTCGCCCGGTGATAGTAGTCGTCGGCGTCGCGGAAGCCGTGGTGCGGGGCTGTGAACGCCTCATCGAAAGCGCGTACGGTCCGCACACCGCCCAGCGGACCCAGGTCGAACAACCCCGGGTGCGCTCGCGCCTTGCGGCGCATCCGGCGTTTGAGGTTGCGGACGAAGTTCCACTCGTAGACAAGGTTCCGCCGATGCTCGAGCGCGTCCACGCAGCGGGCGAGGTCCATCGTCGGAGATACCGCGCATACGGCTCGTAGTGACGCCGGCGGCGCACTACCGTAGTCGCCCGCCAGCTTTAACGCGACGTTTCCCCCGAGCGAGTACCCGACGAGAACGATGCCCCGCAGACCGTCGACCTCGGTCAACTCCCGGACGACGGCCGCTGGGTCGGCTGACAGCCCGGAGTGATATAGACCGCGCGATAAGTGCTCGGTACTTCCACAGTTGCGCTGGTTGAGGAGCACGACGTTGAGCCGGGCCGCGCGCGCCTTGTCGGCGAGCCCGCGCATGTAGTGCGCCTCGCTCGATCCCTCGAGGCCATGCAGCGCGATCAGCGTCGCGTGGCGTCGCGGCTGCGACTGCCAGTGGCAGTGCGCGAGCACGCGCGCGTCCTGCGCGACGTCGAAGTACCGCCGCACGGCGGGCGGCAGATCTGGGAACGCGCGAGGACGACCCCAGGTGAACAGGGTCATGCGGTGCCCGCCGTCGAGTCCCGCCGCGGGTCGAAAGGCGTACTCGTCGGTGCCGGGCATGGGTGTCGCGCGGCCCTGGGGGCGGCCGCGGCAGCACACCTTCGCAGGGAACGCGATCGCGACGCAAGCCATCCGTGATGGCCCTAAGCTCTAGTCGTCCTCGAGTGCCGCGTCGGCGCGCCAGGCGAACCGGTTGTCCGACCGCAGGTCGTACACCGTGAACCGGCCGTGTTGGTGCGCCGCGGGGAGGTCGAGTGCCCGCTCCGTGATTAGATAATCCAAGTCGTACCGACGGGCGAGCCAGCGAGCGCGCGCCGGATCCAGCGCTGAGAAATCACCGAGATCGGCGATACGTCTGGCGACGCGGTGGGCCACGTTGCTCGAGTAGATGGCAATGCCGATGTCCTTGACCTCTTCCAGATAGACGTCGCGGCCGCTCCCGACCCTCACGCTCGATCCGTACCGCCAGGCGTGACCCGGATCCGCCAGGAAGTGCGTGCCGATCGGGCGTTCGCCCGCCCACCGCATGACCTCGGTCCACTCTGTCGCCGGCAGGTCGATCTCGACCAGGGGATGCTCGGCGCGCTCGGCAAAGGTCACGTAGCTGCCCCGTGCCACGCTCGCGACGACGATGAGCGCCACCGCCGCGTGACCCGCCAGCAGTCGGCGGCGCGCGATGGCAGCGAGTGGGCGTCTCGCCAGTGGGCTCTCGACCAGTACCCAGACCGTATACACGATAGCCAGGATGTCGAGAATCCAGAAGATGCGATTGAGTTGCAGTTGCACGACGAACGCGACGCCGGCGTGGGCCAGCGGCAGGGATGCGAGAAACAGGAGCAAGAGCGTGCCGCCCCCCGCGACCAGACCCGTCTCGCGGGCGCTGGCGAGCCCATGCGTGCGCCGGTAGTCGTAGACGCCGGCAACGATGGCGGCGAAACCCAGATTAACGAACCAGGTCGACAGCGGCCACTGGGTCGCGAGCAAATAGTCCTTTGATTGCAGAACGGCGCTCCACGTTGCGTCCATCACGACTAGCTGATCGCGAAACGTGCTTGCGAGCAGCACGGCGCCAGCGGCGGCGATCCCGCCGGCAAGCGCGAGGACTTGAGGCCGTGCCTCGCGGTCGGCCGCCAGCGCGGCGATCCCGATCAGCACCGCGAACCAGAAACCGGTCGTCGGATGGAGCAGGAAGGCGGCTGCGACCGCCGCGAATGCCACCCATGTGCGCCCCCGAAGAAAAATGGCCGCGGCCACCAGACCGGCGGCGAACGCGAGTTGGCGCGGGTGGAGATAGGGCTCGAAGGTGTTGACCGCCGTATCCGGAATCCGATGTCGGATGGCGAGAGCGGCGACGAACGCGCCAACACCCCACCAGGTGGAGTAGAGCGATCGCCCGATGCTGACAGCGGCAGCATACACAACGCTGACGCCAACAAAGTAGCTCACGAGGAACGCGATCGGGAGGCTCACGCCGGTCAGGACGAGGAGCGGCGCTAACCAATTATCGAACGCGAAGAGTTGATTTTGAGCGTCGAGCAGCGGCGCGTCATACGGAAACAGACGCGGGTCGAGTCGCTGGAGGACCACCGGCACGTAGAACGCCTGGTCGGAGACCCCGTATCGGTATCCGCCCACGTTGAGCAGCACCAAGACGCAGAAGCCGACCCCGCCGAGGACGAGTGATGTCGCGCGCGCCATGCAGACGTTGTATCGACCGCTCGGCTCGATTTCCCTAGTGGGTTCCGCATGCATCGCCTCGGTGCCAAAGTGTGCAGATGCGGCTACTACAACGCGCGGTCATCGGCGGAGGGGCCATAGATGGCAGGAATTGGCACATCGTGCATGCGCAGATAGACGCTCAGCTGACCCCGGTGGTGGATGAGGTGGTTGAGGAGGAAGTGCCGCGGCATCACGAACTTCGGGAGCGTCATTAAATCCTGTTCGTCGCGCGTAAGTGTCCACGGCGCGCGGAGCTCGCCGTGGAGGCGTCCCGCGATCCGCGTACGCGCCGCAGCGACGTTGCGGTCGAACACTGCCAACAGCTCGGCCACCCTCATGGGGTCTCGCGCCTTGTCATCCGCCGTGGCGAGGTCGAAGGAGTCGTGGCCCATGACGTGAGCGGTCCAATTCGGAATATGGGCGAGGTGTGCTGAGAGGCGGCCAAGGGTCATCGATCGCTCGTGCGGCTGCCACGCCAACGCACCGTCGGGCACGCGTTCGAGGAGTCGCCGTGTCGTGCCGGTCTCGCGGTCGAACTCCGGCAGAAACGTGTCGATGAATGCCATGTCGTTCGCGGGCGGCGAGCGCGAATCTTACTTCCTTCGGTAGTGGCCAGCGATCGAACGCGAATGCGGAGCGCTGTACGGGTCGCTGGCCCCGAGCGTATCGATACGGGTATGCGACAATGCGCAACGTGCAACTCCGAGAGGTCAACGTCGGCTGCTTCGGGGGGGGGACCGGCCTGCCCAGCCTGCTCGGCGGCCTCAAGCAGAACCCGTGGCTGCGCGTGAACGCCGTCGTCACGATGTTCGACAGCGGCGGTAGCTCGGGTCAGCTCCGCGACCAGCTCGGCGTGCTCCCACCGGGCGATGTCCTGAAGTGCGCGCTCGCGCTCGCCCGGAACGAGGCCGAGGCGCGCCGACTGCTCCTCTCCCGTCTGCCCGCGCTCGAGAACGCGCGACTCGGTGGTCACACCGGCGGCAATCTGCTGTTGTCGATGATGGAGCAATACAGCGGCGACTTCCTGGTGGCCGTTGACGGCTTGCGAACGCTGCTCGATTGTAATGGGCGCGTCTGGCCCGTGAGCGTCGAGCACGCCACAATCTGCGCGGAATATGCCGACGGTTCCCGCGCGAGTGGCGAGGTCGAGGTCGATCGCGAGCAGCGTCACGGTCGTCGCATCACCCGGGTCTTCCTCGATCCGGCGCCGAGGATTCACGCGGCCGTGGACCAGGCGATTCGGAAATTCGACGCGTGCGTGATCGGACCGGGGAGCTTCTATACGAGCTTGATGCCGATCCTCCTCGTTCGTGGAGTGGCCGAGGCAGTCCGCGCCACGCCGGGTCCCATCGTCGTCGTCACGAATATCCTCACCGAAGGCCGTGGCATGCGCGGCTTCTCGGTCGGCGAGGCCGTCCGGCGCGTCGGCGAGGCGATCGGGCGCCCGGTGGATGTCGTGCTGGCGAATGCCGTTGAAGGGGGCAGCCACGTTCCCGAGCGATACGCCGCCGAGCAGAAGGAGCTGCTGCCAATCGGGGACATCCCGGAGGACTGCCAATTGGTCACCGGGCATTTCTGGCAAGGGCAGATTGCCCGTCACGCCAGACGGCGCCTCGCGTACGCGGTCTGGAGCGCGCTAGGGCAGCGGTTGCTGCAGTAGGTACCCTGGTCCGGCGCCGCGTTCCTCTAGGCCGCGGCGCATGGGCGTCCGGATCACCGTTGGCGCGGTCTGCGCGGCGACCCCCGGCTGCGCATCGCCTGTGCCGGGACGGTCTTCTTTTTTTTCCTGTGCGCGAGGATTCTCCCGGCCGCGCGCTTGGTCAAATGTCTTGTCAACGTGGCCGCCGCGCCGCCGCCCGTTGCGGTCGCGGGACGCCCGGTGACCCACACCTCATGTATGTCGGCCGCGAGGATATCGTCGAAATCCGGGTCGCTCTTGACGCTGAGCGGCGCGAACTCAGTGATGTCAACCGGACCCGACCAGAAGTCAGCATGTTTGATAAGGAGCCAGTTGCGTTCCCGCTGTTTGGGCGGTGTGCCATCGCGGTCGCGCGTACGGACCAGGACCCATGAGCCTTTCAGCTTGTACCCGTCAAGCGAAAACTTGAGGTCGCCCTTGACCAGCGCGGCGCGACGTCGTCGACTTCGGGGATCCAGCTGCCATGGCCCCACGGCATGACGATGCCCGCGGCGTAGCCTTCGGGGATCACACCGTCGAAGCTGCCGTAGTCGTACGGGTGATCCTCCGTCCGTACTGCCATCCGTTTGTCGTTCGAGATGAGCGAGGAGTCCTTGGGCACGGCCCAGGACAGCAACACCTTGTCTGCTCCAGTCGGAGGTCGTAGTGCAGGTGGCTCGCGAGGTGCTTCTGCGAGCAGAAATAGAGGACTTTTCCTCCAGGCCGTTTCTTCCGCAGCCGTGCGGGCGCAACGTCATTGCCGGGCGGCTCCGGTGTCTTCGTGACGTCCCGTTTGCGCCGCTACTTATCGAGCGGCATGAGTGAAGCCGATCATCACGGCTCGTGGCCGAGATCATACCGTCCGGGCACTCATGGCGTTTCCCGCAACCTCGTATGATGGACGGCATGCTGACGGCGGTCATCCTGTACATGTCGGTCCTCGTGTTGATCGGCACGTGGCGGAGCCGGCGCGTCAAGACGGGCGACGATTTTCTGGTGGCCGGACGGACGCTGCCGGCGCGGGTGCTGGTCTTTACGCTGCTGGCGACCTGGATCGGGTCGGGCAGCCTGTTTGGCGGCGCCGGACTCGGCTACCGATCCGGGTTTGCGGCGCTCTGGCAGTCCGCCGGCGCGTGGGTCGGCATTGCCCTGGTGTACTTCATCGCGCCGCGCGTTAGGCGACTCGCGCTCTATACGGTTCCGGATATCCTCGAGCTGCGCTACGGTCCCGCAGCGCGGGTCCTCGGGACAATCACGACGGTGCTCGCGTATTCGACCATCGCTGCCTATCAGTTCAGGGGTGGCGGTCGGCTGCTTGCCTTGATCGCGGACGTCGACCCGGGTACCGGCGCGCTCATAACCGCCGTCTTCTGCGTCCTCTTTACGGCGCTCGCTGGTATGTTATCGATTGCTTATATCGACGTCGGCAACGGCCTCTTGATGACTTTCGCCGTCACCCTCGGCGTCGCGTTTCTCGTCGGCGATGCCGGCGGTATCACGGCGTCGTTGGCGGCACTCAGGCCAGACCAGTTGTCGTTGTTCGGTGACATCGGTCCGCAGGCGGCGTTCGCGCTATTCCTGCCGACGATGTTCCTACTGCTCGGCGAAGCCAACATGTATCAGAAGTTCTTCTCGGCACGCGACGAGCGGGCCGCGCGACTCTCGGTTGTCGGCTGGATCGCCGGCACCATCGTGGTTGAGACGTTGATCGATTCGACCGGGATCTTTGGCAGCCTCGTGGTCCGTGGGTTGGGTACGGCGGCATCCGAGGAGATCGTCGTCCGGGTTGCGACCGACGCGATGCCGCCCGTGCTCGGCGTGCTTCTGGTGTGTGGCGCGGCGGCCATCGTGGTCTCGACGGCCAACAGTTTCCTCTTGACGCCGTCCACGAACCTGATCCGAGACGTCTACCAACGATTCATCAACCCAGGCGTATCGGACGCGCAGGTGGTTCGTTACACGCGTGTCATCGTTGTGGGCGTCGGGACGCTCGGCTACGTCGCCGGCACCTTCTTCCCGACCATTCTGGCAATGGCCCTCTGGGCGTACACGATGTACGGTGCGGGGATCACGCCGGCGCTGCTCGGGGCGCTGATCTGGAAGCGCGCGACCAGGCTCGGCGGTGTGCTGTCGATCCTCGTCGGGATGGGGATCACGCTGGGCTGGGAGATCGCCGGGCTCGCGCGCGCGACGGCGGACGGGACGCCGGTCTATCCGTTCGGCTGGCAGACCGCGTATCCGGCGCTCGCGTTGTCCATCGCCACGCTTATTGTCGTCAGCCTGGCGACGCCGCCACCCACCGACGCTGAGGTGGAGCTGCGGGGTACGGACTAGCCTGGTTATGCGTGCGGTCCTCATCTCGACGTATGAGTTGGGCCGCCAGCCATTCGGGCTGGCGTCGCCGGCCGCCTGGCTCACGCGGGCCGGCATCGACGTGACCTGTGTCGATCTGTCACGAGAGCCGTTTCGCGCAGAGATGGCGAACGCGGGGCTCGTCGCCCTGCACCTGCCGATGCACACGGCGACGCGCCTCGCGGTGCCGGTCATCGAGCGTGTCCGGCGGCTCAACCCGGACGCCAAGCTGTGCTGCTACGGGCTGTACGCTCCGCTCAACGAGACGTTCCTTCGGTCGTTGGGCGTCACCCACATCTTGGGGGGGGAATTCGAGGCAGACCTCGTCGACGTTGTCCTCGGTCGCGGCCGCCCGCCGGGCGTCGCGCGCGGCGGCAACCGACCCGTGGGCACAGTAGTACCGGCGCCGGCCGCCCGCGTGCCAAGGCTCGACTTCATCACGCCCGACCGCGCCGCCCTCCCGCCGCTGAGTCGATATGCGACCTTGCAGCAGGGGACCGCGCAGAAGGTCGTCGGTTATACGGAGGCCAGCCGCGGATGCAAGCACCTATGCCGCCACTGTCCCGTGGTGCCCGTCTACGGGGGACAGTTCCGGGTCGTGCTGGCCGACGTCGTCCTCGCCGATGTCGAGGCACAGGCGCGTCGCGGGGCCGAGCACATCACGTTCGGTGACGCAGACTTCTTCAACGGCATCGGTCACGCGATGCGCGTCGTTGACGGGCTGGCCCGGGGGCGTCTCGGGTTGACCTACGACGTGACCATCAAGGTCGAGCACCTGCTCACGCACGCGGACACGCTCCCAAGGCTCCGTGACACCGGGTGCCTCTTCATCACGAGCGCGGTGGAGTCGGTCGACGACACCATCCTCGAGCGTCTCGACAAGGGGCATACCAACGCCGATGTAGAGCGGGTCGTTGCGCTGTGCCGCGAGGTGGGCGTCGTGTTGAACCCGACGTTCATTCCGTTCACGCCGTGGACGACACGCGACGGGTATCGCAGGCTCTTGTCGGCGATCGATCGCCTGGATCTTGTCGATCATGTGGCGCCAATACAGCTGGCCATGCGGCTCCTGGTGCCAAGCGGGTCCCGGTTGCTCGAGCTTTCCGACCTTACGCCGCACCTCAAGGCCTTTGACAAGACACTGTTGACGCATCCATGGCATCACCCCGACCCGGAGGTGGATCGACTCGCGACCGCTGTCGGTGGGTTGGTCGGCCGTCGCCTGACGGCGTCGCGCCGCGATCTGTTCGCCGAGATCTGGTCGCTGGCGCACGAAGGCGCCGGCGACGCGCCGTTACTCGGTGCGCCGCCACCGACGCGTGCGGAGGTGCCGTTCCTCAACGAGCCTTGGTATTGCTGAGCGGAGCCGACACAGGAGCAGGTGGCTCTGATGTGAGAATGTCATGTCGTTACTGCGTTGGGCTCAGGGCACGTATCGCTCCTACGCCCCGCATGCACTGATCTGATGCAGCGCACCCGCGAAACCGCAGAACCCGAAACACGTAACCCTGAATCCCGCGCCTAGTACCGATGCCACGGATCTTGCTCGTCGCGTCGACAACCGGCTATCAGTTGCGAGCGTTCGATGCGGCCGCTCGGCGCCTCGGGGTCCAGCTCGTCTGTGCCACGGACCGGTGTCACCTGCTCGACGATCCGTGGCGCGACGCGGCGGTGCCCGTGCGCTTCCACGACGAGAAGGCATCCGTCCGCGCGATCGTCGAGTCGACGGTCGACGGGTCGATCGACGGCGTCGTTGCGGTGGGTGACCGCCCTGCCGTGATAGCCGCCCTGGCCGCCAGGGCGCTCGGCGTGCCGGCCAGCACACCGGAAGCGGTGCGCGTTGCGGGCAACAAGCTGATGACTCGAGTGCGCTTGCGCGAGGCCGGTCTGCCGACCCCGTGGTTTTTCTTGATCCCGTGGGACGGCGCCAGCGCGCTGCCGGATCGCGTGCGCTTCCCCTGCGTGCTGAAGCCGCTCCATCTCGCGGCGAGTCGGGGTGTCATGCGCGCGGACACACCAGCCGATCTCGAACACGCGCTGTCACGCCTCGCACGCCTGCTCCGTTCACCTGACGTGAGAGCGCTTCGGGAGCCGGCGAACGACGCCATCCTCATCGAGGAGTACATCCCCGGTCACGAAGTGGCGATGGAGGGCCTCATGACCGATGGGGTACTCCAGGTGTTGGCGTGGTTCGACAAGCCCGATCCGCTCGAAGGACCGTTCTTCGAGGAGACGATCTACGTGACGCCGACCGGCCTCTCCGAGATTAGCGAGCGACGCATCGTCACGCAGGTGGAGGCGGCCGTCACGGCCATCGGCCTAACGCACGGCCCTGTGCACGCCGAGTGCCGTCTGAGCGATGCCGGCGTCTTCGTGCTCGAGGTCGCCGCCCGCCCGATCGGCGGATTGTGCTCGCGGATGTTGCGCTTCGAGTCGCCGGCAGGCGACGTGGCTTCATTGGAGGACGTCGTGCTGCAGCACGCCCTCCGACCGGTCGCCACGTCGTCTCGGCTCGCGTCCGGGGCCGCCGGGGTCATGATGATCCCCATCCCGCACGAGGGGCGTTACCGACGGGTCGATGGACTGGACGATGCGCGTCGATTGGCGCACATCGACGACGTGGTCATCGCGGTGAAGGTAGACCAGCGCGTCGTGCCTCTGCCGGAGGGAGCCAGCTACCTGGGGTTCATCTTCGCCCGCGCGAAGCATCCGGTCGATGTCGTCGCCGCGCTGCGCCGGGCGCACGGGTGCCTGCGGTTCGAGATCACGCCGTCCCTTCCCGTCGCGGGGCCGCACTAGAGGTTGGATCGCTGCGGATTGGCGTGCCGAACCTACACGGGGCCGGGCGATGGCGCTCGAGCTCTACTGTTTCGCCTGAGGTGGGACGTAATCAGGGGGGAGCGCTGAACCCTCTCCGAAAAAGAAGTCCTCCATCTGCGTGGCCACAAGCGTTTGCGCTTCCTTTTGCCACGGCATCAGCCGGTATTCGTTGAGGATCATCTTCATCCGTTCTTCCCAGAGCTTCCACGCCTCGAGGGACACGCTCTCATAGATCCGCCGGCCGAGCTCGCCCGGCCAGGGCGGTTCTTCGAGTCCAGGCAGTTCTTTCTGGAACTTCACGCACTTGACGACATGCCCCTCCCCGCCAGGAGCGGGTCCCTCGGCCTTCGGATCGTCACATTCAGCCATGCAAGGTCACCTGGGACTCTGAAGAACCCGAAACCTGGAACCGCGCACTCGGAACCTTGCATCGTGAACCCCGAACCCCGTCATTCCAGATCAGTGGACCCGCTCCTGCCGTCGGTCGTCGGTCCAGAGCGCGAGGCTCTGTCCGTCGAGCCTGGCGCTGACGATGCGGGCTACGTTGACGCGCGCGTCGTTGAAACAGGCGCCCTCTCCAAGATCGGTCAGTGCGTCCGGCGCCAGCGCATTCGCGGTCGAGCCGTTCAACGTACTCCGCTGCCAGAGCCCCTTGGGGAGGCTGACGACGCCCTGCTTCACGCCCGAGTTCAGGGTCACCGGGCAATGCACCTCCCCGCTCTCGTTGAAGACCCGTGCCATATCGCCCGTGGACAAGTCGCGCGCGGCTGCGTCGTTTGGATGGATCTGCAGTGAGGCGAGCCGTGGACGCAGCTCGCCGAGTGTCGACGTGATGGTCTTGTCGCTCGCGGGGGAGACGAGTGCGAGGGGGTAGGCGTCGCTCGCCGGGTCCGGCCGGTAGCGATACAGGCCCTCCGGGGCTTCCCGTTCGAGCGCCTCTGGGAACAAGTCGACTTTCCGGTCCGACGTCCGCGGGAACACGTCGACGAACTGGATCGGCGCCGACACCCGCTCGTCCTCGGCGAGGCCCTTGGTCAGTAGCGCGTCCCGTAACGTGTCGGGGAGCGTCTTGGCTACGTGCATCAGCGCTTCCGGATCTGAGCGTAGACCGGGGTTGACGTCGACACCGACGCGGGCGGCCAGTTCGCTGAACACCTCCACGTTGGGACGCGCATCGGCGACGGCGTCGATGATCGGCTGGACGAGCTGCAGGCTTCCGAGTCCGTAGCTGTGTGCCACGTCGTAATGCTCGAGAAAGGTCGTGGCCGGCAAGACGACGTCGGCCCAGCGAGCCGTGTCGGTCATCACTTGGTCGAAGACCACGGTAAATAAGTCGTCGCGTCCAAGCCCGCGCAGCACCCGGTTCTGATCCGGCATGGTCACCGCTGGATTGCAGTTGTAGACCACAAGCATCTTAACCGGCGGGTTGCTGTAGTCCGTCAGTGCGCGGCCCAGATGGTTCATGTTGACCACGCGTGTCTGCGGTTCGTCCGTCTCGATCCACAATGCGTCCGTCAGGCCAAGCGCGCCCGAGTTACTCATAGAGAACCCGCCCCCCCGCACGCCGAACTTGCCCGCGACGGCCGGCAGCGCGAGGATCGCCATGGCCGCATTGCCGCCGTTTCGATTCCGCTCGAGCCCCCAGCCGCAGCGGATGACCGCGGGCGACGTCTCGGCGTAGAGCTCGGCCACCCGTTCGAGTAGCTCCACGTCGACGTCGGCGACCGCGGCTGCGCGCTCCAACGTCCATGCAGCTGCCCGCTCGCGCAGTTGCTCAGCACCGCGCGTGTGCTCCGCGAGAAACGCCGTATCCGCAAGCTCTTGCTCGAAGAGAAACCGGTGGATCGCGAGCGCCACGACGACATCGGTGCCTGGCCGGACCGCGAGGTGGACGTCCGCCTGTTTCGCCAGTGGCGTCCGGCGGGGATCGACCACCACGAGCGCCGCGCCCGCCTTGACGGCGGCCCGGATGTGGGGAACGAGGTGGATGCCGGTCGTCGACGGGTTCGCGCCCCACACCACGATCAGCCGCGCCTGCTCGTAGTCGAGATAGGTGACACCGGGCATGCGACCGTAGAGTGCCTGGCTGACCGCCGTCGTCGGCGCGGCGCAGACGGTTCTGGCCAGGCGTGACGTGCCGAATCGACGGAAGAGCTGCGCATCGGCGGTGTCCTGGGACACGAGACCGTTCGATCCGCCATAGGAAACGGGCAAGATCGCCTCCGCTCCGAACTCGTCTCGGATCTCAAGCATGCGGCGGGCGATCGCGTCGAGGGCCTGGCTCCAGCTTGCCGGCGAGAAGCGGCTGTCGCCTTTCCCTCCCTTCCGAACCCCCGGGTGATGCAGTCGGTCGGGGCCGTAGACCCGATCGGCGAAGCGACGCACCTTGCTGCAGATGTAATCGCCGGTGACGGCTTGACGGTGCGACCCGTCGATCTTCGTGACGCGTCCCCGCTCGACCGACACCGCGAGGCTGCAGGTGTCGGGGCAATCGAGCGGGCATGCCGTCTCGACCGTCGAACGACCCCACGAGAGCTGGTCTCGTTTCGCCATCCGGGGAGAGTGTACCATGTGCCGATCGGGGCACCTGCGATGCAGATACAACTAGACCGCGTGTCGAAACTTTTCGTCGCGACAACGGCCGTCGATGAGGTTAGTCTCACGGTACGGGAAGGCGAATTCTTGACCGTGACGGGTCCACGCGGGTGCGGCAAGTCGACGCTGCTTCGTCTGATCGCCGGCACGGACGCGCCGTCGAGTGGTACCGTGCAGGTCGGGAGCGATGATATCGAGACGCGCGCCGGACGCTGGCCGGCGCGTTTCCTGTCAGTGGCGGAGGTCATTGCCGCGATCGGTGGCGTTGAGGTCACCGAGGTGCCGTGCGTGCTCTGTGACGATCCGCTCGCGCACCTCGACGGACCAGCACGCTCAGCTCGGCGCGACGAGATCTTGGCCCTGCACGCCAGGCTCGGGACGACGTTTGTGTGCGCGTCAGGCGATCCCGACGATGCGCTTGCGCTGTCGAGTCGCATCGCGTTGCTCCATCGCGGCCGGTTGCTGCAGTGCGCCTCGCCGACCGCCATCCTAGAGGCGCCGGCGACAGAGTTTGTCGCCCGGTATTTCGGGCGCCCACCGATCAACCTGGTGCCCGCCATCCTGGAGAAGGACGGTCAAGCGATCCTGGTGGGAAATCAGACTGTCTCGCTGGCCGGCCGCGTTGACGAGGTGTTTTGTCGGGACATCACGGTCGGCGTCCGTCCGGCTCACGTCCGTCTGGACGCGGCCGGGATCGGCTGGCGCGGCCGCATCGTCTCTATCGAGCCGCACGCAGATGCTGCGTTAGTCGGGGTCGAGGTCGAGGGCATCCGGATCCGGGCGTTGATGGGTATGGGCGACGTCCCACGGGTCGGCGCCGCGGTCGGCGTGCGCATTCTACCCAAGCACTACATCGTGTTCGACGACCGCGGGGTACGGCTGGCTCAGGTGTGACCGCCCGTGCCTAGCGTTCCTGGAACCCCGGTCCCTCGCGTGTCGCTGGCCGTCCTCTGCATCGCCGTCATCGCGGCGGTCGTGCCGACCCCGGCGGACTGGGTCGAGCGGCTCTACTCGCAACAGCTGTACCCACTTGCCCAGAACACGGTGACGCGTCTGTCGAGCCTCGTGGGCTTCGCCCTGTTCGACGTCGTGCTCCTGCTCGGTGTCGCCGGCCTCGGCGTGTGGTGGTGTCGCTCGCTCCGACGTCTGGGGCGTGGGGATCGGACACTTGGCCGTGCGGTTGGACGGCAGTTGTTTCGGACGACGGTCATCGCCGCGAGCGTCTATCTGGCGTTCGTCGCGGTGTGGGGGCTGAACTATCGCCGTGTTCCGCTGGCGTTGAAGTTGGACTACGCGCAGTCGCGGGTCACGCCGACGGCGCTGGCCGACCTCGCCGCCGAGTCGGTCCGACGGGTGAACGCGCTCTATGACCCGGCGCGCGCGACGGCGTGGACCGGCCTCGTCGAATTTCCATCTCGACTGGCACCGGCTTTCGAGCACGTTCAACAGCGCTTGGGTGCGTCACGTGCCGCCGTGGCTGGCATCCCGAAGACCACGATGCTCACCGCGTATTTCCAGCGCGCCGGCATCGACGGCATGTTGAATCCGTTCTCACTTGAGGTGCTCGTCAACGAAACCGTGCTGCCGTTTGAACGGCCATTCGTCGTCGCGCACGAGTGGGGGCATCTGGCAGGCTATGCGAATGAGGCCGAAGCCAGCTTCGTCGGTTGGCTCACCTGCCTGGCGGGTAACGACCAGAGTCGGTACAGCGGGTGGCTCTTCCTCACGCGCCGGCTGTTACTGGCTGTGCCACCCGCGGCACGAGCCGATCTGTGGGCCGCCATGGACGATGGACCGCATGCGCACATCCGCGCGATCGATGCTCGACTCGGTCGTACGGTGCCTGTCGTCAGTCGCAACGCGCGCCGTGTCTACGATCGGTTTCTTCGCGCGAATCGCGTTGATGGGGGAGTTGCGAGCTACGGGTTGGTCGTCGACCTCATCCTAGGAACGGACGGGACCCCGATCTGGCGCGGTCTGGCCGGGTGACGTGATGGTATGATCAGCGCCCCAGATCGGAGAAGACGATGTTCAGGCTGGTCACGACTGTGCGCGGCGGTGCCGTGAACGCACCGGCCATCTCGGTTCGGTACGCATCCGCTGATGACGCGAAAGAGGCCGCCAAACAGCTCATGCACGAGAACCAACGGGTCGTGCGTGTGATGATCGTCGAAGAACCGTCTCGCTTCGTCGAATGGATGGACCGGAGTTAGAAAGTCCCGCCACTTATGGTTCTAGGCGTATGGAACCCCTAAGCTCGGTCACTCTCTTCAGACTGATGCCAATCGGTACTCGTGGACTGTCACCGCGACGGTCGGAAGCATATCTGGCGCTTTGGGGTCCGCAATCTGCACGACTTCACCGAGGCAGCGGACTCGGCTGACGGGCGATTCGGGGTTGATCGTCCGGAGCTCGAGCACCAGCTCGACGGGTTGCTTCGGCTCGGCGCGAATGTAGCGTTGGAAGAGCGCGTCGCTTTGCTGGATGCGGAACAGGACGTCAGACTTGCTGATGTTCTCCGTCTGTCTCATTTTTCAGTCGACCGAACCGATGAGCGAGTATCGCAATGCAAGCTTCACGGTGTCGCGCTCGATACGGGCCGTGCCGCGAGGGGGCCAATGTTCGTTTCGGCGGCTCGCCCCGGCGCCGCGGTGTCGGATGATCAGATCGAACGCATCAACGCGCGGTTCCGTCGAGCGCCATATGTGACCGCAATTGTCGCACTTCAGCTAGCAGTCACCGGTTGGCGCGCTGCCGTCTCGATAGAAAGACACCGCACGCCATGATCGGACGACCGTTCTCCCACTTACAGTGGACTGGGCTCTGCGGCTGGCCGCCGGTTCTGGGTCGCTCGTCGCACAGGAGATCGAAACCGGCATCGGCGAGCTGCCGGCAAGCGTCGTGGTGCTGCCCTTCGCGCACATCACTCAGCATGGTGAAGACGACTGGGTTGGGGTGGGAATTGCCGAGACGGTACGTCTGCGCATTCAGCGGACACCGCCGCTCTCGGCCGTCGGACACTTGACAACCGGCGCCGCCGAGCCGGGCGGTCATCAACTGTTGCCAGCCGTCGATGCCGCCGTGGCACTGGCGGTCAGACGTGTCTCCGGCGCGCGCTGTCTCGTGACGGGCGGGTATCAGCGTCTCGGCGAGCAGCTCCGGTTCATCGGGCGATACGTCGACGTGGTGACCGGAAGAATCGTCCGGACGGTCAAAATCGACGAGTCGGTGACGGAGCTGTTTGTGCTTCAGGATCTGATCGCGAGCGACCTGGTCGACGATCTTGCCTCACGCGCCGTGTTCAGCCGAGCGGCGCCCCCCGACGAGCCGCACGTGAGCGCCACCTCGGACGAGCCGGGACCGCCAATCGTCGGGAATCCCAACGAGTTCCTGACCCGTCGCCCGCCGGATCGGGAGTAGGGATCGGGGCTCGTCCCGAGCAGCTGGCTCCCGCGCTCATGCCAGCCCGAGATTTCGCAGGATCGCCAGCGGCGACCTCGACCGGTTGAGCGAGTAGAGGTGGAGTCCGGGCGCTCCGCCACGGAGCAGCTCTTCGCACTGACGTGACGCGAATTCGACACCGAACTCCGTCACGGCATCCGTATCATCACCGAGCGCGTCGAGCTTCGCGGACAGACCAGCGGGCAGCGTGGCGCCGCAGAGTGCCGTAAATCGCTTGATCTGCGCGCCGCTGAGGATCGGCAGGATCCCAGGCGTGATCGGCGCAGTGACGCCGAGCACGTTGGTCATGTAGTCGACGAACTCGAAGTAGTCGGTGTTGTCGAAGAAAAGCTGCGTCAAGATGAACTCGGCGCCATGGTCGATCTTGTTGCTGACCCGTTGCCAGTCCACGTGTTTCCCCTCGGAGCAGGTGACATGGCTCTCCGGGAAGCCCGCCGCGCCAATGGCGAATTTCCCGTGCGCCTTGATCACATCAATGAGCTGGAACGAGTAGTCGAGCCCGTTCTGCAGCTGTACGAAGTCGGGATCGTCCGGCGGGGGATCGCCGCGCAACGCCAGGATGTTGCGGATGCCAAGCGCCGCCGCTTCGCGTAAATAGTCGTCGATCTGCTCACGGGTCGAGCCGATGCAGGTTAGATGGGCCATGCCGGGTAGCCCGTGGTCGCGTTGGATGCGATCGACGACCTGGAGCGTCTTGGCTCGTGTGCTGCCGCCGGCGCCATACGTGACGGAGCAGAAATCAGGGTGCGCGGCCGCAAGGCGAGGGAGCGCCCGACCGAATAGTGACTCGTCGCCGTTTGGGGTCTTGGGCGGGAAGAACTCGATCGAGATGACGGGACGTCCCGCTGCCCGTTTTTCGGCATAGATGTCCGGGATCGGCCGCACGTCACTGTTTTCGGCCTCAGCCACTCCGGACGGTAGCATTCGGTGAGCTTCAACGGCCAGTCGTTGCATGAGCCTCGAGCGATGGCGGCTGGCGGGCGGAGGCACGCCGAGGCATCCCCACTGGGTGACAACGGGCCGGCCATATTGCAGACTTACACGATGGAACCGACCGGTGGGAACTCATCGACGTCCTTTACCCCGTTCGTGGCCGAGGAGTCCAATCTCCCGGAGCTGACCTTCAAGGCCGTTGCGGTCGGGGCGCTCATGGCCATCGTGCTCGGCGCCGCGAACGCCTATCTCGGTATGAAAGTCGGCCTCACGGTGGCCGCAACGTTTCCCGCCGCCGTCGTCGCCATGGCCGCGCTGCGGTTACTCGGTGGCTCGATTCTCGAAGAGAACATGGCGCGGACGACGGCGTCGGTCGGTGAAGCGCTCGTGGCCGGCGCGATATTCACGATCCCAGCCTTCGTCATCAGTGGCGTGTGGGACGAGCTGCGCTACTGGGAGAGCACCGCGATCATGTTGGTCGGTGGTCTGCTCGGCGTACTCTTCATCATCGTCCTGCGCCGGACGCTCGTCGTCGAGGCCGATCTTCCGTTTCCGGAGAGCGTGGCGGCGGCGGAGTTGGTCAAGGCCGGCCAGGGTGGTCAGCAGACCGGCGCGGCCTATGTCTTCCGCGCAATGGGGCTCGCCGGGTTGTGGGAGCTGGTCAAGAACACGAATGGCGTGACTCTGGTCGCGGACTCGGCGGCGACCTTCGTCTCGTTCGGACGTTCGACGATCGAAATGCTCGGCCAGCAGATCAACTACGTCGGCGGGTTCCTGTTACAGTCCCCGCAGGCCTCGCCGGCCCTCGTTGGCGTCGGCTTCATCGTTGGCCCGCAGATCGCGGCGACGCTGTTCGCAGGCGCCGTGATGGGGTGGCTGGTCTTCGTTCCGCTCAGTCTGTTTCTCAACCCGAGCCTTGCCGCACAGGCGACCGATCAGGCGAGCTTCATTACGCTGAGCACCGAGGTCTGGCGCCAGCAGGTACGCCCGCTCGCGGTCGGGACGATGATCGTAGCGGCCTTCTACACGCTCTTCAAACTGAGGACCTCTCTCATGAAGGGCATCGGGAGCGCGGTGGGGGATCTGCAGACCGCGAAAACAGACGGCGACACTAGGCGGCTGAACGTCGACCTCAGCTTCAAGAAGACGGGGATGGGGATCGCCGCGCTCTCGATCCCGCTGTTTGGCCTGTACTGGTATTTCAGCCAGAGTCTTGGTGGGGCAGTGCTGCTGACCGTGCTGATGGTCATCCTCGGCTTCCTGTTCGCCGCCGTGGCCGGCTATCTGGTGGGGCTCCTCGGGAGCTCGAACAACCCGATCAGCGGGTTGACACTGAGCACGTTGCTAATCGCCGCCATCGTGATGGTGTTCATCGGGGTCACGGGTCAGAGCGGGATCTTGGGGGTCCTCGGCGTCGCGGGGGTCGTCTGCTGCGCCTGCGGGATTGCCGGCGACATGCTGCAGGACCTTAAGGTTGGCCATATCCTCGGCGGCACGCCGTGGAAGATGCAGGTCGGCGAGCTGATTGGCGTGACGATCGCTGCGCTCGTGCTCATCATTCCAATGATCGCGCTCGACCGGGTATACGAGATCGGGAGTGCGGAGCTCCCGGCGCCGCAGGCCGGTCTCATGGCGCTCATGTCGCAGGGCATCGTCGGCGGAGAGATGGCCTGGCCGCTCGTCGTGACAGGGATGGCGCTGGCCGCCGGTCTCATCCTGATCAGCGCGCCCTCGCCGATGTTGATTGCGGTCGGCATGTATCTGCCTTTTCAATCGACCTCGGCGGTCTTCGTCGGCGGGCTCATCGCCTGGTGGCTCAACCGGTCGCTCGACGAGCGCAACGCGTCCGGCGAGGAGCGGACGCGGGCGAAGAACACCGGCGTGCTGCTCTCCTCCGGGTTCATTGCCGGCGAGGCGCTGACTGCGGTGCTGCTCGCGTTCATCGTGTTGGCGAGCGAGGTGGTTCCGGGATTGATCCTTCCGCGCTTCGCTGACAGCGCTCTGGTCGGCGCCCTCGTCTTCATCCTGCTCTTCTACATGCTCGTGCAGGTGCCTCTGAAGGCGATGCACTCGGGAGGGGGCGGCGTCAAGATCGAATGACCCTCAGTCGTTGTGTCCGTCACATGCCTTGCCAGAAATTCCGGAGCGCGGCGTCCGGCTGGCATGGCGCGACGAGGGAGCATATGGCGCGTATGTGACCGAGGAGCAACGTGGTCAGGCGGGAGGCCCCGCCTGGGAATCGTCAAGGCATGTGACGGACACGCCACTCACGTTGACCGCGCGGCCGCGCCGGCGTCTCCAATGGCGCGAGGAGCAGGGGCGATGCGTCGTGCTGCGTCCGAAGTTTGGCGATCACCTGGTCGGACGGTGGCTGGCGACGAAGCTCTCGGACCCCCATTACCGGATCCTACTTGATGACGTCGGCTCGTTCGTCTGGAAGGCGTGCGACGGCGAGACGCCGCTCGCGATCATCGCGGGCGGGTTGCGGGCGAAGTTTGGCGGTCGCGTCGAGCCCGTGGAGGAGCGCCTCGGCGAATACGTGCGGACGATGCTCCGGTCTCGGCTGATCGAAGTGTGATCGAGAACCTCGAGGATCCAGCGACCTGGCTCACGGCTGAAGGCACAAGGCTCATAGTGACACTGAGCCCTGAGCCATACGCCCATCTACCTCGGCCGATACCGATTCGTGATCGGCAGGCGCCGGTCCTTGCCAAACGCTCGGGTTGAGATACGCACGCCGGGGGGCGCCTGGCGGCGCTTGTACTCCGCGCGGTCAACCAGCTGCACGACGCTGCACACGGTGGCCCGATCGAAGCCGAGTGCCTCGATCTCGGTCGGGCTCAGATCCTGCTCGATGTAGGCCTCGAGGATCGCGTCGAGCGTGTCGTACGGCGGCAAGCTATCGGTGTCGAGTTGGTTGGCCCGCAGCTCGGCGGTGGGCGGCTTGTCGAGGATTCGCTGCGGGATGATCTCTCGCTCCCGGTTGCGCCAGACCGAGAGCCGGTAGACCCACGTTTTCAGCACGTCTTTCAGGATTGCGAACCCGCCCGCCATGTCGCCATAAAGCGTGGTGTAACCGACGCTCATCTCGCTCTTGTTGCCCGTGGTCAGCACGAGCCAGCCGAACTTGTTGGAGAGCGCCATCAATAGGTTGCCGCGGATGCGCGCCTGGAGGTTCTCCTCCGCGATGTCGGGTTCAGTGTCGGCGAACGGACGCGCGAGGGTCTCGGCGTAGCCGCGCACCAAGGTGTCGATCGGTGTCTCGAGCAGCGTGACGCCGAGGCGGCGCGCTAGCACGGTGGCGTCGTCGCGATTGGCCTCGGCGGTATAGCGGGAAGGCATCGACACCGCGGTGACCGCCTCCGGACCGATGGCGTCGACCGCGATCGCTAGGGACAGCGCGGAGTCGATGCCACCCGAGAGCCCGAGCACGGCACCGCGGAACCCGTTCTTGTCGAGGTAGTCCGCGGTGCCGAGCGTCAGCGCCCGGTAGACCTCGGCTTCGGGGTCGAGGAGCGCGGGTGGCGCCGGGGGATCGAGCGCCGGCCTGATGGGTCCGGATCGGTCGCATGTGACGATGCGGACGCGCTCCGTGCCGGTGGTCGCGCCGGCACGGCGGGAGCCGGGTAATGTGGCGAGATCGAGGTCAACGACGAGCAAGTCTTCTTCGAACTGGTGGCCGCGCGCCAACACCGCCCCGGTCGGGTCGATGACGAGACTGTGGCCGTCGAAGACCAGCTCGTCTTGCCCGCCGACCGCGTTGCAGAATGCGAGGAAGCAGCGGTAGTCGGTACAGCGCTCCGCGAACAGCCGTTCGCGCTCCCGGCCCTTCGCCCGGTGATACGGGGACGCGGACAGGTTGACCAGCAACCCCGCACCGCCGTCCATCGTCGCCCATTCCGCGGGCCCTCCGGGTTCCCAGATGTCCTCGCAGATCGTGATCCCGACCCGCACGCCGCCGAGATCGAGTACGACCGCGTGGTCGCCAGGCGCGAAGTATCGCTGCTCGTCGAAGACGGCGTAGTTGGGGAGAAAGTGCTTGTGATAGGTCGCGACGCCGCCGCCGCCTGCGAGGACCGCCGCGCTGTTGCGCAGGCGTTCCTCGGCCGATTGCGAGGGCAGACCCACGATGGCGACGATGTCATGCACGTCCTCGGCCAGCGCCTGGAGAGCCTGTGCGGCGTCCGTCACGAAGCTCGTCTTCAGGAGCAGGTCTTCCGGTGGGTAGCCAGTGAGGGCAAGCTCCGGCAGGACGACCAGTTCGGCCCCGCCCGCCCGCGCGTCGGCAATCAGCTGCCCCACGCGCTCGACGTTGCCGTCGAGGTCGCCGACCGGAAGATTGGCCTGGCAGAGCGCGATGCGGATCACGTCGTTCATCTAGCGAATTGCTAGCGCAGGAGCATCGAGCCTCGCGGGAGATCGCCCAGTCCGATCGCGAGCGCGATGTTCCTGATCGCGGACTGCACGGTACGTAGGTTGTCGGGGCCCATCAGGAGCAGCTGCTTCTGGGCGGGCAAGAGCGACTGGAGCGCATCATCGGTGTAATCGAACAGCGTCGCGCGTAGAACCAGCGTCGGTCGACTCTCGATGACCGGCGTCTCGAGCAAGCGCGAGACGGCGCGATGCAACGTGTCGGTGAAGGTGACGTCCGGTTTGCCGAGCTCCGCATACGCCTCCTCCAGCAACGGCAGCAGTTGCCGATACAGCTTCGCCGCGCCGTTCGTGTCCAGGGAGACGATGATCCGGGTCAGGTCGTCGTAGCGGCGATAGCTAGCGGGGTCGATCCGCAGCTCGGCCGTCTCGCCCGCCGTCTCGAGCCTGGACTCCGGCCGTGTGAATGGCAGGTGCCGCGCCGGGTTGGATCCATCGGCGACGTTGTCGACCGTGACGACGAATGTGCGGACCAGGTCATCCGTCACGAGCCAGGACGCTAGGCCGGGGTTTGCCGAGAGACCGGCAACGAGGCCGCGGAGCACGCCGTCGCTGTCTTCGAGCGACGGAAGCACGAACGGCGCGGGGTCGGGCTCGACCCGCTCTGCCGGCGCCGGTGGCGGAGGGGGCGGCGCCTCCACAAACGCTTGGGGTGGCGTTTCGGTTTCCGGGCCTCCACGTCCGAAATACCGATACCCGGCGACCGCGAGCACAACAACCACGACTGTAGCGGTCGCGATGATCGCCCAAGGCTGCTGTCTGTAGGTCATGGCTCTAGTGTACGGCCTATCCAGTGTGAACGGTGCGGCACAGGGATATCCGGCGCGCGCCGCGCGCCGCGCGGCGCCGCGGCGATCCTGCGAGACGCCGCGCTATGAGTCCGGAGTCACGGTCGTCCCGTCTGGATCGAGAGCGGCCAACACCTCGGCGTTGTGCTCACCGAGCGCGGGTGGCGGTCGCTCGATCACGGCCGGGGTGCGCGAGAGCTTGATGGGGTTCCCGAGCGTCCGGACGTGCCCGAGCTCCGGCTGGGGGATATCGACGACCATGCCTCGGGTCCGCAGCTGCGGGTCCTCAAGCGCTTCGGCGACACTGCGGACCTGGGTGCACGGCACGCTGTGGGTCCGCAGGCGCGTGATGATCTCGTCAGGCGAGAAGCGCGCTAGGCGGCGGGTCAACTCTTCGATCAGCGTCGTCCGGTGCCGCATCCGTTCGGTGTTGGTCGAGTAGCGCGCGTCGTGCTCGAGGTCGCCCGCCTCGATTGCGTTGCAGAGCTGGCTCCAGAGCCGCGGGTTGCCGACGGCGACGATGACAAGGCGGTCATCGACCGGGATGGCTTCGTAGGGCGTAAGCGAATGGTGCTGATTGCCCTCGCGACCGGGCGCCGTGCCGGTGTTGAAGTAGATGAGCGCCGGCAGGGCGAGCGCCGACGTCATCGCGTCCATCAGCCCGATATCGACCTGCTGGCCGCGGCCGGTCCGGTCCCGTTCCCGCAGCGCGAGCAGGATGCCGCTCATGGCGTACAGCCCGGCTAGGTAGTCAGTGATGGCGACACCGACGCGTGTCGGCGGACCGTCAGGGAAGCCAGTCACGTCCATTAGACCACTCTCGGCCTGGATGACCGCGTCGTAGCCGGGCAAGTCCTTCTTGGAGCCCGACTGCCCGTAGCCAGTGATCGAGCAATAGATGATGCGCGGATTGAGCGCCTCGACCGCCCCGTAGTCGAAGCCGAGGCGGGCGAGGCTACCGGGTCGAAAGTTCTCGACCACCACGTCGGCGGCGCGGATGAGGCGACGCAGCGCGTCGGCGCCCTCAGTGCTCTTCAGGTCGAGCGCGACGCTCTTCTTGCTGCGGTTCAGGCCGAGGAAAAAGGTGCTCCAGCCGTCGCGGTGGGGTGCCCATGCGCGCGTATCGTCCCCATGGGTCGGTTCTTCGATCTTGATGACCTCCGCACCCATGTCGCCGAGCAGCATCGTGCAGTAGGGACCGGCGAGCACGCGCGTGAGGTCGATGACGCGGAGTCCATCGAGCGGGGGCATGCGGCCGGATTATAGAGCCTATCTACTAACGAGATGGGTCTTCGCCCCGAATCCCTACGGGGGGCAACCCGGAGAGTCCCACTCCGCGCCCAAGAGGCGCGCCGGGCACGCCAGGGTCGTGGTGCAGACAGTCCGCAACGAGTACGAGAATCTCGGTTTGTTCCGCATAACCGCCTGATTTGGCTCACGTAGGATGTCTTGCCGAGTCGCAGCAGAGTGAGTATGGTCCAGGTACCGCGTGACTCGAAGGAGACATCGATGCATCTTGAGATCCGTCACGTCCTAGGTACCATCGTGGCGTTCGCCCTTGCGTTCACGGCGGCGTGCGTCAGCTCGGCCGCGGACCCGCAGGATGCGTGCACCGATCTGACGGCACTTGACCTGATCGACATGCGGATCACCGCCGCCGAGCGCCTGCCGGCCGGTGACGCCGGGCCCGCGCACTGCCGGGTTGCCGGCACCATCGAGACCGAGATCAACTTCGAGCTGTTGCTCCCGGCGGCGGGTGACTGGAATGGCCGGTTCCTCATGGGCGGCGGCGGCGGTTACGTCGGGAGCGTACAGAATCAGGCGCGCACGTTGTATGCGCATGGCGGGTCGCCGCTCGAACGTGGCTACGCGACCGTCGGCACCGACACCGGCCATGTAGGCGGTGGCATCGAGGCGAGCTGGGCGCTCGACAACCCCGAGCGGCAGGAGAATTTCGGACATCGCGCGATTCACCTGACGGCCGAGGCGGCGAAGTCGATCATCAATCACTACTACGACCAGGCCCCCGACTACTCCTACTTCGTCGGTTGCTCGCGTGGCGGTGGCCAGGCGATGATGGAGTCGCAGCGCTACCCCGGCGACTTCGACGGCATCGTGGCAGCGGCGCCCGCCTACAACTGGACGGCGCTTACGGCCGGGTTCGTCCAGACACAACAGGCCATCTTCCCGGACGGGGACACCAGCACGCCGGTCCTCACACCGGACAACCTACGGTTGCTCGGGTCGAGCATCCTGGACGCCTGCGATGCCGACGACGGCATCGAGGACGGCGTGATGACCGATCCGCGGCGCTGCGGGTTCCAGCCGGAGGACCTGCCGCGCTGCGCAGGCGGCGAGCCTGGGGCCGACTGCGTGACCGAACAGCAGCTGGTGGCGATCAACGCGGTCTATGACGGGCCGACGACCAACGGGGACCCCCTGTTCTTCGGCTTCAACTACGGCGGCGAGGATGACCGTGGCGGGTGGGACTCGTGGATAGTCTCGTCGGAGCAGCGGATAGACCAGGGGGTGCCCAACGCGCACTATGGTTTCGGCACCGAGCTCTACAAGTACTTCGTCTTCGGCGATCCCGAGTGGGACTACACGCAATACGACTTCTCGACGTGGCGCGAGGACACGGCCGCCACCGCAGAGATCTTGGACGCTACCGACACGAATCTCGGCAGCTTCCGGGACGCGGGCGGCAAGATCATCTACTGGACAGGATGGTCAGATCTCGCGCTGACGCCCCTTGGCACCATCGACTACTACGAGCGTCTCGAAGCCGGTGACCCCACAGCGCACGACTACGCGCGGCTGTACATGCTGCCGGGTGTGCTGCATTGCGCCGGCGGCATGGGACCGGACCGCGTCGACTGGGTCGAGGCGATCCGGACGTGGGTCGAGGGTGGAGAGGCGCCGGAGCGGCTCGTCGCGTCAAAGCTCGACCAGGCGGGAGCCGCGACGCTGACGCGCCCCATCTGCCCCTATCCGCAAGTCGCGGTCTACGACGGTGAGGGTGATCCCGACGCGGAGAGCAGCTTTGCCTGTCGCAACCCGAATGCGGACTAGCGAGTCGTGGGGGTCCCTGTGGGAATCGGTCACCTCATGCGGCGCATCAAACGGGTCACGGTTCGAGGCTTGCGGTGTACGCGGCGATGTTGACGATATCCTCCACCGTGAGGTTGGCGACGGTTGCGTTCATCAGGTCTGACCACGCGCCGTGCCGCGCACCCGTCTGGAGATCGTAGAGCTGGCGGGCGATATAGCTCGGTGAGCGACCCGCGAGCGCCGGTACCGGACCTAGACCCCTCAACTGGGGGCCATGACAGACGGCGCAGATTGTGGTCCTTCCGTTGTCGCCGGTCGTGGCCAGATGCGCGCCTCGCGCGATGGCTCCGGTGGGCACGTAGGCGATGAAGCCCGAGGCGTCGTCACGTAACTCGGTTCGGTGCAGGTCCTCCGGCGTCTCGACCACGCGCGTGCCGATCGGCTCCATGCCACCGCCCTCTGCCACTTTGTGAATCCAGCCGGAGTACCGCATCTTCGGCACCGTGTCCGTTTCCACCACGCGAATCCATGGCTTGAAGTCGATTGACGAGAAGTACTCCGCGGCGACACGAGCCTGCGCATCGGTGGCGGCCAGGCCGATCCGCTCCATGAAGGACGGCGGGCCCATCCGCGGCTCGCCCGTCTTGCGTAGACCGTTTCGCCAGTCAGCCATCTGCTGCACGATGTACGCGTACGGCTGGCCAGCGACGCTGGCGTTCTCCGGCTTGCCCTGGCCGTTCGGCAGGTGGCAGTAGCCGCAGGCGACCACACCATCGCCAGCGCCTTTAGCGACCAACTCGGGCATCGGCGGGTGGCCGTCTGGGTGCCAGTCGGGTGGTCCATTGTTGAGGTTGATCGCTGAGCGCGGCATCGACACGCTGGAGCCGGGGACCGTCACTACCTCGTCTGGATCGGGCGCGTCGGCGTTTCCTGACGTCGGTTCGTTGAGCACGTAGGCCCACGGCAGCACCGCGTTGGCGCCCTCGACTTCCTGCGGCTGCGCGCCGATCGGCACACTCCACGCTGTGATGGCAACGACGACCGCGATGAGACGTGCGTAGCGACCTGTCATGGGCAACCTCCGAGCACAATGATAGACGGCAAGGGCATTCAGGCGATTAGCGGGCGTCCTCGCCCGCGACGTGCAGATTTCCACGGCCCCGTCCAGCGAAGGAATAGAGTGCCATTCCCGCTCTTGTCGCCATGTCGGCGGCAATGCTCGACGCCGCCCCGACCGAGACCATGACCGGGATCGCCGCTTTGAGCGCCTTCTGGACCAACTCGAATCCCGCCCGGCCGCTCACGACCAGTATCCGCTCGCGCAGCGGGACATCTGCGTTCAGCACGAAGTGCCCGATCACTTTGTCGACCGCATTGTGGCGGCCGATGTCCTCGCGGACGCACAGTGCGGTGCCGTCGAGCGCGAAGAGCCCAGCGGCGTGAATGCCGCCGGTCGCCTCGAACAGCTCCTGTTGTTCACGGAGCCGATCGGGCAGCGCCTCGAGCAGCGTGGTTGAGAAGGGGGCAGGCTCGATCGTAGGCAGATCCTGGTCGAGATCCGCGATCTGTTCCTTGCCGCAGACACCGCAGGCCGATGTGGCGCGGAACTCGCGCTCCACCATCTCGACGCGGGAGTGTCGCGCGCCGTCGCGGAGCCGCACGTCGATCCGGTCGCCGGCGAAGCTGGTCACACGGATCTGCGTCCCGCCGGCATCGGTGCCGGTCTCCTCCCGATGCTCCGCGATGTCCCGCCCGCTCGAGACGATCCCCTCGGCGAAGAGGAAGCCGGCTGCGAGTTCCGCATCGTGGCCCGGCGTGCGCATGGTGACGACTAGCGGCTTTCCATCGACGCGGATCTCGAGCGGTTCCTCGACCACGACGAGGTCCTCGTCGAGGTCCTGACCGCGCCGGCGAACCGCCACGGCGCGGACACCTGATGCTCGACGTTGCGGCACGCGCGAGATCCTTTCCACCACTGGCGATACTCGTTGTCGACGACGTCACTCCCTGAGGTCGGCGATGTCAGGCGGTGGTGGGTCGTCCGGCGTGGGGGGCGGCCCCATCCGACGCCCGCCGTCGCGGTACGGCACATGGCAGGTTTCGCACACGTCGACGATCCCGTTGCCGGCGTCGAGGACCGCATCGACGTCCCGTGCCTCGGTGGCTGCGAGGGCCGCTGCACCTGCGTCGACCAGCGCACCGGCCATCTCCATCCATTCCTCCGCATCCCGGGCCCGCCCGTCGAGCATGAACAAGTTGCCGGCCTCGGTGAGAATCACTGCGGCGTTTCGGACCACGGCCCACTCTGCGTCGGTCTGGGGCGCTGCACGGCCGACGTTGAAGATGACATCGGAGGCGGGCGAGACCATCGCCTCCTGAATCTGCTTGATGGAGGCGACCGGTCGGGCGGTGCGCGTTTGGGCGAGGCCGGCGGTCGCGATTCCAATAGCGCCGACGGTCATGAGTACACACGTGCGTCGCATGTGGTGTCCTCCCGATGCGAAGTGTCTCCCAGGGTGCCGTCTGGACGCAACGCCTCGCCGTCCATCCCGAGTGTGGTATATACATGTCCCAGCCGTTCATGGATATTTCCCGCCGTACCTTCATCAAGGCGTCGGTCGTTGGTGGTGTGGGCATCAGTGCGCTCGGGTTCGATCTCCGCCCGGCTCATGCTGCGGTTCGTCAGCTGAAGATCCGCAACGCGAAGGAGTACAAGACGGTCTGTCCGTACTGCGCCGTCGGTTGCGGCACCATTGCGTATGTGCACGGCAGCGGCGGTTTGAACACGACGAACACCGTCATTCATGTCGAAGGCGACCCCGACAACCCCATCAACGGCGGCACGCTGTGTCCAAAAGGCGCCTCGCAGATGCAGCTTGCCATCAGCCCGCGCCTGCGGCACCAGCCATTGCTGCGCGAGGCGGGCGCGTCGGAGTGGAAGGAAGTCGACTGGGACTTCGCGATGGACTGGTTCGCGCGCAAGTTCAAGGACTCCCGGGACGCCTCGTTCAGCGAGCGCGACACCGAGGGACGCGTCGTCAACCGCGCGGACGGTATCGCCTGGGTCGGGAGCGCGACGGTCTCGAACGAGGACGCGTACCTCATCACGAAAACGATGCGCGCCATGGGCCTGGTCTACATCGATCACCAGGCCCGCATATGACACAGCCCCACGGTGGCCAGTCTGGCCGCCACGTTCGGCCGCGGGGCGATGACCAACCACTGGAAGGACATCAAGAACGCCGACGTCGTGCTGGTCATGGGCGCAAACCCTGCGGAGAACCATCCGTGTGGCTTCAAATGGGCGCTCGAGGCGCGTGACAACGGCGGCGCGAAGCTCCTCACGATCGACCCGCGCTTCACCCGCACGTCGGCGGTCGCCGACCGGCATATGCAGATTCGCCCAGGCGCCGACATCGCGGTCCTCGGCGGGTTGATTCGCTACATGCTCCAGAACGACCTGCACCACGCCGACTATGTCCGCGTGCACACGAACGGGTCGTTCATCGTCGGGAGGGACTACGGGTTCGCAGACGGGTTGTTCGCCGGATTCGATGAGGCGGCCGGTAACTACGACAAGAGCGCGTGGGACTACGAGCGCGGCCCCGACGGCTACGTTAGCCGTGACCCGTCACTGGAGCACCCCCGGTCGGTCTTCCAGCTGCTCAAGGCGCACTACGATCGCTACACGCCGGCCGTCGTCGCCGACATTGCCGGCTGCTCGGCAGACGACTTCATCGCGATGGCGGAAATCATCTGCTCGACCGGGCGCGCCGATCGTGTCGGGACCATCATGTATGCCGTCGGCTGGACGATGCACACGGTCGGCAGCCAGATCATCCGGACCGCGGCGATCGTGCAGCTGCTGCTCGGCAACATTGGCCGGCCGGGCGGCGGCATCAACGCTCTACGCGGTCACGCCAATGTGCAGGGGGCGACCGACCACGCCATCGTCGCTGGCATCCTCCCCGGATATCTGAAGGTGCCGACGCCCGAGCAGACCTCGCTGGGTCGGCACCTGGGTGATTCGACACCGCGGCCGCTCGTGTCCGACACGGTCAACTACTGGGGGAACTATCCGAAGTTTTATGTCTCGCAGATGAAAGCGTGGTTCGGCGCCCATGCAACCCCCGACAACGACTTCGCGTACGACTACCTGGCGAAACAGGGCGAGGACGCCACCTGGCTGTCGCTGTGGGACAAGGCGCACCAGGGGAAGCTCGAAGGGTTCATCGCGCTCGGGTTCAACCCGTTGCTCGCCGGGCCAGACGTGCCGCGTCTGCTTGACGCGATGACCAGGCTCAAGTGGAAGGTCGTCATCGACCCGTTCATGCTCGACTCCGCCGAGTTCTGGAAGGCGCCGGGGATGAACCCCGAGGAGATCGACACCGAGGTGCTCTACCTGCCGTCCTCTCACTGGATCGAGCGGGATGGCTCGTTCACGAACAGCGGGCGCTGGGCGCAGTGGAAAGAGAAGGCGATCGACCCGCCGATTGGCGTCAAGCCCGACACCTGGATCCTGTCCGAGCTGTTCTGGCGGGTGAAAGAGCTCTATCAGGAAGAGGGCGGCACCTTTGACGACCCGATTCAGCATCTGACCTGGGACTACCTCAACCCGCGCGAGCCGACGATGGTCGAGCTGGCCAAGGAGATCAACGGACGCGACCTCGCGACCGGCCAGCAGCTCGCATCGTTCGGCGAGTTGCGCGACGACGGTACAACAGCGGCAGGGAACTGGATCTATACGGGCAGCTTCACCGAGGCGGGGAACCAGATGCAGCGTCGGGGCACTGCCGACCCGACGGGTCTTGGCATGCACCACGACTGGGCGTTCAGTTGGCCCGCCAACCGTCGCGTGTTGTACAACCGAGCCTCGGCGGACGCGGACGGCCGTCCATGGGACGGCACACGCGCTGGCATTGCCTGGAACGGTCGCGAGTGGATCGGCGACGTGCCCGACTACGGCCGGACGACGCCCCCCGCCCCCGATGCAGCGGGCGCGTTCATCATGAACGAAGAGGGGGTCGCGCGGCTCTTTAGCACGCACCTTGCCGACGGACCGTTCTCGGAGCATTACGAGCCGGTCGAGAGCCCGACCACGAACGTGCTCCACGAAGCGGTGCCGGTGAACCCCGTCATCCGCTGGTATGACGGCGTGCGCGAAACGCTGGCCGCCAACGGGGACGCCGAGTTCCCGTATGCCTGCACGGTGTATCGCGTCGTCGAACGTGAGCACTTCGTCACGAGCAACGTGCCGTATCTCGTCGAGGCGATGCCCGATTTCTTCGTCGAGGTGCCCGAGGGGCTCGCCGCGGAGAAGGGCATACCGAATGGGAGTCATGTCCGCGTTCGCTCGAAGCGCGGCGCGGTGCAGGGGACGGCCATTGTCACGAAGCGGATCAAGCCGCTCCGGGTGAACGGCAAGGTCGTCTGGACAGTGGGGATCCCCGTGCACTGGGGGTTCGTCGGCCTGACGCAGGGTTCGATGGCGAACCTGCTGACGCCCTTCGTCGGCGATGCCAACACCCGGTGCCCGGAGTTCAAGGCCTTTCTGGTGAACCTGGAGCGCGCGTAGACGATGGCCAAGGATTCGTTGGTGCTGGTCGCGCACATCCTGGAAGAAACCGTTTGCCTTTGGCGAGACGACGCTTCGCCGCACCTCCAAGCGGCGAAACGTTCACCGAGGCGAGCTGGGTTCTGGAGGGATGCTCGCGGCTGGCACCAGACGCAACCGCGCGGGCCCCGAGGACGCTGAGCCCGACCCATGCCCGACACCCTCGCCATCCGCCGCATCTCGGCAACTCCGGGGGCGCTGATCCCGATGGACGCGCTCCGCTCGGCGGGCCCCACCTACGCCAAGCTGGTCGATATCTCGAAGTGCATCGGCTGCAAGGGATGCGAGGTCGCCTGCAAGGAGTGGAACGACCTGGGCATCGAGCCAACGGCCAACTTCGGGAGCTATCAGAGCCATAAGGATCTGAGCCCGAACACGTGGCTGCTGATGCGTTTCAACGAGGTGGAGATCGACGGCAACCTCAACTGGCTGATTAAGAAGGACGCCTGTCTTCACTGCGAGGAACCGGGTTGCCTGTTCGCGTGTCCCGCCCCGGGCGCCATCGTGCAATACACGAACGGCATCGTCGACTTCAATCAGGAGAATTGCATCGGCTGTCAGTACTGCGTGACCGGGTGTCCGTTCGACATCCCGCGGTTCGATGCCAGCACGCGAAAGGTCTCGAAGTGCAACATGTGCGTCGACCGGGTCGAGGCCGGGCTCGAGCCGGCGTGCGTGAAGACCTGTCCGACCAATGCGATTGCCTGGGGATCCAAGACCGACATGCTCGCGTTGGCCGACCAAAAGATCGAGACGCTCAAGGCGCGCGGCTACGCGAACGCGGCCGTATACAACCCGGCAGGCGTCGGCGGCACACACATGATGTACGTCGTGCCCCACGGCGACCGGCTCGACGACTACAGCTTGCCGGCGGATCCGACGGCCAGCCCGGCGCCGATGACCGCGCTTGGCTTTCTCAAACGCGTCGGCGCGTATCTGCTCAGCTTCAGCGTGGTCGGCGCGCTCGTTCACCTGCTCGCGTATGGGCCAGATCGGGTAGAGGAATGACTCGCGTAGGGACCTGGGTGCTTACGGTGTGGTCATGACCGACGGTATCCTCCATCGCTTCACGTTCTTCGAGCGTGTCCTGCACTGGGTCGTGGGTGTGGGCTTCGTTATTCTGCTCGCGACGGGTTTGGCGTTCGCCTACCCATCGTTGTTTTGGATCACCACGCTCGTTGGTGGTGGCCCAGCGGCGCGCGTGCTGCACCCGTGGGTTGGCGCCGTGTTCAGCGCGGGCATGTTCGTTATGGTCGCGATCTGGATCCGCGACATGTTCCTGAGCGAGACCGACTGGCGCTGGCTCGGCGCGGTTCGATACTACGCGTCGCGCCAGCACGACAAGGTGCCGCCCGCCGGAAAATACAACGCCGGACAGAAGATGTTTTTCTGGGCGCAGGGCGGGCTGGCGGTCGTCTTCCTGGCGAGCGGTGTGGCGTTGTGGTTCCCGGCGTCGTTCGGACCATCCCTGCTCGCCATGATGCGTCTCGCGCACTTCGCGGCGACGCTTGCCGGCGGTATGCTCCTCGTGCTCCATGTCTACCTCGGGACTGTGGCCTACCCGGGCACCGCCCGCGCCATGATCGACGGCACGGTGACTCGCCGGTGGGCGAGTCATCACCATCCGCGGTGGTACGAAGAGAAGACGCGAACGTAGTGGACTGTAACAGTCGCGCCTTGCCACCTGGGCGCCGCGCGCCAGAATCTGCTGTCCCTATGACGAATATGGGGCACCAAGGCGTCTTTCCGTCGCCCTGGGTTCTCAGCCCCAAGTCCTGAGCCCGGAGCGCCGCCCACGGCTACTCACCCACTCTGGACACGCCGTCGCGACCGAGCCGAGCGGCTGCGTGCCGAACGGCCGCACGCCGAGGAGTTGCTCGCGTTCTACGTGAGCGTGCTCGATCTCCAGGAACCGCTCTACCGCAAAGCGCAGCGGTCCGCGTGGAGGCGTGCGGTCGAACCGTCTGACGACGAGGTCGCCCGGCTGCAACTCGACCGCCTCCCAGCCGGTGCGCGCGAGGCGGCGTTCGCGCGGTTTGTCGGCGACGTGGGTGGTGCCGCGACCGACGTGCTGTCGGCGGTCGCGACCCGTCTTGGGTCGGAGCCGGCGGCGGCCCGCGAGCTGCTTTCGTCATTTCTCGTGGCACGCAGGCTGGACGATCTTGCAGCCAGTCTCGCGTGCGACGTGGCGCCCCTCGAGTTCTTCCCGCGGGCGTTTCTCCAGCCAATCGCCGAGGCGCTCGTGACGGGAACCGCGGCGCTCGGCGGCAACCAGGAGAGCTCGCGGCGGACGTCGTGTTCGCGCTGTGGATCGCCGCCGCTGCTCGCCGTCTTGCGTGACGAGCCCGAGGTCACTGGACGTCGGTTGCTGCGCTGTTCGCTGTGTTCGTCCGAGTGGTCGTTCCTGCGTGGGCGCTGCCCGGCATGCGGCGAAGAGCGACCCGACGAGCTGTCGTATCACGTCAGCGACGTCTGGCCGCACGTGCGCGTCGAGGGGTGCGGCTCCTGTCGGACCTACCTTAAGGCGATCGACCTGCGGATGGACGGCAACGCCGTGCCTGAGGTCGACGAGCTGGCCGCGGTCGAGCTCGATCTGTGGGCCGAGGCGCAGGAACTCACCAAGCTCCAGAAAAACGTGCTTGGACTGTAGCTGCGGTGGCACCTGTCCAGCCGTGGTCGTCGCGCCTGCGAGCATATAATCGTCCGACACCAGCTCCACTCGTCACGTGTCCTCCATGGTCACGACCGATGGCCGGCGGGCGCGAGGAGTCATGCCGATGACCGATGCTTTCATCTACGACGGGATCAGGACGCCATTCGGCCGACATTCCGGCACGCTCTCGCCCGTGCGGGCCGACGACCTCCTGGGCAACCTCGTTCGTGCCCTGGTCGAGCGCAGTCCGTTCGATGGCGCCCAGTTCGAGGACGTGGTCGCGGGCTGCACCAACCAGGCGGGTGAGGACTGCCGCAACGTCGCACGGCGGGCCGGCTTGCTCGCCGGTCTTCCGGTGGAGGTCGGGGGCATCACGGTCAATCGCCTCTGTGCCAGCGGGCTCGCCGCCGTCGTCGATGCGTCCCGAGCCATCGCCTGTGGCCAAGGCGAGCTGTTCGTGGCCGGCGGAGTCGAGAGCATGAGCCGCGCGCCGTTCGTGATGGGCAAGTCCGAGAGGGCCTTCGGCCGCACGGTGGCCGTCTACGACACCACGCTCGGATCGCGCTTTTCGAATCCCCGCACGACCAAGCTGTACGGCGACCACCCGATGTTCGAGACGGCGGAGGAGGTCGCGCGGGACCTCGGGCTGACCCGTGACGCGAGCGACCGGTTCGCCGCTCGTTCCCAGGCGCACTACGCGAAGGCGAAGAGCGAGTGCTTCTATTCGGGCGAGATCCACCCCGTCACGGTCCCGGGACCGAAACGCGGCGAGACGACGTCGGTGTCCGAAGACGAGCACCCCCGGCCGGGGACAGGCATGGAGAAGCTCGCAACGCTTCGTCCCCTCGCCGAGGGCGGCATCGTGACCGCGGGAAACGCGTCGGGGATTAATGATGGGGCGGCGGCACTCATCGTCGGGTCGCGCGATGTCGGGGACAAAGCCGGCGCGACACCCATCGCCCGGGTCGTGACCGCCGCCGCGGCTGGTGTGGAGCCGCGGGTGATGGGCTTGGGACCGGTCCCGGCGACGAAGAAGGCGCTGGCGCGGGCCGGTTTGACCCTCGCCGACATGGACGTCATCGAGATCAACGAGGCGTTCGCGACGCAGGTGCTTGGCTGCCTCTCGCTGCTGGAGATCGCCCCGGAGGACTCTCGCGTGAATCCGAACGGCGGCGCGATTGCGGTCGGCCATCCGCTCGGGGCATCAGGGGCGCGCCTGGCGCTCACGGCGGTGCGGCAACTGGAACGCGTCGAGGGGCGCTACGCGCTCGTCACGCTGTGCATCGGCGTTGGCCAGGGGTTGGCCGCGGTCCTCGAACGCGTCGCCGCGTAGCAGTCCGTGGCGCTAAAGTGGCTTCCCGCCCCGCCCGGCTGATCGCCCTCGTCGCCCTCTACCTCGTCATCGCGCACGTACTGCCTCCCCCGGCGGGTGTCGATCCGCAGGGGTGGCGCATCACCGGTATCTTCTTCGCTACCATCGCCGGTCTGATGCTGCAGCCGCTGCCTGGATCGCAGGTCGTGCTGCTCGGCGTCACGATGCTGGTGCTGGTGGGGCGCGTGCCGATGGAGCGTGCCTTGACCGGATACTCAGCGGCGTCGGTGTGGATGGTGCTTGCCGTGATGCTGATGTCGCGGGCGTTGCGCGACTCCGGGCTCGCGCGACGCATCGCGCTCTGGTTCGTTCGGGCTATCGGCCAGACGTCGCTCGGTCTCGGTTACGCCCTGCATCTGACTGATCTCACGCTCGCCACCGGCGTGCCGTCCATCACGGCGCGCTCCGCCAGCATCGTCTTTCCGATCGCCCGGAGCATCAGCAGCCTCTACGGATCGGAGCCAGGCCAGACCGCCCCTCGCCTCGGGACGTTCTTGATGGCGTCCATGTATCAGACGAGCGTGGTCGCGTCGGCGATGTTCTTCTACAGCAGCGCCGCCAACCTCCTGCTGGGCGAGCTGGCCAACGAGTACACCGGGCTCACCATCACGTGGGGGAGCTGGTTCGTCGCCGGATTGGTGCCCGGGATCGTCTCGAGTCTCGCCGTGCCGTACCTGGTGCATCGCGCCTTGCCGCCGGAGGTGACCCACACACCCGCCGCGCCCGCGTTCGCGCGAGACGAGCTCGCAACGCTCGGGCCGATCCGCGGCGTCGAGGCGATCGTGGCTGGCGTGTTCGTGTCCCTCGTCGCGTTCTGGGTCGTCTCGTCGTATGTCGACTGGCTGTCCCCGGGGCTGGTGGCCTTCATCGGGCTCGCGGTACTGTTCGTGACCCGCGCACTGAGCTGGGACGCCGCGCTGAACGAGCGGTCGGCATGGGACGTCTTCGTATGGTACGGCGGGCTGTTGACGATGGGCGGCCTCCTGAACGAGACTGGGTCTCCCGCAGCGTTCGCAACCTGGATCAGCGCCTGGTTCGCCGGTGTGCCGTGGTTGGTTGTGTTCGTCCTCACGCTCGTTCTCTACTTCTACACGCATTACTTCTTTGCGAGCACGACGGTACACGCGCTCGCGCTGTATGGACCGTTCATCGCGCTGCTCCTCGGTGCCGGGGCACCGCCGGCGGTGGTCGTCTACAGCCTGCTATTCATCAACAATCTCCAGGCGGGGTTGACGCACTACGGGACGACCACGTCACCCGTGATCTTCGTCGAGAAATACGTGAGCCTGGGCGACTGGTGGCGCGTCGGCTTCTATGCGTCGGTGACCAATCTGATGATCTGGCTAGCGGTCGGGCTCGTCTGGTGGCGGGTGCTGGGGTTGTGGTGAGGACAATCCAGCGGCGCGGACTGAAGGTCAACGGGCTGGAGCCCAGCCGCGCGCGATGGCCGCGGTACGACGCAGTGGTGCTCGCGGTGTGCCTGACGGCCTGTGCACCGGATGTGGCACCGGACGGTGCGGTGTCGCTGGGGGACGAAGCCGAGTCGTTCGACCTGGTGATCGTGGGGGGACGGGTGATGGATCCCACGAGCGGACTCGACGCCGTGCGGCACGTCGGCCTCCGCAGCGGGGAGGTGGCGGCCATCTCCGAAACACCGCTCACGGGAACCGCAACGCTCGACGCAGCCGGGCTCGTGGTGGCACCCGGCTTCATCGACCTGCATGCCCACGGTCAGGATCCCGTCAGTCATGGCTATCAGGCGATGGACGGTGTGACCACCGCGCTCGAGCTCGAGATCGGGGTGTTTCCCGTCGCACGCTGGTACGAGGGGCGCGGCGGGCGGGCGTTGATCAACTACGGCGCGTCTGTCAGTCATCAGGGCGCGCGGCAGCGCGCGATGGGCGGTGGCCTGGTCCGCAGCAACCCCGACGGCACGTTTTCACTCGGCGAGAGCAGCGACGAGGCCCTCTATCGTGCGGCGACGGACACCGAGCTGTCTGCGCTGGCGCGCTCGATGGCACAGGGTCTCCGCGAAGGTAGCGTCGGGTTCGGGTTCGGTCTGAGCTACACGCCGGGCGTGAGCCATCGCGAGCTGCTCCAGTTGTTCGGTCTCGCGGCGACATACGAAGTGCCGGCGTTCGTTCACCTGCGATCCTCCGGCGCGTTCGTGCGGGGTGGGCCGCTGGCGCCGTTCCAGGAGGTGATTGCGAATGCCGCCGCCACGGGGGCGGCGGTCCACATCGTGCATCTGAACAGCACCGCGGGGTCGCAAGCTGAGGGGGCGCTGGCGATGATCCGCGGCGCGCGTGAACGCGGCATCGACGTGACGACAGAGGCCTATCCTTATACGGCTAGCGCCTCACTCATCGAGTCGCCGCTGTTCGACGGGTGGGTCGATCGTCCCGCGAGCGCCTACGCGTCGCTGCAGTGGGTCTCTACCGGCGAGCGGCTCACTCGTGACAGCTTTGAGCGCTATCGCCGCGACGGTGGATGGGTGATCATGCACGGGCGCTCGGAAGACACGAACGCCTGGATCGTCGGTCAGCCGGACGTGATCGTGGCCAGCGACGGTATCCCGTTCAGTGATGGGCGCGCCCACCCGCGCGCCGCTGGTACGTTCGCGCGCATCCTGGGGCACTACGCACGCGATCGGTCGACCTTGCCGCTCATGGATGCCGTGCGCAAGATGACCCAGCTCCCCGCCGAGCGGCTGGCGCATGTGGCCCCACAGATGGCTGGCAAAGGGCGCTTGGCCGTCGGCGCTGACGCCGACCTGACGCTCTTCGATCCGGACCGCGTCATCGACCGGGCGACCTACGACGCGCCGGATCGATTCTCCGCTGGCATCCCGCATGTGCTCGTCGGCGGGACGTTCGTGGTGCGAGACGGAAGGCTGGTCGAGGGGGTCGCGCCAGGCCGGCCGATCGTTGGCCGCCATCTCCGCGATGGGTCGTAATCGGACAGGACCCCACGCGGCCACTCCGCGGTACTAACCCAGACGTGAGTCGACGTGGCGCCCGCGGCGCAAGGTGCGCGTACGCCGCGGGCGCCGGTCTCAGTGAGCCAACGGGTCAGGCCGCACCTGGAACTTCACCAGGTTGCCTTCCGTACCCTTGCCGCCTTCCGTATGCCAGACGGCGTTCGTGCCGTAGTCGGCCCAGACGGCCCGACCTTTCCAGCCGGCGTCGGGATCGTCGATGCGGCCGTCCATGCCCCGCGAGTAGAACCCGAGCGGATAGGGGACGCGCATAATCACGAACTCCTCGGCATCCGGCAGGAACGCGAGCAGCGAATCGGACGTCGACCCGGTGGCGATTGGCACGTTCTCCCCGAGCCCCAGCGTGTCGAACTGATCGACCCAGTTGTAATAGTGGAAGTCGGCGCTTCCGTGGTCGGTGACCCCCTTCATCTGGGGACCCGGGGTCGCATAGAGCGTCCAGCCCTCGGGGCAGTGCTGACCCGTCGCCGTCGGCCCGTTCAACACGGCGCACTCACGCCGGTCGAACTTCGCGAAGTGCCCGCTGCCGGAGAGCGCCGTCCAGATGACACCGTGCTGGTCGATATCGATCCCGCGCGGAGAGTAGCCTTGAATCGGCGCTCGGGCGTTCTCGAACGGCGGCTGGTAGTACTCGGCGATACAGGTCTCCGGCGGGTTGTCCCCGATCGACAGCCGTACGATCTGTCCCGGCACACCCGCGGCCGCGCCCCACACGACGTTGTCCGCCGTCGGATCCGGTACGATGCCGTACCAGCCACGTCCCATTTGCCGGTCCTTGGTGGGGTCGGGCTCGTCTCGGAGACCGGTCCATTCCGTGATGCGGCCGTCGCCGTTGGTATCGACGATGGTCGGGCACCAACCCTGCGAGGTCCGTTCGTCGCCCGTGTCGGCGTAGACCCTGGTGTTGATCCACCCGATGACGTCGCTGACCGAGCTGAGGTAGAGCGTGTTGTCGTCGTCGAAACCGAACTGTAAATGATGAGTGTTGAAGCAGGTGTCAATCAGCTCCACCTCATCGCTGTCCGGGTCGTAGTAGGCGACGTGCCGCGCCGCGGCCGCCAGCGGATAGTACTCGGCGAACCTGTTGCCCGAACCTTCCTGACACCACGCCGGGTTGCCGGGGCCCCGGATCTGGTGAGTCATCCAGACACGGCCCTCACCGTCCATCATCGGGTTGTGCGGATTCCCAGGATTGTCCCAGATCAGCTCATCGCCGAAGTAGAAGGACGGGTTCGGCATTTCCTGTCTGATATACGACCGGAAGTCGCCCTCACCGGGCGTGTCGCGCACGGGCAGCCGCACTTCTCGCGCCTCGTTCGTCGTCGGGTCGACCCAGACGAGCTTGTCGTTGGCGAACTCGACCCCGTAGACCGGGCCGCCCGCGTTGACACGGGGGTCGCGCTTGTCGCTCGCGACCTCGTCGTGGATGTACGCGGTCTGACCGCCCCACTCCCACATCGTCAGGACTACGTCGCGCTCCCGGCCCTGCGGACGGGGTGGCTGTTCGGGCACCTCACCGGCCGTGATCCGGTCCGTCCAATCCGCATAGGCGGCCACCGCGCGCTCGCGCCCGAAGCGGCCTAACGTGCCGGTCATGTTCGAGGCACGCTGGCCGGTCGCGATCCGATGCGCCCACGCCGCCTCGGTCGAGTCGAAGTCCTCCGGGTTCGGGACCTCTCGCGTCGCCAGGTTGCCGAGCTGATGGCAGAGCTGGCAGCCCTGTTTGAGCAGGTCGACCCAGTGGGCCTGGGTCCGAACGCCGGTGGCGATGCCGTTCCCCTCCGGGCCGGTGCCTGGGAAGTCGCTCTTGGGGGGCACTTCCATCAGCGAATACCAGTAGTTGGCCGGATACACCTCGGAGGCTTCACCGGGCGTCGCTGCCGCTGCGGCGGTGAGATTCAACGCCTGGCCAGGCTCGCCGGCCACCCTTTGCGAGTCCTTCAGCCCGTATCCTCGCACCCAGATGTCGAAGGTCGCATCGGGGAGGTCGGGCAGCACATAACGCCCCGCGTCGTCGGTCACGACGATCTTGCGATAGAGCGTGCTGAGGTCATCGGTCTCGGCGATAACCCAGACGCCGGCCTCCGGCCCGTCGGGGCCGCGGACGACGCCACCGATGTCGTCCGCATCGATGGCCACCGCCTGGCGGGCAGCGACCCCGCGATCGACGAGCGGGACGCCGGCGGCCACGAGCAGCGCCATGGCCAGCAGTGCAAATGTGCGGATACGTGGAGTGCTCATAGTGTCCTCTCACGAGTGCCGGGAACGCGTTGCCAAACCGCCGTATTGTACCCGCTTTCCCGAGCGTTCGAGTCGAGGATCCCTGGTGTCGCAGACGGCTCCTCGGTGGCTGGCGGCCGGCTCGTTACCGCCAATTTCCTGACCCGCGCTCAAGGGCGTGCCGCATGGCTTTGTGGTGCATGTCGACAGCATACCGGTACGCCTCGACCCAGTAGGCGGGGTCGTGCCCGCCCCTGCGCTGGCTGAACTCGACAGGGATGGCGGCGTCGAGCAGCAGGCCAGCGAAGGACTGCGAGATGTTGAGGAGTGCGTCTCCCGTCCCGCAGTCGATCTGGATGAACGGCAACTGATGTCGCGGGACCCGCATGACGAGCATGAACGGGTCGTGGGCGTCGGCTTGCTCAGACGTGACGAAGGGCTGGCCCTTCGGGGTCCGGTCGCTGAGGCTGCTGAACCCAGGCACTCCGATGTCCGGATCGTTCACGGTACGTTGCGACTCCACGTCGGGTGCGTATCGCTGCGGCGGGTAGGCGAGACCTCCGATTCGGAGCCGTGCCGCGGCGGATCGCCCGTAGTCCAGCGTGCCGGACTGGCTGCCGATGGTCACGAACAGATCGGGATGCCGAAGCCCGATAACGAGAGCGCCGTAGCCGCCCATCGAAAAGCCGGCGATCCCACGCCCTTCGCGTCGTGACAGCGCGCGGAAATTCGCTTCGACATGTCCGACGACGTCCGCCACGATGTAATTCTCCCAGGCGTTAGTCCCCGCATCGTCCGTCCGGGTCCAGTTGACGTAGAAGGAATTCCCGGCATCGGGCATGACGATGATCAGATCGCGATCGTCCAGCGCTTGGAGCATGCCCCGCCAGGTCTGGAAGCTGCGGTCGGTCCCATGGAGGAGATACAGGGTCGGGTAGTCGCGATCGACGTTCGTCTCGTCTCCGTAGCTCGACGGGAGGAGGATGTTGTATTTCATTGTCCGGTCGACCGACTCAGCGTGAAACTCGACCGTCTCGATCGGCGCGCGCTGCGCATGCGCCGCCGTGGCCGAGCCGATGGCGAGCGCCACCCACGCGCTAACGGCGGTCACCCGCCGGCGCCGCTCGCGCTCCGTGCGTTGCCGTTCATCAGTTGCCGGCTGAACCCCAAAGTTCACATGGGTGGCCTGTCTCACTAGTTCTGAACGACGAGGGCGGCGTTGCGGTTCAGTCATGTGGGCCCGCACATTCCTTCGTTGCGCCTCGCCGTCACCGCCCAGTCCTGCGCGAGACGGTGGCAACCCACGTGAACTCTGGGGTTAGGACGTGCGCCATGTTCACTCGCTGCTGGTTGGCAGTACTGGCCGCCGTCGGCCGAAATGGGTGACCCGCTCGAACGCGTGGGCGAGCTGCAGCACGCCGAAGTCGTCTTGCTGCCGTCCGACGATCTGGATTCCCACCGGCAGGCCTTCTGGTGTGAAGCCGCACGGCACGGAGATGGCCGGCAGACCCAGTACTGAGATGTAGGTACACGAGGCCATCCAGTCGATGTACGTCTCCATCGAGACACCGTTGATCTCGGTGACGTACGGTTCGCTGACATCGAACGGCGGGACTTGGCTGACGGGGAGTACCAGGAAGTCGTGACGGCTCATGAACCGGTGCACACGCTCCAGCAGCGCGGTCCGTTTGCGCGCCATTTCGCCGAGGCGTGGTCCCGATAGCCGGCGTCCCTCCTCGATGTTCCAGATGACCGTGTCCTTCAACGTCTCCCGGTGCTCGTCGAGCAAGGAGCCGTAACAAAGTTCAAAGTACCACGCCCGCCATGCCTTGAAGACCTCGTCGGCGTCCGTGACATCGGGTCCTGCATCGGTAATGTCGCAGCCGATCATCTCGAAGCGCTCTCGCTGCGCCTCCACGACGGCTGTCACGCGCGGATCGAAGGGGAGGCCGCCGAAGTCGAGACTCCACGCCACCGGTGTGCCGTTGAAGTCACGGGTCAACGGCCGGTCGAAGGTCGCACCCGTTTCTGGTAGCGACAGTGGCGTACGGGTGTCGGGCCCGGCGATCGCGCTCAAGACCATCGCCACGTCTGCAACAGTCCGTGCCATGGGACCCTGTACCGCCAGCGGAAACCAAGCGGCCTGGCTCGGCCACACCGGCACGCGTCCTGCCGACGGGCGAAAGCCAACAACATTGCAGAAGCTGGCGGGGTTTCGCAGCGAGCCCCCTAGGTCGCTGCCGTCAGCGATGGGTACCATGCCGGCGGCCAGTGCCACCGCGGCCCCACCGCTGCTGCCCCCACACGTCTTCGTCACATCGTATGGGTTGAGGGTCGCGCCGAAGACATCGTTGAACGTCTGCGACCCAGCGCCGAACTCCGGCGTGTTGGTCTTGCCGATCGTAATGGCCCCGGCGGCCCGAAGCCGCTGAACAATCAGCGCGTCCTCATCTGGCACGAAATGCTCGAACACCTTGGACCCGAACGTCGTGCGGATCCCTTTGGTCCGCGTCAGATCCTTGTGAGCGACCGGCAAGCCGTGGAGCGGCCCGATCGTCTCGTGGCGAGCCAGCACTGCGTCAGCTGCCGCGGCGTGCTCCCGTGCCTCGTTCGGAAGGAGCGTCACGATCGCGTTCAATGTCGGGTTCGCACGCTCGATCTGCGCCAGGTGCGCGTCCATGACCTCGACGGCCGATGCCTGTCCCGACGCGATGAGCCTGGCGAGCTCCGTCGCCGATTGGAAGCACAGATCGGTCGGTCGGGTCGCCACGGTCGCTTACAGTAGACTACTGTGTTGGCTCGCCCCGTGACGACCCTCTCCATGCGGTGCTGTGTGGCAACTGGTCTGCTCGGTGTGGCCGTGCTCACGTGTCCACCGGGCACGTTCGCTCAGCCGGCCGACGAATTGGGTGACCGAACCTCCGTCACACGGGGCGCGATCGGCGTCGAGCGGTTCCGCAACCTGAGTCGCGATCCCTCCGACGCGTGGGTTGGCGACGGCATCGCCGAAGCGCTGGCGGTCGACCTCGGCGCGCGGGCGACCACGCCACGCTGGGTGGTCCGCGGTGCCTATCAGCGGTTAGGGAATCGGATCCAGATTACGGCGGCGGTGATCGACACCGACACGAGACGCACGGTCCACACCGCACGGGTCGACGGGGAGCTGACCGCGCTGTTCCAGCTCCAAGACGAGCTGGGTGCCCAGCTTGCCGCGGGGCTCGGCTCGCTGGCGGCGGCCCCCGGCGGAGAGGCGCGATTCAACGCTGAGGCCGCGTCGGCCGAGGGCGGCGCGGTGCCGGAGACTGCGATTGCCGAATCCGCGACCGGGAGGCCGAGCACGACGGGGGCGCCGGCGCCAGATGCCGCACCACCGGTCGCTTCGGTGTCCCGGAGCGCCCGGCCCCGTACCGCGCTCGCGATGTCTGCGGTGGTGATCGACGGCCCGCCGCCGCCAATAGCACCCGAGGTGGCGGCACGGGACGGTGCCGGGCGCGTCACGGTACGCGCGATTCGGCTCGATGAACCGCTCACACTTGACGGTCAACTGGATGAGCGTGTTTACCACACCGTCGAGCCCATCACGGATTTCATCCAGCAGGAGCCGGACGAAGGGGCGCCTGCCACGGAGCAAACCGAGGTATGGATTATGTTCGATCACGACACAATCTATATCGCGGCGCGCTGCTGGAACTCCGAGCCGGACCGGATTATCGCCAACGAGATGAAGCGCGACGCTTTTGGCATGTTCGGCAACGAGACCTTCGCGGTCGTCCTCGACACCTTCTACGATCGCCGAAACGGTGTCGCCTTCATCACGAACGCACTCGGCGGTCTGTTCGATACGACGATCACCGACGAGGGGCGGACCTACAACATGGATTGGAACGCCGTGTGGGACGTCCAGAGCAGCCGCTTCGAGGACGGCTGGAACGTCGAGATGGCCATCCCGTTCAAGTCGCTTCGGTATCGGTCCGATTCGGCGCAGATCTGGGGAATCAACTTTGAGCGCCGTGTCCCCTGGAAAAACGAGGCGTCGTTTCTGACGCCGATCCCGGCGGCTCTCAGTTTTAACGGAATGTTCCAGCTGTCGTCTGCCGCTACGCTCGTCGATCTTGAAGTCCCCGACTCGGGAACCCGGATCGAGATCAAGCCGTACGCTATTTCCGATCTGACCACTGACGTGAATGCAAACCCACCGTTGGCCAACGTGCTCGGGGGCGACGTCGGCTTTGACGTTAAATACGGCGTGACGGAGGCGCTGACGGCCGATTTCACCTACAACACCGACTTCGCGCAGGTCGAGGTAGACGAGCAGCAGGTTGACCTGACGCGCTTCAGCCTGTTCTTTCCAGAGAAGCGCGAGTTCTTTCTCGAAGGACAGGGGATCTTCGACTTCGGCGCCGGCTACCGGACCGACCCGACCGTCTATTATTTCAGTGGCGAGCTATTCCCCGTCCAGGCACCCATTCTCTTCTTCAGCCGTCGCATCGGGTTCAACGACGGACGGGCCGTGCCGATCCTCGGCGGCGGCCGCTTGACCGGTAAAGTGGGGCCATACAGCGTCGGTGTGCTCGACGTTCAGACTGACGAGGACGTGGGATCGGGCGCCGTCCCGACGAATTTTTCCGTCGTCCGCCTCAAGCGCGACGTACTGCGACGTAGCTCCGTCGGGGGGATGTTCACGGGGCGCTCGGTGTCGACCGCGGGTCAGGGGGCGAACTATACCTATGGTGTCGATGCCAATTTTTCTTTCTACGACAACCTGAACATTAACGCCTATCTTGCCGGGACTGACACGCCGAGGCGTCGTGGCGACGATACGAGCCACCAAGCAAAGCTCGACTACAACGGCGACCGCTGGGGTGTGCTCTTCGACCATCTGGACGTCGGGGCCAATTTCAATCCAGAGATTGGGTTCGTTCGCCGCGATGACCTCCGACGCAACTTCGCGAAAGTCCGCTACAGCCCACGCCCCCATTCGATTGACGCCGTGCGCAAGTTCCTCTGGGAAGGCAGCGTCGACTACATCACCGATGGTCGCGGTCGTCTCGAGACGAGACTGCAGCAGGCGCTGTTCGGGATCGAGTTCGAGAACAGTGATCGTTTCTTTGCCGGAGTGACCGACAACTACGAGCTGCTGCAACAGTCATTTCCCATCGCACGCGACGTTACGATCCCCGTTGGGGCGTACTCCTTTGTCAATACGCGTCTCGTCTACGCTCTGGGGCAACAGCGCAAGGTGTCCGGCGGAGTGACCTTCGACCACGGAGGGTTCTTTGGTGGCGACAAGACCAGCGTCGGGTACATGTTCGGCCGCGTCGGGTTGACACCGCAGCTGTATCTGGAGCCGACGGTTTCGGTCAACTGGGTGACGCTCCCGGAAGGCGACTTCACGAGCGAACTCGTCTCGACGCGTGCGACGTACACCGTTTCGCCCCGGATGTTCGTTGCCGCGTTGCTGCAGTTCAACTCCGGGGCCGATTCACTCAGCACGAACATCCGGCTCCGGTGGGAGTATCGACCGGGGAGCGAGCTGTTCGTGGTCTACACGGACGAGCGCAACACGCTGACGCCCCGCTTCCCCACGTTGCAGAATCGCGCGTTCGTCGTGAAGATCAATCGACTCTTCCGCTTTTAGGCTGGATGCGGAGCGCATCCGTGCTGCAGATAGAATGGTCAACGCATGGTCACGGTCACATGTTCCAGGTGCGGGCACGATTCCAGGCCGGACGCGCTCACGGCGACGCCGACGGCCGGTGGATGGATGCATTGCGGGAGCTGCGACCATGTCTGGCAGCGCCCCGAAGTACCCACGAGTGCGTTCTCGCTGATCGTCGGCAGCACGTGGGCCCGCGCGAGGCCTGCACCCGGTCGGTGGCCTTCGGGTGGGCCCGTGCGTGCGCTGCGCTTCGAGGTGCAGTTGCCGACGCGCTTCCGCGCGGCTGGCCCGTCGGTCTGGGAGCGCGGCACGACCGGTCCCGCCACCCGCATCCGATGCCAGGGGCAGACGGCGCGCTCGGTGCCTACGCGGCCATGGGGAGCGCAATCCAGGAATATCGGGCGGATGACGCCGGGCCTCGCCATCTACAAAGGAAGATCTTCGCGCTGAGTGAAGAGGGTCAACACCGATGTGATCGAGGCTGGCCCGGAGTTCGAGGTCGTCGGGGTCAACCCGCTCAACGAGTTCACGATGGCGAGGCAGGCCATCGCGCGCTGCAGCCTGCTCATTTCGTACGAAGTCGAAGCTGTATCGGATCATAGAGTGGAGTTAGATCGACGATGCATCATCGAACCGCTATCGCAGTGACTGTGGCCGTGGTCGTGTGCGTGACAGCGTCAGTACAACCGAGACATCTCGTTGCACAGCCGTCCCATGACGTGGATGCGGCGACGGTCCAGCAATGGATGACAGAGCTCTCGAACTGGGGCCGGTGGGGTGACGACGACGAGCTCGGGACGCTCAACCTCATCACGACCGCCAAGCGGCGCGCGGCGTTGAGCCTGGCGTCCGCCGGCGTGTCGGTGTCGCTCTCGCACAACTACCTGACGGAGCGCGCGGAGGACGCCACGTCGCCGATCGGCCGTGAAATTCTTGGGCCCGATGCCCCGGGGCCCTTCCGCAGCGACCGCTATACGTTCGCGTATCACGGCTACGCACACTCGCACATGGATTCGCTGTGCCACATGATGCACGAGGGACTGATGTACAACGGCTTCGTGCGGGACGACGAAGTGACGGTGGCCGGCTGCGCCAGGTTGAGCATCATCAACTTCAAGCAAGGCATCGTGACCCGCGGCGTCCTGTTGGACATCGCGCGACTTAAGGGCGTTGACTACCTCGAGCCCGGGACGCCGATCTACGTCGAGGATCTCGAAGCGTGGGAGCGCGAGGCGGGGGTCACGGTCGAGCGTGGCGATGTCGTGTTTGTGCGCAACGGCCGGTGGGCGCGGCGCGCCGCGATGGGCGCCTGGGCGATGAATCGGGAGTCGGCCGGATTGCACGCCTCGGTGGCGCCCTGGCTGCGTGAGCGGGGCGTGGCGATGTTGGGTGCCGACGGCACCAACGACGTGCTACCGTCCGGAGTGGATGGCGTCATCCAGCCGATTCACCAGCTCATGATCGTGGCGATGGGGATGCCGCTTTTCGACAACCTCGATCTGGAAGCGGTCGCCGCCGAGGCCGCGCGACAGAACCGCTGGGAGTTCCTACTCGTGGCCGCGCCGCTCGCGATGGACGCGGGAACAGGCTCGCCGCTCAATCCGCTCGCGATCTTTTGATCAGAGGGGAACCCCCGCGTAAGCGGTTGAGGAGCCTGGAGCGAAGCCCCATCTACTCCCGGAGTTTGCCTGTATTGCGACGTGGCGCAGGCCTGCGGGCCAGGCTGAAGCCTGGCGCTACGAATGGCTGAGCCCTACGACTTGAGCCTGCCGCGGACATTCAGGTCGGAGTCTGTCATTCGATGTCCAACCCCGTCACGATTCCCCGATGGCCAGCAACTCGTCCACCGTGCGGATGTACCAGTAGCCGTCGACCAGCGCCGGCGACGCCAGCGTCCGTGCTCCGATGTCGTTGGTATGCAACAGCTCGAATTCCGGGCCGGCGCGCAAGACGAACGTCTGACCGTCGTCGTTGGTAAAGAACACCTTGCCGTCGACTGCGATGGGTGACGCCGAAAAGCTTTCCCGCCGGGCGCGCCCCAGCCGCTGCTGCCACATCACGCGTCCCGTCGCCGCTTCGAAACAGGTGACGATGCTGGCCATGTCGTTGACGGTGTAGAGATAATCGCCGTAGACGAGCGGGGACGGCACGAACGGCGCCCCCCGACTGGTCTGCCACGCGACGTGCGTGTCAGTGACATCGCCACGACCTCCCGGCCGGATCGCGAGCGTCGGGCCCGCGCGCCCCGAGGTGCAGAACACCAGACCGGCGCCGACGGCTGGGGTCGGGATGACCTCGAACAGGTTGCCGTCGCAGCTCCAGAGCTCGTCGCCCCCTACGGGGTCATATGCGTTCACGGTCCGCTGGCTGCTGACGATGAGCTCATCGTGGTCGCCGACCCGGATGGCGACCGGGGTGCCCCACCCGACACTGGCCCCGCGCGCAGTACGCCAAATCTGGGTGCCGGTTCGCGTATCGTAGGCCGCGACGAAGCCGCCGCCCCGCTGGTCCTGATAGATGATGACGCGGTCCTTGTAGAGTAGCGGCGAGCCGGCCGGGCCGTGATAGTTGTCGATGGCCCCGAACTCGGTGTCCCAGACGAGCGCGCCATCGAAGTCGACCGCGACGAGACCCCGGCTGCCGAACGACGCGTAAACGCGCTCGCCGTCGGTCGTCGGGGTCGCGGGCGCCGGGCCGTTCTTCTGATGTGCATGTTGGCGACCGCCGGGTGCGACCTCGGTCTCCCACAGCAACTCGCCGTCGGAGCGCCGGAAGCAGAGCACCGAGAGTCGCCGCCCCCCGGTGCGGCCGGTGGTGAGAAAGATCCGGTCGCCCCAGATGATCGGCGACGAGTTGCCGCGGCCGGGCACCTCTGCGCGCCAGACCACGTTGGTGGTCTCCGACCACCGGTCAGGGTAACGCGTGCCGTCGACGACGCCTTGACCGGACGGTCCACGCCAGCGCGGCCAGTAACGTGCGCCCTCACCGTCGACGGCAATCATGTGTACCGAGTCCGGTCCCTGGACGCCAACCTCCGTGACGGCACCGACGACGAGCGTCGAAACCAGTACGATGGGTATCTGAAACCGTGTCACGTGCCCTCCTATTCCGTGAGCATCCGGATCGCGTGGGCTTCGGTTGCGGCGCTGGCGATGACGGTGTGCAGTTGCGTGAGACTCAGCAGCTCGTCGACCACGGGCGGCAAGTTCGTCAACGTGAGCCGACCGCCGTCGGTTTTTAGCGTGACGTGCGCACGGACGATCTCGGCGATGCCGATACTGTCGACGTACGACACGTCTGCCAGGTTCAAGACGAGCTGTTGACGTCCTCCGGTCACGAGGTCGCGGACACGACCCTTTAGCGGCCCAAAGGTCTCGACGGTCAAACGCCCGTGTGGGCGCAGGATCACCACGCTGCCGTCGATGTGCTCAGTGAACGTCACGCGCCGTCGCTCCAGCGGTTCGGGCCTGCGTGGATCACCGTCAGACGGATGCCGTCGGCGAACACGTCAGGCTGTTCAGTATAATCGCTACCGAATCTTCCACTCAGCCATGCAGACGATTCCGGTCTCGGAACAGTTCTCGCTGGCGCCGCTCGAGCTGGAACACGCGGCCGAGCTCTTCGCCCTCACGGACGCGAACCGCCTGTATCTGCGCACGTGGCTTCCCTGGCTCGACAGCATCAGTCGGGTTGAGGACACACGCAGCTTCATTCGCGCCGCGCGGGCCCAGGCCTCGCAGAACAACGGTGCCCAGCTGGCCATCAAGATCGACGGCAGCATCGCCGGCATCGTTGGGCACCATCAGATCGACTGGCGGAACCGCTTGACCTCGATCGGCTATTGGCTGGGCGAGGCGTATCAGGGACGCGGGCTCGTCACGACAGCCTGCCGCGCGCTGATCGCGCACGCCTTCGATGATGCGCGCCTCAACCGCGTGGAGATCCGATGTGGGGTGGACAATCGTCGGAGCCGTGCCATCCCGCTTCGCCTCGGCTTCCGTCAAGAAGGGATTCTGCGAGATGCCGAGTGGCTCTACGATCACTTCGTCGATCATGTCGTCTATGCGACGCTCGTCGACGACTGGCGCGCGGCCTCGGGTCGCAAGGCGTTCGAGGCGAGGGTGTAACGTGCGCCCTGCGCTGCGGGTCATCGTTGGTCTCGTCATGGCGACGCTAGCTGCGCTGACCGCGTCGCTCGACGCTGAGAACTGGCCGCAGTTCCTCGGGCCGGGCCGCGATGGCCACTACACTGGCCCCCCGCTCGCGCGGCAATGGACTGATGGCGAGCCGCGTGAGCTGTGGCGTCGACCGGTGGGCCAGGGGTTCGCTGGCCCGGTCGTGGTCGGGGGGCGGCTCGTGCTGTTTCACCGCCAAGGCGCCGCCGAGATCGTCGAGGCGGTCGACGCGAGAAGCGGCGATCCGATCTGGCGGTACGAGTATGCCACGTCGTATCGGGACGACTTCGGGTTCGACGAGGGGCCGCGCTCGGCGCCGGTTGTCGCCGATGGTCGCGTCTACACCTTCGGGGCGCAGGGCGCGCTCCACGCGGTCGACCTCGAGACCGGCGACGGCGTGTGGAGCGTCAACACGCGGGAGCGCTTCCAATTTCGCAAGGGTTTCTTCGGCGCGGCGGGGTCGCCGCTGGTCGAGGACGGGCGCGTGCTCGCGAACATCGGCGGGGCGGAGGCGGGCATCGTCGCGTTCGACGCCTATTCTGGCGACGTGCTCTGGACCGCCGCCGGAGAAGAAGCGAGCTACTCTTCGCCGATCGGCGCGACGTTCGGCGGCGTGCGCCATGCGGTGTTCTTCACACGGAACAACCTGGTGGGGATCGACCCGGCCACCGGGCGCACCCGGTTCGAGCGGAGCTGGCGAGCGCGCATTCGTGCCTCGGTGAATGCGGCGACACCGCTCGTGATAGGTAACCGTATTTTTGTGTCGGCGCAGTACGGGACCGGCGCCGGGGTCTTCGAAGTCGACGGTCTCCGGCTGGCGGAGATCTGGACGTCGGACGACGCGATGTCGAACCACTACGCGACGAGCGTGCACCACGACGGCTACCTGTACGGCTTCCACGGCCGGCAGGAATACGGGCCGAGCCTGCGCGCCGTGGAGCTCGCGACCGGCGCCGTCGCGTGGAACGAGGATGGGTTCCAGGCCGGCACGGTCACGCTGGCCGGTGATCTGCTGGTCATCGTCCGCGAGACGGGCGAGCTGGTGCTGGCCGAGGCGTCACCGAACGGGTTCGAGCCGCTGGCCCGCGCGCAAATCTTGCCACCGGTCATCCGCGCCTATCCCGCGCTCGCCGACGGGTTGCTCTACGTGCGCAACCGAGACACGCTCGTCTGTCTCGACTTGCGGCCGTAGTACCCCTCGAACAGACCCGACGTCGCGGCTATCACTCCGACAGCGGTACCGGTTCCAATCAGACAACAACCCTACCGGCCGTTCTTTCAGCGGACGCTCGCGAAACAGGTTCGAAGTTCGTCAACAAACAGCTCCGGCTGTTCGAACGCTGCGAAATGCCCGCCCTTGTCCAATGCGTTGTAGTGGATGAGGTTGACGAACCGCTCCTCGACCCAGCGCCTCGACGAGCGAAAAATCTCCTTCGGAAACAGGCTGACACCGGTTGGCATCGTGACGATCTCCGGCTCCTCGCCTATGACGTTGAAGCTCTCCCAGTAGATGCGTCCTGACGATGCGCCGGCGCCGGGGAGCCAATACATCATGACGTTATCCAGCAGCTCATCGCGTGTGAGCGCGTTCTCGGGGTGGCCATCACAGTCGGTCCACGCCCAGAACTTCTCGAGGATCCACGCCGCCTGCCCGACCGGGGAATCGGCGAGCCCATAGCCGACCGTTTGGGGTCGCGTACTCTGCTCTTTCGAGTAACCGGAATCCCAATCCCAGTAGTGCTTGATAGAGGCGAGGGCTTCCTGCTCGTACGCCGTGAGGTTGTCCAGCCCTGCCTGGCTTGGCCGTACGATGGGCATGTTCGTATGAATCGCCGCGCAGTGTTCGGTCTCGCTGAGCCCGATGCACGTCGTGACGCCCGCTCCCCAGTCGCCACCCTGGGCGACATATCGGTCGTAGCCGAGCGTGGCCATCAGCTGGCCCCACGCCCGCCCGATACGGTCAATGTTCCAGCCAGTCGAGACCGGCTTTCCAGAGAATCCGAAACCGGGAAGAGTCGGACAAACGACATGGAACGCATCGGCCGTCTGGCCGCCGTGTTCCGTCGGATCGGTGAGCGGCCCGATGACCTTCATGAACTCGCAGACTGAGCCCGGCCACCCGTGTGTCATCACGAGCGGGAGCGCGTCCGCATGGGGAGACCGCACGTGACTGAACTGGATCTCGAGGCCGTCGAGTTCCGTGATGAACTGCGGCAGCGCGTTCAGGTGAGCCTCGCAGCGCCGCCAGTCGTAGTCCTCCTGCCAGTATTTACAGACTTCTTGCATATACGCGAGCGGGATGCCTTGACTCCAATCGTCGGGCGTTTCCCGGTCGGGCCACCGCACACGGGCGAGCCGCCGACGGAGATCATCGAGAGCCTCCCGGGGTATGTCGAATCGAAAGTCTCGTATCTGACTCATGATTTTCTCCTAGCAGGATTTCAGCGTCCCATAGACAAAAACAAGGAGCATCCTTGGCCATAACATTCCGACGTGAATGACGCCGAGGTGCGCGAGAACGATCAGTGTTGTATCGCCGCCGATTCTCATGTCCGGCTAACGTCGTATATCTGGATGGCTACCAAACTCGGTCACAGACCCGAGCGCAGGCGTAGTATGCGGTGCGCCGACCCAGCCGTCGGGACGATCACCTCCGCCACGGCGTCGGGTCGGATCCTCGCGCGGCTACAGACGCGGCGTGGGGCTAGAGGACAGCTCACGCTCACCAAGAATCCGGTGAGGCCGCGGTGGCCGGCGCGTCTGCAGACCGAACTCATCGATCGCGTAGCGCCGGATGTGCGCCATCGCCTCGTCGACATCGTCGGTCGTCAGCCAGGTCTCGATCTCCCCAGGCTCGATGGCGCCCTCGTCGACCATGTTGCGTACCAGGTGAAGCAGTCGCTTCCAGTAGTCGGTCCCCATGAGCACGATGGGGAAGCTGTGAATCTTCTTCGTCTGCACCAGCGTCAGTGCCTCGAACAGCTCGTCCATCGTGCCGAAGCCTCCGGGGAGCGCCACGAAGGCATAGGAGTACTTGAACAGCAACACCTTGCGCACAAAGAAATACTTCACCGTTACCCAGCGATCGAGATAGGGATTGGGTGCCTCCTCGGCGCCGAGCAGGATGTTGCACCCGACCGAGCCTCCGCCAGCGTCCCGCGCACCGCGGTTGGCGGCTTCCATCAGTCCGGGCCCGCCACCGGTCATCACGGTGAACCCGAGCTCGCTCACCGCTCGTCCGACCCGGCGACCGAGGTCGTAGTACTCGTGGCCTTCCGTGAAGCGTGCCGACCCGAAGACAGTCACGCACGGTCCGACGAACGCGAGGCTCCGAAAGCCGCTTACGAAGTCTCGCAGCGCGCGCGCGACGAGGATCAGCTCCCGCCAGCGTGGCTGCGGGCCCTCCAGCAGCACGCGGTCTTGCCATCCGCCTGTCATGCCCCGGCGGGGGGGCGCCGTTTGGGGCGTCATCTTCGCTAGGCCCCAATCCGTGCGAAGCGCGGCGGACGCTTCTCCATGAACGACGCCACGCCTTCCTTGAAGTCGTTCCGGTCGAGGCTCTCGTTCATCAGCTGGAGCGACTCGCGCATCGCGTCGCCCAGTGTCGCCGAGAGATGCCGATAGACCTGCTGCTTCATCACCTTGACCGCGGTCGGTGACGAGGTGCGCGCGAGCACGGTTACATAGTCGCGCGCGTGAGCCATGAGGTCGTCATGGGCGATGACCCGATTGACGATCCCCATCCGCTCCGCGTCCGTCGCGTCGAAGCGACGGCCGGTCCAGAGGATGTCGAGCGCGTGCGCGGGCCCGACGAGACGCGGCAAGATCCAGCTGACACCGTGCTCCGCGATCAGGCCGCGGTTGACGAACGCGGTCGTGAAGGAAGCGCGGTCCGACGCGAAGCGGATGTCGCCGAGCAAAGCCATGACGAACCCGAGTCCGGCGCACGGGCCGTTGATGGCCACCACGACCGGCTTGCGGAGCGCCATGAGATAGAGCAGCCCGAGCTGGAAGTCTTCGCCCATCTCGTCGAACGCGCCCGGCTTGCCCTCGGTGACGCGCCATTCCGACGCAGACATCTGTCCGTCGCTGAGCTTCTTGAGGCGTCCGATATCCGCGCCGGCGCAGAACCCGCGTCCTTCGCCGGTGAGCACGATGCCGACCACGCGGTCGTCCGCGTCCGCCGCTCCGAACGCGGCTTGCAGCTCCCGCACCATCGGGCCGGTGATTGCGTTCAAGCGGTCGGGGCGGTTCAGCGTGATCGTGGCAATCGGATTCGCCACGGCGTATCGAATGGTTTCGTACATGGGTCTGTCTCCTCGAGAACTGGGTCACGCCGTCGCGGCGTGCGAACGGCCGAAGAAGTGATCATGCAGCCGTGTCATCGCGTCCGCTAGATCTCGCTCCGCGATGACGAGCGTGATGTTTCGTCGGCTGGCGGATTGCGACACCATGCGGCAGTGGATGCCGTCGAGCGCGCCGATGACGGCGCCAAGCATGGTCGGGTCGTCGTGCAGCGTGTCGCCCACGACGCAGAGGAGCGCCATCTCTGGTTCGGTGGTAACCGCGGCGAACGTCGACAGCTCGGCCGCCAGCCCCTCGAGTCGACTCGCGTCGTCGATGGTGACCGACACGTTGACTTCGGACGTCGTCACCACGTCTACGGCTGTGCTAAACCGGTCGAAGACGTCGAACAGCCGTTTCAGGAACCCATGTGCCATCAGCATCCGCGCTGATGTGATCTCGATGACCGTGACGTCCCGTTTGCACGCGAGCGCCGTCACGGTGCCGGAGCGGGCGAGCGGAGCAGCACTGATGGTCGTCCCAGCGCCCTCCGGCCGACGTGCGTTGAGGATCCGGACCGCGAGGTCGCGCCTGATTGCGGGCTGGATGCTCTCCGGATGCAGCACCTTCGCACCGAAATAGGCGAGCTCCGACGCTTCGGCATAGGACAGCTGCGGCACGAGCTTCGCCGTCGCGACGATGCGTGGGTCAGCAGTGAGCATGCCGTCGACGTCGGTCCAGATCTGGAGCTCCGCGGCGTCGAGCGCGACGGCAAACACGGCTGCCGAATAGTCAGAACCGCCACGACCCAGTGTTGTCGTTACCCGTTCGGTGGTGGCGCCGATGTAGCCGCTCACGACTCCCACGGCCCCCGCGTCGAGCACCAGGGTTGCGAGTGCTCTCACCCGCACCGACGTGGCGTTGATCTGCGGCACGGCGCGTCCGTGGGTGGCGTCGGTCACGAGGATGTCGGCCGCGTCGATCCATGTTGCGCCCGCGGTAGTCGATGCGAGTGCCCCGGCCGCGAGTCGGCTGCTGAGCCGCTCGCCGAACGCGACGATTGCGTCAGTCGACCGCGGCGTGAGCTCGTGGAGCACACTCACGGCGTGCAGCAGCGACGCCAACTCGTCGCATGTCGCGTCGATCTCGCGTGCCACACGCGCGCGGACGCTCGGGCTCGCGACCTGCGCGGTCATCTCGTGGTGGCGGCGCCGTAAGACCTCGCCCTCAGCGCCCACCGCCTCGCCTCGTCCGGCGGCGGCAGCCAGCGTGAACAGTAGGTCGGTCACCCCTGACAGCGCCGAGACGACGACCAGTCTCGGCCTGTGCTCGCGCTCGACAATACGGCACATCCGTCGCATGGCATCGGCGTCGCCTACTGACGTACCGCCGAATTTCATGACGACCGGCGCGTACGTTGGCACTAGGGAAAGACCCCCAGCTCAAGATACGCCTGCGCGACCCGGCGAATCGCGAGCAGGAACGCCGCGGTCCGCAGGTCCTCGACGCCGTCGGTTTGTTGCAGCAGGTCCCGAATCTGGTGATAGGCGACGACCATCGTGTCTTCGAGACCCGAGTTAACGACGGTGAGCTCGTCGACCGGTTTCACGATGGCGGCACGGTCGGTATCGCTCAACTGCTTGCCGGTCGTCGTTTCCATGGCGCGGAGCAGCCGGTTGTCAGCGTGCGCCTGGTACCGGGCTTCGAGCCGGCCGAACCGGACGTGTGACAGGTTCTTGAGCCACTCGAAGTACGACACGATGACGCCACCGGCGTTGGCGTACACGTCGGGGATGACCAGGATGCCCCGCTGTTGAAAGATGTCGTCGGCCTCCGGCGTCGTCGGGCCGTTGGCGGCTTCGAGGATCAGGCGTGCTTTGACGGCTCCGGCGTTCTCTGCTGTGAGCTGGTTCTCGAGCGCGGCCGGAATGAGGATGTCGCACTCCAGCTCGAGCGCCTCGCCTGGGTTTTCGAGTGATGTGGCTCCCGGGAACCCCAGGATCGAGCCATGCTCGTTGCGATGCTCGTGGACCTTGAGCGGTGCGAGTCCGTTCGGGTTCGTGATCGCACCGTCGTGCTCGGCGATGGCGACAATCAGCGCGCCGACCTCGCTGCAGAATTGCGCCGCCCAGTAGCCGACGTTGCCGAAGCCCTGCACGACGATGCGCTTGCCGTCGAGGCCGGTGGATAGACCGAGGCGCTGCATGTCGTCGGCCTGCGCGCACGCCTCGTTCAGGACGTAGAAGAGCCCGCGCCCCGTCGCCTCGAGCCGTCCGTTGATGCCGCCCTGGCTGACAGGCTTTCCGGTCACGCACCCCTTCGCGTCAATCTGTTCCGGACGTAGCGCCTGATAGGTGTCGACGATCCAGGCCATCTCCCGCTGTCCGGTGCCGTAATCGGGCGCCGGGACGTCGATGGCCGGACCGATGAAGTTCTTCTTCACCAGCTCGTACGTGTAGCGCCGTGTGATGCGCTCCATCTGATCCCGGTCGTATTTCCGCGTGTCCACCTGGATGGCGCCCTTGGCGCCGCCGAATGGGACCTCGACAATCGCGCACTTGTAGGTCATCAGCGCTGCCAGCGCCATCACCTCGTCTTCGTCCACATCTGCGCTGAAGCGGATCCCGCCCTTGACCGGCAAACGGTGCTGGCTGTGCTCAGCGCGCCACGCGCGGACGACCGCGATGTGGCCGTCGTGCTGACGCACTGGGAAATCAAAGCGATAGATGCTGTTGCACCGCTTGATCTGATCGAGGAGCCCGGCCGGATGGTCCGTGAACGCCGCGGCGCGATCGAAGTATCGGCTGACGTCAGTATAGAAACGTCGTTCGGGCATCAGCCACACTCAGCGTCCGGATGAGCCGAACCGGGTTCGAAGACGAGGACGGATAACGGGGCAACGACCAGCCGGAGCGTGGCCGTTCCACCCGCCCCATGGTCGGCACGTTGGCCACCAAGGTTGCCGAGATTTGTGCCCCCGTAGTGAGCGGAATCGCTGTTGAGGCGCTCACGCCAGAACCCGTCGGCGGCTACGTCGACGGGAACGCGCACGACGTGGTCCACGAACAGGCAGTTCGTGAAATTGCAGACGAACAGCACGGTGTCGTCTCGCGGCCCGCCCCGCCGGACGAAGCTGAGCGGCCCGGAGGCGGTGTCCCCCCTGAGCGTCCACACGAACCCGCCCGTGTCGAACTCGTTCGCGTGCAACGCCGGTGTCTCGCGATAGACACGGTTCAAGTCTGCGACCCAGCGCCGGAGCCCGGCGGGGAGCACCGACTCGGGGCAGGTCCAGTCGAGGCTGGCGTCATGGTGCCACTCGGCCGCTTGACCAAATTCATTACCCATGAATAGCAGCTTCTTGCCGGGATGCCCGTACATCCAGCCGAACAACAGTCGTAGGTTGGCAAACTGCTCGGTTCGCGAGCCCGGCATCCGCTGCCGCAGCGCCCCTTTGCCATGGACGACTTCATCGTGTGAGAGCGGAAGGATGAAGCGTTCGGCGTGGGCGTAGCCGAGGCTGGTCGTGAGCCGTGCGTGCATCGAGGGCCGCGCCGCGGGTGCCTGCGCCATGTAGTCAAGCATGTCGTGCATCCACCCCATGTTCCACTTGAGGTCGAATCCGAGCCCGCCTGACTGCGTCGAGTGCGAGACCTTGGGCCAAGCGGTCGATTCCTCCGCGATGATCAGCGTATCGGGGAACCGGGCTTCGACGGCGTCCGTTAGTTGGCGGAGAAAGCGCACCGCCTCCAGGTTCTCATTGCCGCCGTCCGGGTTGGGGGTCCAATCGCCTGGACTGCGACTGTAGTCCAGATACAGCATTGAGGCCACGGCATCCACTCGGAACCCGTCCACGTGGTAGCGGTCGAGCCAGAACAGCGCGCTGCTCACCAGGAACTCGGCCACCTGGGTGCGTCCGTGGTCGAAGACGAGGGTGTCCCAGTCCGGGTGGTGGCGCTGTCGTGAATCGCGATGCTCGTAGAGGTAGGTGCCGTCGAATTCGGCTAGGCCGTGCCGATCGTTCGGAAAGTGTCCCGGGACCCAGTCGAGGAGCACGCCGACCCCGGCGCGATGCAGCGTGTCGATGAACGCCATGAACTGGTCAGGGGTGCCATAGCGGCTGGTCGGCGCGAAGTAAGAGAGTGCCTGGTACCCCCACGATCCGTCGAACGGATGCTCGGCCACCGGCAGGAGCTCGACGTGCGTGAAGCCGAGTGTCATCGCGTAATCGGCGAGCCGGTCCGCGAGCTCCGCATAGGTCAGCCACGAGCCGTCCGGCTGTCGCATCCAGGAGCCCAGGTGCACCTCGTAGACTGATATGGGCGCATCGAGCCGGTTGCGACGGTGCCGCTGAGCCATCCACGCGCCGTCGCGCCAGTGGTACCGGGAGAGATCCCAGACCAGCGAGGCGGTGCCCGGCGGGCGTTCGGTCGCGAACGCCATGGGATCGGCCTTGTCGAACGGCGGTTCGAGTGGTGGGCCGACAATTTGATATTTGTACAGCGTGCCGGGCGTGACATGCGGGACGAAGCGCTCCCAGACATCCCCCTCTGCGAGGCGGCGCATCGGCGTGACGCCAGCGTTCCACCGGTTGAACTCGCCAATCACCGACACCCGGACGGCCTCGGGGGCCAGGACCCGAAACCGAACCCCCGGCTCCCCATCGACCACGCAGAGGTGCGCGCCGAGCCGTTGGTCCAGGCGCCGTGGTACGGTCGGAGGGACGACAGTAGGCGTTGGGCGTTGCACGGTCGTTATGGGGGACGGAGCGGACCTGACGGGACATAAGGTCCACGGGCGATTAAGGTCTCACTATATTGTTTCACACCGAACTCAGGGATCGGAGGTAGTAACGGCAATGGCAGAGTTGATCGTCGTGGTCGCGTTGGTCGTGGTCACGTCAGCCGCGTGCTCGCTGTTCGAGGCGGTGCTCTACTCGGTGCCGGCCAGCCGCATCGAGACGCTTGAGCGCGCCGGTCGACCGGCCGGGCGCATCCTGAAGCGTCTGCGACGACAAGTCGATCAGCCGATCGCGGCTGTGTTGTCGCTGAACACGATTGCGAACACCGGTGGGGGCGCGGTCGCGGGAGCGCTGGCGGCCAGCGCGTTCGGCACATCCCGCGTCGGCGCCTTCTCGGTGGCGTTTACACTGGCGATCCTCGTGTTCTCGGAAGTGCTGCCCAAGACGGTTGGCGTCGTGTACGCGCGCGGTCTCGCACCGTTGATCGCCCGGCCGCTCGAAGCGCTAGTCGTCGTCTTCCGACCGCTCGTGTCGGTGACGCGGCTCTTGACGATGCTCGTGTGGAGTGGACAGCAGGAGCCCCGAATGTCGGATGACGAACTGCTCACCATGGTCAGACTCGGCCAGCGGTCTGGCGATTTGACCTCCGCGGAAGCACGCGTGATACAGAACGTCTTGTCGCTTGAGAATCGGACGGCCGCCGATGTAATGACACCGCGGCCAGTCGTCTTCACGCTCGCCGCCACGACGACCGCCAAAGAGGCGGTGGCGCTGCGCGAGCTCAAGAGGTTCAGCCGTGTACCGGTCTATGACGATGATCCGGAGGAGCTGGTCGGGGTCGTACACAAGGTGGACATCCTGACAGCCGTTGCCAACGACCAGTTCGGCACAACGCTCACCGAGCTAATGCAGCCGGTGCAGTTCGTGGTCGATACGGCGCCGCTCGATCAGCTTCTTCGCACGTTTCTCGAGCGCCGGCGCCACATGGTCGCAGTCATCGACGAGTTTGGGGGGTTCGAGGGCATCGTCACGCTCGAGGACGTGCTGGAAGAACTGATCGGTCAGGAGATCGTCGACGAGTTCGACCAGGAAGCCGACCTTCGCGCGTTCGCCCGCCGCCGTCGCGAGGAGACACTCGGGAGCCGCGGGTAAGGCCTCATCAGCCACGCACGGGTACGGAGGCCGCGTGCAGACCGTTCGTCGCATGCTCGATGAGGTGGTCGAGTAGGACGAATTCGCCCGCACGATCGCCCGCCTGCTCGCGACGCCCGCCCGACTCGCTGACGTGTTCGTCCTGCGGGGATCCGACGTCTGGGGAGGTGGTCGGCATTTTGGTCGGCAGCATCGATTCCGATTGGCGCGTCTGCGGCGCCTGGCACCATCTGTGGTCCGTCAACGAGAGCACCGATCTATTGCTGTTGTTGATCGGGAGCTCGACCCACCTCGCTAACGCGGAGCGCGATCGCCGGGTGCCACCGCAAGGCTAGCCGCGGGAACTCCGCTTTTGGGTGCGGCTGCCGGCCCGCTATCGCACGTCCGACCGTAACACCTGGCACGGTGGAACAACCGAGAACCTGAGCCGGTCGGGCCTGTTGCTGCGGGTCGACGATCCCCGCGAAGTGACTCGCCTACGGCACTGCGCCGCTCCAATCGATATCCCCGTCGAAGTACCCGATGACTCGACGGCGCGGTCGGTCGCGGTGATTGCCTGCCGCGGCGACGTTGTCCGGGATGTCACCGATGGGATCACCGCTAACCAGCCAGGGGTCGCGGTGGCGGTGCGGAGTTATCGCCTGGCCGACGCGCCGGTCCTCCTTGAGCGGCGCCGTGCATTGCAGCGGCATCAGGGCTGCACGAGCGCTGTGCTGGACGCCGGGACCCGGGGCCAGTCGGACAGGAACGCGTGCACCCGCGTCTCCACGTTGGCTCGGACGTTCAGGTAGAACAGGGCGTAGTCGAAGATGTGATAGTTGTCGCGCCCGAGCGGCATCAGTGAATAGTTGCTGGAGCGAATCTCCGAGACCCACAGCCGGCCGTCGCGGCACTGCGCATCGGCTGCGCCGGGTTCTGGCACGCTGCCGGCGTCGAAGCTGACGGCCCCGGTGTTCGCGTCGTGGGCGGCGGGCAGACCGTCCGTCCGCCACGTCAGGGGATTCACGCAGATATTGTCCGGTGACGAGAGAAAAGAGCCCACGGACGGGCCGACGCTGTTCCAGGTGACCTGACAGCCGGTTTGCATCGGGGTCGCACAGACCGGCACCCCGTTGCTGCCGTCGATCTCGAAGCCGACCGGATAGGCGGCGACCATTCGGTCAGCCAGTGACGTCCCAGCGATCTCCTCGGCCATCAGGACGTCCGCGTGGTGCGAGCCTTGGCTATGGGCGGCGAGCACGAACGGACGACCCTCGTTGAAATGCGCCAGGTAGTAGCGGAACGCTGCGACGACGTCCTGGTACGCGAGCGCCAGCGCCTGCGTCCCGCTCGCGCTGTCATCGAAGAAGGAGTAGAGCGTCGCCTGGCGATACCGAGGTGCGTAGATGCGGCAACAGCCGTTGAAGACACTGGCTTGACCCTGCATCACGAACTCGTCGGTCGTCTGATTCGTGGATGCGTCGTTTAGCGACTGGTTCCAGGATGCCGATGAGACGTAGGTGGTCGGATGGAGGAAGAACACATCTACCCGGGCCGTCTCCTGGGCGTCGGAGAAGTCGCCCACCGGTACGCGGTCGGCCCAATCCTCACGGTCCGGGAGTGCTGCCCAGTGGTCGCGGTTGGTGTAGTCGGGCGCTGTCGGTGGCGATGCCTCCGTGAACGCGTGGTTCGGAGCGAGCGTGAAGCTCAGTACGGCGAACAAGACGACATCGCGGAACGCGACGCCCAATCCGATGAGCACGACGACCACGGCACCGACGCCGATGAGAATTTTCTTCTTCATGGTCATTCCAACGCCCTGTGCGTTCGCTTGACGATGTGGTCCCAAAGTACTCGTGCTGACCCGACCCTTGCGCTCTCGTAACGCTCCGGGCCGTCGCCGGCGACGGCGCCTTGCGTTCGAGCGAGAACCTCACCGTTACCGTGACGCGCTGACCCTGGCGTGCTCGCGACCACTCGTTTCCTGATCGATTGGCACGTCGAGCCGGGCTTACCAAGCCTTCGGGCAGTTGTCCGAGGTGCGCCAGCCCGGCTCATGCGCCAGACTAGTTTGTGACCATCAAGATATGCTGTCTATGATCTATATTGTGGACGGCTAGGGGCAGCGTATGGGCATTATCAGAATGGCGTGGCGGAATGTCGGGCGCAACCGTCGCCGGACCGGGGTCACCGTGGCGGCGATGACGGTGGCGCTCGTCTTTTGCATCCTTATCAGCGGCCTAATGCAAGGCATGTTCGTCAACATGGAGCGCTCAGTCACCGATCTTGAGATCGGCGACGTGCAGATTCACACCGTCAACTACCTGAACAACCCGTCGATCTACGAGACCGTCAAGTCGGTCGACGAGCTAATCCAGGGTCTGGAGGAGGCTGGGTTCAGCGCCAGTCCCCGGCTCGTCGGAGCCGGTCTCGCCGCGGCGCGTGAGTCATCCGCTGGCGCGCAACTGCGCGGCGTAAACGTGCGACTCGACGCGCGGGTCGGCAGCCTGGCGCAAAACGTCAGGGACGGCCAATGGCTCGACCCCAGCGATTCGCTGGGGGCCGTCGTCGGATCCCGTCTCGCGCGCACACTTGACGTGGCGGTTGGTGATGAGCTGATAGTCCTGAGCCAGGCGACGGATGGCAGCATGGCGAACGATCTCTTTACGGTGCGTGGGATTCTGGGGATCGTCGGCGACAGCATCGATCGCTCCGGCGTGCTCGTCAACGAGTCCACGTTCCGCGAGTTCTTCGTGATGCCCGAAGGGGCGCACGAGATCATCGTGCGCCGGCCAGCCGGCGTCGAGCTAGCGGGCGCCACCGAGACCGTCAGAGGGATCGCGTCTGGCCTCGACGTCCAATCGTGGCGCGAGCTCGTGCCGGTACTGGCGAGCTATGTGGACATCGCAGGGCAGGCGATTTATGTCCTGTTTGCGATCTTTTACGTCGTGGTCGGCATCCTCATCCTCAACGCCATGCTGATGGCGGTGTTCGAGCGTATCCGCGAGTTCGGTGTGCTTAAGGCGCTCGGCGTGGAGCCCGGCCGCGTGTTGTCGCTCATTTTCATGGAAAGTGTCGTACAGACCGGCGTCGCTATCGCGGTCGGCTTGACACTCGCCTGGCCCACGCTGCGGTATCTTGAACAGACCGGGATCGGACTGGCCGGGATGAGCGGGACGCAGATTATGGGGATGACCTTCGGTGAGACCATGTTTGCTGTGGTGACGCCTGCGACGGTGGTCACCCCGGTCCTGTTCCTGGTCGTCATCGTGCTGCTGTCGGTCCTCTACCCGGCGCTGAAGGCGGCGCGGATCAGCCCGGTCGAGGCGATGCGGTATCAGTAGCCATTCGCGGGGAGGCTGAGATGAAGAGTACCAGTCTGGCAACCATGGCCTGGCGCAACCTGTGGCGTAATCGTCGCCGAACCTTCATTACCCTGTCGGCGATCGTGTTCGGGGTGTTTCTCGCCGTCCTGATGGCCGCCATGCAGGACCGGAACTGGGATGACATGATCGAGCTTGCCGCTCGGCTCGGGGCGGGGCATGCGACTCTGCAGCACCCGGAATACCTCGACAATCCGACGATGTCCCGCTCGGTACAGGAGACCAATCGCCTCGCGCGTCTGGCATTGGGAGAGGCACGGGTGAGCCGCGTCGTGCCGCGAATCTCCGGGTTCAACATCCTGTCGACCGCGCGCGAAAACCTCGGGGCGGGATTCCTCGCGGTGTCTCCGGAGCAGGAGGACGAGCAGACGCTGTCATTGCTGGAGGCGATCGTCGAGGGTGAGTTCTTCCATTCGTCGAGCGACAAGGGGATCATTCTGGGCGATCGGCTCGCGACGAACCTCGACGTTGAACTTGGGAAGAAGGTCGTCTACACGATGACCGACAAGGACGGCGAGATCGTCAGCGCACTGGCGCGTGTCTCGGGGATCATGCACACCGGCTCGCCGGGGGTCGACGGCGGTATGGCCCTGCTGCCGATCGACACCGTGCGGGAACTGGTCGGCTTCGGCCCAGACGAGGCCATTCAGGTGGCCGTCTTTGTTGACGACCAGCGCAGTAGCGACGCCGTCGTTGCCGACTTGCGTGGCGTGATGACCGAGGATGTCGCCGTGGTCGCGTGGCACGAGCTCCAGCCCGAGCTGGCCACCTTCATTGCGCTGAAGATTGGCGGCTCCTATGTCTTTATGATCATTATGGCCGTACTCGTGGCTGCCGGCATCTTCAATACGCTCTTCGCCAGCGTGATGGAACGTCTCCGCGAGTTCGGCATCATGGTCGCGGTCGGTTTCAGTCCGGGCCAACTCTTCCGCCTGGTCATGTTCGAGAGTGGATGGTTGGCCGTTGTCGGCATCGTCGGCGCCGCGATCGTTACCGTTGGGCCGTACCTCTATCTGTCATCGACCGGCATCGATCTGTCGGCGATTCTCGCGGTGCCGGGCGCCGTGGTAGAAGTCGAGGGCGTCGGCCTGGATCCCATCTTGAAAGTGGGCATCTTTCCGGAGAGCCTGGCACTCATCGGTGTGTCTGCACTGTGTGCGGTGCTGCTGTCCGGGATCTATCCCGCTTGGAAGGCGGGGCATGCAGACCCGGTAGAGACGATCCGAGTGGGCTAGGTCGTAGAAGACGAAACGACAACCATGAGTGACAACGACGCCGCACCCGTCATCGCGCTAGATCACGTGACGAAGGTATACGAGCAGGGTGCGCAGCGGGTTGACGCGCTCCGCGGTCTCACAATGTCGGTCGGCAGCGGCGAGTTTACGGCCATCAGTGGACCTTCGGGTTCGGGGAAGACGACTGCGCTGAACCTCATCGGTGCATTGGACACGCCGACGTCCGGGACAGTCTGCATCGAAGGGGTCGACCTCGGCACGTTCAACCGCAAGGAGCTGAGTAGGTTGCGCCGCGACCGCATCGGCTTCGTGTTCCAGGCCTACAACCTGCTACCGGTCCTCACCGCCTATGAGAATGCCGAGATTGTGTTGGCGGTGCAGGGAGTCGCTGACGCTGAACGTCGAGTCAGGGTCCTCGAACTCTTGACCCTTGTCGGGCTCGGGGGGCTCGAAGACCGGCGTCCGTCTGAACTCTCCGGTGGTCAACAGCAGCGCGTCGCGATCGCGCGAGCGATTGCGTCCAACCCAGCCGTCGTGCTGGCTGACGAGCCGACCGCCAACGTCGATTCGGAGACCGCCGATACGCTGCTCGAGATGATGGAAACGCTGAACCGCGATCAGGGTGTCACCTTCCTGTTCTCGACGCACGACCCGAAGGTGATGGAGCGGGCCCGCCGCGTCGTGCACCTCGTTGACGGCCAGATTGAGAGCGACAACGTTCGCGGCTGATCCGCCGCCCGCCGTCCGGTCAGTCTGAAGCCTGACCTTGACCCCGATCAACACCGAGGCCCCGTCGTCGACTGCGGGTCGTTCTCGCCGGTCTCGGACGGCGAATACCGTTCGGGCGATCGCGGAAGCCTGCGTGCGCTACCCGTACGGCTCACCCGCGATGACACGGCTCTGTCTTCTTGTTGGCGGGGCGGCGCTCTTCTGCGTGCTCGCGACGCAGAACGCCGGCGGCTACCGCTACGGCGTGCAAGACCAGGCGTTCTACATTCCCGCGGTCGTACGCCACCTCGACCCGACCCTCTACCCGAACGATGCGGACCTGATCGACGCCCAGGACCAGTTCCTGGCCTTCGACGAGGCAACGGCCCGACTCATGCTCGCGACCGGCTGGTCCCTGCCGGGGGTGTTCCTCGCTGGCCATCTCGTGAGCCTGGTCTTCCTATTTGCGAGTGCTGTCGGATTGGGCCGAGCGTTCTATCGTTCCTGGTGGGCGGTGGCTGGTCTCGCGTTCGCCTTGACGCTGCGCCACTACGTGTCGGACACCGGGGTCAACACGCTGGAGGGCTACTTCCATCCTCGGATGCTCGCCTTTGCCGTGGGCACGGTCGCGCTCTTGCTTTTCGTTCGCCGCCGTCCCTGGCTGGCGCTCGCCGTCGCTGCGATCGCCGGTTTCCTCCATCCGACCGTCGGCTTCTGGTTCGTGATCTGGCTCGGTGTGGCCGTCGCCGTGGCCGAGCCTCGCGCGCGACGCGCCCTGACCCGCGCCGCGATCGCTGGACTGGCGACGGCGGCCGTGTTTGTCCTGACCGGGCCGTTTCGGGATCAGCTCGTGTTGATGGGGGAGACCTGGATCGGGGCGCTGTTCTTCCGGGACTATCTCTTCCCGCACGACTGGCCCTGGACCACCTGGGTGGCCAACCTTGGCTATGGGGTGACCATCGGAGCGATGTACTGGTATCGGCGGTCAGCGGTCGGCGTATCCGCTCAGGAAACTGGTCTCGTCGTCGGTTGCAGCGTGCTGCTGCTGATCTTCTTCTTGTCCTTGCCGCTCGTGGCGGCCGGTCTGGCACTCGTCGTGCAGATTCAGGTGGCGCGCATCTTCTGGTTACTGGATTTCTTCTGGACCGTGTACTTCGTCTGGCTGCTGATCGAAAGCCCGTCGCGCTCTCAGTGGGGGCTCCCGACCGTGCGTGTGAGGTACGCGGGGCTGGCGCTGTTCGCGGTCGGCGCCATTGTCCGTGGCGGCTACGTCATGGGCGTCGAGTTTCCGGACCGCGCGCTGTTCCAGTCCCGCTCCGCGTCCGGCGACTGGCAGGCGGTGATGGAGTGGAGCGCGCGCACGCCGGCGGGCACCAACCTGTTGCTTCACCCTGGTCACGCCGGGCGATACGGGTCGAGTGCCCGCGCCGCGGCCCAACGTGACGTCTACCTGGAAGACAAGGACGGCGGCATGGCCATCTACTCGCGGGAAGTCGCCCGGCGTGTGAGCGATCGCCGACGCGACCTGGGCGACTTCACCACGCTGGACGCTGCACGTGCGAGCGCGCTCGCTCGCAAGTACGATTTGCAGTACCTCATCACGATCCAGGACATGGACCTGCCCGTCGCGCACCGCAGTGGCCCCTTCACCGTCTACGATCTGAATCGCCGATGAACGATGAGGTGGACCGAACATGTGATTCGCGAAGAGGCGCGCGGAGCGGCCGAGGCCGGCTGCGACCACGCGAGGCGCGTCTACGACGAGATCATGCGCGCATCGCCAGGCCGGTAGGACCCGAGCCCGCGTCGCGTGCAAGCGCGGATGGTTGCGCGCAGGTGCGTCGAGGGTTCATGATGGGCGCACACGGAGAGCCCGGAGACGAGGAGAGGAGACTCAGATGAGCCATCGTTCTGTTGCCACGGTTGTCATGGTGATCGCGGTCGTGACGCTGTTTCCGGCGCTCACGGCGGCCCAAGCGACGAGCTCTGCGGAGGCCCCTCGGACGGCATGGGGGCAGCCGGATCTGCAGGGTATCTGGGACTTCCGGACCATCACACCACTACAGCGACCCGAGGAGCTGGCGGACAAGGAATTTCTCACCGCGGAGGAAGCCGCCAACGCCGAGCAAGAGACCATCAACAGGAACGAAGCCCTGCTGAATCGCGAGGCGCGGCGAACGGAATCCACCGCGAGCGTGGACCAGGGCGAGGACGGCGCGCCCGGTTTCTACAACAATTTCTGGCTGGACGGCGGCACGACGTCGACCGGGCGGACGTCGCTCATCATTGACCCGCCAAACGGCCGAATTCCGCCATTGACGTCCGAGGCGCAGCGGCTGGCGGACGCGCGGCAGGAGTATTTGGCAGACCATCCGGCGGACTCCTGGTCGGATCGCAACACCTCTGATCGGTGCATCGTCGGGTTCAACGCCGGCCCCCCGATCACGCCGCTTGCCTACAACCAGAACATGCAACTCTTTCAGACACCGGATCACGTGGCGATCGTGACTGAAATGGTGCACACGGCCCGTGTCGTGCCGCTCGACGGTCGTCCGCCAGTCGACTCGGACATCCGTTTGTGGACGGGCGACTCGCGCGGCCACTGGGAGGGCGACACGCTGGTCGTTGAGACCGCGAATTTCAACGCCGAACGGGCCTGGGTCCCGCTCGGGTCCGCGCCGCCCGGGACAGGGTCGTCCTCGAGCATGAGGCTGGTTGAACGTTTCACCCGCGTCGACGCGGACACGCTCGAGTATTCGTTCACCGTCATCGACCCAGAGACGTGGACGAGCTCGTGGACGTCGTCTCAGCCGATGCAGCGGACTGACGTGCCGATGTTCGAGTACGCGTGCCACGAGGGGAACTACAGCATGGAAGGCATTCTCGCCGGCGCGCGGGCCGATGACCGGGCTACCGCGCAAGACGCGAACCGGTAATCGTTCTCCGCTTGCACGTTCAAGAAAGGGCGGCCGGCGAGTAGCCGGCCGCCGCCCATCCTGTCCGCTCGTCGCACACCGTCTACCGTCCGTAGGCGTGCTCTGCCCAGGCCGGTAGCATAATCAGCCCACGCTCGGGAGACTCACCCAGAGGAGGGGCCATGCGCTGGACTGCGTCCGCGTTGGTTGTGGCGTCTGTCTGTCTGGTTGGCATTGACGCGACTGCACAGGAACCGCGACCGGGAGTGGACTGGCCCCAGTTTCGCGGTGCGCGCGCCAGCGGTGTTGCGGAGGGCTTCGCGGCGCCCACTCGCTGGGATGCGGAGTCTGGCGCGAACATCTTGTGGAAGACGGTGATTCCCGGACTCGGGCATTCGAGTCCGATCGTCTGGGGGGACCTCGTCTGCGTCACGACCGCCGACAGCGGCCAGGTCGACGAACTCAAGGTCGGTCTCTATGGTGACATTGAGCCCGTCGCGAACGAGACGTCTCAGCGGTGGGACGTGCGCTGTCTCGACAAGACGACGGGCGCCGAGCGGTGGACGACTGCGGCGAACGAGGGTGTGCCCGCCATCCCGCGCCACCCGAAGTCGACCCACGCCAACTCGACACTCGCGACGGACGGCACCCATCTTGTGGCGATGTTCGGCTCCGAGGGCCTCTTCGGGTTCGACCTAGAAACTGGAGCGGAGCGGTGGCGTGTCGACCTCGGCACGCTGGAATCTGGGTACTTCAACGCGCCGACCACCTTGTGGGGATTCGCGGCCTCTCCCACCATCCATGACCATCTGGTGGTGATCCAAGCAGACGTCCTCAATGGATCTTTTCTGGCAGCGTTCGACGTCTCGACGGGGAGTGAGATCTGGCGCTCGGATCGGGATGATGTGCCGACCTGGAGCACACCGACGGTGCATGTCGTTGATGGCCGCGCGCAAGTGGTCGCGAACGGTTATCGTCACATCGGCGGCTACGACCTCGCGACAGGTCGTGAGCAGTGGCGCATGGCAGGCGGGGGCGACATCCCGACCCCGACGCCGGTCATTGACGACGGTCTCATTTTCATTACGAACGCGCACGGGCCCGAGGCCCCGATCTTCGCCATCAGTGAAGGAGCCTCAGGCGACATCACGCCGACCGATGGCGCGCTCTCGGGCGACCATCTCGTCTGGAGTCGGCGCCGCGACGGTGGGTACATGCAGACGCCGATCGTCTACGACAGGCTCCTCTACAACTGTCGGGACAACGGCGTGCTCAGCGTCTACGACGCGCGGACGGGACGCCGGCTCTACCAACAGCGGATCGGCGGTGGCGGTTCAGGGTTCACGGCGTCCCCAGTCGCGGCCGACGGCAAGGTTTACTTCACGAGTGAAGACGGGAGCGTCTTCGTCGTGAAGGCCGGCCCGGAGTTTGAGGTCCTGGCAGAGAACCGCATGGGCGAGACGTTGATGGCGACGCCGGCACTCTCCGAAGGCGTCATGTACATCCGCACGCGCGGACACCTCGTTGCGGTCCACTCGGGCGCGCCCTAATACGATTTAGTGGCTCTCGAAGTGGGCTCCCGCTTCGGCCATTGCGACGTCACTGCCATCGTCGGAGAAGGCGGCATGGGGTAGGTCTATCGCGCCACCGACACGCAACTCGGCCGCGAAGTTGCTGTCGAGTCTGATCAATTAGCGGAGCCGGCGCGTGCTGAATACGTGGGCGTGGTCGCGTCTCCGGTCCACGCGGTGGGAGCCGACCCTGAAGTGAGTTGCGTGGCCTCGAACAGCAGATGGTCCACCTCGACCGGAAGATGGCGGAGTTGCTCGCTGAGCATCGAGAGGCCGTACAGCATTTCGCCGAGGTCCCGGGTCTCGGCGGCGGCTCGGCGCAACAGATGATCGCCGAAGTGGGGCCGACCGCTGCGACGTTCCCATCGGCGAAGGGAGGGACGTGGCCCCGAGGTCAGCCGTGCGCGGACGCAGCGACGGGCCGCGAAGATGATCCGGGACCTGCGGACCCTCGCGTATCGGGTTGAATTGATACCATCTCACTCGAGCACCGCATGAGTGGCACTGTTTTTCGACTCTGGTTCAAGGAACTCACGGATCAAGCACCGGTTCCCTGCCATGCCCCTCCAGCCCGGCGCTTCACTCGGTCCCTACGAGATCCGCGCCCCCTCGGCGCGCGCGGATGACTTTAAAATGAAGCAGGTTGCAAGATGACATTGGACGGAAAAGTGACACAGGAGCGCGGCAGAGTCCCGAAAGGAACGAATGCCTTCCTCCTTCTCATGGCCTTGATCCTGCTCATTGCTGGTTTTCCGTTCTTTCTTTTCGGAGTGTTCCTCGCCCTTGGTCCTGGTCAAAACGGTATTGGGATGGACGTTGCTCTTCAATTCAGCGTCGGTGGACTTGTCTCGGTGTTGTGCGCACTGGGAATCAGAGCGTACCTGCGAAGACGAGATAGTTGGTTCTGACCGATACCCTTGGAAGTAGGCACCGCGCTCGGATCCTATGAGATCCATGCGCCCCTCGGTGCGGGCGGGATGGGTGAGGTCTATAAGGCCAGGAATACCCGCCTGGACCGCACCGTTGCCATCAAGGTGCTCTCCGAGCGCGTCGCCGCCGATCCCGACCTGAAACAGCGGTTCGAGCGCGGAGCCAAGACGGTCGCCGCGTTCTCGAACCCCCACATCTGCCAGGTCTTCGACATCGGCAGCTCGGACGGCATCGACTTCCTGGTCATGGAGCATCTCGCCGGGGAGCGGCTGGAGCAGGGCGCGTTGCCGCTGGCTCAGACACTCCAGGTTGCCATCCAGATCGTAGACGTGTTGGACAGGCGCACCGGCACGGTATCGTCTACCGGGATCTGTAGCTGGAGAACATCATGCTGACCAAGGCGGGCGCGAAGTTCTTCGCTTCGCAGGCCTTCGCGGATAATTCGAATCTTCTCTCCGCCAGGAACCGACGCCGGGTCTTTCGTCGGACGTCTTGGACGACCTTCTCTGCTGACTTTGCATTCGTCACGGGGACCTTCTCCCCTGATGGCAAAATCTCTCTTATCTCAGAGCGTCAATCGGTCCCCATTAGTTTGAACCTGCACAGCCTGAGACACTCGATTTGGCGGCGACGTAGAGGTGAACGCTGCCGAACCCGCCGATCTCCTCGTCCGTGTACGTAAGGTCGCACCCCTCAAAGAGCCCGCCCATGTCTCGGATGAGATCTCCGGTCCGTATCCACTGGGTGGCCAGGGTCATGCCGATCCAGTTGCGATCGCGCGGATAGCCCACGTCGACCAGGATTAGTCTGCCGTCTGACCGAAGGACTCTGGCCATCTCCGCGAGGGCTCGTCGGCCATCCGGGTACCCGGAGAACGCCATCGTGTTCACGACCGAGTCAAATGATCCGTCACGATACGGGAGGAGCTCAACGTTCGCTTGCAGTAGTCGAGCCGCGCCTCGGGTACGCGCGAGGTTACGGCGCGTGATCTCCAACATGCGGTAGTTGAGGTCCATGGCGCACGCGTCCACCTGATCTGCGTACTGCGTGAGCAGGCACCCCGTTCCCACCGACACTTCGAGAACGCGCGGCCCGGTGATCTGTGGGAGGGCGTGTCGTAGCCAGGTCTTCCAGATCGGCAAGCGGCGCACAGCCGCGTCGTACACACCCGCCCAGGCCGTGTAGGAGCGGTCGCGCCGCTTCGTGAAGGCGGCTCGGTCGGTCGGCTCGGCGGAATAACGCGGCCTACGCATGGTCGTCCACACTCCGCGGCTGCTCCTGCGACCGCTGGATGAAAGTTTTGGCCCTCGAAGGCCACACGTGGAACGACTTCTGGCTCTGGCAGATCAGCTCGTAGTTCTACAAGCCAGCCAATCAATCCTTGAATCTCGGTAATCGCGGCAGGAAAGTGCTCGACAAACTGCTCCTGGTGCGCCGCCTCCACGGCGCGGGGACCATCCCACATTCCGGAAGCAATTGAACCGCTGTCGTCGATCTGGAAAAATTTATGGCGATTGAACTATTGCGAGTTGGTCCCGAAAACCGAGTGGATCGTGTCGCTGATGCTGTTTTCCACGTTTTGGACGCGGGCATCATCGTGTGCCACGTCGTCCACCTGAAGCAGCTCAACCTCACGAATACGATGCCGCAGCTTAACGATGGTGCTGTCGACGTCTCCTACGCGCCGAAACTACGTGGCATCTGGTGGTGCCGGAGGACTGGGTCGGCGTGCCATCTCGAGTTCATCCCGTCCGTGACAGGTTGATGTCGTTTGCAGATTGAATGGTTAGCGGTCGGTCGATCGGAGCCCTCCTGCCGTCTCGTCACCGCCCCTAAGTCGTGGAAAGCCTTGAACCTACTACTGCGCTCCGATCCTGTCATTGATCCCGTTGGTCGACAGAGCCACTGACCCCAGGGAACTGGATGAGGATCCCGCCTCCGTTGAACCGGGCCGGATACGCCGTGACCGACTCCTCTGCTGGTCCGCCACATGGCCGACCAGAGTCCAACATGAAACGGGATCCGTGCCACGGACACACGACGCAGTCGTCCTCGACCCATCCCAGCGACAACGGCCCCCCGGTGTGCGGACAACGATTGTCGAGGGCGTGGAGCCGTCCCTGGTGCCGCCAGAGCACAACGGTCCGCCCAGCAATCTCGACCGTCCGCGGCCGACCCTCCGCCACTTCCGCCTGCTCGGCCACTCGGAGCCAGCGCGGGCGATCACCCGTCCGGTATGGGTCGTACGACTCAGCGCGCCCGGCAATCGTCAGGTCCTGCTCCGGCACTCCGGGCCATCCACCATGGCACAGCTCGACGGCGAGGTCCTCCTGCCAGATATGGCCCGCGCCCGTCTCGACCACGCGGCCCACCAGAGGGCGCAACCATGACCAGTCCGGGATCACGGGCAACCGGTAGACCTCCTCGATCAGGGTCTCCTCATCACTCGTAGTGAGGTGCGTCGACACAGCCACGCCGCGCAGAAACCCGCGCAGGAAGCGAATGCGAATCCGGTCGGGCGGCAGCCACACCTGCTCGATCACAGTCCGCAGCCGCACGCCCATCCACGACGGCCATCGCTGCTCGAACAGGATGCGTTTCCCGACGACCTCCAGCACCCGGCAGTGACCCAGTGTTCTGGGATGGACCGTCTCGAAATGCTCGAGGTCGAAATACTGAGCCAGCACACGCTCGAACGGATAGGGAATCCGCTTGCGATAGCCAACCTGCATGGACATGGCGGAGATCATTCGTGCGTTGGGGGCCTGACGCCCCCCGGCACGCGGACATCAGTCTGAGTCGCGGGGCATCAGATGCCGCTTGAACCAAGCGACCATCGCCACCGTGGCCTCCGCGCGGTGGTCAGGGTTCCGAAACCCGTGGTCGCCTCCCTGGATCACCAGCAGCTCGTGGTTCACCCCGATCTTCTTGAAGGCGGCGGTCAGAACTTCGCTGTCGGCCAACGGAACGAGCTCATCCTCATCGCCATGAATCAGCAGGGTCGGCGGGTCGTCTGCCGTCACGAACAGAAGCGGCGAGATAGCCGCGGCCTGATCCGCTCCGAAATCCAGCGCTGGAAAGCGCTCGTTCGGACCGACCCGTTCTCTCAGATCGACCGGTGGGTAGTACGCTACCACCGCTGCCACGTCGGCGTCGACGTTGCTCGCGCGATAGTGCGGACCGAGTCGAGGTCGGTCCTTCGCCGCGGAGGCCGGCACCCCTTCCGAGTCGAGGCCCAACATCAGGGACAAGTGACCGCCGGCACTGCCACCCCAGACCCCGAGGCGGTCCGCGTCGACGCCGTAGTCGGTCGCGTGGGCGCGAATGTGACGAAGTGCCGCGCGGACATCAGAGACCGCATCTGGGACCTTGAAACGGGGCGCGCTGCCATGATGAACAGCGAACACCGTGAATCCTTCCGCGAGGAGTGGCTCGAAGGAGGACATCCGCTCCGCTGGGTCGACCCAAACAGAAAACCAGCCGCCCGAGACCATGCGCACCACGCCAGCGCCATTCGACACTGCGGGCTCGAAGACGTCATAGACCAGCGCCATGCCGTCCTTGTGGCCGTAGATGACGTCAGCTCTGATCTCGGCGTACGCGTTCGCGGAGCAGACGACCAAGGCGGTCGCCAGTCCGGCTCCGACGTAGGTGCGTGCTCTCATGATGTCCTCCTCTTCGCTTGTATGTATGTCGCTACGGTCGACTCTCAAGTCACCACCGCATTGTCGTGGTGAACACCCCCGCACCGTCCTGCTGGCCCCAGTGACCCACGTCGGGTAGCGTCACGAGCGTATAGTCCGCGTCGATCCATTCCCAGGTCCGTATCAAACCGTCCTTGTCGACCGCAGTATCCAGCATGCCGTGGAACTGCAACACAAGCATTTCCATGTTCGACACCCCCTGTCGGTTGGCGCCACCGGAACCCGCGCGATAGTAGTTGATCATCGCGTCGTAGGCCGAGCGTTCGAACGCGGCACGATAGCAGTGCGCTGAATAACGAAGGGCAAATCTCCTACGCAGAACCGTTTAGGGTCAGATGCAATTTAGCCGCTCGAGCCGCTGGAATCGGCCTCGAACGGGATCGAGAACGAAATCAAACGCAGCCGGCCTCGTTCGGCGCGCATGGGCCCGTCCGAGCGATCTACGTTCTCGGGCTATAGGCGCACGTTCGGTCTTGCTAGAGATCGTCGCCAGGAGTCCGAAGGTTACGGTGCTGGAAGGGGGTGGCCTTACGAGGAAGGCATAACGATCGAGAAGTTCACCTCCATGGCCGCCGTGATGGAGTTCTGGTACTCCGATACGTATCAGGAAGCGAAGAAGCTGCGCGAAGGCGCGTCGAAGATCAACTTCATCGTCGCGGTGGAAGGGGCCTCGTGAAGCCTCAGCGCGCGCCCTGTGAGGTCGGTCGTGGCGGCGCGCTCGGCCCCATCAGCTCGCGTAGCAGCGCCGCCGTCTCGTCGTGGGCCCTGAAGTACGGACCGGCAATGGCTCCGTCGGCGATGTTCACCGGCATCCGGCCCTGCTCGTCCTTGGCGTCGAGTCTGGCGCCGTGGTCGATCAGGTACTGCGCGATGGAGTTCGCGCCACGGTAGGCCGCGCCGTGCAACGCGGTTTCATGCACCGTGTTCGAGGTGTTGACGTCCTCGCCGCGCTCCACGATCATCTCGACCGCCTGGAGCGCCTGGGCTTCAGATGCTGGGATCTGCCCTTCGATAAAACCGATACCTGCTGCTACCAGCAGCGGCGTCGTCTGGTCCTCGTTGCCGATCGTCGGGTCGGCGCCGTGGTCGAGCAAGAGACGCATCATTGCCGTGTCAGCGGCCTTGACGGCTAGGAAGAACGGCGTTGCGCCGACGAGGCTCATGTAGTTGTAGTCGTAGGTGCCCTTTGTCGGGGGCTTCTCGGTCATGCGCGCGTTCACGTCGGCGCCAAGAGTCAGGAGCATCTCGGCCAGGACCAGCGTGTCCAGTGTGCTCGTGTGCGTCGGGCAGGGCAGGGCCGTGCGCTCGCAGTTTCGGCTGCGCACCAACCCGTGCAGCGCCGTGCCTCGCGGGCCATCGACGCTGAGGTCGGCTCCTTGGTCGACGAGCCAGCCTGCGAGGTCGTAGTGGGCATTGGCGAGGGCCGTCGCCAGCACACTCGACCCCAGCCGTGGTGGTGCTGGCTGGGCGGCGGGGTTCTGTTTCTCGGTGTCCGCGGCGGCCCGCCGGGGCCGCGTCTTGACGGCGTCCTCCGCGGTCTCATTGATGTCGGCGCCGCCCGCCAGCAAGGTCCGTACGGTGTCGATGTCGCCCGCCCGCGCCGCAAACAGCAAGGCGGTCATCCCCGCCTCCGCCCTGGCTCCGACGTCGGCGCCGTAGTCGATCAGCGCTTGCGCGGCTGCGGCGTTCTTCTCGGCCGTCGCCCACATGAGAGCGTTCTGCCCGCGCCAGTTCTCGGTAGCGTCGATGTCGGCTCCGCTGCCAAGCAGGAGCCGTACGACGTCCGCGTTTCCGGTGCGGGCGGCGGTCATGAGTGGCATCTCGCCCTCGGGCGTGCGTGTGTTCGGATCGGCGCCCGCGGCAAGGAGCGTGGCGACGACCGAGACGCTCCCGTTCATGCAGGCCAGCGAGAGCGGGGTGACCCCGTAGCGGTTTGCTGCGTCGACATCGGCTCCGGCTTGAAGTAGTGACGTCACGATGCCCGGCTGGTTCCAGCGGGCGGCCCAGTGCAGGGCCGTCGTGCCGTCCGGTTGCGTGGCGTCGACCGGCACGCCCTCCTGTAAGAGGGTCCGGGCGGCCGCGATGTTGCGGTTTTGGACGGCGTCGACGAGCCGTAGGTCAGCCCCGTCTGCCGCGATACTGGACGTCAGGACAAGAGGGCACACCAAGCCTACGCACACGCGCATTCTGCTCATCTCGTGGTTCCCTGGGCGCGAGGTCCCGAGGCGTCGCGATTGACGCGACCCAACGCAGTATAGCTACAATGACTCAGATTTAGAGGGAACATTAGTTGGGCCGATCTTGACAGTGAACAGGCGCCGCATGGGCTTGATGACAGGACGCCGGGGTGTGCTGTTCGCGGTGTGGATGGCGGTGGCATCCGCCGCCTCGGCCGCGAGTCCGCAGCCGCAGACGGGGCGAGCGTTAGATGCCGATGCTCCGGCGTCCCGTGTCTTGCTAGATCAGTACTGCGTCGCCTGCCACAACGAGCGTCTGGTCCGCGGCGAAGGTTCGGCACCCACCGCGCTGGTTGGCCAGTTGCGTGCCGCGGGGCTGACCCTCGATACGCTCGACCCGTCCAACGTGGCCGCGGACCCCGAGACCTGGGAGAAGGTCGCCCGCAAGCTGCGTGCCGGCATCATGCCGCCCTCAGGTCGTCCGCGGCCGGATGACGCCATGCGCGACGAGTTTCTCGCGCGGCTCGAAGGGGAGCTCGACGTCGCGTGGGCGGCCCGGTCCGACCTCCCTCGGACGCCGATCTTCCATCGTCTCAATCGCGCCGAATACGCCAACGTCGTCCGCGATCTGCTCGCGTTGGATGTGGACGTCGCCTCCCTGCTTCCACCCGACAATGCCAGCTACGGTTTCGACAACATCGCCGACGTGTTGGGCGTGTCCCCGTTGCTGATGGAACGTTATCTGTCCGCGGCGCGCAACATCAGCCGCTTGGCTGTGGGAAGCTCCGTCATCACCCCGGCCATTGAGACCTATCTCGTTCCGACGATGCTCACGCAGGACGAGCATATCGAAGGATTGCCACTGGGAACGCGCGGCGGCATCGCCGTGCGTCATCAGTTCCCACTCGACGGCGAGTATGTCATTCAGGTGCGGCTGCTGCGGACCGTCGTCGATACGATCCGCGGTCTGTCCGAGCCACACCAGATCGAGGTCAGTGTGGACGGTGAGCGGGTCGCGCTGTTCACGATTGGCGGGGATCAGACCAACGAGTCCGACGACCCGGAAGGCGACGACAACGACGGCAGCGAAGATGCCGAGGCGGCGCGACAGGCCGCGCGGGAGTCGGCGCTGGCCTACTCGATGACCGCGGATGCGGCTCTGGAGATCCGGCTCCCGGTAAAGGCGGGCCCGCGCACGGTCACCGTGACGTTTCTGAAGAAGACTGCAGCGCAGGCCGGCGGTGTCCTGCAGCCATTACTGCGAAGCTATATCGACCCGGTTGACATCGCTGGACAGCCGCACATCCGGAGCGTCGCCATCGGCGGACCCTACGGCGCCACGGGACCGGGAGACACGCCGAGTCGGCGTCGTATCTTCGTGTGCCGTCCGGCTCAGCCAGACGACGAAGCGGCCTGTGCCAGTCAGATCCTCAGCACGCTGGCGCACCGCGCGTATCGACGCCCCGTCACCGAGGCGGATATGGCGCGGTTGCTGGCGTTCTATCGGACCGGGCGCGCCGAGGGCAGCTTCGATGCGGGCATCGGACGGGCGGTGCAGCGGATGCTGGTCAGTCCCGCGTTTCTGTTTCGCGTCGAGCGCGACCCGGTGGACGGCGAGCCCGATACCGTAAATGCCCTCGGCGACCTTGAGCTGGCGTCGCGACTGTCGTTCTTTCTCTGGAGCAGCATTCCGGACGACGAGCTCCTCGATGTGGCCGAAGGAGGCCGGTTGAGGGATCCGGGCGTGCTGGAGCAACAGGTGCGACGGATGCTGCGGGACGAGCGGTCGGACGCACTTGTTTCCAATTTCGGAGGGCAGTGGCTGTATCTACGTAATCTGGCCTCTACGGCACCCGACCCGATTCAGTTTCCCGACTTCAACGAGAACCTGCGTCATGCGATGCGCCGCGAGACGGAACTTTTCTTCGAGAACGTGATCCGTGAGGATCGCAGCGTCGGCGAGTTTCTGACCTCGAACACGACATTCCTCAACGAACGCCTGGCTCGGCATTACGGCATCCCGACGGTCTATGGCAGCCATTTCAGACCTGTGACTCTGCCGGATGGACATCGTGGCGGCGTGCTGGGGCACGCGAGCCTGCTGACGGCGACGTCCTATGCGAACCGGACCTCGCCGGTTCTGCGCGGCAAGTGGATTCTGGAGAACATCATCGGCGTGCCGCCCCCGCCGCCCCCGGCGGACGTGCCAGAGCTGGAGGAGACGAGTACTGATGGCCAGGTGCTGTCGATGCGCGAACGTATGGAGCAACACCGGGTGAATCCGAGCTGCGCTGTGTGTCACGCGCAGATGGACCCGCTAGGACTGGCGCTCGAGAACTTCGACGCGGTAGGCCGGTGGCGCACGGTGAGCGAGGCCAACCTGCCGCTCGACGTGTCGGGGACGCTGCCGGACGGCAGCACCTTCGAGGGCTCCGAGGGTTTGCGGCGCGCCCTGGCTGGTCGCACCGAGGACTTCGTCACGACGTTCACCGAGAAGCTGCTGACCTACGCGTTGGGACGCGGCATGGAGCTCGCAGATGCGCCGGTCGTGCGCCAGATCACGAGGATCGCCGCCCGTAGCGACTATCGGTTTTCCTCGCTTATCATGGGCGTCGTGGAGAGCCGGCCGTTTCAGATGCGGAGATCACAGTCATGATCATCACGAAGATGTCGCTGCCCCGCCGGACATTCCTGAGAGGCATGGGCGCGACCGTGGCGTTACCGCTGCTGGATGCCATGGTGCCGGCGTTCTCCGGCCTGTCGGCCCTGTCAGCAAAGACGCGCGCGGCCGCCGACCCGGCGCGCCGGGTGGCCTTCATCTACATTCCCAACGGGGCCTATCACGCGGCGTGGACGCCCGAGGGCACCGGGGCCGGCTTTACGTTCTCGCCCTCGTTGCAGCCGCTCGAGCCGTTCCGGGACCAGGTGGTTGTCGTGAGCAACCTGGCCCACCGCCAGCTCGAGTCTCTCGGGGACGGCGGCGGGGACCATTCGCGCGCGAGCGCGGGCTGGTTGAGCGGTGTGCATGCAAAACGGACCGAGGGCGCCGACTTTGCGGTAGGTACGACGGCTGACCAGCTCGCGGCGAGAGAGATCGGGCAGACGACGCCGCTGGCATCGATAGAGCTCGCACTTGATGCCGCCGACATTGTGGGACACTGCGATGCGGGGTATGCCTGCGCGTACATGAACACCATCTCGTGGCGGACCCCGTCGACGCCCAACCCGATGGAACGGAATCCGCGCGCGGTCTTCGAGCGGCTGTTCGGGGCCGGGGACAGCACCGCCGACCGGTTGCGGGAGATGCACACCGACCGTAGCCTCCTCGATTCTGTCACCGAGGAAGTGGGCCAGCTGCAGACAGCGCTGGGCGCCGGCGACCGACGCAGGGTGGACGAGTATCTGGATTCGATTCGCGAGACGGAGCGTCGTATTCAGAAGACTGAGCAATACAACCGGACGCAGGAGCTACCCGTCCCAGGCCGACCCATCGGTGTCCCCGACGACTTCGGTGCGCATGCGAAGCTGATGATCGACCTGCAGGTGCTGGCCTATCAGGCCGACCTGACGCGTGTGATCACGTTCGCCTTCGGGCGCGAAGCCAGCTACCGGACCTTCCCGGAGATCGGCGTGAGCGATCCGCACCACGCGCTGTCTCACCACCAGAACAACGACCAGAAACTGGTCAACCTGGCTAAGGTGAACACCTATCACGTCCAGACGTTTGCCTACTATCTGGAAAGGCTGCGCGCCACCACCGATGGCGATGGCACCTTGCTGGATCACACGTTGTTGCTCTATGGCAGCGGCATGAGCGACGGCAACTTGCACAATCACTCACCACTGCCGATCGTGCTGGCCGGTGGCGCCGCCGGGCGGCTCAAAGGTGGCCGGCACCTGCGCTATCCGGAAGAGACCCCGATGACCAACCTGCTGTTGAGCATGCTCGACATGGTGGGCGTGCGCACCGAGCGTCTCGGGGACAGCACCGGCCGACTGACCGGTCTGAGTACTTAGACGGGGTTGCGACCGCGGCGTGAAGCTGACCTACTCGATACGGTTCTTTTGAGTGGATGTCGCCTTCCATTAGGAAAGGCGACATCGCCTAGGCTAACCCTTCCTCCACTCCCCTGTTTTCAGGGTCTCGAGTTATTCACGTTTGAACCGTTCAGGATTGAAAGTAAGTTGACGGCGCGCGCGACGAGAGCCTTACTCGCCTCGAAGACGGCCTGCGTGCATCCTGAATCAAAAGCGAAACAACCGATTGATCTTGACGACGAAACTCCGGTTCTGTAAGTCGAGATAACGGGGCGTCAGCGTGTCGCGCTGCTCGTTGTACACCGCAAACAACTCACTGCCCGGCCGATACTCCCAGCGTAAGCGGATGTTCGCGCCAAGTGAACGGGTGCTCGCGTTGTACTGCACCAGCGCGCTGACGAACATCAGCGGGGTGAGAGTATAGGTCGTCCGCGTCGTCACCACATTGGTCGTGAATCGTCCCTCGGGCAGGGTGATCCGGTTGAATGAGAGGCCTGGCTCGACCGACAGCTGCGACGTCAGCCTGAGGCGACCGCCACTGAACCCTCCGCCCCCGAACCCAAACCCCACGGTCGTCTTCTCACCGCTGAAGAAGCTCCCATGCTGAACCGTGAGCCCCCCAGCCAGTCGCCGCCGCCGCCCCAGCGAGTACGTGACCTCGACGTCTTGGAAACCGTAGCCGCCGATCGGGATCGTGACACCGGGCGCAATCGGAAACGGCCGGTCGAGAAACTCGTAGTTCCGCGTGTACGTCGCGGTGAACTGATCGGTGTTCTCGAACAGGACCCCGAACACGCCCTGAGCCTGACGCGTTTCGAGCACGCCTCCCCGATCGGTGAAGTAGTCCAACCGCCCTTCCCACGTTAGCTTGCGGACGGCGGCGATCGACTGCGGCCTCGGGCTAAACCGGAAGAGCGCGAAACTGCGTTCGAAGTCATCGCGTTGGAGGAACCCCACCTCGGGATTGAAGTTGTCCCCGACGACGAGCCGCTCGACCTGCACTCCATAGCGGTCGCCCGCGTAATCGACCTGGGCCCGGTGGCTGACGTCGTCCCCCGAGAGTCCTGGCGTCCGGGTTCTGGCCCAGTACGTGTTGATCCGGAGGTTGTCGTAGAACGCGAACGTGCCGTCGACACCATACGTTTCGTTCGACCCGCCGCCGTACGTTGACACCGAGCGCCCGGTGAAGATCGCGCCGATGCTGCTCCGTCGCAGCAGGTCTCGCCTTACCCGCATGACCGTGAAGTTCGTCGCGCCCTGGCCCGCCGCAGGCGGGTCGCCCGTCTGGATGTTGAGTGCACCGACGCTGAACTTGCCCGCCTGGCCAGTGAGCCGGCCACCCACCGTGATGGGCACCTCTTGCCCCTCGTGCAAACCAATTCGGCGGCTGTAGAACAGGACGGGCGTCGTGGCACCGCCACTAAAGGCGCCGGTGCCCGCACCCCCAAACGCAAAGACTCCCTGATTCTCCAGAAAAAATTCTCGTTTCTCTGGGAAAAACAGACTAAAACGCGTCAAGTTGACCTGCTGGTCATCGGCCTCAACTTGGGCGAAATCGGTGTTGATGGTCACATCGGCCACGAGATTCTGCGTCACCCCGTATTTGACATCGAGCCCGACGTCGCCACCGAGCGCGTTGGAAACGGGCGGCGTCGCGGTGCGGTCGCTTGCCAGATCCGTGATGGCGAACGGCTTGACGTCCAGGTTGGTCGCTCGCGGCGGCACCTCCAATCCCACCACGGTCGCCGCACGCGAGAACTGGAGGATCCCAGAAGCGCCCAACGCGTTCGGAATCCCCACGAGAAACGAATGCTCGTTCTTCCAAACGTTCACACGACGCACGTTGAAGCCCCAGAGCTGGTCGGACCCACGCCGATACCGGAGCGACTTGAACGGAATGGCGGTCTCGAGTGTCCAGCCGCCGTCGAACCGTCCCACCGCGACATCCCAGATCGGATTCCAGTCGCCGTTGTACCGGCGCTCGTTGGTGATCTGCCCATCCATCCGACCACCGACAGGATTGACGAGAAACTCCAAGCCGTTGCGCCGATCGTAGAAGGTGTCGATGACGAACGCGACATGATCGTTTTGGTACACGTTGAAGTTGTCGCGCCGCATCTCGTTGACAATCATCCGTTCAGGCTCGCTTTCCCAACACCGGAACGAGACGTAGACGCGATCGTCGTCGAAGAACATCCACGCCTCCGTCTTTTCAGTGGCCGGCGATCCCTCCTGCGGCTCCTGTTGGATGAAGTCGGACATCGGGAGCACGCGCGTGTAGGCGACCTCGTCCAACCGTCCGTCGAGCGCGAGCGGCGCTGTCAGCCGCACGGCGCGAACCGTCGCGCGGTGACGCTCATCCCGCGTGATTACCTCCGGTGCCACGGGGGGCGGCGGACCGTCAATCATCAGGGTCGGCGCTCCGGAACGGTCTGTCGGTGTGGGCACGGGCGCGACAATTCCGAGCTGAGTGCCCAGTGCATTGACCACCTGATCCTGAAGGCTGAAAAGGTCATCGAGTACGCCATCGACCTTGAACGTGTCAACGACGGCGCCAGTCTCAACGGCGAGCACCTGTGCCGTAATACGCACGCGATCGTCCACCCGCTGATAGGCGCCAGAGATAAGCCACGTCGTACCCAGCGCGCGGCAGATGCGCAGCGCTGCTTCCTCGGCTGCGACATCCACACCGACGACCGTCCCGCCCAACAACACCAGACTGAACACCTCCCTGGCGAGGACCTCAACTCCATACACGCGCGGCAGGTCCGACGCCAGTGTTTCCGCAATCCCGGTGCCGATCCACTGGTCCGCCTGCGCTCGGCTCAGATTTGTAAACGGTAGGACTCCGACCGTGTGACTCCGAGTCGGAGCCACCGCGTCGACTGTACGCTGACCGCCCTCGACAGGCTCGGTCAGCACGACCAGCACGGCTAGGCCACAGCCCACGCCACGAATCAGAGCGCCGTGACCCCGGAACATGGATGGGAGCACCGTTGTCGATCTTGAAATATCGGTTCCGGTCGAACTGTTACGAGTCAGTCCCGATCGGGTACAAATTTCCCCCAAAGCTTTCGCCCTCGCGTAATGATGACTGTCGCACTTCGTCCCAGCGCAGCTCTGAGCGCGTCACCGGTATCGGATCGTGAGCGATAGCGACATCAGCAACGCCGCCGATCGCTTGAATGCTTTTGCAATGGGTGGGACGGGATCAACCGGTCAGGTCGGCGGGTAGCGCAGGTTCGGCCGTTCGCCGCAACTTACTGAAACGATGGTGCCGGAGGTCGGACTCGAACCGACACGAGGGGTGAACCTCACTGGATTTTGAATCCAGCGCGTCTGCCAATTTCGCCACTCCGGCGTCTTGTCGAATAGGCGGAACCTACAGATTTTACCGGAACCGAGGTGTGTCGGACGCCGGACCTTGTAGTGCCGGAGATTAGTGATAGGTCTGTTGAGCTCGAGGCGGTTGAATTCAACGCCTCGGAGAACGGGATGCCAGGCCCGGTGAGCGCTATTGATTCAACGGATACAGGCCACTAGTCGCGGACGGTCCCGTCGTGACGCCACAGATAGAGTGTGCGCGTGTTGCCGCGCTCGTCCTCGAAGCGGTCAATGGTGTCAGGTTGCCAATCGCCCATGCTGAAGGCGTGCGAGACGATGCGGGCGCCAGGGCCCAGCTGCCGCGTCAGAATCGGCCGCAGCTTGGCGTTGGAGGACGACAGCAGGTAGAGCGTGACAACTGTGGCCTCGGAGACGTCCACCAGCATCGCATCCTGTTCCACGAATTGCACGAGGTGCTGCACGCCGGCGCGTTCGGCGTTGGCGTTGGATTCGGCGATGCGCTGTGGGTCGAAGTCGATCCCGACACCCCGGGCTCCATAGCGCTGAGCAGCCGTGATCACGATCCGGCCGTCGCCACAGCCGAGGTCGTAGACGACGTCCTCGCCGGTGACGCCCGCCAGCGACAGCATCCGGTCGACCACGTCCTGCGGTGTTGGCACATAGGGCGCCAGGCTCCGGTTCTGCTGTGCCGCGAGCAGATCGAGACCGAGAAGTGAGCCCAGGCTGAGCGATACGATGGCGGCGAACGCTAGGCCGAGAAGGGCGGCGCAGGCCGTGGGGGTGGCGCGACGTAAAATCATCTCGTCCTCCAGATAGAGCGCGCTCGGCTCCCAAGCCGACCACACCGCCGTACTTTATATCAACGTTAGCTGCGGTCTCTCGCGCGGCGGGTGCCGCTCGTGGCATCCACCCAACCATCTAGACGGCGAAATCGCACAACTCCGTAGGTCACTTGCCATAACCTATGTCGCCTCCGGGGGTTAAGTAAGGGTGTGTAGCCGCACGAAAAGCTTGGCAAAGTGCTCATTCTACGTGGGTTCTGAATTGCTTTCGACGTGGTGATCGACTATGCTGATTGAGCTACACGCTTCGCTGGCACTTCTACGCTACTGTCGTTACGTTCTCCAGGGGGCAATATTGTACTTTGAGATTGGCGACAAGGTCATTTACCCGAATCACGGCCTCGGTGTCGTCCAGCGCATCGAGACGAAGACCATTCTGGGGACCACCTGTGGGTTCTACTCATTGCGGATGAACTCGAGCGACACGACGGTGCTGGTGCCCGTGGATAACGTAGAAGGTGTAGGTGTGCGCCGAGCGATCGGCGACCACGAGGTTAAACGACTCTTCACGCTACTCGGGAACGGCAAGATCGACAACCACCAGAACTGGAAGGGTCGGTTCAAGGACAACTCCGACAAGATGCGGACCGGGTCGATCTACGACGTCGTCGACGTCCTCAAGAGCTTGAATCATCTCAGCCAGTCGAAAAACCTGTCGTTTCGTGAGAAGCGGATGCTCGACCGCTCGAGGTTCCTTGTCGTCTCCGAGATCTCGGAAGTCATGAGCGAGCCGTCCGAGGAGATCGAGGGACGGGTCGATAAGGCACTGGAGCGCTGTCTCGCGAATCGCGCACGTCAGCTGGCGAAGGCGAAAGTGGCCAAGGTCAAGAAGGCGTCGACGCGGACCACAACCCGCCGGACGGCCCGCGCGTCCTAGGCCGTCCCAATCCACTGGTGGCGGAGATCCTCCGCAGCCTCGTTGCGATCGTTCGGTCCCTATCCGCATATGTCGGCGTTGCGTTGTGGGTCCTCGTCCTCGGGCCTCCCGGGATGATTCTTGCCGCACTGTTCAAATGGCCCGGTGTGCTCTACGCGCTCGGCCGTGGCGGTGTGCGGCTCGGCCTGGGTGCGGCGGGCATCCGGGTGCGGGTGCACGGGGCTGAGCACATCCAGCACGACCGCGGCGCTGTCTACTGCGCTAACCATACGAGCAACCTCGAGCCGCCCATCATTTACATGGCGCTCGCTGCCATTCATCCGCGCCTGAAGATTCTCTATAAGGCGGAGCTGCGACCGGTGTTTCCGGTGCTCCGCAACGCGTTCGATATCGTTGGCTTCGTGCCGGTCGAGCGTCGCAACCGGGAACAAAGCTCGCGCGCCATCGACGGCGCGGCCATAGCGTTGACCCGTGGCGACTCCTTCATGATCTTCCCCGAGGGCACGCGGAGTCGGACCGGCGAGTTGCTGCCGTTCAAAAAAGGCGGGTTCGTGATGGCGATCAAAGGGCGCGCGGCCATTGTGCCCGTCGCCATCCAGGGCACGCGGGCCGCGATGCGCAAGGGAAGTCTCGTGATCCGGCCGGTGACCGTCAGTGTTCGGCTCGGGCCGCCGATCGGCGCCGACCGGTTCAACGTGAGCCAGCGCACCGACCTGATCGCGTGCACCCGCGCCGCCATCGAGGATCTGTTGGCCGAGGGCCCCGTCGCTACTTAACTGGACGGGGCTTCGCCCTAAGCCCGCGCGGCGATCCGCGGGGACCGCGACAGCCCCACTCCGCGCGCGCGAGGCGCGCCGTGCGGGCCTCGGCCGTGTGACGACCATTCGATACGAGGACGAGATTCTCGTATTGTGCCGAATAGCAGCCTACGCACCTCGACAGGAATCCGTTCGCTACGCTATTCACCGGTGAAAAACGATAGCGTCCATGGTGGAAGGGGGGCGCCGTCGTTGGCCGTGATGCCCTCGAGCAGGTGAACCTCTACGGCCCGGAACTGGTCGAGCTCGTCTTCGAAGCGGATCTCGAGCACGCGGTTGCGGCCGTGGTACTCGGTTTCGAAGATCAGTGCGGCGGATGCCACATCGCCCGCTGATTCAGCGTCGGATTCCGTGTAGCCGACGTGAATAGTGCCGTCGAACGAGTCACGGTCCATGTCACGCGAGAACTGCACCCGCACGGTCGTGTCGCGGACGACGTTCACGTCGTCCGCGAGCGGCGCGCTGAAGATGACCTCGGGTGGTGCCAACGGCGGTGCATCGCGCGGAGTCGGCGGTGTCGCATCGGCCGCCGGCTCGGCCAGCTTGAGCGCGCCCGCATCGACCAGCACCATATCGTCCTTGACACTTACCCTGCCCGTGACCTCCAGCCACCGCCCAGTGTCGACCCTGGCCGTCACGTCCAACTCGAACCCGTCGCCCTTCGGCTCCTTGCCGACGACCCAGACCGCCGCGTCGGCCGAGCGCAACACGAAATCCCACCGGCTCTCGTCCGGCGCCTCCGGCAGGTCGCCGTACAGATTGCGGCCTCGAAACCGGCCGGTCAGCGTGACACCCGCGTCGATGTAACGGTCCGGGTCGAGGACGACGTTCCGCAACGAGATTGCGTCCGGGGCGCGGGCGGGTCGGGACGACGACACAACGACGATCGGCAGTTCGCCGGCCGAGGGCCAGGGCTTGTTGAGCAACCGGTCGGAGATACGAGCGAGGGGCAGGTCCCGGACGCGTGGGTCTGTGTCCTCGAGCCGGCCCAAGTCATAGAAGGTGCCGATGATTTCCAGGCGTTCAATGACGCCGGTCGGCGGGAGCGGTACGTCGAGGGCTAGGATGCGTACCTCCCCATCGACCAGCCAGGTCAAGACCTGTTCGCTCATTGCTTCCGTTCGGAGGATGACCTCCTCGCCGTGGAAGAAGATCGGGTGCGCGTCGAGCGCGCCGAGCGTCGCCGCATGTCGGGTGGATTGCGCTGCAGCCGGAGGAGAGGCGAGCACGAGCGCCGCGCACGCAGCCGCCCAGACGCGTGACGAACCACGCAGCGACCGCGCCATCTCGTTCATCTTTCGCATCTTAGCACGCGCCTCCAGCCCGTCCGACGTGCTTGACCCGTCCGGTTGTGCGCCATAGAATCGCGACCCTCACACGACATCGATGCGCGACCAGATCTCCGAACTCACGACGAACCGGCTGTCGCTCTACCTGCGGTTTCTGTCCGAACTGGACGAGAAAGGCGTCAAGACCGTGTCCTCAAAGGTCCTGGCCGAGCAGTTCGGTCTCAACGCCGCGCTGATTCGCAAGGACCTGGCGCACTTCGGCGATCTGGGTGTGCGCGGGGTTGGCTATGTGGTCAAGGACATCCGCCAGCAGCTTAGGACCATCCTGGGCCTGGACCGCAAACTAAAAGTCGCCATCATGGGCGCTGGCAATCTTGGCCTGGCGCTCGCTGACTATCCGGGGTTCAGACAGGAGGGGTTTCGTATCGTGGCGCTATTCGACAACCTTCGTGACAAGGTCGGCCGACTCTCGCGAAGTGGAGTCCGGATCTACGATATAAGCGCGCTGCGCAGTGTGGCCCGGCGGCAAGGCATCACGATCGCAGTCATCGCTGTCCCCGCGCCGTCGGCGCAACAGGTGGTCAACACGGTGGTCAAGGCGGGGATCAGGGCGGTGCTCAACTTCTCACCGGGCGCGCTCCGGGTGCCGCCACCGGTCAAGCTCAAGAGCGTTGACCTCACCGTCTCACTGGAGAGCCTCTCGTTTTATCTGGCGAACCGAGACGGTGTGAAAGGATAGTCGGGATGGGTGGTCGGAGCGGGGGGCGTGCGCGCGCGCGACTGAGCCACGTCGATGCGCGCGGGCGTGTCCGAATGGTCGATGTCGGCGACAAGCCGGTGACCGAGCGTCTCGCTGTCGCCCGCGGCCACATCGCTATCGGCCGCGCCGCCCTGCGCGCCGTTCGGGGCGGCCGGCTTGCCAAGGGCGATCCGCTGGAAGCGGCGCGGATCGCTGGCATCATGGCAGCCAAGCGGACGTCCGAGCTTGTGCCACTTTGCCACCCGCTGCCGCTGTCCCAGGTGGATGTCTCGCTTTACCCACGGCCGGACGGCTACGACATCGAGGCACGGGTGCGGACGACAGCCCGGACCGGCGTCGAGATGGAGGCCCTGACCGCGGTGGCGACTGCGGCGTTGACGGTGTACGACATGGTGAAGGCGGTCGACAAGCGGATGATCATCGGCGCGATCCACCTCATCGAGAAGACCGGCGGCCGTTCGGGGACGTTCAGGGCCGCCGCGGCAGGCGCGAGCGCGGTGACTCGGCGCAGGAGATCCGGTGGTGGGTGAGTCGATCGAGACGCTGGCCGATCTGCCGTTTCACGTCGTCGGGCGTTACCCAAAGGCATGCCTCGTCCGGCGGTGCCGTGCAGAGGATAGGGGGTTCGAGACCCAGTCGTCGCGTGAATTCTTCGAGCGAATCCGCGATCTCAGCCTGGGATTTGGCGCGCTCGGTGTTGAGCCCGGCGACCGCGTCGCGATTCTGGCCGAGAGCCGGCCAGAGTGGCTGGTGGTCGACTTCGCCATCCTGACCCGAGGAGCCGTTTCGGTTCCCGTCTACCCGACCCTGCCGGACGCGCAGGTGCGGTACATCCTGGCCGATTCCGGATCTCGGGTGGTCGTCGCGTCGGACGAGGAGCAGGCAGCCAAGGTCCGTGCGGTCTGGCCGGAACTCCCTGAGCTCGCGACGCTGGTCGTCATGGAGCCGGCGCAGACGGCGCCGCCGACGATCGAGTCCGGTCGCGAAGAGATGAGTCTCGAGGCGGCGACAGCGCGTGGTCATCAGCGGCTGACGCGGGAGGACGGGCTGGGGCGTCTATATAAGGAGGCAGCCACCGCGATCGCCCCGGACACGCTGGCGACGATCATCTACACCTCGGGCACGACGGGTGAGCCGAAGGGCGTGATGCTCAGCCATGGAAACATCGTCCACAACATCCGATCTGTCGACACGGTGGTCCAGATCACGGATGCGGATGAGGCGCTCTCGTTCCTCCCGCTGAGTCATGCCTTCGAGCGGATGGTGGTCTGTGCCTATCTCTACAAGGGTGTCACCATCTCGTTCGCAGAATCGCTCGACACGATCGCTCGCGACATGCAGCAGGTCAAGCCGACCATCATGACCGGGGTGCCCCGCGTCTACGAGAAGCTGCACGCACGCATTATCGCGGCGGGGAACGAGGCGTCACCCGTGCGCCGGGCGCTGTTGCGTTGGGCGCTGAACGTCGGGTCAACGCGGGCGCGGGCCGCGTTCGCTGGGCAGAGGCTCGCGTTACCGGCACGGGTGATGCTCGCCGCGGCCGACCATCTCGTCCTGTCGAAGATCCGTGTCCGGCTCGGCGGCCGGGTGCGGTTTCTCGTCTCGGGGAGCGCGCCGCTCCACACATCGATCACGGAGTTCCTCTTCGCGGTCGGGATCCCGGTGGTTGAGGGTTACGGCCTGACAGAGACAGCCCCGGTGCTGACGGTCAATCCCGCGACGGCGCCGCGCCTCGGCACCGTCGGCCCCGCGGTGCCGGACGTCGAGCTCGAGATCGCGGACGACGGCGAGATTCTGGTGCGCGGACCCAACGTGATGCTGGGCTACTACGGCAAGCAACAGGCGACGGACGAAGCCATTGTGGACGGCTGGTTTCACACCGGCGACATTGGCACACTCGACCGAGACGGCTATCTGACAATCACCGACCGGAAGAAGGAGCTCATCGTGACCGCGGGCGGCAAGAACATCGCGCCGACGCCGATCGAAGCCGAGCTGAAGCGCGCGCCGATCGTCGCCGAGGCGGTGCTGATCGGCGACCGGCGGCAGTTCATCGCTGCACTGCTGGTCCCGGATTTCGAGACGCTGCGCGCGCAGCTGGCCATACCAACCACCGCGAACGACGACGCGGCGCAGATCGTCACGTGGTCGGAGGTCACCCACTTGTTCGATGACGTGGTCCAGTCAGTGAACGCGGCGCTTCCGCGCTACGAGCAGATCAAGCGATTCGCGCTGCTGCCGGCGGAGTTTAGTGTGGCGACGGGGGAGTTGACGCCCACGCTCAAGGTCAGGCGGCGCGTGGTCACCGAACGATGGGCCGGTGTCATCGACCAGTTGTATAGATAACCGCGGAGCTTGCTTGCGTGGCATCCGTCGCGCAGGCCCTCGGGCCTGCGCGACGAGACGACAGCTTCGCCCGACATGGGCAACACTATGCGGGGGCCCGATGCGTGTCCGCCGTCAGAATACCGTCGCTTCGGTGAGCGGCCACCACCGGAGTTGCACCTTGCCGATGATGTACTTCTTTGGCACAGGGCCCCAGTGCCGGCTATCGGAGCTGTTGTTTCGATGGTCGCCCATCACGAAGAAATAACCCTCTTGCACCACCTCGGGCCCGTGGTTTTCGTGGCTGCGGAACTCCGGTGGCACGAACGCGTCGGGATGCAAGACCTCGTTCACATAAACCTGACCGTTGTCGATCCGAACGGTATCGCCCTCCTCTGCGACGATGCGCTTGACGAAGGACTTATCGGGGTCGCGGGGGTAGTACAGCATCACGATGTCGCCTGGCTCCGGGTCGCCGAAGAACCGGTAGGCTGCCTTATTGACGATCAGACGATCCTGATCTTGGAGCGTCGGTTCCATGCTCTTGCCCTCGACACGCGCCACCTGCAACCCGAAGGTGACAATCAGGGTGGCGTAGACGGCGGCCGATGCGAACACCTTGACCCACGCCATCAGCTCTTGACCGGCGCGGACGAGAAAGTCGCCACGGCGCATCGCGTGCGTCTGTTCGGCGTGCTGCGGGGCGCTGGACAACTCCGGCGGCGTGTGCGCGTCGCCCTCGGCGTGGCTGTCCAGCTGAATGCGAGTCGCCGTCGAGTCGCCCGGACCTAGAGGCTCAGGTAGTCGCGGAGCCTCTTCGTTTGCGCCCGGCTCACGGGAATCTCCGTGCTCTTCTCGTCCTTCATTTTCAGGATGTAGTTTCGACTGACCCAAGGCACTATCTCCTTGATTTTCTTGATGTTGACCAGATGCGACCGGTGCACCCGCCAGAACACCGTCGGGTCGAGCATCGACTGTAACTCATCCAGCGTCCGGCAGTTCGACGTGCCACTCAGCGTACCGGCGGCGACCGTGATCACCTCGTCGGCCAGCGACGCGTACACGATTTCGTCAGTCTGAACCAGAAGGAAGCGTTCACCGACCTTGACCGCGACCTGGCTCCGTCGCGTCTCGCGGTCGGTCACGTACTCGGCGATGCGTCTGAGTTCACCCTCCTGCAACCCCGCGGCGCCCGCGCCAGACCCCAATCGCGCCGAGCGAAGCTGGCCTCGCGCGCGTTCGATCGTCCGCCCGAGACGCTCCGGCTCGACAGGCTTCAACAGGTAGTCGATGGCGTTGATCTCGAACGCCTCGATGGCGTACTGGTCGAACGCTGTCACGAAGACTACCCGCGAATCGACACCGCGCGCGACGAGTTCGCGAGCCACCTCGAATCCGGTCCGGCCCGGCATCTGCACATCGAGCAGCACCAGATCCGGCCGCACGTCCTCGATCAGTCGGAGTGCCTGGACCCCATCGCCTGCCTGCCCGACGATCTCTACGCCGTCCAGTTGTTGCAGCTGAAAGCAGAGCTCGTTCCGTGCCAGCTGCTCGTCATCGACGACGACGGTCCGTATTTCCATTCTACGCCGAAGTCTGTTGCCACGGCTCGATCAGCTCTGGGATCTCGATCCGCGCGCAGGTGCCTTCGCCGGGGGTGCTTTCGAGCTGCAGGTGGTAGTTCTCGCCGTAGATCACTCGTAGTCGTTCGTCGACGTTGCGCAAGCCAATGCCGCCGCTGCGTCCCCGGCTGGCGTCGGTGTCAGCCATGCCAGCGCCGTTGTCGACCACCTCGATGACGCCGTGGCCATCGACGCGCTGGCTCCGAATGATAATCCGTCCGCCGCCGACCTTCTTCTCGATCCCGTGCTTGATCGAGTTCTCCACCAGTGGCTGCAGCACCATGCTCGGCATGACCAGCTCGAGGCTGTCCGGGCTGATGTCCTTCTCCACCACCAGTGTTGGGCCGAATCGCACTGCCTCGATATCGAGGTACTCGTCGATCGATGCGAGCTCTTCGCGCAGGGTAACGAAGTGCTCCCGGCTGCGGAGCAGACGCCGTAACAGCGCCGACAGCTTGACGATGAGCATGCGGGCGGTTTCGGGCTGTGACCGGATGAGGGACGAGATCGAGGTCAGCGTATTGAAGAGAAAATGGGGGTTGATCTGACTCGCCAACGCCTCGACCCGCGCCGCCATCAGCAGCTTGTCCTGCTCTTGCAGTCGATGCTCGATGCGCGCGGTGTTCCAGATCTTGATGGGGATCGCTACGCTCAACACGGCGGCGAGCAGGACCAACGCGGCGAGCCCGATGCCGTCAGGTGCCATGTGAAAGATGATGCCGGCTCCGAAGCGTATACCCAAGGACACACGAATGATCTCGAGACCGATGGGCGCCGCGGCCAGGATCAACAGCCAGTCGATTTTGAACCGGCTGACGAGCTGCCATGCATGGCGATGCAGATCGGCGAAGAACAGCGGCGACAGGTGCCAGATGGCCTCCTTGGGGCAGACCTCGCGGAGCCCACCACCCGCAAATCCACAGCCAACTGCGAAGGGCATTGCCGCCACCTCGCCGGCGACGAGCGCCGGGGAGCCAAGCATGGCGCCAACGATGGCGCCCGCGTACGGTCCGGCGATGAGACCGGCGAGAAATGGGCCGGCCAGCGAGAAGTCCGCAGCATCGTAGTTGAGCAGCAGTCGTGCGGTGACACCGGCGAGGAGCGGAATCCCGAGACTGAACGCGAACACGAGCCGTTCGCGCCAGGCCCGCTGCTCGGTCAGGAGAATGCGCCGAAACTGACGGAAGCGGACCAGCATGGTTGACAGCACTGCGACCAGCGCGAGCTTAACGACAAGCGTCGCCAGCAGCAGCTCGGCGGCCGACAGAAACCGGACCTCGCCAGGCACCGCTATCATTAAAACACTTATGGCAGCTGTGCCGTTTCTCGACGACATCGCCACACGGGTCCTTGTCTGCGACGGCGCAATGGGAACGATGCTCTATGCGAGAGGCGCGTTCGTGAACCGCGCGTTTGAGGAGTTGAACGGGGCCCAACCTGAGCTGGTGGGCGACATCCACCGCGCCTATGTCGCCGCGGGTGCTGACGTCCTGGAGACGAACACCTTCGGCGCCAACAGCCTCAAGCTCGCCACATTCGGTCTCGACGGCGCGGTCAAGGCGCTGAATCGCGCCGGGGTGCGCCTGGCGCGCGACGCGGCCGGGGTGGCCGTACACGTCGCTGGAGCGATCGGTCCGCTCGGAGTGAGCCTCACACCGCACGGGCGGACGTCGGTCGCCGAGGCGGAGCGCGTGTTCCGCGATCACGCGGGCGCGCTGCTGGAGGAAGGCGTGGACCTGTTGATGCTCGAGACGTTCCGCCGGGCGGATGAGTTGGCCGCCGCCGTCCGGGCGGTGCGCGCGGAGAGCGATCTGCCAGTCGTGGCGCAGCTGACCACCGGTGAGACGGGTGAGACCGACGACGGCTTGGCCCCACACACGGCGGCGCCGCGGCTCCTTGAGAGCGGCGCGACCATGCTCGGTGTCAACTGTAGCGCCGGTCCTGCGCCGATGCTGGACATCATCCAGCGGCTGGTCGGCGTGGCGGGTGTCCCGCTGGCTGCCCAGCCAAACGCGGGTCTGCCACGCGCGGTTGAGGGCCGGACGCTCTACCTCTCCACGCCTGAGTACGTCGCGTCGTATGCGCGGCGATTTGTGGCTGTCGGCGTGCGGTTAGTCGGTGGATGTTGTGGGACGACGCCCGAGCACATCCGGCAGATCACGGCCGCGGTGCGGGATCATCCTTGCGATGGCGCGATCGACACGCTATAGTGCGCCGGTGCTACCTCGCTCAGGTCCACCGGACGACGACCTCTGTTCTGATCCCTCCAGCCGGGCGCTTTCGGTTGCTGCCTTCGAGAATGACTTCGTCGAAGGCGTCTACAACAAGATCGCAGCCATCGATAGCTGGCTCTTCGGACCGACGTTGCAGACAGGCCGTCTTGAGGCGATGAAGCGGCTGCCGATGGGGCACGGTGATACGGTGCTCGAAGTCGGAGTGGGGACCGGGATCAACGCCGCGCTCTACCCGAGTCACCTGTCGGTGACCGGCATTGACTTCGTCGAAGGGATGCTGCACAAGGCCGAGCGGCGACTGGCCGCCCGCAACGTCCGTAACGTCCGCCTGTTGCAGATGGATGCCGCGCACCTCGAGTTCCCGGACGATTCGTTCGATCTGGTCTACGCACCCTACGTGATTAGCGTCGTTCCGGACCCGGTCGCGGTGGCGAAGGAGATGCGTCGGGTCTGTCGGCCGGGCGGGCACTTCGCGTTCCTTAACCACTTCCTGAGCGAGAACCCAGTACTGGCGCGCGCAGAGCGCTGGATTTCGCCGCTGACCATTCACGCCGGATTCAGGTCGGACCTCGACCTGCCCGCATTTCTCGCCCAGGCCGATCTCACTCCGCTGTCGATCGAGAAGGTCAACATTCCACGCATCTGGTCTCTCGTGACCTGCACGAAGGACTAGCAGCCATTCGTTAAGGGATGTCGGCCCGGGACGCGCCGCCCCGGGCCAAGAGTGGCCATCATTGATGCCCGGAGAGGTTCACTACCGGCGCTCGCGGTTCTCTACCCGCCTCCTCGAAGACCGGCTCTACACGGCTGGACATAGCTGGTTGGCGCGGGAGGACGGGGGCCTCTGGCGGGTGGGGTTCACGAAGTTCGCCGTCCGCATGCTAGGAGAGATTGTCGAGCTCGGTTTCGAGATGGACCCCGGGATACCCGTCGAGACCGGCCAGGTCATCGGCTGGGTGGAGGGATTCAAGGCCGTGACCGACATGTTCTCGCCCCTGTCGGGACGCTTCGGCGAGAGCAACCCCGCACTCGACAACAACATCGCACTTCTGACGACCCAACCGTACGGACAGGGGTGGTTGTTCACGGTGCAAGGAACGCCGGGCGACGACTGCCTCGACGTGCACAGCTACGTATCGTTGCTGGATACGACGATCGACAAGATGCTGGGACACCGGCATGAGTGAGCCTGCGCGCTACATCATGATCGGTGGGTTCCTCGGCGCGGGGAAGACCACTGCGGTCGCCAGACTCGCGCGGCATCTCACCGACCAGGGCACGCGGGTAGGGCTCATCTGCAACGACCAAAGCAGCGGCCTCGTTGACACGACGCTTCTCCGGTCCAAGGGGTTTTCCGTTGAGGAGATCACCGGCGGCTGCTTCTGCTGCCGTTTCAACTCGCTCCTCGAAGCTGCGGACAATCTTACGGACGCCGCATCACCGGATCTATTCCTCGCCGAACCGGTTGGGAGCTGCACCGACCTCATCGCGACGGTTTCCTATCCGCTGCGCCGTATGTATGGCGACCGGTTCACGGTCGCGCCGCTCAGCGTGATGATCGATCCCATGCGCGCCGCGCGGATCCTCGGGTTGGCACCGGGCCGCACCTTCTCCGAGCAAGTGAGCTACGTGTATCGGAAGCAGCTGGAGGAAGCGGACCTCATCGTCGTCAACAAGTGCGATGCGCATCCGGCGGAGTTCCTTGAGAGACTGGTGTCTAAGATCTGGGAGGCGTTCCCCCGCGCACAGACGTTCGTCTGCTCGGCGAAGGACGGGACGGGCGTCGATGCGTGGTTCAAGGCCGTTCTCTCGGCAGCGGGTTGTGATTCTCGGTCGTTGGAGATCGATTATGATTCCTACGCCGAAGGCGAGGCGCTGCTCGGCTGGCTTAACTGCACCGCGCAGCTAGAGTCGCACGAGCCATTTGACGGCAACCAGACACTGGTTGGCCTGGCCGGTAGCATTCGCGACGGTGTCATAGAAACGGGTGCGGCGATCGCCCATCTGAAGCTGATACTTGAGCCACGAGACGGGACCGGCACGCTGTCGGTCGTCAGCCTGGTTGGGAATGACGAGGAGCCCGATCTGCGCGAGTCACTGCTAGACCGCGTGGATCGTGGAGAGCTGGTCATTAACCTTCGGGCCGAGGCGGATCCAGCGATACTCGAGGCAATCACGCGCGAGGCCCTCGCCGCCCTCGGAGGTGTCCGGTCCCGCATGGAACACCTCGAACGACTCAAGCCCGGGCGGCCGGTGCCGACGCACCGCATACTGTGATGAAGATCCTGTATTGCAACTGCACCTATGCGAAAGTCGTCCCGCAGGATGTCAAGCGGGACGTGTTGCGAAGACTCAGCGATTCCGGCCGAGCATTCGACGCGGTCGCCGACCTCTGCGACATGTCGGCGCGCAAGGATCCGGCCCTGAAGAAGATCACCGAGGGCGGGTGCACCAAGATCGTCGCATGCTACCCGCGCGCGGTGAAATGGCTGTTCCATGCCGCCGGAACGCCGCTGCCGGATGACGGCATCGAGGTGCTGAATATGCGCGAGGGCTCCGCCGCCGACGTGGCCAAGGAGCTTCTTACATGAGTCGCACCGCCGGCAAGAACCTGCGCGTCGTGCTCTACGAGGGCCCCGGAAGCACGCCGCTCGAGGATGGTGCTCGATACGCGGCGCTCTCCGCCCTCCTGGACAGCGGTTTCGAGGTGACTCGTCCCGTCGCGGGACAGGAGGTGGCTCCACCGGATGACGCGCCCGTGCTCGTCCTGGGACTGCTGGATGGCGACCGGCCTCTATCCACGAAACAGGACGTACACTTTCGCGACTTGGCGAAGGTAGAGCCTCTCGCCGCCGCCCGCGAGGTCCGCGAGGTGACCGGTGCACGAAACCTCGACGCGTGGAAGCCGTGGTTCCCGGTGATCGATTTTGATCGATGCACAAACTGCATGCAGTGCCTGACGTTCTGCCTCTTCGACGTCTACGGCGTCGACAAGAAACAGCAGATCACGGTCCAGAACCAGGACAACTGCAAGACTGACTGCCCTGCCTGCTCGCGCGTCTGTCCCGAGGTCGCCATTCTTTTTCCCAAGTATGCGAAGGGACCCATCAACGGCGACGTCGTGCGGGAACAGGACATCCAGCGGGAGGCGATGAAGGTCGATATCTCCACACTGCTCGGCGGAGACCTGTATGGATCGCTCCGTACCAGACAGCGGGAAGCGCGGCAGCGGTTCTCGACCGAGCGAGATGAATCGAAAGCGTTGCTAGAACGGAAGCGCTGCTTGGGTAAACTCAAGAAGACTCTCGATATTCCGGACGAGGTGCTGATGACCCTGCCGACGGCGGAGGACATTGAGGAACGCGCAGCCCGGGCGAGGGCCAAGCTCGCCAAGCGGCAGGCTCAGTCTCAGACCGTCAATGATTCGAAACCCGTTCCCTCCGAAGCGGAGTGGGGCATCTAGTACGCCACCATGTTGAAGGCAGCGGCTAGCCTCGGGTATCGGACCGTGCGCTCAACGGACGCGCGCGTGCTCTGGAAGTTCGCTTACAACTTTGGCTACAAAGGTGTGCGGTCGGTCCAACGATTCAAGAAGCGCCTCCGGCAGGGGATTACCTTCCCGCCCTTCCTCTACATCTCCATCACCAACAGCTGTAATCTCCGCTGTCAAGGGTGCTGGGTCGATGTGGATAAGCCGCAACACATGATCAGCGCCGACGACATGAGCAGGCTGATCACCAACGCCAAGCAGCACGGTAACAGCTTCTTCGGCATTCTGGGCGGCGAGCCATTCATGCATCCGGATCTGATCCCGATCCTGAAGGCTCACCCGGACTGTTACTTCCAGATCTTTACCAACGGCCATCCCATCACGGACACGATGGCCCGCCAGCTGAGGGAGGCTGGCAACGCGACGCCGCTCATCAGCGTGGAGGGGACCGCCTCGATTAGCGACATCCGCCGCGGTCGGACGGGCGTTCTCAACCGGACGCTCGAAGGTATCCGGTCCAGCGTTCGGAACGGCTTGATCACCGGTGTCGCCACGAGCGTCTGTCAAAGCAACATCGACGACCTCGTGCGGGAAGCGTGGATCGATAAGCTGATTGCGATGGGTGTCCACTACTGCTGGTTCCACACGTACCGGGTCGTGGGGCCCGTGCCAAATCCGCAGCTGGCGCTCACGCCCGAGCAGGTGCTCAAGGTTCGTCGGTTTGTCATGGACATGCGCAACCGGAAACCTATCGCGCTCATTGATGCCTACTGGGATGACCAGGGACAGGCGCTCTGTCCGGCGGCGACGGGGATCAGCCACCACATCAGCCCGTTCGGCGATGTGGAGCCGTGCCCGATTATCCAGTTTGCCAACGAGAAGATTCAAGACAACGACGGCGACATCTACAAGACCATGACGGAGTCGCCGCTGCTGCAGGACTTTCGCCGGACGGCCGCGAGCGCGACGCGCGGATGTGTCGTGCTGGAGCGACCCGATCTCCTCAAGCAGGTGGTGGAGCGACACAGCGCCGGAGACACGACGATTCGCAAGACGGCGACGATCGAGTTGGAAGGGCTTCGGTCGCGGCCCAGTCAGCACAATCCGGGCAACGAAATCCCGGAGGAGAACTGGGTCTATCGGTTCGCAAAGAAGCATTGGTTCTTCGGATTTGGCGCGTATTCGTAGACGCGCGCATGCATAGAAGACGGTAGGCCGACGATGATCGAGAAAACAGCAGACGAACCGGCGCCGAGCGTGGTTCCGCTGCAGTTGCCGGTGCAGGTTCCGCGGCAGACGTATCGCCCTGCCCAGTCGAACATCCCTGACGACAAGCAGGTACGCGTCCAGCTGAAGAAGATCGCCGAAGACTACGTCACGAAGGTAGGGGCGATTCCGCCGCTCACGATGGACGAGCTGGCGGAGCACACCGGCGCGGTCCTCAGGGCAGCTGGTCTCGATCCGATCTACAAGGACTACACCTCGATCCTGATCAGCAACGCCGCGTGGCGTGACTCCCTTGCCCAGATTCCTTATGACCGCCGGCTGCTGCTCATCCCGAAATGTCTGCGGGTGGAGGAGCGGTGCCCGGCGCCGTTCGATGAGTTCGGCCTTCTCTGCAAGGAGTGCGGCCTCTGCTCCATCCAGGATCTGAGCGTGGAGGCCGAGCGCTTGGGCTATGCCGTGCTGGTGGCCGAGGGGTCGGCCATCGTCCGATCGATGATCGAGACTGGAAAGATCGAGGCGATCGTGGGAGTCAGCTGCATCAACGTGCTGGAGAAGTGCTTCCCGCACATGGAGGCGGCGGCGATCCCGGGCGTCGCCATTCCGCTCCTGCAGGACGACTGCATCAACACAACGGTGGATCTCGACTGGGTCTGGGACCTCATCCACCTAACCTCCGACGACAAGACCTACCGGCTCGACCTTGACGCTCTCAAGACCGAGGTCCGCAGTTGGTTCGCCAAGGACTCACTCGACGCCATCATGGGCGATGCCCTGGACGAGACCGCGCGGATCGCACGAGACTTCCTGGCAAATGGCGGTAAACGCTGGCGTCCATACCTCGCCACCTGCACCTACATGGCGCTCGAGAGCGACCGCCACGACGGCGAGCCGGAGCCCACGACGGCCGTTAAGAAAACAGCCGTCGCGATCGAGTGTTTCCATAAGGCTTCGTTGATTCATGACGACATCGAGGATGACGACGACCAGCGCTATGGCCGGCCGGCGCTGCACGCCGAGGTCGGACTCCCGGTCGCGCTCAATATCGGCGACTTCCTGGTGGGCGAAGGGTATCGACTGCTCGGTGAGCTCGGCAGTCCGAACATGATGACGATCGCCGCGCAGGGGCATGTGACGCTGAGCCGCGGGCAGGGCCGTGAGCTGCTGTGGGTGCGGGATCCCGAGCCGCTGCCCTCGATGCAGGTGCTGGAGATCTTCCGCCAGAAAACGGCTGCGGCCTTCGAGGTCGCCTTGCGCTTGGGCGCGGACCTGGGTGGAGCGGACGACGCGACGCACGATGTGCTCCGCAAGTACAGCGAATCTCTCGGTATCGCCTATCAGATCAAGGACGATCTCGAGGACTTCCGGGGAGACGCCGACTCCAACGACCTCGCGCAGGTTCGCCTGTCGCTGATCCTGGCCATCGCGCACCGACGTGCTGAGGGTGAAGAAAAGCACCGTATTGCGTCGCTCGTCCGGTCGGGGGCGCCCGAGCTCACGGACGACGTTCGCCGCATCGTGACGGAGCGGGGCGTTCTCGACAAGGCCGACGACCTCCTCGAGGCCTACAAGGAGGATGCGATCCGGTCGCTGCGATTCCTGTCCGGCCCCACCCTCAAAGGCCTGTTGCGCCGAATCGTCGGCAAGATCTTCGGCGAAAAACTCATCGAGGGCTACTGCAGTGAGTTTGAGGCTCGAAATGCTGCAAGTCGCGCGACTGGCGCCGACGCAGCTGCGGGAAGCCGCTGATCCGGTCGCCGCATACTTCCTGTCCCGATTCAACGACGATGGCGGTGCAAGAGACCGCGCGGGACACAGCGACCTCTACTATACCGTCTTCGCCCTCGAAGGGCTGATCGCCCTACAGCGCGAGCTCCCCCTCCGCGTGCGACTCTTTTTGGAGAGTTTCGGCGACGGGGAGGACCTGGACCTCGTGCATCTTTGCTGCCTCGCGCGGTGCTGGGCGGCGCTGAAGCAGCCGGCACCTGACCTCGCGGGACGGATCGAAGAGCGCTGGGACCGCGGCAGCGTCTATCACAGCTTTCTCGCTTGGGGTGCGCTCCAAGATCTGGGTCTGGCACCAGAGCCGTTTCCCTTGCAAGACGAATCGCTGACGACCACAACCCCGACGACCGCCGCGGCCGTGACGCTGCTGCGGCAGATGCAGTCTCCGGTGCCGGACGACGTAGTGCGCTGGCTCCTGGCGCGGGCGCATCCCGAAGGCGGGTTTTCCGCAACAGAGGGCGCGCCGCTGCCGGACTTGCTGTCCACGGCGACGGCGCTCCACGCTCTCTCGGGGCAGAAGGTGTCGTTTGCGCACCTGCGCGACAAAACGCTCGATTATCTCGATACGCTCTGGACCGGCCGGGCGTTCTGCGGGACCTGGGCAGATGATGAGCCAGACTGCGAATACACCTACTACGGACTCCTCGCGATGGGCCATCTCAGCCTTGCGTGACCGACTGCTCGCGCAGCGCACATCCGCCGGGCACTGGGAAGGCGAGCTGTCGTCGAGCGCACTCTCGACCGCGACGGCGGTTTGCGCGCTGTCGATCGTTGGGGGGAATGATGCGTTGGTGCGCAATGGCCTGCGCTGGTTGAACGAGCATCAGAACGGCGATGGCGGTTTTGGTGATGCCGACGGCTGTCCGAGCAACATCAGCACGACGACCCTCGCGTGGGCGACACTTTCCATGCACGGCTCTTCGGGGGTTGCGCGTGCCGAAGCTTGGCTCAAGGAACGAGTCGGGGAATTGACGCCGGAGTCGATCGTAAGTGCCGTCAGTCGGGTGTATGGGGAGGACCGGACGTTCTCCGTGCCGATCCTGACACACTGCGCACTGGCCGGTCGGTTCGGATGGGACCACATCTCGACCCTGCCCTTCGAGCTCGCGGCGCTGCCCCATGCGTGGTTCAAATGGGTGGGCCTGCCGGTCGTCAGCTACGCACTTCCGGCCTTGATCGCCATCGGGCAGGCGCAGCATCATCATCGTCCGACCCGGAATCCGCTGAGCCGTCTGGTACGCGGATTGACGCAACGGAAGACGCTGCGTGTGCTGGAGTCGATTCAACCCGAATCGGGCGGCTACCTCGAGGCCGCGCCGCTGACGAGCTTCGTGACGATGAGCCTCGCCGGCAGCGGATTGAAGGAGCATCCGGTCACGCGAAAAGGCGTCGCGTTCCTAGTCGAGACCGTGCGTGACGACGGCAGCTGGCCGATCGACACGAATCTGGCGACGTGGGTGACCACGCTGTCGATCAACGCGCTCGGCGCGGATGTGTTCTCCCCGGAGGAACGACGCTATTTGCGGCAGTGGCTGCTGGATCAACAGTTCCGGGTCGAGCACCCGTACACGAAGTCAGCGCCGGGCGGCTGGGCGTGGACCAACCTCACGGGCGGTGTTCCCGATGCGGACGATACCGCAGGTGCGCTGCTGGCGTTATTGGTACTCGGCGACGATCCGGAGATCCGACTTGCCGCGACGGCAGGTGTGAAGTGGCTGATCGATCTTCAGAACCGGGACGGTGGCATCCCGACATTCTGCCGGGGCTGGGGCAAGCTGCCGTTTGATCGGAGCAGCCCGGATCTCACGGCGCACGCGTTGCGCGCTTGGCAGGCATGGCGAACCCTCGATCCCGCTATCGGCCGCGCCTCGGATCGCGCGGTGCGCTATCTCCTGCGCACTCAACAGGCGGACGGCTCGTGGATTCCCCTCTGGTTCGGTAATCCGTGGACTCCGGCTCAGACCAACCCGGTCTTCGGAACCGCTCGCGTCCTCCAATGCGGGGAACTGCTCCCTGCGGACGCCCGGCGACGGGGAGAGCAGTTCTTGCGTTCCGCGCAGGAGACAGATGGGAGTTTTGGCACGATCGAGGACACCGCGGTTGCCGTGGCGGCGCTCGGCGACTTGCGGGGCGCGCGCTGGCTCGAGGAGTGCGTTGACTTCGAGCCTTCGCCGATCGGGCTCTACTTCGCGAAGCTCTGGTATTCGGAACGGCTCTATCCGCTGATCTTCACGGTCTCGGCCCTGACATGATCTATCTCGATCACAACGCGACGACGTCAGTCGACCCACGGGTGCTCACGGCGATGATGCCGTTTTTCACGTCGAGCTACGGTAACCCCGCTAGTCGCCATCACGCGCTCGGGTGCAACGCCGCAAAGGCGATCGACGCGGCGCGTGCGCAGGTCGCGACGGCGATCGGCGCCGATCCCCGCGAGATCGTCTGGACGAGCGGCGCGACCGAGTCCAACAACCTCGCGCTGCTGGGCGTCGCGCAGTCGTCCGCCTACCGGAAGAAGCACGTTGTCACGGTCGCCACGGAGCATCGCGCCGTCCTCGATCCCTGCGAGGTCCTCGAGAAGCGTGGCTTCGATGTCACCTACCTCGGCGTCGATGCCGGGGGGCGGCTCGATCTAGATCGGTTGGCAGCCGTCATCACGAACCAGACGCTGCTCGTTTCCATCATGCACGCGAACAACGAGATCGGCGTGCTGCATCCGATCGCGACCATCGGGGCGCTGTGCAAGGAGCGGGGGGTGCTCTTTCATACGGACGCGACGCAATCATTCGGCAAGGAACCTCTCGACGTGGACGCGATGGGGATCGACCTGTTGAGCGCGAGTGCCCACAAGATTTACGGGCCGAAGGGTGTCGGCGTGCTGTACGTTCGCCGACGCGGTCCGCACGTGCGCTGCGAGGCGCTGGTGTTTGGGGGTGGACAAGAGCGGGGTCTGCGCTCGGGGACGCTCAATGTGCCGGGTGTCGTCGGGATGGGCGCCGCGGCAGCCCTGCCGTCTGACACTGGGGTCGTGGCGTTACGAGACCGCCTGGAATGCGGGATTTTGTTGGCCTTGGACGGCGTCGCGATCAACGGCCATCGCACGACGCGGCTGGCCAACACGACGAATCTGAGCTTCGCCGGCGTGGACGCCGAGGAGTTGATGAAGCAGATGCCGGAGATCGCCGTGTCCTCCAGTTCCGCCTGCACGAGCGCGTTGACCCAGCCGAGCCACGTGTTGGGCGCCCTGGGACACGATGACCTGCGCATTCGGGGGAGCGTGCGGTTCTCACTCGGCCGGTTCAACACCGCCGAGGAGATCGGTACCACGACGGAGAAAGTCGTGGAGTCCGTACAGGCCCTGCGGTCCGCGACGCCAGCGGGTGACATCTAGTCCAGCAGCGTGAGCACGGCGTCGGCGATGACCTGCGCACCGTCTATCCGGGGCGGCGCCGGCCGCGGTTGGGCTAGGAGTGCGTCGAGGTGTGGCCCCCACCGACCGGCGAAGAGATCGTCGTGTGGGATGAAGTGCGAGCGGACCAGCCGCGGCAGGCCGCTGGTGAGCACGTCGTACTCCCTGAAGCGACCCCGTGACGTATAGAGCATCGCCGCGTCGTTCGCCGCGCACTCGGCGATCATGCCGTAGCCCGGCTTTGTGACCACGACGTCGACCGCAGCCACCAAGTCTTCGTAGCGCACTCCGCATCCGTCCATCTCGCGCTCGTCGATCGAGACGAACCGGCCCGACGCAAGCGCGGCCGACGCGATGGATGGCGCGGTCGCGTCCGTGAAGACGACGCGGTACTCCTCGAGAGCCGCGATCGCAGACCAATCGATATCTGCAATCCCGTAGCGACCGAACGCGACCAATACCAACGGCGGGTGCTCCGGCAACCCGAACTGCCGCCGCACGGCTCCTGGCTTGCGTGTGCCGCGGCGGGCCACCAGCGGCACATCAACCACGCGTGGGCACGACTCGAAGCCGCCGTGGAGCGGCAGCCGCCACGCGACAGTGGCTCGCGCGTACGCGGACGCGAGTGTCGGGATGAGCGACGGTGCCCGAACGGAGGTCTCGTCGTAGCCGGCGTAGATCCAGTCCCAGGTGAAGTTGCTGATTGCGGCCGAAGGGATGCCCGCCTTGGCCGCGGCAGAGCACGCGAGCGGGGGGATGTCGCCGACGACGAGCCGAGCGCGATGCGTGTGGAGTCGGCTGGCCTCGGCATCGGTCCGCGCGTCGAGTCGCTCGTGAAACTCGCGCGCACGGTTGATCGACGCATCGACGTCCACCGTCAGGCTGTCGATCTGCACGACGCCGGTGTCCGTCTCGAGTGGGGTCACCTCGACGGGTCCATCGAGACCCCGTTCGAACAGCCACGAGGGCGCGCTCGTCTTGACGATAATCGCCAGGTCTGTTCGGCGCGCGAGCAGTGCACGGATGACCTCGACCTGACGGGCGGCATGGCCGAAGCCGTGCCCCGAGATGTAGAAGACGATCGTCTGCATCGAGTGGCGCTTCCAGATCCTCGACTCAGTCTACGGTGAGGGGACCGAGCTCAGACCTTTAGGCCTTGCTGGCGAGGTCGAACCCTGGCGCTACGAGTGACCATGCACTGGTTAGTTCGAACCCGAACCCGGCCGGAAATCGCTCTACAAAGGGTTATTACAGTCGACTAGTACACCCAGGGCACCATCCGCCAGCGGACGCGGTCGCGATAGCGTCGGTACTCGTCGCCGAATACCTCCACCATCGACCGTTCCTCCCAGGGGACGGCGACAACGAGATAGGCGGTCGTGATCACCGCGAACGACAGGCGACTCATCGTCATGTCCGGAGTCCCGCACACCATCAAGGCCCAACCGAGGTAGATCGGGTGGCGCACCCAGCGATACGGTCCGCGCACACTGAGCGCAGGAGTCGGCGCACGTTGCTCGGGGTGCGGGGTCGTCGCTTGACGGATCCCGGCCAGCTCGAGGGGGTCGAGCATCGAGACCGCCCACCCTGTCATCAGGAGCCCGCCGAGCTGCACCGCCAGGCCACCGACGCGGAGCCAGCCTGACGTCGCATACAGGCTTCCCGGCAGCTCCTGCCAGAGCAGACAGGTGAGCGCGAAGAGCCCGCTGGCGACCCATACGTAGGTCGAGCGCTCGAGCTCCGCCGGAAGGCGGCGGGCCAGCCAGCGTTTCGCGCCGCTGCGAGCCATGAGGCTGTGGTGCAGGGAAAACAGCGTAAACAACCCGAGGTTGGATGCGACGGTGGGCCACGACGGGCCGGTGGCGGTGGGTGGCGCTCCGAGCCGCGTCAGATAGACTTCGACCGCGACTCCGAGCGACAGACAGAACGCTACGGCACCGAGACCTGAGTAGAGACGAGCGGTAACGGGGAGCATCGACTCGGGATGTGCTGCGTCAAAGACGCGGACGCGTCAGTATTATAGAGTGCGGCCGATGCTGCCCTCCACTGAGCTACAGGTCGTGATCACCGGCATTGGGGTCGTATCGCCGTTCGGCGTGGGACGCGAGCGGTTCTGGGACTCGGTCCGCGCCGGCGTCAGCGGCACCCGCGCGATCAGCGAATTCGACGTTGACGGGTTCCCGAGTCAGGTGGCGGCGGTCGTTCCGCCTGTCACGATCGATGACGCGTCACCGGTGAACGGTGATGAACGTGCGGACGTGAACGGGGGGCCGCGTGCATCCAGAGCCGACCCGAAACGATACGCACGCACCTCGTTGATCGCCGTTGTCGCCGCGAGTGAGGCGTGGCACGACGCGGGGCTTCGCGTCGGCGAACCCGACGCCGGGGTCATCATCGGAAGTGGCGGCGGCGGCATCGACGTAACGGAACGTCAATACGAGGCGTATTTCACCAACAGCTGGAAGCGGGTAACGCCGTATGCCATCCCGGTCTCAATCGTCGGAATGGTGTCGTCCGAGATTTCCATCGCGCTCGGTCTCCGTGGGATCAGCCACGTTCTGTCCTGCGGCTGCACGAGCTCGACCGACGCCGTAGGGTATGCCGCGCGGACGATCCGCGCGGGCGAGGCCGACGTCTTGCTCACCGGTGGAGCCGACGCCCCGGTCACGCGTGGCATGATGCTCGGCTTTGCGCGCATGCGCGCGCTGACGACGCGATACAACACCCGGCCGGCGGAGGCGTCTCGGCCCTTCGAGCGCGACCGCGACGGGTTTGTATTGGGCGAGGGCGCGTGGATGATGGTGCTCGAGCGAGAGGATCGTGCCCGCGCCCGCGGCGCCACAGCGTATGCCGCCGTGGAGGGCTATGGGTCAACCTGTGACGCGTATCATCGCGTGCAGATGGACCCGGAAGGCGGGGCCATCGTGGCGGCAATGCGGCAGGCGCTCGACCGTGCCGGGCGGCCGGTCGAGGAGCTCGGCTATGTGAATTTCCACGGGACGTCGACCCGGCTCAACGACGCGATCGAGTCCCGGTGTGTTCGGAGGGTGCTTGGCGCTCGTGCCGATCGCGTGCCTGGATCCTCGACCAAGTCGATGATTGGGCATCCGCAAGGCGCGAGCGGGGCTTCCGGCATCGTCACTGCCGCGCTCGCCATCGCGCGGGGTTACGTGCCCCCGACGATTAATCATGCCCATCCGGACCCCGAGTGCGATCTCGATTTCGTGCCGAACACCGGCCGTCCAAGTGAGCTCGCGGCGGCGCTGTGCAACTGCCTCGGGTTTGGATCAAAGAACAGCGCGATCGTGCTAGGGGCGGTGGATTAGCGCATCGGCTTCGCTGACGCCATGCGAGACCCGACCGACGTCGTCATCGCGGGCGCCGGGCCGGCCGGCTCGATCGCCGCGCTCGTGCTCGCACGCGCCGGCGCGCGCGTCAGGCTGGTCGATCGGGCGAGGTTCCCGCGTGAAAAGCTGTGCGGCGACACCCTCAATCCGGGAACGATGGGGGCGCTGAGGCGGCTCGGCGTGGGCGACGCCATCGAGCGCCGCAGCCTCAGGCTCGCCGGCATGGTCGTCAGCGGGCCTGGAGGTGTGACGGTGCGCGGATCCTATCGGCGGGGGTCCGCGGAGCCCGCCGGTTGCGCGATCACACGGCGCGAGGTGGATGCGCTGCTCCTGGACGCGGCGCTCGCAGCGGGCGTTCGCTTCGACGACGCCGTGATGGTGGTCGGTCCCCTCCTGAGCGGCGCGGCCGGCGACCAGACAGTGCGCGGTATCGAGGTGCGCGGTCGGACAGGCGCTCGGCTCGCCGTCCCGGGCCGCGTCACCATTGCGGCCGATGGTCGCCGCTCGGTCGTGGCCGGGGTGCTCGGTCTCGTGCGCCATCCCCGCAACGTGCGGCGGTGGGCGGTAGGCGGATACTACGCAGGCGTCGCCGGTCTCGGAACGTATGGCGAGATGCACGTCCGGACGGATCACTTCGTCGGGATCGCACCGATTCCCGGTGGGTTAGCCAACGTATGTCTCGTGACGCCAGCGCAGCGGGCCTTGAGCGATCCGGCCGCGCTCCTCTCGCGTATCGTAACTGCGGATGCCCTGCTGCGCGATCGGTTCGTCGCGGCGCGGCGAGCCGGTCCAGTCGTGTCGATGGGCCCGCTTGCGACCGACGCTCGGGCGGCCGGTGTCGCCGGGTTATTGCTGGCCGGCGACGCGGCCGGCTTTATCGATCCAATCACCGGGGACGGTATGTTCTTTGCCGTGCGCGGCGGCGAGATGGCCGCTCGTGCGGCGCTGGAGATGCTCGACTCCGGTCGGGCTGACGGGCATCGTCGCCTCGTCCGCTTGCGCGCGGCCGAGTTTGGCGCGAAGTGGCGCTTCAACCGCGCGGTGCGGGTCGTCACGGGATCGACACTCGGCGTCCGTCTCGGGAGCGCAAGCGCAGCGGTGGCGCCATGGGTGATGCGGCGAATGATTCACTATGCGGGAGATACCGGCGTCGAGAGGCGGAGGTGATCGCGCTCACGACGCTCGCAACCCTGGCTGTGGCCATGGCCGTAGAAGGCCGGCGGTCGCGCCGTCTGGCGCGCGAGCTGCTGGCGCGTGGAGCGAAGGACCCGGAGGGTGACGTCTACCGGCAGATGCAGGTGGCCTACCCGGCCTGCTTTCTGGCCATGGCGCTCGAGGGTGGCGCGACGGGCGTGGTGCCATCGATGGCCTTCCTTGTCGGCGCCGCGATCGTCGTCGCGGCCAAGGGCTTGAAGTACTGGGCGATCGCCACGCTCGGTGACCGTTGGACGTTTCGTGTCTTGGTGCCGCCAGGCGCATCACCCGTTCGTGGCGGACCCTATCGATGGATGGCGCACCCGAACTACGCGGCGGTCGTCGGCGAGCTAGGTGGGATGGCGCTCATGATGTCCGCGTGGCTCACGGGGCCTATGGCCATCGCGGGGTTTGGCATGTTGATCTGGCGGCGCATCGGCGTGGAGCGGAAAGCCCTCGGTCTATAATCGGCTAGTGAGGGTCCTTCTGGCGGCCGCCGGCGTCCTCGCCGTTGTCGGGCTCGTCCCAGCGACGGCTCGCGCGCAGACCTACACTCCCGCCGAAGAGCAAGAATTCCACGAAAGCGCCACTCGCGCGCTCGCGCACGGCGCGCTGGACGACGCCGAGGCGATCGCCGCGTCACGTGATGCCGGCGACCCGTCGGCTGCCGCGCTCCGAGCGCGTCTGTTGACCGCGCGCGGGCAGTATGGGGAAGCCGAAAACGTTCTCACGCCGGTCGCCGGCCAAGACCCGTCGAGCGCCGCGGGATTGGAGCTCGGCGTGTTGCTGACCTCGCTCGGTCGCGCCGGCGAGGCCCGGCCGTATCTCGATGCAGTGATGTTGAAAGGCGGTGGATCGCGGGAGTCGCTCGATCATTACCGGGCAGGGCTGGCCGCGCGCACGCTGGGTCAGTACCGACAGGCCAACTCGTTTCTGCGCGCCGCCGCCGAGGCCTCACTCTCGGACGCCGAGACCCACACGGCGTGGGGCGAGCTCTTTCTCGAGAAGTACAACCAGGCCGACGCTCTGCGCTCGTTTCAGGACGCACTGACGATCGACGACGAGTGGTCACCCGCCCATCTCGGCATGGCCCTGGCCCTGGCGAACCAGAACCCGCCGCTCGCGCGGCAATCCGCAGAACGTGCGCTGTCGATCAACCCTGACAACACGGCCGCCCACCTCCTCATCGCGGAGATGGAGCTCGACGACCGCAGCCGTGATGCGTCCCGCGAGGCTGTCGACCTGGCGCTCGCCATCAATCCGCAGAGTCTTGAGGCGCGGGCGCTGCTCGCGGCCATCGCCTATCTCGAGGATCGCATCGACGACTTCGAGGCGGAGGTCGCCCGCGTTCTCGCGATCAATCCGGTCTACGGCGACGTCTACCGCATTGCCGGTGCGCGCGCGGCAGGTGCCTACCGGTTTCCCGAGGCGGCTGAGCTCGTGCGGCAGGCGATCGCGCTCGACCCGGGCAACACGCGCGCGCATGCCGAGCTCGGCCTGCACTTGCTGCGCACCGGTGACGAGCCCGCGGCGCGCGCAGCACTCGATCGGTCCTTTGCCGACGATCCTTTTGACGTCGTGACCTTCAACCTGCTCTCGATGATGGACACGCTCGACGAGTTCGAGACATTCGAGCGCGGTGACCTTATCGTGCGCCTGCATCCCGACGAGGCGCCCACGCTGAAGGAATACGTCCTCACCTTGGCCCAGGATGCGGTCGACACGCTGTCGACCCGATACGCGATGACGGTCGAGGGGCCCATCTTGATCGAGATCTTTCCCCGACACGACGATTTCGCCGTTCGAAACCTTGGGCTTCCCGGCATGATTGGCGCGCTTGGCGCCTGTTTCGGGAGCGTGGTGACGATGGATTCGCCGCGTGCGCGGCCGCCTGGCGACTTCAACTGGAAGTCGACACTGTGGCATGAGATCGCGCACGTCATCTCGTTGCAGATGTCGAAACAGCGGCTCCCGCGTTGGCTGAGTGAGGGGATTTCGACCTACGAAGAGAAGCGCGCCAAAGCGGCGTGGGGTCGCGATCAGGTGATGGAGTTCGCGACGGCACTCAACAATGACCAGGTGCTGTCGCTGCGTGATCTCAATAGCGGGTTTTCGCGCCCGGACACCATCTCGCTTGCCTATTTCCAGGCCTCGATCCTCGTCGAGCACATCATCGACCAGCATGGCGAACCGGCGCTTCAGACGCTAATTCGCGCGTACGGCGACGGACTCGAGACGGACGCGGCGCTCGCCCGTATCGGTCTCGATTTCGATACGTTGCAGGCGAGTTTCGATGCCGCCGTCGAAACCCAGTTCGGTGCACTGCGCCAAGCACTCGATGCCCCGGAGGCCGAGCCGGAGACGGCGGGCGAGGGTCCTGACGCCGCCGCCGTTGAAGATGCCGCGGACCGCCTCGTCGTGCTGCAGGGGTTGGCGGCGGAGCACGAGGGCAGTTATCAGCTCCAGGTTGCCCTGGGCCGCGCGCTGTATGCCGCGGATGACCTCGACGCCGCGCGCGTGGCGTTCGAACACGCAGTCGAGCTCGCGCCAATGGCCACCGGCTTCGACAGCCCGCGTGGGATCCTGGCCCGCATCGCCGAGCAGCAGGGTGACCGCGAAGCGGCGATGCGACATCTCGAGCGCTTGCTCGACTACGACGAGACGTCGCTCGACGCGGCCCGCCTTCTCGCGGCCCTCGCGGAGGAGGCGAGTGACAACACGCGGCTACGTCACGCCTACGAGCGAGTGAACGAGATCGACCCTTTTGATCCGATCCCGCATCAGGCGCTCGGGCGGTTTGCGATGGCCGACGGCCGGCATGACGTCGCGACCCTTGAGTTCGAGGTGGCGCTGGCGCTCGGGCCAGTCGACCGGGTCGCGGCCCACTCCGATCTGGCGGAGAACCTGCTTGCGTCTGGGGAGTACGACGCCGCGAAGCGTCACGCGATGGCTGCGCTTGAGATCGCACCCACCTACGAGCGCGCGCAAGAGCTTCTCCTCCGCGCCGTCGAGGCGGGACTGTGACGAGACACCCGCGGCGCGAGGCGAGAGGTGGAACCGGCGGTGGGGCCCGCCCGTGTGGCCTGGTTGCCGCAACGGTGCTGGCCGGGCTGCTGGGTCCAGCAGTTCTCGCCCAGGTCCGCCTCGAGCCGCCCACCCCGCTGGAACCGACGGAGACGATCGATCCGATCCGGAACGCAGTGCTCACCGGTCTGGAGTGGACATTCGCGAGGATTCGCTACAGCTCGCCGCCCGATCGGCTTGCGCAGTTCCGCCGCACCTACTGGAGCGACCCCTGGGCGATCGACGCGCCCGCGGCGGAGCAGAATCTGAGCCGTCGCATGGGCCGTGTGACAACGGTCATGGTCAACGAGCCGGTCATTCTCGGGTTGTCGGACGAGCGTCTCTGGGAGCTGCCGTGGATCTACTTCGTCGAGCCCGCCAACATCGAGTTCACTGACGCCGAGGTCGGCATCGTCCGGGAGTTCCTGCTGCGCGGCGGGACCGCCACATTTGACGACTTTCACGGTCCGGTCGAGTGGGATCTATTCCGCCGGCAGATGGCGCGAGTGTTTCCTGATCGTGAGATCATCGACCTGACACCGGCGCATCCCATCTTCAGCTGCTTCTATCAGCTCGACGCCTACCCGCAGATACCCGGACTCGGGTCGTTTTTTAACGGCGTCACGTGGGAGAAGGGCGGGTTCGAGCCTCGGCTCCGTGCCATCCTCGACGACGACGGGCGGGCGATGGTGCTGGCCAACTTCAACACGGACATGGGTGACGGGTGGGAGTGGTCCAACGCCGAGGAGTACCCCCGGTACATCCAGTACACCGCCCAGTCGTATCGCATGTTCATCAACGAGGTCGTCTACGCGCTCACCCACTGAGCGCCGGCGCAGCGGGCAGCGCGCTGGCCGGGTATCGGACCGCATGGTGACAGAGTCGATGTCGAGTTCGGCCGGAGTGGCCGAAAGGGTCATGCAAGGCCGGGAGGACATTCTTGTTGAGCTGCGCAAGGTCATCGTCGGACAGGAGGACGTTATCGACCTCGTGCTGACAGCGCTCTTTACCGGGGGGCACTGCCTCATCACGGGGGTGCCCGGGCTGGCCAAGACCCTGCTCATCAAGACGCTGGCTGAGGTGCTCCACTTGACGTTCAAGCGGATCCAGTTCACGCCCGATCTGATGCCCGCCGACATTACCGGTACCGAGATCATCGAGGAGGCCGGCGGTCATCGCGAGTTGACATTCGTCAAGGGGCCCGTGTTCGCGCAGATCATCCTGGCCGACGAGATCAACCGAACCCCGCCCAAGACCCAGGCCGCGCTGCTCGAGGCGATGGAGGAGTACCACGTCACCACCGCGGGTCGCACCTACGATCTCGAACGGCCGTTCCTCGTGCTCGCGACCCAGAACCCGATCGAGCTCGAGGGCACGTATCCGCTCCCGGAAGCGCAGCTCTCGCGATTCATGTTCAACATCATCGTGACCTACCTTTCGGAAGATGACGAGGTCAGCGTTGTAACCACGACCACCTCGAACGAGACCGCACGGCCTGACCGCATCATGGCGGGTGATGACATCCTGGAGTTCCAGCGGCTGGTCCGGCAGGTGGTGGTGGCCGATGAGGTGGCTCGCTATGCGGTTCGCCTCGTCGATGCGTCACGCCCCGGACGTGCCCATACGCCGCAGTTCGTGCAGGAGTGGGTCAAGTGGGGGGCCGGCATCCGCGCGTCGCAGGCGCTCGTGCTGGGCGGCAAGGCCCGCGCGCTGATGCATGGCCGCTATCACGTATCGATCAACGACATTCGCGCGCTCGCGGCACCGACACTGCGGCACCGCATCGTGACTAACTTCTACGCTGAGTCCGAGGGTGTCGATGCGGAAGCCGTCATCCAGCGCCTGGTGGAGTCGGTGTCGGCGCCGGCGAGCGGCCTCTAGCATCGAGCGATGGTCACGGCCGCGCGTCCCAACGAGCTCCGCTACCTCGACCCGAAGGTCGTCGCACGCATTAGCTCGATGGAGCTGCGGGCCCGCACTATCGTCGAGGGCTTTCTCATCGGCCTCCACCGCAGCCCCTACAAAGGATTCAGTGTCGAGTTCTCCGAGTATCGGCAATACATGCCGGGCGACGACCTGTCGACGATCGACTGGAAGGTCTACGGGCGGAGCGACCGCTTCTATGTCAAGAAGTTCGAGGAGGAGACCAACCTCGACTGTCGCATCCTGCTGGACGTGTCCGGGTCGATGAGCTTTCGGTCAGACGACGACGGCGTGACCAAGCGCGAATACGGCGCCTATCTCGCCGCGTCCCTCGCGTATCTGATGCATCGGCAGCGCGACGCCGTCGGGCTCGTCACATTCGACGACGCGATCATCGCCAACGTGCCGGTGAGCGCACGCCCCGGCCACCTCACGCGGATCCTGGTGACGCTCGACCAGCTGCGACCGGGACGACGGTCCAACGTCGCCACACCGCTCAATCGCCTCGCCGATGCGTTGAGCCGGCGGGGGATGGTGGTGGTCATCTCCGACCTGCTCGACGATCCGGACACCGTCGTGCGCGGCTTGCGCCACCTCCGATTTCGAGGAACCGACGTCATCGTGTTCCACGTGCTCGACCCCGCCGAGCTGACCTTCCCGTTCGAGCGCGCCACGCGGTTTCGCGACCTCGAGACCGACGCGGAGGTGACTGGTGTTTCCTCGCTCCTGCGCGAACCGTACCTCAAGGCGATGCAAGATCTCATGGCCGTCTACCAGCGCGAGTTGGGCCTTGCAAACATCGACTACTGCCTGGTCGACACGTCGAAGCCGCTCGATGTCGCGCTCCGGTCGTATCTCGCCACGCGCGCGAAACTCCACTGAGGGTCGATGTCGTTCCTCTTTCCGGTGTTCCTGCTGGGCGCGCTCACCGCCGCGATCCCGATCATCTTGCATCTTCGGAAGCGCGATCTCGCCCCGCGTGTCGCGTTCAGCGATGTTCGCCTCCTCAACCGCGCCCCGGTCACCGAGGCGCGCTGGCGCCGTCTGCGGGAGCTCTTACTCCTGGCGCTGCGGGTGGCGGCGCTGTTACTGCTGGCGGTGGCGTTCGCGCGGCCGTTTATCGATCGATCGAATCTTAGCCGGGCGATGACGGTGGTCGCCGTCGATCGGTCGCTGAGCATGTCGGCTCCCGGCCAGCTTGCGCGTGCGCGCGAGCTGGCCAAGGACGCGGTGGCCGCCGCGCCGTCTGGTCATCTCGTGGCGGTCGTGGCGTTCGACGACACGGCCGAGGTCGTCCAGGAGCCGACGGCCAACCGTGAGACGGCAACGACCATTGCCGCGGGTCTCACGGCGACGCCGGGTGCGACGCGATACGGCCCGGCGTTGATCGCGGCCGGGGAGCTGATCGGAGCGCGCGACGGCACCATCGTCGTCGTGACCGACCTGCAACGGGCAGGCTGGGACGCTGCCGCCCGTGTCGCCGTGCCCGCTGGGGTCGAGGTCGAGATCGCGACCGTCGAGCCGGTCCGCACGAACCGCGCCGTCACCGCGCTTGAGCGGAAGGCGACAGGGTTCACAGCGGTCGTGCTCAATGCCGCTGATATGCCTCGGCAGGCGGTCGTCTCGCTTTCCGTAGACGGGGTCACGTTGGACCAACGCTCGGTGATGCTCGAGCCCGGCCAGACGGACATCGTCTTCGACACCGTCGCGCCGCCCGTCGGCGTCGCGGTCATTGCGGTCGACGACCACGAGGGGTACGCCTGGGATGACCGTCGCTACACGATGCTGGATCCGCCAGAACCTGACCGATTGCTGGCGATCGTCAGCGACGGCCGTCTCGACGAAGCGGCGTTCTTTCTCGATCGGGCCCTCCGGGTTGGGACGAACGGGAGCCGATTTGCACTCGACCCGCGGACACCAGGCGCAGTGTCGTCGCTCGAGGCGAGGGTCTGGGACGACACGACGGGCGTCGTGCTCCTGGCGACCGATGGCCTGGACCGGCGCGGACGTGAGCGACTCGCCGCGTTCGTGGAAGCGGGTGGTGGTCTGCTTATCGTGGCAGGTCCGCGCCTCGACCCAGCCATCGTCGGCGACGCGTTGGGCGATGCCCGCCAGCTCGCGCTTGACCCCGCGACGACGGTGCGTCGTCGCTGGTCGGTCACAGAGACACGCCACCCTATCTTCCGGGCATTCGGTGAGCAGGTGGGGATACTCAGTGAGGTCCGGGTCGACCGCGCGGTGCTGATCACCGAGACCGACGGCGCACGCGTGCTCGCCCGGTTCGACGATGGTGCGCCGGCGCTGGTCGAGTACGACGTCGGTGTGGGTCGCGCGCTCGTGCTCGCCACCGATCTGAATAACGCGTGGAACGACTTCCCCCGTCGACCTGGCTACGTGCCGTTCGTTCAGGAGGTGGCGAGCTACCTGGTCGGGACGCGCCGACGCCCGTGGGACGTCGTCGTCGCCGACGTGCCGCCAGGGGTGTCGCGCGTGCCGGGTCCGGCGACCCGGCCCGGATCGGGACACCCGATGGTCATCAACGTCGACCCGCGGGAGTCGGATCCCACACCGATCGCGCGCGAGGCTTTCGTGGAGCGGCTTGATCCGCGGGCATTCAGCAGTCGGTCCGCGACGGACCCGCACCGCGAGGAGACCCGCCAGGAGGCCGAGCAGTCCTACTGGTGGTACGCGCTGATCGCGGCGCTCATCGTGTTGGCAGCCGAGACGTGGCTGAGCCGCACGATGGCATAATGTATTTGTGGCCGACGTCTATCTGAGCGAGCTCCGGCGCTTCATCGGAGCGGTGCGGCGGCGTTGGTGGACGATGGTTGTGATGCGCGCGACCGCACGGGCCGCGGGCGTCACCCTGGCTGGGCTTCTGCTAGTGGTCGGTGTCGACCGCCTCGTAGAGCCTGCCGATCTCCAGCTGATTCTCCTCGGCAACATGGCAGCCCTGGCGGCGATCGCGTTCGCCGTCCGTACCCTCTGGCCGTTGCGCCGGGCGCCGACCGACCGCCAACTCGCGCGTTTCGTCGAGGAGCGCTGTCCCGAGATCGAAGACCGCATTGCGAGTGCGACGGCCGTGGCGACCAGCGCGGCATCGCCGTTTCGTGAGCTCGTCCTGGGGGATGCGGTCGTGAGCACCCGCGACGTCGACCTCGACCGAGTCGTGGCGACCCGCCACATCCGCCGGTCCATCGTGCGCGGGTCCGTGGCCGTTGCGTCGCTGCTGGCCGCCGTCGCGTTGGGGTTCAGCTCGATCGACCGCGTCGCGCGCAGCACGTGGCTACACGCCTTTCCGTATAGCGCGACCCTCGAGGTCGAGCCTGGCGACGCGCGCGTCGTGAGGGGGGAGCGGCTTGAAATCCGCGCGCGCCTCGCCGAGACGTTCGGCGCACCCGCCCGCTCGCTTCCAGCCGTGACCGTCACGCACGCCGATGGCGGTGCCGAGGTGCTCGCCATGCGCGCACTGGACGGCGCGTACCGTGTCGAGATCCCGTCGGTCGACGACAGCTTTACGTACTCGGTCAGCGCGGCGACGCTGCGTTCGGACGAGTACGGGGTGACGGCCCTCGTCCCGCCGTCGGTCGAGCGGATCGACGTCACCTATCGGTATCCGGCGTTTACTGGCCTGTTGCCGCGCGTCGAAACGGATGGTGGCGACATCTATGCGCCCGAGGGGACCGAGGTGACCGTGACGGTCGTGGCCGACGCGCCGGTCCAGCGCGGCGCATTGCGCATGGCGGGTGGCGACGTGCTCGAGCTGGGTCCGGAGGGAGCGCGGCATTGGGCCGCGTCCTTCGAGGTCCAGACGGACGACACCTATCGCGTCGTGCTGGTCGACAGTGATGGGCTGGCCTCCCCAGGCGACGTTGACTATTTCGTGCGCGCGGTGTTCGACCGCCCCCCGATCGTCGAGATCCTGCGGCCGACCGGCGACCGCGAGATCACCCGGCTAGAGGAAGCAGTCATCGAGGCGCGAGCGGAAGACGATTTCGGCATCGAGCGGTTCGATCTGGTGTATGCCGTGGTCGGGCGAGACACGCGCAGCATCGACCTCCGTGCCGGCCCGCGCGCGCGGCGCGCCACCGGCACCCATATGATCTACGCCGAGGACCTCGGCGTAGTCCCCGGCGACTTCATTAGCTACTACGTGCGCGCGCGAGACACGAACGCGAGCCGGGACGCTCGCGAGTCACGAAGCGACATCTTCTTCCTCGAGGTGCGTCCGTTTGATCGCGAGTTCGAGGAGGCGCCGAGCCAGTCGGCGTCGGCCGCTGACGCGGGTGAGATAGGCGATTTCGTGCGGGTGCAGAAGCAGATCATCGTGGCCACCTGGCGGCTCGACCGTGAGGGACCTGGCGCCGCGCATGGTGGGGACCTTTCGGCGGTGGCCGACGCGCAGGGCGAGTTGCAGAGCGCGGCCGCTCGCACGGCTGATCGGATGAAGGGGCGGGGTCGCGAGACCGAGGTGGTGACACCCACTGGAGGAGTAGCGCCGGACACCGACGCCATGGCACTCGCCGTAGAGGCGATGGGTGAGGCCGCAGCGGCATTGCGGGCCGGTGATGCCCGTCTGGCCATCCCGCCAGAGATGGAAGCACTGAACCAGCTGCTCCGGGTGCAGGCGGAGATCCGACGGACCCGGGTGTCGTCGCAGCAGGCCAACCAGGGCGCGCAGTCGGGGGCCACGCAAGCCCGGGAAGACCTTTCCGCGCTCTTCGATCGCGAACTGCGACGCGAGCAGGAAACCAACTACGAGGATCATGCTCCGGCCGCGGCCTCCCGTGCGGCCGAGGAGAGCAAGGCGCTCCGCCGCCTGCGAGAGCTGGCCGAGCGTCAGACCCGCCTGAATCAGGAACAGACAGAGCTGGCCGACACCGAGGCGGCGCTTAACGCACAGGAGTTCCGGCGCCGGCTCGAGCGTTTGACCCGTGAGCAGAACGAGCTGCGAGAGCAGATGGCCGATCTCGAGCGGCAGTTGAGACGCGAGCGTCAGGCGGGACCGACGGGACAGACCGGTCATAGCGGCGAGGGGGGCGGAAACGGGGTCAGCGACGCGATGCGGCGCGCGCTGAGCGCGCTGCGACGCCGCGATCTGTCGGCCGCGGCCGATGCGGGACAGGAAACCGTCGGACAGTTTCGCGATCTGGAGCGCCGGTTGAGCCGCGCGTCGGACCGCGGCGGTCGGGCGGCGCTCGGGGCGCTCCAACTGGAGGCGCAGCAGCTGGCCGATGCCCAGCGCCGGATGGCATCCGAAACACGGCAGACGGACGTCGGACCGTCTGGACGTGACGCGAGGGACCGCCTTGCAGAGGATCGCGACCAGCTCGCGCGCCGCACGGATACCCTCGCGGCCGACGTCAGTGAACTCCTGCGGTCGGCGACCGGGGACGCGCGGGAGGCGCTGACCATCGTGGCCGGTGAGCTGGAGCGGGAGGAGCCGGGCGCGCGGATGCGTGGCCTGGCCGACCGGCTTCGGGACCTGTCCACACCGGGCGACCGTCCCGTGAGCGGTCGTGATCTCGAGGCGATCGCCGCCGTGGACGACGCCCTCGCTGACGTCTTGCGCGGGGTTGCCGGGAGGCTGCGGACGGCCACTGACGTCGGCACGGCCGAGGCTCGGCGGCTCTCCGCGGAGCTCGACGCGGCGCGCGCTCTCCGGCACCGGCTCGACGAGATCGAGCGGCAGCTCGAGCATTTGGCCGACGCGGGTGTCGGCGCTGCTCCGGAGGAGGGCGGGGCGCGCGCCGCGCGGGCAGCGCCCGACGATGCGGCGGACGGACCCCGCGGGGTCGACCCGCGTCCGGGTTCGGACGGCCTCGGGTCGTCGCGGTCGTTGCCCGGAAGCCCCGGAGCGGGCGTGTCGTTGGGTGCGCTGCAAGAGCAGCTGTCGCGACAGCTCGCAGAGGTGCCCGAGTTGCTCGACCGGGTCCGCAACGCACGACCGACGATCGAGCGGGACCTGGAACGCTGGGCCGAACATTGGTTCAGCGCTGCCGCGCCAGGGGCGTACGGGGCCCGGCAGGACCTCGCGGAGTGGGCGAGTCTGCGGGACGACCTGCGACTGGCCATCGAAGCGTTCGAGGCGGCCGCGTCACTCGAGCGGGCCGCAGACGACCACGACGGCCGACATCACGTCGGCGCTGACGAGCGTGTCCCGGCAGGCTACCGCGGGCTGGTCGATCAATATTACCGGTCGCTGACCGAGCGCCCGCCGTCCTAGGAGCTCATCGGCACGCATGTACTTTGCCGCTGGCGTGTCCTGGTGGGGACCGGTGGTCGCGGTCACGGCGGCGGTGCTCGTCGGTTACGTCGCCTACCGCCAGCCGGTGGTGCCGTTGTCGCGCACCGAGCGCGGCGCGCTCATCGGCTTGCGGGCGGCGGCGTTGCTGCTGCTCCTCCTCCTGCTCTTCCAGCCGGTGCGCACGGAGCAGGAGCCGATCGGCGATGCCGTGGTCCCGGTTCTGCTCGACCTGTCCCGAAGCATGCGCATCGTTGACGCGGCCGGCCGCTCACGCATCGAGCAGGCCGTCGTCCTGGCTCGTGACCGAGTTGTTCCGCTGCTCGCCTCCACCGTACCAGTCGACGTGCTAGGGTTTGGCGACACGCTCGTCGACGTCGCGCTAGAGACGGCGGTGGCCGACGCGCCGCGCACCGACCTCGCCGGCGCGCTTGACGCGGTCAACGAGCGTTATCGGGGACGTCGCGTCGCTGGGATCGTCGTGATCTCGGACGGCAGCGAGACCGGTGCCCGCGCGGCGGTGGCCGCCGCTGGCGAGTTGGAGGTTCCGCTCTACACGATCGGCGTCGGTGCGTCGCAGCCCGGGCCAGACCGTGAGGTCACGGCCGTCATGGCCGGGGACGCGACGACCACTGATTCGCTTATCGATCTCAACGTTTCGGCGATCAGTCACGGCTTCGGGAGCGTTCCGTTCGAGCTTCGTCTTCTCGAGGACGGGGCACTGTCTCAGGTCCGGCGTGTGGTTCCACCGGGTGACGGTCAGCCCGTGCGCCTCACGTTTCGAGCGGCGCCCAAGCCCGATGTCGCGACGCTTTACACCATCGAGGTGCCGACGGAGCCGCGTGAGCTCGTGATCGAGAACAACCGCCGAAGCGTTTTGGTGCCGCCACCGAGCCGGCCCCGAAGAGTGCTGATGATCGAGGGCTTGCCCGGTCACGACCACAGCTTTCTCAAGCGCGTCTGGCTCGCCGACCCGAGCATCTCGCTCGATGCCGTCGTGCGCAAGGGATTGAACGACCGTGGCGAACATACGTACTACGTGCAGGGCGATCCCGATCGCACGCCGGCCCTGGCCACAGGCTATCCGCACACGCGCGCGGCGCTGTTTCGATACGACGTCGTGGTTTTGGCCAACATCGAACCGGGGTTCTTCCGGCCGGATCAGCTGGAGATGACCGCCGCGTTCGTCGCTGATCGGGGTGGCGGTCTGTTGCTGCTGGGAGCGGCGACACTCGATCGAAACGGGTTGGCCGGTTCCGCGCTCGAGGCCGCTCTGCCCGTGGAGCTGGTGGATCAAGCGCGGATGGGCGACTACCGCGGCGCGGGCGGCCACACCAATCTGATGCTGACGGCGGACGGTGCCGACCACGCGATGATGCAGCTCGCGCCGACCGTCGATGGGACCCGCGAGCGGTGGCAGCGGGCGCCGGCCCTGGCCGGGGCCGTCGGTGTGGGCGACGTTAAGCCTGGCGCGAGCGTGCTGGCAGTCACCACCGGCGAGCCGCCGAGCGAGGTCCGGCCGCTGATCGTCGTGCAACGATACGGTGGCGGCCGGACGATGGTCTTTGCCGGACGCGCTGCCTGGCGATGGCGCATGCTACTTCCGGCGGACGACCGGACGTACGAGGCCTATTGGGGCCAGGTCGCCCGCTGGCTCGGCGGCGCGGCGCCCGACCCGATCAGCGTGACCACTGGCGGGGGTGCTGCGCCAGGTGATGCCGTGTACCTCGACGTGCGGGTCGGCGACGCTGAGTACACGCCGCTCCTCGACGCTGCGCCCGTCGTGACGGTGACCGGCCCGGCTGGCGACGCCGAGGTCGTGCGCCCCGTGATCGCCGGCGGTGGCACGGGGCTGTACCGTGCCGAGCTGTCTCCTCGCGACCCGGGTATCTATCGTGTCGAGGCGGTCGTTGATCACCAGGGCGATCGGCTGGGAGCGGCGAGCGATTGGTTTCTCGTCGGTGGAGCCGATGCGGAGCTGACCAACCCGTGGCTGGATGAGGCGGCGCTCCGACGTACGGCGGAGGCGGGTGGGGGCCGATACATCGCCCCCGACGACATTGCCGCGTTGCCCCGGCTCGTCCTCGGGGTCCCGACCGAGGATGTCGAACCAAGGGTGCGGCTGCTATGGCACAACGCGTGGGTCTTCCTCCTGCTGGTGGGCGCGCTGGTGGCCGAATGGTCATTGCGACGTCGTTGGGGGTTGCGGTGAGGGCAGCAGATCGAACCTGGAATCGGGAACCGGGAACCGGGACGGGGTCCGCATCTCGCGCCGGGTATTGCGTGACGTTCACGCGTGGGTGCCTGGTTGTCTTTGGACTTCTGTTGCTCGTGTGTGTGCCGGGCGCCGCGTTCGCAGACGAGTACTTCACGCTCATCGTGTCCGGGGCCTCGGGTGGCGCCGAATATACGGAGCGCCACGAACGGTGGCGGTCGACACTGATCGGCGCATGGCGTGAGCGGACGAACTTCCGCGACGACCATGTCATCTTGCTGGCGGAGACGCCGGGCCCTGGCGTGGGCCGCGCGTCGCGCGAGGGAGTGCGGCAGGCGGTCAGCGATCTCAGAGCCCGAATGGGCGACGACTCCGTCTTGCTGGTCGTGCTGTTCGGGCACGGGACATTCGACGGAATCGACGCGAAGTTCAATCTGGTCGGGCCCGACCTGGAGGCGGCCGAGTGGCGCGCCCTCCTCGCGCCGCTGCCGGGATACGTCATCTTCGTCAACACAACCGCAGCAAGCTTCGCTTTCCTCGACCGGATGGCTGGCGACCGGCGGGTGACGATCACGGCAACGGAGTCGCCCGTGCAACGCTACGACACCATGTTTCCCGAGTTCTTCGTCGCGGCGTTTTCGACTCCGTCCAGTGATCGAGACAAGAGCGGTCGCGTCTCTGTCTGGGAGGCGTTCGCCCACGCCAGTGCCGAAGTAAGTCGCTGGTATCGGCAGCAGGGGCGTCTGGCGACCGAGCGACCGATGCTCGACGACTCAGGTGACGGCGCGGGCACGGAGGCCGACAGCGGGGGGGCGGATGGTGCGCTTTCCGCCCGTCTGTACGTGGGCGCGGGCGTCGACGCGCCCACGGCCGCTGGTGATCCAGAGCTCGAGCCGCTGGTGGCTCGTCGCGCAGCGCTCGAGGCGCAGGTCGCCACCTGGCAAGGGGCGAAGGCCACGATGACGCCCGAGCGGTATCGGGCGCAGCTCGAACGGCTGTTCATCGAAATGGCGTGGCTCTCCCGCGAGATCCGTCGCTGGACTGATCCCGACAACTGAGGCGCAGATCATGATCTGCCACAATTGTGGGACGGACATCGCCGACAAGGCGTTGATCTGCTTTCGATGCGGCGCGGCCACGAGCGAGCGCGTCCGTGAACCGGTGCCGGCAGTGAATCGGTCGTCGCTCAGGCGCGTCTGGATCCCGATGGGGTTGGCCGCGGTGCTGGTCCTGGTGGTTGCGGTCTTCATGATGCAGTTGTCCGGCGGCGAGCCGCCCGATCGATTCGTTTGGGCCATGCTGGCTGCGGCGGGCGGTTTGATTGCATGGCGCCTGCGCCTGACGCGGTGATAGCAGTTCGAGACCTCATGTCAGATCCCCGCCTCGAAGTCACCGATTCGATGGGCCGGCGAATCGTGAAGGTCGAAAAGCTCCCGTTCCTCGTCGGCCGCCGCGTCGGGAGCGACCTGCACCTGCCGAGCGTCGAGATCTCCCGTGACCACGCCGAGATCGTGACCGCGGACGGCGGATACACGATCCACGATCGCGGCTCACGCTACGGGACATTCGTCAACGACGACTCGGTCCAGGAAAGACCACTCGCCCACGGCGACCGCATCCGGCTTGGCCGAAACGGCGGTGCTGAGATGACGTTTCTGCTCTCCGACGACGCGACCGCGCCGGCGATCGAGCGGAGCGCGGACGCCGTCGGCGATCTGCGGCAGGTGGCGGCGCTGCTCGAGGGATTGCGGGCGGTAGGTTCGGCCCGCGTTCTCGACGATGTGCTCGGGCTCGTCATGGATTCGTCGATTGCGGTCAGCGGCGCCGAACGCGGGTTCATCATGCTCGCCAACTCCGAGGGAGAGCTTGAGTTCAAGATGGGTCGCTCTCGCGACCGCACGACGCTGCCCGGGAGCGGGTTCGAGACCAGCCGCAAGATTCCCGAAGAGGTGTTTCGCACCGGCGAGACGCGGATCGAGGCGGACCTGCTTGACGGCGACCTCGCCGACAAGCACATGGGCACGATCGCACTTGGGATCCGGAACGTCCTTTGCGTGCCGCTGCGCCTGGTGCGCTACACGGACGAGGACACGGCGCCGGCCGAGGAGCGGCGTGTCGGCGTGCTGTATCTCGACAGCCGCGAGAAGAGCACATTACTGGCGTCGTCGACTGGCAGCGCGCTCGAGACCCTGGCGAACGAGGCGGCGGTCGCGATCGAAAACGCCAAGCTCTATCGGACGGCGCTCGAGAAGGCCCGGCTCGAGCAGGAAATGTCCACCGCCGCGGAGATTCAGCAAGCGCTGCTGCCGACGCGCCATCGGACAGGCGCATTTTTTGAGGCGGCGGCCGAAACCGTGCCATGTCGGTCAATCGGCGGCGATTTCTTCGAGTACATCGACCTCCCGGACGGTGGTCTCGGGTTCGCACTCGGTGACGTAGCCGGCAAGGGGCCGCCGGCGGCGCTGCTCGGCGCGATGATGCAGGGATCCCTGACCGCGCAGGCGTATCTCAGCGCCGGCGCTGGTCCGGCCTCCACGATGGCAGCGGTCAACAAGGCACTCGTCCTCCGCGGGATCCAGGGCCGTTTTGTGACGCTGTTCTACGGGGTGTTGTTTCCCGACGGCCGTCTTACCTACTGCAATGCCGGACACAATGCCCCGATGCTTGTGACGAAGGATGCGCCGGTGCAGCGCCTGGAGGAAGGCGGCATGGTCCTCGGGCTGTTCGACGGTGTCGACTTTGCTGAGGCCACGGTCACGCTGGGCCCGGGCGATTTCCTTGTGGTGTTCAGTGACGGCGTGTCGGAGGCGATGGATGCGGACGCCGAGGAGTTCGGTGACGATCGCCTGGTGGAGAGTCTGACTGCGATGACGGCGCGGGAGGCGAAGTCACGGCTGGATCATGTCTTCGCCAGCGTCAAGCAGTTCACGGCCGGTGCGGCGCAAAATGACGACGTGACCGCGATGGTCGTCGAATACCACGAGACAGGCGAGTAGGCCTAGCGGCTCTCGATCGGGACGTACGCGCGCTCACCCTCGCCGATGTAAAGCTGCCGTGGTCGCGCGATGCGCTGCTCCTTGTCTTGTAGCATCTCCTGCCACTGTGCGACCCAGCCGGCTGTCCGGCCGATGGCGAACAGCACCGGGAACATGCCGGCGTCGAATCCCATCGCTTCGTAGATCAGCCCGGAATAGAAGTCGACGTTCGGATAGAGTCGCCGGCTCATGAAGTACTCGTCCTGGAGCGCAATGCGTTCGAGTTCCAACGCCACATCGAGCAACGGATTCTTTCCGGTGACGTCGAACACCCGATACGCGGCGTCCTTGATGACTGTGGCGCGCGGGTCGTACGACTTGTATACGCGGTGCCCGAACCCCATGAGCCGGCCATCGCCGTTCTTCACACGCGTGATGAACTCGGGAATATGATCCACTGACCCGATCTCGGCCAGCATGCGGAGCACCGCCTCGTTCGCACCGCCGTGCAACGGACCGTAGAGCGCCGCCGCGGCACCGGTGAGCGAGACGAACGGATCCGCGTGCGAGCTGCCGATGCTGCGCATAGCGCTCGTACTGCAGTTCTGCTCATGGTCCGCGTGCAGGATGAAGAGCACATCGAGCGCGCGCTCAAGTACCGGATTCGGTTGATATCGAGGTTCGACCTCCCGATAGAGCATGCTCATGAAGTTGCCGATGAAGCTGAGCTCAGGGTCCGGATAGACATACGGGCGGCCGATGCTATGGCGATGCGCGTATGCTGCGATGCCCGGGACCTGTGCGAGGAGCCGCGCCATCTGTGCCCGGCGCGAGTCGGCGTCAAGCACACGCTTCGAGTCAGGGAAGAAGGTGGAGAGGGCACCGACGGTGCTCAGGAAGATGCCCATTGGGTGCGCATCGTAACGAAAGCCCTCCATGAACTTCTTGATGTTTTCGTGAAGGACCGCGTGCCTGGCAAGATCCGCCGTCCATCCCGCCAGCTCTGTCGCCGTCGGTAACTCGCCGTTCATCAGCAGATACGCGGTCTCGACGAAAGTGCTCTGCTCCGCGAGTTGCTCGATCGGGTAGCCGCGGTAGCGGAGGATGCCCTTGTCACCGTCGATATACGTGATGCGGCTCTGGCAACTCGCGGTGTTCAGATACGCCGGGTCGTACGACAGCATCCCGAACTCGTCTGGGTCGACCTTGATCTGGCGCAGGTCGAGCGCGCGGATGGTGCCGTTCGTGACCGGAATTTCGTACTGCTTGCCGGTACGGTTGTCGGTGATCGTCAGCGTCTCGGCCATGCTCGGTCGTGTCCTCGCCTCTGGGAGTATGGGTGGAAACCTCAGTCCTCGGTTCCAGCCGTGGTGTGGTCAGTCGCGCTCGGATACTCCGCGTCCGGGAACGACGACGTCGCCTCGCCTGGCATCCGGTAGCGTCCCTCGACCCAGCTGTGCAGGTCGAGCAGCTTGCAGCGTTCGCCGCAGAACGGTTGCCAAGCGACGGCGACCGGTCGTCGCCGGCAGTAGACGCATCGTGCCTCGCGGCCGGTTCGGGTCATTGTCCCGCCACTGTCATCTCGACCGCATAAAGCGACGTGCGCGCCGTGACGAACAACGTCCGGCCATCCGGGCCGCCGAAGGCCAGGTTGGCTGGCGGCTCCGGCAAGGCGATGGATCCGATCGGCTCACCGTCGGGATTGTAGATCGTCACGTCCTCGCCCGTCAGATAGACGTTGCCCTTTTCGTCCAGCGTCATGCCGTCCGATCCCTGCGAGACGAAGAGCCGTCGATTGCCGAGGGTCCCGTCGGGATTGGGCGTATAGACGTATGTGCGCCCTCCCCCATGGTCGGCCACATACAAGCGGCTGCCGTCCGGGGTCCCAATTATCCCGTTCGGGCGCACCAGGTCGGTCGTGACACGGAGCACGAGGTCCCGATCGGGCGAGACGTAATACACGTGATAGCCGTCGAGTTCCTGATCGTCGGTCGCTCCGTACCGAGGGTCGCTGAAGTAAATGCCACCCTTTGGATCGACCCATAGGTCGTTCGGGCTATTGAACCTTCGGCCCTCGAAGCGGTCGACCACGACGGTGAGCTTCCCGGTCGGGTCTACGGATGTCACGCGCCGGTTGCCCATCTCACACACCAGCAAGTTGCCGTCGAGGTCGAAGCGCAGACCGTTGGCTCGGCCAGAGGGTGCGCGGTATACCGTGACGCCCTCCGCCGCTGACCAGCGATGAATCCGCTCGTTCGGAATGTCGGTGAAGAAGATGTTCCCGTCGGCGTCGGCGGCCGGACCCTCGAGGAATCCGAAGCCGGTTGCGATGCGCTGGACCGTAGACCGCGGGGCCGCCAGCGTCGTCTCCTGCGGGCGAGCGGCGACGGGTCCTCCAGCGCCGGTCACCGCATACACCCACGACGAGGTGACGCCCGCCAAGAAGACTACTCGACGTCGACCCATGGCTGTGGCTGGCACGGCGGAGTCAGTGGGGAAGCCGCGTGCCGCGGGTCGGTCGCACGCGGTCGCGAGCGCGGTCCTGTCCCCGCGGACGGCGCCGTGCGCGGGGCGACCGGCTCGGGGTGTTCGCCTGTTCCGCACGGGTGTCGGTTTCGAATCGAATGGTCTGTCCGAGAATCGCCTCCAACGGCGCCACGCTGCGCTGTGCGGCCCAGAGCTCGAGCTCCGTGTCTCCGGCCGCCACGACACGCAGCAGGTAGTCGTCAGCGCCAGGGACCAGCGCGAACGAGTCGACGCTCTGTGCGTGACTGCAGTCCAGTCCCTCCGCGACACGCAATATCGCCGCCAGCGCCTTGACCGTTCGACGCAATCGTGGCCGCAGACTCGAGAACCCCTCGTGCGATCCCTTCGGCCGCGCCCGCCGGTGATAGCGGGCAACCAGCGCGACGACCTCGACTTCCTCCGGTTCGAAGCCGCGCAAGTCGCCATTCTTGATCAGATAGTACGAGTGCCTGTGATGACGTCCGTAGCTGATGTGCGAGCCGATGTCGTGCAGCCACGCCGCGTACTCCAGCCATTCGCGCTCGCGGGCACCGAGTCCATGTACCGGCTGTGTCTGATCGAACAGCGATAGCGCTAGTTGCCTCACCTGCGCGGCGTGGTCGGACGCGTAGTGACAGCGTTCGGCGAGCTCGATGACGCTGCGGCGCCGGACATCGGGATGTTGCTCGACCCGAGCGATCTGCGCCTGATTACGGTGAATGTAGTCGAGCACGAGCCCTTCACGGAGAGCAAGGTCGCACAGCGTCAGCTCGTTGGCCCCAATCAATCTGAGGATGGTGTCGAGCAGAATCGAGCCGGCCACCGCCAGATCGGCGCGCTGCGGGTCGAGCCCCGGGAGGCGGAGGCGGCTGGCGAGGTCGAAACCGACGATCTCCTTGCGGAGCCGCCTGACGTACTTCGCGTTGACCCGCCGGTTGCGGAGGTCATCGGATCCGACGGTGCGCCCTTCGGCGAGCGCCAGGTCGCCGAGACTGAGAATGGTTCCCGACGTGCCGATCGCGCGGTCGAACCCGCGTGACAAGATTTTGTCTACCGTTGGCGCGATCTCGTCCGTGATGTGCTGCACCATCCGTCGTTCGTCCCGGTGTCCGATGGGGTCCGTGTCTATGAACTGCTCGGTCAATCGGATCACGCCCAGCTTCACGCTCTGGGCCACACGGGCCTTCGCCTCTGTCCCGAGTGTCAGCTCGACGCTGCCGCCGCCGATGTCGATGACGACGGCGGAGCCCTGCGAGACGTCGACGCCGTAGACCGCGGCACGATGGATTAGGCGCGCCTCTTCCGTGCCGGAGATGACCCTCACGTCGATTCCCGTGTGTTGACGGACCGCGTTTAGAAACCGCCTGCCGTTGCGCGCCTCGCGGACCGCGCTCGTTGCCGCGGCGAGGATCTCGTCGACCTCATGCGAGTCGGCCAGCCGTTTGAATTTCGTGAGCGCTTGCATCGCGGCGAGCATGGCCGGCTCGGTGAGCGACCGCCCGCCGAGGCCCCCGGAGCCGAGCCGTACCATCTCCTTCTCACGATCGATGATCTCGAACGAACGGTCCGGCCGCACCTGCACGATGATGACGTGAATCGAATTGGTGCCGATGTCGAGGGCGGCAATCCGCATGACGTGGATGATTGAAGGAAGACGGCGCGACGGAGGCGTCGTCGCGCGGTGGATCTTTCGATATAATCCGAGGCTTCGATCCCGTCGGACGGCTCATCCTACCATGACGGCGTCACAATCGTTGCGCCAGCCCCTAGAGCGTCAGGTGCGCGCGCTGGAGCGGCAGCTGCCACCCGCGCTCGACGGCGAGGTCGAGCCGCTCCATCGCGCCCGCGTCGCCACCCGACGCCTGCGCGAGCTGCTGCCGCTCTGTGCGCCGCTGGCGCCGCACGGGTTGGTGTCGCGGGTGCGGCATCGGGTTCGCCGTCTCGGCCGGTCGCTCGGCCGCGTGCGGGAGATCGATGTCGCGACCGAGCTGGCGTCCGAGTTGACCGACGAGGGGCGCCTGAGCGGAGCTGGCGCCCGGTACGTCGCTCGATATCTCGCGGACGAGCGGCACCGCCGCCGTCGCCGCATGACTGCGCGCTTCGCCGCCGCGCCGCCCCGCAAAGCCCTCCGAGACCTCGCGGATGTGGTGACGGCAGCGATTGTCGAGCCGCGGCCGGATGCGTGGCGGCTCGCATTGGCAGGCCGGCTCGGTGATCGCGCCCGTCGGCTAAGCGATGCCGTTGTCGTGGCCGGTGCATTCTATGCGCCGGAGCGAGTGCACGAGGTCCGGATCGCGGCGAAGAAGCTGCGATACGGGCTCGAGATCGCCGGCAAGACCCACAAGCTCGACGCTAGCCCCGCCACCATCCGGCTCAAGACCATGCAGGACACGCTGGGCCGGCTGCACGATCTCGAAGTCTTGACGGGCATCATTCAGGAAGCGCTGCTGGGGTGCGACCCACGGCAGCGCTGGGTCGGAGATCTCGACGCGCAACGCACGGCACTCGCGGGTGATTGCCGATTGCTCCACGCTGAGTTTGTGGCCGCACAGCCTGAGCTGATCGACGTCTGCGAGGTGGCCCGACGGGCGGCCCTACGCATCTGGACCGACTACGGCGGAGACCGCGCGCACGGCCGGGTGTTGAAGATGTCGGTGACAGGGACAGCCGGTCGGGCGGTGAGCAGCGGTGACCCGCCGCCATAATTCCCCAATCCTTCATGCGGCGAGTGACCGCCGGCCTGGCGTTTGCTTCGTATCTCCTGATCACGATCGTCCTGGCGTTTCCGTTCGTTCGAAGCATCGCGACTTGCCTCCCCAATGACCCCGCCGACCCCGTCCTGAATATGCCTGGATCCTGTGGTGGAATACGCAGGCGTTGCCGTATGCCGAGCGCTGGTGGAATCCGCCGGTCTTCTATCTGGCGACGGACACCCTCGCCTACTCCGAGTATCTGTTCGGCTTGAGTCCGTTGACGACGCCGGTGTACTGGATCACTGGGAGCCCATTGTCGCGTTCCTGCTTACCTTCGCGCTGTCCGGCCTCACCACGTACTGGCTAGGCGTCGAACTCACCGGCTGCTGTTCTTCCCGGTGCTGGTCGCGCTCTGGGTGCTGTGGTGTACGCCGAACGAGGCTGGTCGAGAAAGGCGGGCGCGGTTGGGGTGAGCGGGCCCTGACGTCGCTGCTCGCCCTCCCGAGCCTGCTGAAATACCGTGCCGTGCACGAAGGCCTGGGACTGGCACGTTCGCTTCTGGAAATCGAAGGCTACAGCGCGGACATGATGGGTCTTGTGAGCGCGTCGTCTCATCACAGCGTCTGGAGTGTGCACGACGGATTTCGCAGTTCGGAAGGACAGCTGTCCCCTGGGCTGACGGTGGCTGTCCTATTCGCCGCCGCGCTCTGGCGTGTCGACGGCGACCTCGGCACGCGCTAGGACACGGGACCGCAGCATCTCGGGCAGACGTTGACCATTGATCTCGGCGCGCCACGGCAGGTCGGCGCTCTCGGTCGGTATCGGATGGACTTCCGGCGGGTGTTGGCATCGAGTGTTTGTCGGACGGGAACGTGTGGGAGCGCGTGTGGGGTGGACCGACCGATCTCGAAGCGGTGGTGGCGGCACCGCGCGGCTCAGGGACGCAACGGCATCGGCTAACCACCGGCCCGCAGCAGCCAGCCGGCGAGCGCGCCGCCGATAATTAGCCCGGTCGAGTTCACCTTCCACCAGATGAGCCCCACGGCGGCCGCTCCCGCGAGGAGCGCCGTGGGGATGTCTACGACGGCGGACTGCGCGAGTCGCCAGGTGACGGCGAGCATCAGACCAAGGGAGCTCACGATCACACCGTCCAGCAGTCCGCCCATGACGGTCGACCGACGGAGTGTCTGGATGAATGGCTGCGTGATCGCGACGAAGACAAAGCCCGGCAGAAAGATCGCCACCGTGGCGAGCGTCGCTCCGACCCAGCCGCCGAGCAGGTAACCGATGAAGGTGGCCGTAGTGAAGACCGGGCCTGGTGTGACCTGGCCCACGGTCACGGCGTCGATGAGCTGTTGATCGCTGAGCCACCCCCAGCGCTCGGTCAAGTCGGCCCGGAGGAACGCCAGGAGCACATAGCCGCTGCCGAAGAGGATCGAGCCGATTTTGGCGAAGAACAGCGTCAGGCGAGTCAGGGTGACTGGAACCGCCTCGGCTGTGACCGCGACCGCGGTGGCCGTGAGGTGTGCGGCAGCCGTCCCCGTCGCGATCGCCACGGCGATAAGCGATCGGCCGGCCCGTCCGACGGCCAGCGTCAGGCCCACGAGCGCGCCAAGGGCCAGCAGCACGAGCTCGTTCACCCCCGCCACCGACAGTCCGACGACCGCGATGCCGAGCAACGCGGGGACGACCCCGGTCACAGCGGTGCGCCCGAGCTTGACCACTGCCTGCAGCACGATGGCGATGACGACGGGGCCAACGCCGTACATCACCCACGCGGCTTGCGGCGTGCTGCCATACACGGTGTACGCGCAGGCGATGGCCAGAACGATGAGCGACGCGGGCAGGATGAAGCAGCTCCCGGCGAGCACGAGCCCAGCGAGCCCACCATGCTTGTAACCGAGGTGCATGGCCATCTCGGTGGAATTGGGCCCGGGGATCAGATTTGTCGCGGCGAGCAGATCGAGAAACTCGGCGTCGGTCAGCCACTGACGCCGCTCGACGACCTCGTCGCGCATCATAGCGATGTGCGCGGCGGGGCCGCCAAAGGCGGTGATGCCGAGCCGGAGAAACAGGGTTGCGAGCTCGGCGAGTGCCGCACGTTGGGTCACGCGCGGATCTTATATGCGCAACGTGCGCTGACCAGCCGTATCTACGGACTGGTGGCAAACGCCTTGGTGTCCGGGATCGGCTGGAACGGAAGCGCCCAACGTGTTGAGAGAGTTCTTCGTCTGGCCCGTCAGCGTGTCGCCTCCCGTCACACTCATGTCGACATGGGGCAATCCGGCGGCGAACACCCAGAAGCTGTTGAAGGAAAGGCGGTTCGGCGCACGCGTTGAGCACCTTCCAGATGGCGGCCAGCGCTCGCTACCGGCCGCCTGTGGCGGTCCCGGTGACGATCTCCGCTGGCGCCTCCGCGAGCGCGCGGCGTAACTCACCGTCCGTGGCGTATCGGCGCGCCGGAATCCGTCGAGCCCGCACACTGAGCTCGATCGTGCGCCCTAGGAAGGGGTCTGGGCGTACCTTGAGCGTGGTCCCGCGAAGGGCGATATCATAGCCGCTCCGAGCGAACTGTTCCTGCCAGCCGCAGCAGAAGACGAGGGAGAGCAGGTCACCGAGGAATACCATCCGGTAGTCTTCGAGCAGCGTCACGAGCCGGTTCTCGTAGGCGCCGGTGGAGAGGAGTCGGTCGCGTTCTGCCACCATCGACGTGAAGAACCGGCGCCAGGCCGCCCCAGGCCGGCGTTCGAGCACACTCAAGGCGTGTTGTGCGACAAGGGCCGCAGCGGCGGGATCGACTGGTTCGAGGTGCGCAACACCCCGCGGCCAGATCCCACGCTTGATTCTTGCGGGGGCGTTCATGAAGTGGTGCGGGCGTCCGGTTGTCCGCTCGATGATGGGCCGTCCGTCGACCTGTTCCCAGCCGTTGTCGTGCTCGCGGGTGGCGAGGAGCACGGTGTCACGCGACGGACGCTGTGCGAGGCCGTCCGCCAGCCAGGCAGCCATGATTCGGCCCGAGAGACCGGCGTGGTCTGGTTGCGTGATGAGGAGCAGGCTTTCCGAATCGTTGCGAACGATCACTCGCGAGCATTATGGAACGCGTAACGCCGAAACGGCGTCCAACAGGTGACAGGAGCCAAGACCGTGCGACAGATTCTCATCCTCTCGTTCGTCGTGCTGCTCGGGTCGCTGATCAGCTCCCAGGCGCCGCCACTCCCTGACGTCGAGCGCTTCGGCCCGAAGGTCGGGGAGACCGTGCCCGACTTCGCCCTGGTCGACCAACGGGGAGACACACACGATCTCGCGTCGCTCATGGGGCGGAACGGTCTGATGCTCGTTTTCAGCCGTTCCGCCGATTGGTGACCGTACTGCAAGACGCAGCTCGTGGAGCTGCAAAGTCGGCACGAGGATCTTCGGGCACGCGGCGTCGGCCTTGCTGTCATCACGTATGACTCGACTGATACGCTCGCTGGGTTTGCTGGCGCGCGCGGCGTCCGGTACCCCCTGCTGTCGGATCCGGGCTCCGAGACCATCAGGCGCTACGACCTCCTCAATCGCGAAATGGACCCCAGCCTCGCGCCGGAGGACCGACGAGAAATGATGCGGCGGTTCTACGGCGTGCCTTACCCTGGGACGTTCATTCTCGATTCGAACGGCCGCGTGCTCGAGCGCTTCTTCGAGCAGGCATATCAGGAGCGGTTCACCGTCTCGTCCATCGCCGTCCGGCTCGGGGATCCGATCGACGGGTCCGAGCACGCAGCAACCCGCGCTGAGACGGACCAGCTCGAAGCGCTCGCTTGGTCTACAGACAGCGTCGTCGCGCCTGGAAACCGCTTCGCGCTAGTCGTCGACGTCACGCCGAAAGCAGAGATGCACGTCTACGCCCCGGGCGACCACGACTATCAGGTCATTCGTCTCCGGGTAGACGCTCCGGAATTTCTCCAGAGTCACGAGGTCTCGTACCCGCCCTCGTCGACGTATCACTTCGAACCGCTGGATGAAACGGTGCCGGTCTATCAGGAGACGTTCCGGATGGTCCAGGACGTCACGATCCCGATGAGCCGCGAGATCGCCGAGCTGGCAGCCGCACCCGGTGCGACGCTGACGCTCCGGGGAGTGCTCGAGTATCAGGCGTGCGACCACGAGGTGTGCTACGTGCCGGCGGAGATCCCGCTCACGTGGGAGCTCGACTGGAGGCCCTTGGTCCAGGACTAGTGGCCTGTCTCGGGTGAATCAAGAGCGCTCACCGGGCGGGGCATCCCTGGCTGGCCGGCGCTGGACCATGCGTTAGCGAGGTCACATACGGCGTGTATGCTCCCTCGTCACGGCTTGCCAGCCGGGCGTCTCGGCTCGGATCTCACTCCATAAATTGCTGTGACAATCCACTAGAGGTCGCGCACGCCGTGACCGCGGATGAGGAAATAGAGGCCGACCACGGCCAGCAGGCCGGCGTTCACCCCGATCACGGTCGGCGTCGGAGCTATGGTGGTGAAGTAGCCGCTCACGAGGCTTCCGACCGGCAGCCCGCCCCGAAACGCCATCAGGTAAATGCTCATCACTCGCCCGCGGAGCTCGTCCGGCACAGCGAGCTGCACGAGCGACGCGGTCAGCGAGAAGACGACGAGGAGTGCTGCGCCCGCGAAAAACAGCAACGCGTAGCTGCCCGCGGTCACCGGGAGCAGGGCGAATGCCGCCACCAGCGCGCCGAACACGATCTGGACCCACAGGAGCGTCCGTCCCATAGATCGGAAAGTGCCGAGCCAGGCGACGATGAGCGCGCCGACAACTGCGCCGGAGCCGAGCGCGGTCATCATCAGGCTGAGGCGGTCAGGGTCGCCGGCAAACACCGGCAGGAACGCACGGAGCGGCAACCCGAGTGCGGTCGTCGCGACGGCTAGCACCGTCAGGCTGAGCAGCTCACCGCGACGCCAAACATACGAGAGCCCGCCGCGGAGCTCGACCAGCATCGGCTGGCGCGCATGTGCGTTGGGACGCGGGAGCTGCATCAACCCGAGCACGACGATGACGACCAGGAACGACATACTGTTGAAGCCGAAGCAGGCGACGAGCCCGAGCGTTGTGAAGACAATGCCCCCGATCAACGGGCCGATCGATTGGGCCAAGTTGAACTGAATCGAGTTCAGCGCGATGGCGTTTGGCAGCGTCTTCCGCGGCACGAGCGCGGGGATGATCGACTGGAACGCCGGTCCGCCGAAGGCCTGTGCGAAGCCGGTCGTGAACGACAAGGCAAGGATGTACCGCACGCGCACGGCGTCGAACAGGACGAGGGCCGTCAACGTTAGCGCGCAGGCCATCTGCAGCACTTGAGAGCCCATGAGCAAGTGCCGCCGGTCGTAGCGATCGGCAATCACACCGCCGATGAGCGTAAACAGCAGCAGCGGCAGCGCGCCGAGAAAGGTGTCTAGCCCGAGGTAGAAGGCGGAGCCGGTCAAGGTGAAGACGAGCCATTGCTGCGCGAATCGCTCCATCCACGTCCCGACCGCCGATGTGAACGCGGCCGTCCAGAGGTTACGGAACCTCGGGAACGTGAACGCCTCTCCGAGACGCATGGCGACGCGGTACCCAACCGGTCGCGGGGCGCTGAGAGATGGGTCCGGGGGAGAGTCTGCTGAGGAACCGCCTACCGGTTCGGCCACGGGATGTAGAGCCCTTCACCAAGGAAAACGAGGCTGACCCAAAGGCCTTTGGACACACGGTAGAAGGCAAACGGTCCAATCGCTGCGACCGGCGTCCAGATTTCGACCTGTGCGGATGTCGTCATCGTGGTGAAGGTCTGGGTCAGTGTGTACCCCACGACCGTCAGGCCAAGCGTTAGGCCGAGGTTGATGTAGATAGCCCCGAACCAGAGTCCGGGCTCTCGCTCGAAATGCTCGTCGCAGGCGGAGCAGCGGTTGTGCATCCGGATGGCCGATTTGAACAAACGGCCGTGGCCGCAGCAGGGACACCGCAGCCGGAATCCACGCGTGAAGATGTCCACGAGTTCTCGTAGCACCGTGGGTAATTCTCGAAGCGTATCTTAGCACCGCGCTGCGGGGGCCGACCCGCGCGCGCCCAGGTTATGATCGACACGGCCGCGGACGTAGCGCCCGCTGGACACGTCAAGGAACGACGGGCGTCGTGCGCGGCGTGGAGAGGCGGGCACCGCAATGACGCTGGCCTGCGACAAGCCCCGATGAAAGTTGTCATCACCGGGTCGACCGGCCTCATCGGGTCGGCACTCGGGCCGTTCCTCGAGGGCCAAGGCATGTCGGTCTCGCGCGTACGCCGTGCGGCGCCAGGAGATCCCATCGATGCCACCCTCTGGGATCCGACTGGCGCTGGCCTGTCGCCCGATGCGCTCGACGGCGCGGATGCCGTCGTCCACCTTTCGGGCGCAGGGATCGCCGATCGCCGGTGGACCGCCACCCGGAAGCAGGAGCTGCGTGCAAGCCGGATGACGAGCACGCGCCTCGTGGCCGAAGCCGTGGCACGCGCCACGACCGCACCACGCGTCCTGGTCTGCGCATCGGCCGTCGGGTACTACGGTAATCGCGGTGACGAGGTGCTCACCGAAACCGCGGCGCCTGGAACCGGCTTCCTCGCCGAACTGTGCCGCGAGTGGGAAGCGGCGGCCAACGCCCCCCGCCAGCGTGGCGTTCGCGTCGTGTTCCTTCGCAGCGGTATCGCGCTCAGTGCCGCGGGGGGCGCGCTCGGCAAGATGCTCTTGCCATTCAAGGCCGGCCTGGGAGGCGTGCTGGGCTCTGGCCGTCAGTTCATGAGCTGGATCGCCATCGATGATCTCGTGCGCGTCGTGGAGCATGCGCTGACGAGGGACGTCCTCGACGGACCGGTCAACGTCGCGACCCCTCGCGCGGCGACGAATCGCGAGTTTACGTCGACCCTCGGGGCCGTGCTCCGTCGACCGACCGTGCTCCCGATGCCGGCCCCCGTCGTGCGGCTACTCTTTGGCGAGCTCGGCGTGGAGACGCTGCTGAGCAGCACACGCGTGGAACCGGCCCGGCTGATGGACACCGGGTTCGAGTTTCACTACCCAGCGCTGGACGGTGCGCTCCGTCACGTCCTCGGTCGCGACTCGTGACGAGTGGACTGTGACCGTCCACTCACCCCAGCGTTCACTTGCGTGACATTAGTAGCGCAGGCCTTCAGGCCTGCGAGCGAGGCTAAAGCCTCGCCCTACATCGGCAGCCCAAGGGGACTCTGGGGTTAGTCGGTCGCCCGGAGCCGGACCGAGCCGTTCACCGTCTTGATCCGGTGGTCGCGGCCGCCGACTCAGAGTCGACCGTTCAGACGCCGTCACCGCGAGTTGACCTCGGCCATGTCGAGACCGCTGATCGAACCGTTTGTTGTCCGGGCGACGAGGTCGGCGTCGATCGTCTCGGGGACGCGCAGCGTTACAGTGCCGTTCACCGTCTCAAATGCAGCCTCGCCGGTCTAGTCAGCTGTGCCGATCTCCGCGCGGAGCGAGTCGTTCACCGTCGTGGCGTCGGCATGACCGCTCGTCAGGAGGGTGACGCTGCCGCTCACGGTCCGAGCTACGACGTTGCCGCTGAGGTTGTTGGCTTCCACACGCCGCTATTCACCGTCCGGGCCACGAAATCGATGCCGCTCGGAACCTCGACGGTGAACTCGACCTTGACGTTGTTGCGGGGCGTGCCGAGGTGGCCCCCGTTGCCTGGTTCGCTGACGTTTCCTTCGCGTGAGTAGCCGGCGCAGATCGTCACCCCGTCGTCGTGCTCGACGACTTCGATCCGCCCGTTGTCCGGATCGCTTCGGAGCCCACGCCGATCGGCGGTGACGCTCGACGAGCTGCCCGTCGCCGGCACGCCCGAGATTGCGCTGTTGACGCCTTTGATTTCCAGATGCTGGCCGTCGGTCAGCTGGCCGCGCCACTCGAAGAGCTCCTCGGCCTGACGTCAGACATTGATAGGGAGGTTGCTGTCCGCGCGGTCGATTTCGCAGCCGATGGTCGCGAGCACCAGCAGGGCAATGAGCGCGCCGGTGAAGGAACGGGACATGAACGCTCTCCTCCCGTCCCCATTAGACGAGGCAGAGGGTAGTGGGGTTTCCTTCGAATCGCGCGGCGCGTGCTGGCCACTAATCCCGGAGTTCGCTTGTGTCGCAAGCCTTAGGCCTGCCCGCTAGGTTGAAGCTTCGCCCTACGGTGGGCCACACAAGTGAACTTGCGGTTAGGAGAGCGAGAAACGTTTCCCGGCCAGCGGTTCGTTGAGGAAATGAATGAGCGGGGCCAAATCCTTGAAGAGCCGGACAAGCGACGGATAGAAACGGGCGCCGGTCGCGAACGACGGCGGTCGCTTGCATCCGGCGAGGAACCGCTTATGCCGCAAGTAGTCGGCCGCGGGATGGTCCGGGTCGAACCCACGCGGCACTCGTTTAAGCTGCTGCCCGTCGAGCGCGCCGTAGCTGCGCCGAAAGGTGGTCGCGCTCACGATCGAATCGAGCCGACGGCTGTTGGCGGCGATGTGTTGGCGCACCTGAAGGAGCTGTCGCGGCGCCGGCGCATAGATGCCTCCGCCGACCAGCATGTGGTCCGTGGCGAGGTGGAAGTACAGCCCCGCGCCCTCGTGTTTACCGAGGTCCCGGTGGGGGAAGATGGCCGAGACGTGCGACTTGAACGGCGACTTGTTCGCTGAAAACCGCGTGTCGCGATAGATGCGATACATCGACACTTTCGGTGAGGCAACGAGATCCGGTGCAAACGCGCGCAGATCATCCGCGACTCGCTCGATGATCGCGATCATCGGCGCGCGCACGTGCTCCTCGTACGTCCCGCGTCGCTCGCGAAACCACTCGCGGTCGTTGTGGCGCTTGAGCGCGCGGAGAAACGCCAGGGTTTTGGGTGAGAATCGTGGCGCGGGCACTGGCAACTCTGGGTGTCGGACGGGGCGGTAGCCGTCAGCCGACCGGGCCGAGTATAGATCGGGTCAGGCCGACTCGATCATCTTCACCAAGGGCGCCAGCCTCCAGTTGAAGCGGTCGAGGCCACCCGGGCCGAGTCGCTCTACTTCCGCGCGGATGCGATCGGCCTGCACGAGCAGGTCCGCCACGTCGACCGACTGACATCGCGGCGCAAACGGCCGCAGATACGCCGGCCCGCGGGTGAGCATGTGCATTGCCCCATGGTGGTTCAGGAGCCGCACATGATGAAGCGCCACACCGATCTGTAGGATGCCTTGATAGAGGCGCCGCACGTCGCGGGGTTCGGCCTGCCAGAGATCTTCCAGCGTCTCGTGCTGGGCGAAGAACTCGCCTCGATTGAACTGCGCGACCCCCTTGACGAGCAACGACGGTGGCCGTTCGTCGCACCAGGCAGGCACGAAACACAATTATACGCCGCCACGCTACAGCAACCCGGTCGCGAGTCGACCGTTCGGGCCGACGACCGGTACGGGTCGATTCAGGAGCCAGGCCTCGAGGAGCGCGTTCACTGACTCGGGCGCTTCCTGCTGCACCCAGTGCGAGACGCCGGGCAAGTATCGCAGCACGAGATGCGGCACCAGCGCGTCGGTGCCCACGGTGAGCTCCTTCCCCAGCGCGACATCCTCTTCACCCCAGAGCAGCAGCGTCGGGATCTCGAGTGGCCGGCGCAACCGGTCTAGATCGTTCGGTGTCGGGCGCGTCAATCGCAACGCCCGGTAGTAATTCACCATCGCTCGTATCGCGCCCGGCCGCGCCGCCGCCGCGCGGTATGCCGCCAGCACCGGTGCGGGAAACCGCGAGCGATCGACTGCGGTGTCCGCGATGAGTTCGCCGACCAGCCACGCGCGCCGCGCGCCGAGCACGCGCTCGGGTATCCAGGGCATCTGGAATGCTGCGATATACCAGGATCGCAGCGCCTGTCGCCAGCCACGTAACCCGTCGGCGAACAGGGCCGGATGCGGGAAGTTCATCACCACGAGTCGATCGATTCGCCGGACCGTTTGGAGCGACGCGTGCCATGCGACCGCTCCGCCCCAGTCGTGCCCGACCAGCAGCACCGACCGGGCGCCGGCTGCATCGATCAGGCCGGCTACGTCTTCGACGAGGTGTGGCAACGTGTAGTCGGCAACCGCCGGTGGCCGAGACGTTCGCCCGTATCCGCGCATATTCGGCGCCCAGGCTCGGTATCCGAGACGTGCCAGCAGTGGCAGTTGGTGCCGCCACGAGCAGGCGAGTTCGGGGAAGCCATGGAGACACAGCGCGAGACGGTCGCCGTCGCCGCACATGTCGACCTCGAACGTCAGCCCGTTCGCCTCCACTAGGCGCGTCTCGGCTGGACGAGTCATGGTATTCTTGCGCCCGCATGGCGCGGCGGAAGCGGACCGGCTCTTCAAAACCTCGCGACTTTTCGGATCCGCACGCAAACGGCCTCTACTTCCCCAAGATCCGGCGAAAGCGCTCCAAGCTGCACGGGTGGGGGGTCTTCGCGCTCGAGCCCATCAACAAGAACAAACGAGTCGTCAACTATGCGGGCGAGAAGATCCGCAACCGCGACAGCACACCACGCGAGGAACGGTATCTCTCTCGTGGAGAGATCTGGTGTTTCCGCATCAACCATCTATTCTCGCGCGATGCCAAGGTCGGCGGCAACGTCGCCCGCTTCATTAACCATTCCTGCACACCAAACTGCTACAGCAACATTATTGGCGACACCATCTGGATCATTGCGGGGCGCAACATCAGGCTGGGTGAGGAGTTGACCTACAACTACTTCACGGAAGGGGAGGGCGAGATCCCCTGCAGGTGCCGGCCGGGATGTAAGAGTCTTCTTTAGCAACCGACGGACTGCGAGCCGACGGGCCGCCGAGCGTCGCGTGAGACCAGATGCACCGTCGGGCCGCTCGGATGCACATCTTCTATCTGCACGGCTTCATGTCGTCACCGGCCTCGTCCAAGGCCGCGTTTCTAGCTGACCGCTTCCGGCGCCACCGCCTGACGCTGCACTGCCCCGATCTCAACGAGCCGGACTTCTCGACCGTGACGACCACACGCATGGTCGCGCAGGTCGAGACGGCGATCGCCGCAATGGCACCCGATGCCGTCACGTTGATCGGGTCGAGCCTGGGCGCTTTCGTGGCGCTTCATGTGGCGGAGCGCGCGGCGATTGGTAGGGCTCGGTCCGAACGTCCGATCGAGCGCCTTGTGCTGCTCGCGCCGGCGCTCGACTTCGGGCGACACCGTCTCGGCGACATCGACGACGCCGGGATGGCACGATGGCGCGACAGCGGGTGGCTGGAGCTGACGCACCACGCCTACGGGGAGGTGTGCCGCGTGCACTACGAGCTCTACACCGACGCCCACCGCTACGACTCTTTTGCGGCGAAGTGCGGGGCGCCGATGCTGGTGCTACAAGGCAATCAGGACGCGGTGGTCGATCCGGAGACGGTCGCGCGCTTTGCGGCGCCGCGGCCGCACGTGCGGATGGTGCGACTCGATGACGACCATCAGTTGACCGGCAGCCTCGAACGCGTGTGGTCGGAGACCGCGTCGTTTCTGGGACTGGTGGCAGATGGTCGCGACGCCGACTGACCGGGACGGTCCACGGGTGAGCCTTGTCGTGCCAGCGCCCCTCGTCTCCATCGTGATCCCGATCCTCCGGGACGCCTCGGAGCTCGAGGGGCTTCTCGCCGGGCTCGCCGCGGATGCGGCCGGCGACGCCGTAGAGGTCGTCGTCGTCAGCGGGGACGCGACCGATCGTGCCCTCGATGCCCTGCGTGTGCGCTTTCCTGCTGTCCGCTGGGGCACGAGTCCGGTTGGGCGCGGGCCGCAGATGAACGCAGGCGCTGCAGCCGCGGCGGGTCGCTGGCTGCTCTTCGTGCACGCGGACGCGCGTCTGGACCCCGGATGGCTCGACGAGATTCGGGCCGCCGACCGGCGTGACGACGTGGTCGGGGGGGCGTTCCGGTTCATCCTCGATTCGTCGCGGCGCGTCGCCCGTCTCATCGAGTGGGGCGTCGCGACGCGCGTGTCGTGGTTCGCGTTGCCATACGGCGATCAGGCGCTCTTCGTTCGGCGCGCGGTCTTCGAAGCGCTCGATGGCTACCGGGCGATCCCGCTGATGGAAGATGTCGACCTTATTCGCCGGCTCGGCCGGCGCGGGTCGCTCTGGTTCTCGCCTGTTCCGGCCCGTGTCTCGCCACGGCGGTGGGAGCGGGACGGCTGGCTGCGGCGGAGCGCGCTCAATGTCATGCTGGTTCTGCTGTACTTTGCTGGCGTGTCGCCCGAGTGGCTCGCACGGCGGTACTATTGACAAGCACGGCGCTGGGGGGCGACCATCGCAGCACTTGTGTGGAGATCGACGCGCGGCAGGCTCGATCCCGAGAGCAGAGGTACTTGAATGCTGATCAAGCAAGCGCCAGACATCCCGTCGTCCGAGATCACGCCGGAGCGGCTGTACTACGACCGCCGGCAGTTCATGCAAGCGGCGACCGGGGCGGCGCTGGGCGTGGCCGGCGCGGCAGCGCTCGGCGGCCCGCGCGGGGGCGTGCGCGCCGCGGCGCCGCAGGATGACCTGCCCGGCGTAAAGACGAGCACGTTCAGCACGGACGAGCCGCAGAACACGTTCGACGAGATCACCAGCTACAACAACTTCTACGAGTTCGGGATCAACAAGGAGGACCCAAAGCGTTTCGCGCACGAGTTCAATCCCAAACCGTGGAGTGTCCGTGTCGAAGGGCACATGAACAAGCCCGCGGCCGACTACACGCTCGAGGACATCCTGAAGCCGCATCCGCTCGAGGAGCGCATCTATCGGCTCCGCTGCGTCGAGGCGTGGTCGATGGTGGTGCCGTGGGTGGGCTTTCCGCTGGGCGATCTGCTCAAGCGCTTCGAGCCGACGTCTCGGGCGAAGTACGTGCGGTTCGAGACGCTAGTTCGGCCGAGCGAGTTCCGTGGTCAGCGCACTCGTAGCCTGGAATGGCCCTATGTCGAGGGGCTGCGGATGGACGAGGCGATGAACCCGCTGGCGATCATGGTGGTGGGCCTCTACGGCAAGACGCTGTTGAACCAGAACGGCGCGCCGATGCGTCTGATGGTGCCGTGGAAGTACGGCTTCAAGAGTCTCAAGTCGATCGCCCGCATCGAATTCGTCGAGGAGCAGCCGCGCAATTCCTGGAACGTCTCTATTCCGCACGAGTACGGCTTCTATGCCAACGTGAATCCGGACGTGGATCATCCGCGGTGGACACAGCGGACGGAGCGCCGGATCGGCAAGTTCTTCCGCCAGCGGACGCAGATGTTCAACGGCTACGCTGACCAGGTCGCCAGCTTGTACGAGGGGATGGACCTGGCCCAGAACTACTGAGACGCACGATTGTGACGCCGGAGGCCGGGCGTCCGCACGCCGACCTGCTGTCACTGTCCGCTCGGCCACCGCCATGACTGCTACTCAGTTGACGCGCCGTTTCAAGCCGATCGTTTTTCTCGCTTGCTTGGGCCCCGCGGTCCTGCTCGTCTGGCACGCTTTTACCGGTGGGCTCAGCGTCAACCCGATTGAGGATGTCACTCACCGGACGGGCAATTGGACTCTCCGGTTCCTGCTCATCACGCTCGCGATCACGCCGGCCCGCTGGGCGACCGGTTGGAACGCAATCATCCGGTTTCGCCGGATGCTCGGCCTCTTCACGTTTCTCTACGCGACGCTCCACTTCTCGACCTATGTCGTTCTGGATCACTTCTTCGCGCTCGACGTCATCATCGAGGACGTGATCGAGCGGAAGTACGTGACCGCGGGCTTCACCGGCTTCGTGTTGCTAATCCCGCTCGCGGTCACTTCGTCGCAAGCGATGATGCGGCGTCTGGGCGGGAAACGCTGGCACGCGTTGCACCAGCTGATCTACGTCATCGCGATTACCGGCGTGGTCCACTTCCTCTGGCTGGTCAAACTCGAGATCGGCGAGCCGCTTATCTACGCCGCGATTCTGACGGTTCTACTCGGCACCCGTCTGGCAACCCCGAGTTACCCACGCCGTGTGTGGCGGTTCATGAGAGTGCGACTCTACGGCTGGAATCTCAAGGGGTGGCGCGTTCCCGCGCGGCTCCGGTCGGCGGATGAGAATGCTGTTCGGTCGTCGGCCAGCTGATCCCTCCTCGGTTCCTGAGGTAACCGCATGGCGGATACGATCACGTTGAACGTGGCGCGGTATCGGCCGGAGGACGACTCCGAGCCCACCTCGCAATCCTACGAGGTGCCCTATCGAGAAGATTGGGTCGTGCTGGACGCCTTGAACTACGTCAAGGACCAGTTAGACGGCTCGCTCACCTTCCGGTGGTCATGTCGCATGGGTGTCTGCGGTAGCTGCGGCATGATGGTCAATGGCACGCCGAAACTCACCTGTGGGGTCCCGCTGTCCGACTACGTGTCCGGGCCGATCCACATCGAGCCACTGCAGTTCTTTCCGATCATGCGCGACCTCGTGGTCGACATTTCCGACTTCCTCCAGAAGCTCCAGAAAGTGCAGCCATGGATCGTTCGTGACGAAGAGAAGCCGATCGCCGATGGTGAGCACCTCCAGACGCCCGCGCAGTTGGAGGCGTACAAACAGTTCAGCATGTGCATCAATTGCATGCTCTGTTACGCCGCCTGCCCTGTCGTCGGTCTCGAGCCTAAGTTCGTCGGACCAGCCGTGATCGCCCTCGCCCAACGATACAACTTGGATTCGCGAGATCAAGGCGCAGCCGGGCGAATGGAAGCGCTCGACGAGCACGAGGGCATGTGGGGGTGCACGTTGGTCGGCGAGTGCACCGAAGTGTGCCCCAAGAACGTGGACCCCGCCGGCGCGATCCAGCTCTACAAGCTGGCTACCGCGACCAACTGGATCAAGTCGATGCTGTTGCCATGGGGATCGAAGTGAGCGACAGCGTGCACGACTCTGTCGGCCGGCCGGCGATGTCCCGGTGCTCGATGCCGCTCGGATGGTGGCTGCAGAACGGCGCGTGACGATAGGAATCATTAGACGAGTACCGGCGGTTAACCTGAGGTCCGTTCTCCGACCCAGCGGCCTAGGACGCCGATTGCGCCGCCGGAGGAGCCGCCGAACACAGGGCCGTTTGGCGCTACGCGTCAAAGCCGCTGAATGTGGCGGTGTTGGCGCCGATCCCGAGCGCCAGCACGACGATGATCACCATCGTCCAGAGGGGCGTTTCCGGAATCGCCGGAGCGCGAAACGTAGATCGTGAAGGATGTCGTTCATTGCTGGTTCCGAGTATGAGCTCGTTCTGTTCAACGACTCTGGGCGACCGAAAGTTCGCTGCTAAAACACCTCCCTGGCGCGCGCTCGTTCCGCGCGCTTCGCGTTGAGCTCAAACTGCGGCTCCGCGCTGCCGCCGTCCATCAGCGCGGTGACGTAGGCGCCCACTGCGGGGCCGTGCTTGAAACCGTGGCCGGAGCCTCCGCCGACCAGCCACACGTTGTCGTACCCGGGGTGGCGGTCGATCAGGAAGTCACCGTTCGGCGTGTTTGCATATTGACAGACCCGCGCGTCCAGCAGCGGCGCCTCCCGGAGTGCCGGGATTAGATCGGCAGCCAGCCGACGCGCCGCAAGCAGCGCGGTCGCCGACGGTTGCCGGTCGCCGTCGTCGGGATCGAACGGCGGTCCGTGCGTGTCGAGGCCGATCTTGACCCCGCGACCCTCCAGATCCGGCAGGCCATAGACACCGTCGCGGAAGTCGATCCACGCTGGCAGCGTTGGCGCCACAAACCGTCTGTCTCCTGGTTCGCCCCCAAAGAAGAACACCTCCTGTCGGGTCGTGTGCAGCACCGGAGCGAGCAGATCGGGAAACAGCTTGGCGAGCCACGGACCGCAGGCGAACACGAACGCGCCGGCACTCACGTCGGTGCCGTCGGACAACGCGAGAGCGACCAGGCGGTGGTTGCCAGCCGGCTGGGTCGCCGCGGCCAGCCGGTAGTCGACGCCGAGCTGGATCGCGCGCCCCACGAGGGTGTCGACCGCGCGGCGGGCAAGGATGACGCCGCTGTTAGGCTCGAGGATGCCGCGGACGATCGATCCGAGACGAAACTGGGGGAATCGACGTTCGAGATCGTTCCGGCCGAGCAGCTCGATGGTCGCATCGAGCTGTTGCAACGTTGCGATAGTCGCGTCGGTCAGTGGGTCGTCGCGATGCCCGAGGAACAAGACACCGGTCTTTGCGAACAACGGAAGCCGCGCCTCGCGGAACAGCACTTGCCACTGTTCAATCGACTCGAGTGCCCAACGGGAGTAGATCGCCTTGTTGCCGTATCCGATGCGGATGATGCGTGACTCACCGCCCGAACTTGCGCGGGAGTTCCCAGAGCCAAACGCGTCGAGCAGCATAACCGACCGGCCGGTGCGCTGGAGCCGGTACGCGGTCCACGCGCCGAACACGCCGGCTCCGACCACGACCACATCTGGCGAAGGCGGCATGGGAACGGCGCCATGATAGCGGTACGATTACGTTGAGCCTTGAGTCCTTGAGCGATGGAGATCATCCAGGTCTACCCGGGCGCGTTCCATTTGCCCGCGTTTCTGACGTCCGACGACCAGCGCTCTCTAGTGGCGATCGTCGAGGCGCTGGCCAGGGCCCCCGCCGGCTTCTACCGGCCACAGGTCCGTGGTGGGGGACACCTGCGATGCGATCTGATGTGTCTGGGGCTGCACTGGAACGCGCGGAGGTATGCCTACGAGCCGACACGGTCCGATCACGATGGCCTGCCGGTGCCACCGCTGCCGTCACCGCTGGTGACCATGGCGGTCCGCGCGAGCCAATCCGTGGGGATGTCGCTCCGACCCGATGTCTGCCTCGTGACCCGATACGACTCGACCGGCAAGATGGGACTGCATCAAGACAAGGACGAGACCCGTGTGACCCTCGACGCCGGCGTCCCGATCGTGTCGCTATCTGTCGGCGACGCGGCAACCTTCGTCATCGGAGGCACCCGCCGGCGCGAGCCGGTCGAGGCCATCACTCTGTCGTCGGGCGACGCATTCGTGATGGGCGGGCCGAGCCGGCTGCGCTTCCACGGTATCTCCAGGATTCTGCCGGCGACCGGTCCGGCTGCTCTCGGACTAGGGGCGCGAATCAGCTGCACGTTTCGACAGTACGCGCTCTAGAGGCATGGGTTCCAGACGGCCCGTTCAGGCCACTGAGCGCCCATTCACCCCCTCGATTTGCCGTTCCAACGGAAGTTGACTTCCGCCGGCCCATTCTCCGCTATCCTATGAGAGATAAACGACTTGTCGCTGGGCCCGTTCGACCCGAGCCGGTCGGATAGGGTACCATCCATGTAGATGCCTGAAACGGAGCTCTGATGCACAAACCGATCAAGTACCTTGAGAAGGGCTTGTCTGTCGCGGCGAACGGCGCGTGGTTTTTCTATGACCGGTACAACGCGTTCACCCGGCGGCCGTCGTTCACGCCCACCTGGTCGGATAAGCCGTTGCTGAAGTCGCACGAGAAAGTGAAGCCCCCGCTCGGCTGGCCCCGGGAGACCGACTCGCTCTGCCCGACGTGCGTGCGCGAGGCTCGGCAGTCCATTCTCGACGGCGAGCAGGACTATCGCATCCTCTTGAACCAGAAGGTCGGCGAGATCAAGGCGCAAATCATCGAGCGCGACGGTGAGATCCTAATGGTCAAGGAGTGCCCGATCCACGGACACTGCGAAGACGTCATGGCGATCGACACCGAGTTCTTCAAGCATCTCGAGGACTCGTTCCCGGGCAGCGATATTCGGGCTCACAACGACGCCAAGCTTCACAACCACGGCAGCAGCACGATCAAGTACGGTCGCGGGTCGGTGTTGACGATTGACCTGACGAACCGCTGC
>CAZYFH010000002.1:0-188610 GCA_964646815.1 uncultured Vicinamibacteraceae bacterium | reverse complement strand
AACCTGGGACAGACCGGTTATGAGCCGGCGGCTCTGACCGCTGAGCTATGGGCCCCGTCACGTGCCGCCCTCTAGGAACACTCGTAGCTTGCGGCTGCGGGACGGATGACGCAGCTTACGCAGCGCCTTCGCTTCGATCTGCCGGATCCGCTCACGGGTGACCGCGAAGTTCTGTCCGACCTCTTCCAACGTATGTTCGCTGCCGTCGCCGACTCCAAACCGCATCTTGATGACCTTTTCCTCGCGCGGCGTCAGGCTCTTGAGGACCGATTCGGTCTGCTCTTGCAGGTTCAAGGTGATCACCGCCTCGGCTGGGGAGACGACCTGGCGATCTTCGATGAAGTCTCCGAGATGGCTGTCTTCTTCCTCGCCGATTGGGGTTTCGAGTGAAATGGGCTCCTGGGCGATCTTCATGACCTTGCGCACCTTGGTGACCGGAATGTCCATGCGGGTGGCGATCTCCTCGGAGCTCGGCTCTCGACCCAGCTCCTGCACGAGCGCGCGCGAGGTCCGGATCAGTTTGTTGATCGTCTCGATCATGTGGACCGGGATACGGATAGTCCGAGCCTGGTCGGCAATTGCCCGGGTGATGGCCTGGCGAATCCACCAGGTGGCGTAGGTGGAAAACTTGTAGCCCCGGCGATACTCGAATTTGTCGACTGCCTTCATGAGGCCGATGTTGCCCTCTTGAATGAGATCGAGGAACTGAAGGCCGCGGTTCGCATATTTCTTGGCGATCGAGACGACCAGGCGGAGATTGGCCTCCACCAGCTCTTTCTTCGCCTGCTCGGCCTGGATCTCTCCCCGCTGGATCACCCCAAGAACGCGCGACAGCGCCACCGCCGTCTGCTCCATGTCGGTGACCCGTGCGCGTTGCAATGGCCGCAGCTCGCGCAGCCGCCGCCGACGCTCCTCGTCCCTGAGTCGCGGACGCTTCGTCTTGCTCGTGAGCTGACGGTTGAGGAGGTCGATCTCGAACTCGGTCCGCTGCACGACGTCGACGGCGTCCTTGATGAGATCAATCAGGCGGCGCTTGACCGGTTCGGTGAACTCGATGAGCCGAATGAGTCGCGAAAGCTCGACCCGCGCGCGCAGCGCGCGCCACCGATACCGTCGGTACTTGCGCTTGTCGCGTCTTGAAATCGTGCCGAGCTTGGCGTCCTTCTTCTGGGAGTCGAGGCGTGCCTGCTTGACAGCCTCGACCTGGCGGAGCACCTGGCGGGCGCGGTTGGCGACCCGATCGTCCGTGAGCTCCTCATCCTGCAAGATCACGAGCTCGCGGATGGTGCGGTCGCCGGTCCGTAGTTGCTCGCCGAGTTGGATGACGACCTTCGCGATGGTCGGCGTCCGTGAGATGGCTTTGATGACCGACAGCTTGCCGCGCTCGATGCGCTTGGCGATCCCTACCTCGCCCTCCCGCGTGAGCAACGGCACCGTGCCCATCTCGCGGAGATACATCCGCACCGGGTCGTTCGTCTTGTCGATGGCGCTGGGCGTCAGATCGAGGTCGGACTCGTCGTTCCCGTCCTCCGAGCGCTGCAGCAGCTTGCGCGCCTTGTACTTCTCTTCTGACTCGACGACCTCGATACCGGCAGCGTTGAACATGCTGAACAGGTCGTCTAGATCATCGGACGATGTGATCTCGGCGGGTAGCAGCTCGTTGATCTCGTCGAAGAGGAGAAAGCCTTTTTCTTTGCCGACCAGCATCAACTGGCGGATCTCGTCGAGCTTGTCCTCGATGACCGGTGACTTTGTGTCCTTGGCTCTCACGTCGTCGCGTGCTCGCGCCACGGGGGAGATTGTATATGCCGGCGACCGTTTGTGCTCGGAATCGCTCATCAGCGGAACAACGCCTCGATGCGTTGGAGCAGATCTCTCTTCTGCCGCCACAGGCCGTCTATTTCTGCTAACGCCCCAGGCGTGCCATCGCGTTGTCTTCGATCGATCTCATCCTGGAGCGCAGCGCGCTCGCGCGCGTATCTCAGACGCCGCAGCTCGAGACCGCAGTCGTTCACCGCCGCCGGCGCGGTGGTCTCGGCGGCAATCGCCGACACCAGCGCGGCCTCGTCCGCGCTCAGCCGATCCGCGAGCGTACCAGGCACTGCGTCAGGCGGAAAATCGGCGAGCGTGCATGCGACCTGCAGAATGGATGCGGTGGCAAGACCGCGGAAGTCCTCGGGGTCCATATCGCGAAGCACCGCCTGGGCAGACGTGGTGTCGCGCACGATGGCCCAGACAAGTCCCTTCTCGGCCGGTTGCACTGACGTCGCCGCTGTGGACCCGGTCGCGGCGACATCTGTGCGGCGCGCGACCGCCGCTTTCCGGATCTCGTCTCGTACGACGTCTTCCATGATGCGCGCCTTGTGTGCGAGCCGGTCGGCGAACTGATCGCGTGCCGCCGCGTCTGGGATGCGGGCAGCAACCGTGAGCATCTCCGCCAGGAACGCTCGCCGCTGGGCATCGCGACCGAAATCGCGACCGGTGGCGGCGCGGTCGAGCACGAACTCGAGGTAGGGCTGCGATTGCTTGAGCGATTGGACATAGTACGCCGCGCCTCGGCTGCGGACGCACGTGTCGGGGTCTTCTCCGGGTGGTAGGCGCGCGACGTTGACCTGGAGCCCGGACGAGATCAACAACTCGCCGGAGCGCGCGGAGGCACTCTGTCCGGCGAGATCAGGGTCGAAGCTGAGGATCGCCTTCAATGTGAAGCGGCGCAGGAGCCGCGCCTGCGCGTCGGTCAGTGCCGTGCCGCATGTGGCGACGACCGGTTGGACACCGGCCTGGAGGGCCTGGGCTACGTCGAAGTACCCCTCGACCATCACGGCGTACCCAAGACGCCGGATGGCCTGCTTGGTCATGTGCAGGCCGTAGAGTATGCGGCCCTTCGTGTAGAGCGGTGTTTCCGGCGAGTTCACGTACTTGGGCTGTTGGTCGTCCGCCAGGGCGCGTCCGCCAAAGGCGATGACCGATCCGGCGTCGCGGCAGATGGGAATCATTAGACGATTCCGAAAGCGGTCGATGGTCTGGCCGCCGCGATCGACGACAAGACCGCTCCGGAGCAGAAGATCGAGCGGCTGCCCAGTGCCGAGGAGGCGTCGTTTCAAGCTCTCGCGCTCTGGGGGGGCAAATCCGAGACCGAGCGTCTGGGCCGTGTCCGGGCGCACGGCGCGCGCCTCGAGATGGGCGCGCGCATGGATGCCCGACTCACCGGCGAGCTGCTCTTGGAAGTACGCCAAGGCCAGCTCGTGCACCTTCAATAGCGCTTCACGTTCGGCCTCAGCGGCCGCGTCACGCTCCGGATCGCCCGTGGCTGGCACCTCGAGCCCAACGCGTTGGGCGAGGAGGCGAACGGCTTCCGGAAAGCTCAGCTTCTCGTAGAGCTCTACGAACTTGACTACGTCGCCGCCCGTCGCGCACCCGAAGCAGTGAAAGAACCCTTTGTCCCGGTTGACGTGGAACGAGGGAGTCTTCTCCGTGTGAAACGGACAGAGTCCTTTGAAGCTGCTGCCTGCCTTCTTCAGCGGAACGGCATCCTGCACAACCTGTACGATGTCGGCCTGTGCCTTCAGGTCGTCGATGAAGCCCTGTGGAAAGCGTCCCACGATCCGCGCGTCCTAGTGGACTGTAATAGCTATTTGTAGAGCGATTTCCGGCCGGGACGCACCTCCTACCAGCGGTGTTCCTCGGTCATATATACGGAACATGCTCCCTCGTCACGCCTTGCCAGCCGGGCGTCGCGGCTCGGACCGCACTCCAGAAATGGCCGTGCAGGCCACTAGTCCTTGAGTGCTATGACCGTGACACCGCGGCCCCCGTGCTCGGGGGACGCTAGCGCAAACGTCGCCACTTGCGGGTGGTGGTCGAGGAAGCTGGCAATCGCGCGGCGGAGCTGACCCGTCCCATGCCCGTGAATGACCCGCAGTTGGCGTTGCTCGCTGATGATTGCCTGGTCCATGTACTTTTCCACGCGCGACAACGCTTCATCCACGCGGCATCCAATCACGTTGAGCTCCTCAAGTGGTTCGTTTGGACTCCGCACGTCGACCGTGATCCCGCCGCCAGTCGTCTCGTCGCCGGTGGCGAGGAGGCGCACGTCGTCGAACCGCACGTGAAGGCGCTTGCCGCGCGCCTCGACCTCCGCCTCCCGCTCGTGCGTTGCCACGACCGTGCCTTCGAGCTGCAAGCTCTTGACCATGACCCGGCTGCCGACGGCGGGCGGGGCATCATCGGTCGTGCTTCCGAAGCGTGTCTCTCCGGCGACGGCAACCGACGCGCCGGCGTTCGCCGCCACGGCTTGCAGGGCGTCGGTTGCCTCGCGTCGCAGCCTACCCGTCTCACCGGTGGCGAGGCGCGGCCGGCCTGCAGCCTGCCCCTCAAGTTGTGCGGCGCGGATGCGCAGCCCGTTCACGATCGCGTCGACTTCCCGCCGTGCGGTACGCAGATGGGCATCGAGGCCACCCGCGAAGCGGCCGCGTGCGGCGTGCTCACGCTCCTTGAGCGCGCGCTGTGCAGCGCCGAGATCTACGCGCGCGCGGGTGACATCCGCTCGTTGGTCGGCAACCTCGGCCTGGCGTACCTTGAGCTCCCGTGTCTCCGCATCCACTCGCGCCAGGTGGTCCGCCAGCTGCGCTTCGCGCGCGCTCCGGCGCGCGCGCGCGTCATCGATGACCTCCGTGGCGACGCCGAGCCGAGCGGCAATTTCGAGCGCGAGACTGCGGCCCGGTGTGCCATAGGTTAATTGATAGGTCGGCGCGTACGTCTCCGGGTCGAACCCGAAGCCGGCGCAAGTGACCCCATCGGTGGTCGACGCGTACGACTTGAGTATGTCGTCGTGCGTCGTCGCCACGACTAGGGCACCGCGGCTGCGGAACCGCTCGACGATTGCCGCGGCGAGTGCCCCGCCCTCGGTGGGGTCGGTGCCGGCGCCCATCTCATCGAGCAACACCAGCGCCGGCAGCGCGAGGCGGCGGTCCATCTCGACGATGTTCGTGATGTGGCCCGAGAACGTCGACAGGCTGCTGGTGAGCGATTGCTCATCGCCGATATCGGCGAACACCGACCGGAAGACGGCAACTTGAGCGCCACGCCCAGCCGGCACGTGGAGTCCGGCCTGCGCCATCAGGACGAGCAGTCCGGTGGCCTTGAGCGCCACTGTCTTGCCACCGGTATTCGGGCCGGTCACGACCAGCGCGCCGGTGGGCGGTGCCAGCCGAATGTCGACGGCCACCGGATCCGTGGCGATGGGAACCTGGTCTTCGGTCAGCTCGCGCGTCCGCGCGCGGATCGCTGGAATCAGCAGCGGGTGGCGGGCGGCGGGGAGCTCGATTCGAGGTTCGGGAACCAGTTGTGGCTCGACGCCGCCATACAACGCCGATACGCTCGCCCGCGCCTGAATCACGTCGAGGTCCGTGGCAGCCGTCAGAGTGTGCCGCAGGTCCAGGCCGCGTTGGCGAAGTGCGTTGGCCAGAGCCAGGAGGATGCGGGCGACCTCGCGTGCCTCGTCCTGTTCCAGAGCCACGATGTCATTGTTGACCTCGACGGTGCTCAGCGGCTCGAGGAAAAGGCTGGCACCGCTACCGGAGCTGCCGTGCACGATGCCTGGAATCGCGCTGCGATGTTGCGACCGCACCACCAACACAAAGCGGCCGTTCCGTTCGGTGACGATCTGCTCTTGCAGGTATTTGACGGTCTCGGGTCCCCGGAGATACGACTCGAACATGTTCCGCAAGCGACCCCGCTGCTTGCGCAGCCGGTCACGAATCGCGCGTAGCTCCGGCGACGCGCCGTCCGCGACCTCGCCCTGATCATCAATCGCCCCCCGTATGTCGGCGACCTCGCGTTCGAAGGCGTGGCACCCGTCGACGAGGGCCCGCAGCGCAGGGAACGGCCCGCCGCTCGCGCGGGCGACCGCCGCGCGGGCGGCAGCGACCGATGCGAGAAACGTCGCAAGCCCGACCAGTTGGCGGGCGTCGAGCAGCCGTCCCTCGATGGCCAGGGCGGCGAGGATGTCGCCGAGGTCCTCGGGGCCCTCGAGCGGAAACGGCGGGTTCGCGTCCAGATAGGCCACGCCCTCTGTCGTCGTTGACAGCGCGGTCTGGATCGCCCGGGTGTCGCTGTGGGGGCGCATGGCACCGAGGGCGGCGGCGCCGAGCGGTGTCAGCGCGAGACTGCGGACGACTTCGACGATCCGGTCGAACTCGAGTGCCCGGAGCGCCGCATCGTCGATCACGGATAAATCCTAGTCGAGGTGAGTGATGGTGCTCGCCATAGCGGCGGCACCAAAGCCATTGTCGATATTGACGACCGCTACCCCTGCTGCGCAGCTGTTGAGCATGCCGAGCAAGGCCGTCAGCCCGCCGAAGCTCGCGCCGTATCCGACACTGGTCGGCACGGCGATGACCGGGGCACTTACCAGACCGCCGATCACGCTCGGCAACGCCCCTTCCATTCCCGCCACCGCAATGATCACGCGGGCGGCGCTCAGCCGGTCTTGCTCGGCCAGCAACCGATGCACGCCGGCCACCCCGACGTCGTAGAGCGCCTCGACGCGGTTGCCCAGCGCCTCCGCGGCGACGCGCGCCTCTTCCGCCACTGGGAGGTCGGAGGTCCCGGCGGACGTCACAAGAATCACCCCCCGTCCGCTCGGTTCCCGCGTGGCGGTGGTGTGGGTGATGGCCCGGGCCGTGTCGTGAAACACCGCGCCGGGGATCGCGCGGCGCACGGCCGCGAAGGAGGCGGTGTCCGTGCGGGTGACGAGGAGATTCTGGCCGGCGGCGACGATGCGTTCGGCGATCGCGGCCACCTGTGCTGGGGTCTTGCCGGCACCGAAGACGACCTCGGGGAACCGCTGTCGGACCGCGCGGTGATGGTCCACGCGAGCGAACCCGAGATCTTCGAACGATGCGCGGCGCGCGAGGTCTAGGAGCCGTGGCTCCGCCTCGGCCGCCGAGAGGGTGCCGCGCGCGACGTCCGCTAGGAGCGCCTGCAACTGCTCGTGATTCATACCGGGACGCCAACCGGCCGACTTGCGCGCCGTGCGGTTCGGGATGTACCGTCGCCGCCTGATGTGCCCTTCGCGCGAGACGCTGGTTGTTGGCTTGTCTAGCGGCTCGCTCGCCCGTCGCACCATGTTCGGCGCCGAATGGTGCAACTTCGCGTATTTTTACACAAAAGGTCGTGGTCGATCGCCGCGTCCACCGGCGTGCCGCCCATCCACGTGCGAGTCGTTCGAGGCGGATCGATCGACGCCGCTCGCCTATCATCCGGTCCGATGACCGCACGGAGCGCCATGCCACAGGAGTCGCGCACCAGGGCGGGTCTCGAAGGCGTCGTCGCGACGTCGTCGGCGATCTGTTATATCGACGGCGACCAGGGGGTGCTGGCCTACTGCGGCCACGACATCCACGATCTCGCCCGCGAAGCGACCTTCGAAGAGGTGTGCTACCTGCTCTGGCACCGGCGCCTCCCGACGCGGGCGGAGCTCGGCGATCTGCGGACCGCGCTCGCGGGCGCCAGAGCTTTACCCGAGGCGATGCTGCGCCAGGTGCGCATGCTGCCGCGAGGACACGCAATGGACGCACTCCGCACGCTTGTGTCCACGCTGGCGCACTACGACCCGGAGTCGGAGGATCGGTCCCCCGCCGCAGCGTATCGCAAGGCCGTTCGGCTGACAGCACAGGTGGCCAGCGTGGTCGCCACCTACGGGCGGATGACCGCCGGCGGGGGGGCTATTGACCCGGATCCGGCTCTGTCGCACGCGGCGAATTTTCTCCTGATGCTGACCGGCACCCGACCGTCGGGGCTCGCGGCGCGCGCCCTCGACGTGGCGTTGGTGCTCCATGCGGACCACGAGCTGAACGCGTCGACGTTCGCGGCGCGGGTGACCGCCGCTACGCTGAGCGACGTCCACTCGGCTGTGGTGTCGGGGATCGGCGCGCTCAAGGGGCCACTCCATGGCGGCGCCAACGCTGACGTGATGAAGATGCTGCTGGCGATCGGAGAGGACGCCGACGACGCTCGGATCGACGCGACGGTCCGCGGCATGCTCGCCCGCCAGGATAAGGTGCCCGGCTTCGGGCATCGGGTGTACCGCACTGAAGACCCCCGCGCGACACACCTCCGGCAGATGTCGAAGCAGATCGGCGAACGGATCGGGAAAACCCGCTGGTTCGAGATGTCTCGGCGGATCGAGGCGGTGATGACGGCGGAGAGGAAGATCGACGCCAACGTCGATTTTTACTCGGCGTCCACCTACCACCTGCTTGGGATACCCATTGATCTCTTTACGCCGATCTTCGCGGTCAGCCGGACGGCTGGCTGGACCGCGCACGTGCTGGAGCAATATGCTAACAACCGCCTGATCCGTCCGCGCGCTGAATACATCGGGCCCGAGCACCCACAGCCGTACGTGCCGCTCGAACAACGGTGACCTTTTCCATATAATTGTTAGAGTCTAGGTGAGTCGGGGCGTCCTCCAGACGTAGGCCGTTGTGCAGTACGAAACGAGGATTTCGTAGTCGTGTGGGGCCGGCGGCAAACGGCCACGACGCGCACCGGCGCGGGGGATCGGGGTGAAACCCCGTCCAGTGAAGACTCGAAGGAGTGCCAGTGAAGACGATGCGCATCGCCATGCTTACCGCATTTCTCGGTCTCTCGGGGGTCGGTCTGTATGTCGTTGGCGCCCAGGAGGCGCCCGAGGTGGACGTCTACAAGAGTCCCACGTGAGGCTGCTGCATGGGGTGGGTGGTTCACCTGCGCGAACACGGCTTGAACGTGAAGACGACGGATGTTCGCAGCGTGGTCCCGCTGAAGCGTGAACGGGGCGTCCCGCCGCGCATGACGTCGTGCCACACGGCGATCGTCGACGGCTACGTGATCGAGGGGCATGTGCCCGCTACGGATGTGCTGCGACTGCTCGAGGAGCGGCCGCCGGTCGTCGGACTTACCGTCCCAGGGATGCCGCCCGGATCGCCGGGAATGGAGGGCCCCAACCCGGTGGCCTACAACGTCTACACGTTCGATGACCACGGCAACGTCGAGGTCTTCGCGTCACACGGTCCGTAAGCGGTCCGACCGGAATCACTCAGCGCGGTCTGAATCAGGTCCCGTACAATTGACCCGCAGTTCTGCGCCGCTCGATGAATCATCATCGCATTCGCAATTTCTCGATTATCGCCCACATCGATCATGGAAAATCGACGCTGGCGGACCGCTTTCTGGAGCAGACCGGCGCGCTGCGGCCCCGCGAGATGGAGGCGCAGGTCCTCGACAGTATGGACCTGGAGCGGGAACGTGGCATCACGATCAAGGCCCACTCGGTTCGCTTGTCCTATGTCGCACGTGACGGTCAGTCCTACGTCCTGAACCTCATCGATACACCGGGCCACGTCGACTTCTCCTACGAAGTGACGCGGTCGCTGGCGGCATGCGAGGGCGCGCTGCTGCTCGTCGACGCCTCCCAGGGCGTTGAGGCGCAGACCGTGGCCAACGCCTATCTCGCGGTCGACCACGGTCTTGAGATCATCCCGGTCATTAACAAGATCGATCTGCCAGGCGCGATGCCCGACGAGGCAGCGCTCCAGATCGAGGACCTCGTCGGGCTCGACGCCGCGGACGCGCTGCTGGCCAGCGCGAAGGAAGGCCGTGGAACGGTCGAGGTGCTCGAGGCCATCGTCGCCCGCCTGCCGCCGCCCGAGGGCGACCCCGATGCGCCGTTGAAGGCGCTGATCTTTGATTCCTGGTACGACGCCTACCGCGGCGTCATCGTGCTCATTCGAGTCATCGATGGCGCGATCGGGCCCCGGATGCGGATTCGATTGATGGAGGCCGCCCAAGACTACGAGGTGGAACGAGTCGGGGTGTTCTCACCAAAGCTCGAGACCGTCGACCAGCTCTCCGTTGGTGAGGTGGGATTCGTCATCGCCAACATCAAGAATGTCACCGACGCCCGCGTCGGCGACACGGTCACTGAGACGGCCCGACCGACAGCGAGTCCGTTCCCCGGTTTTAAGGAATTGAAGCCGATGGTGTTTGCCGGTCTCTATCCGGTCGAGAGCCATCAGTACGCGGATCTCCGCGAGGCCCTCGAGAAGCTGCGACTGAACGATGCATCATTTTTCTTTGAGCCGGAAACGTCTGCCGCGCTTGGGTTCGGTTTTCGGTGTGGGTTCCTCGGCCTGCTGCACCTGGATATCGTCCAGGAGCGGCTGGAGCGCGAGTTCCACATGGACCTGGTGACGACCGCGCCGGGTGTGCTCTACCGTGTGACGACGACCGATGGCGAGGTCCGGGAAATCGACAGTCCCGCAAAGCTGCCCGAGGTGAGCCGCGTCGCCAAGGTCGAGGAGCCGATCATCACCGCGATGATCCTAACGCCGGCTGACCAGGTCGGCGCCATACTGCAGCTCTGTCAGGAGAAGCGGGGTGTGCAGAAAAACCTCGAGTACCACGCGTCGCACCGCGTGCTGATCTCCTACGAGCTGCCCTTCAATGAAGTCGTGCTTGATTTCTACGATCGGCTCAAGACGATATCGCGTGGATACGCGTCACTCGATTATCATGTCACGGGGTACCGTGAAGCGCCGCTCGTTAAGCTGGACCTGCTGGTCAACGGCGACCCGGTCGATGCGCTGTCCGTCATCGTGCACAGGGACATGGCCTACACGCGCGGCCGCGCGTTGGCGGCGAGAATGCGCCAGCTCATCCCGCGTCAGATGTTTGACGTCGCGATCCAAGCCGCAATTGGTACCCGCGTCATTGCGCGCGAGAGCGTCCGAGCGCTGCGGAAGAACGTGCTGGCCAAATGCTACGGCGGCGATATTTCACGGAAGCGCAAGCTCCTCGAGAAACAGAAGGAAGGAAAGCGTCGGATGAAGCGGGTCGGGAGCGTGGAGATTCCTCAGGAAGCATTTCTGGCGGTTCTCAAGGTGGGCGATGACTGACGCACCGGTCCCCGCTGCATCGTTCCGTAAGTCCACCCTGCGTGAGTACTTCGAGTCCATCGTTATCGCCGTGATCCTGGCGTTCTTCATTCGAACGTGGGTCGTGCAGGCGTTCAAGATCCCCACGGGCTCGATGGAAAACAACCTGCTCATCGGCGACCATCTGCTCGTCAACAAGTACCTCTTCAGTCCGACTGCCTCAGCGGCGGAGCGTGTGTTGTTGCCGACCGGCGACGTGCAGCGCGGTGACATCGTGGTGTTCAAGTTTCCCAACTCGCCCGACCGCGATTTCATCAAGCGGGTCGTCGGCCTGCCGGGTGAGACGCTCGAGGTTCGTGACAAGACGGTGCATATCGACGCGGTGCCGCTCGATGAGCCATATCTACCCAGTCGCATGACGAGCCTACCAGACGGGGCGTTTGCGCTCGACGGGCGAGACAACCACGGGCCGGTGTCGATCCCGCCAGGGCACTACTTCGTGATGGGGGACAACCGCGACAACTCCGAAGACAGCCGGTATTGGGGTACGTTGCCGCACGGCCACCTTAAGGGGAAGGCGGTCGTCATTTACTGGTCCTATGACGCCCAGGCACCGGAGTTGTTCGCCGACACTGGTCTCGGCGCCACCGTCCGGCGGATGACGTCGGTCGTCACCCACTTCTTCACACGCACGCGGTGGGATCGGATGTTTCGCCAGGTGGATTGACGCAGGATCTGACGATGCGGGCGATTCTATAGTGGCTCACGCTGGCGGCCCTCGTGTGTGCCAGCTGGCGAGTCGGACCGTTCTACATTCACAGTCGCCAATTCGAGACGCGGCTGCTGGAAACGGCCCGGCAGAGCATGGATGTCCCGGACGGCGTGGTCATCCGGCGTACGCTGGAGCTAGCCTCCACGTTCGACCTCTCGCTGACCGCCGCCGGGATCGCGGTGCGCCGTTTGCAGGAACACACGTAGATTGATGCGGTCTACACCGCCGAGCTCAACGTGCGCCAGGGGGTCTCCGCGCCGTGGACGTTCGAGTCCAGCATCGACGGACAGGTGATTACGTCCCAGCGAGCGAATGACTTCACCCCGGGGCTTCAAGACTAGTGGACTGTTAGGTCCGGAGGTCGCTTGCGTAGCCCAGGCCTTCAGGCCTGCGAGGCGAGGCTGAAGCCTCGCCCTACATGTCCATCAGACGAGAGCTCCTTGATGGGAGCCCTCCGGATCTGGGGGGTGCCGGTCCGACGTCGCGGTACCCGCGACGAACGGCTCGTCGGCGGACGATCGTGGCCGGTAGAGCCGGATGTTGTCCCCGCCGGTGGCCGATTCTTGTCTGCGAACGAACTCGAGTACGTTGGTGAGTGCACTGATTGATGCCTCGAGCGATGTTTCTACATCGGTACGTTTAAGGCGGAGCTGCGGTATCTCGCGCTCGACCATTCGAGACGGGCGTGGACCTTTTTCAGCGCCAGGTTGGTGCGGCTTTGGGCGTCGCGCACGATCGCCTTTGCGTCGTGCTTGGCGTTGTGTCGAACATCATCGGCCAGCTTTTGAGGCGTCAGCAGGGTGTTGCGGAGATTCGTCTCACGCTCGCGGTGCTCGGCGAGCTGTTCGTCCCGGCGCTGTAGCGCATCTCGCATCTTGTCGAGCTCGCGCAGCGCCTACTCATAGTCGTCGCGGCTTCCACCAGAAACGCGGTCACCTCAGCACGCTCAAAAACTCGGACGGACAACCGGAACTTGTGTTGTTGGAGATCGAGTGGCGTCACGTTCATACTGATGTCGCCCTCTCGGCGGGCGGAGTCCGGCGGCCGAAGATCGCCGTGCCTACACGCACTATCGTTGCGCCTTCCTGAATTGCGACCTCGAAGTCGTGGCTCATCCCCATCGATAGGTCGCGGGTGACGCGGACGGCCACCCCGTCGCTGACCAGCTCATCGCGCAGGTCGCGCAGTCGACGGAAGTAGGGCCGGGCCTGCTCAGGGTCGTCATTCCACGGCGGCATGACCATTAGCCCGCAGACCGCGGCGGCCTGACACGACGGCGCGGCGTCGAGGAGGCGACGAGTCTCCTCCAGCGATGCGCCATGTTTAGCCGCCTCGCCTGCAAGATCGACCTGCACGAGCAGGTGCGGCGTGACGCCCTGGTCGCTGGCAGCCTGGTCGATCCGATGCAAAAGCTTGACGCTGTCCACCGAGTGAATCCAGTGGAACGCGGCTGCGGCGCTCCGCACCTTGTTCCCTTGCAGGTGGCCAATCAAGTGCCACTCGATCTGTAGTTCGGTCGATTGTGCGATCTTCTGCAGGGCTTCCTGCACGCGATTCTCGCCCAGGTGGTGGAGCCCTGCCTCGACGGCTGCTTCGATATACGTCTGCGGGAACGTTTTCGAGACCGCCACGAGACGGATGTCCTCTGGACGCCGCCCGGCCTGTTGCGCCGCCTGCCGGATGCGGTTCCGGACCGTTGCGGTGTTCCGCCTGAAGGTGTCGACGAGCGCTTGATCTGCCAGCCTACCGCTCCAGTCTCTCATCGTTGAAGAAACGGTCCACCTCGGCCAGATCGTGCGTCACCGGCGCTGGGGGGAGCGAGGCGATAAATCGGCGGCCGTAGCCCTTCGTCTGCACCCTTGAGTCGAGCAGCGCCAGCACGCCGCGGTCGGTGCGATGACGGAGCAGCCGTCCGAGACCTTGCTGGAGCGCGAGGATGGCCAGGGGCACCTGGTAGTCTCCGAACGCGCTGCCGCCATCGTCGGCGATCTTCTCCATCCGGGCGGCGGTCAGCGGATCACCAGGCGACGCGAACGGCAGCTTGTCGATCACGACGCAGCTCAGCTGATCGCCGACGACGTCGACCCCCTGCCAGAAGCTCGATGTGGCGAGCAGGACGGCATTCGCGGTCGTCCGAAACTCGCGAAGCAGCACCGTGCGTGGCGCACGGCCCTGGACGAAGATCGGATATGGAAGCGTCGGCGCGAGACGCGCCTCCACGTCGCGGAGATTCACATAGCTCGTGAAGAGCACGAAGGCGCGACCGGCGGTCACACGCAGGAGACCGTGGACCTGTTGTGCGACCGCCTCAGTGAATGTCGGATGCCGCGGGTCTGGCATGTCGCGCGGCAGGTAGAGGATGGCCTGTTGGCGGTAGTCGAACTCAGAGGTCAGGCGTAGCTCGCTCGCTTCTGCCACCCCCAGCCGGCCGCGCAGGTAGTGAAACGAGGCATCCACCGTGAGCGTCGCCGATGTGAGGATCGTGCCCTGCATGCGGTCGAGGAGAAGCTCGCGGACGATACCGGACACATCGATGGGCGACGCGCGCAGAAAGACGCCGCGCCGGCGTCGCTCGAGAAAGTAGACGAAGTCGCGATCGTCCGCGGCGAGCAGGAAGGAGAGATGGCCGCCAAGCTCGGTGGCGCGACGGCCCAGCGCCTGCAACTCTTCGGACGCCGCGTCCGCGGTGGACAGCGCGCGCGCGAGATCGTCGAGCGCGCGCACGAGCCGACGACCCGGCTCAGCCACCGGTGCGATCGCATCAGGCGTGAATCGGGACCGATCGGTGGCGACGTCGGACGCTATGAGGGCGCCGAAGAAAAACCGGGCCGCGTTGCGAACCTGGTCCAGGAGGTCCCGCAGCTCGCGAATGCCGACGTCGTCTACATTGAGGTCGGCGACCTCACCGAGTACGCGCTGGCCGTCGCGCTCGAGGTCGTCGAGCCGGCGATTACTGACAGCGACGCCGAAGTACTGCGTCGCCACGTCTTCGAGCTGGTGCGCTTCGTCGATGACCGCGTACGAACACGCCGGAATCACCTCGCCATAGTCGCTTTCCCGCACGGCCGCATCGGCGCACAGGAGGTGATGGTTGACGATGACGAGGTCTGACTCGGCGGCGCGTTGGCGCATCTTCGTGACGAAGCACTCACGATACGACGGGCACTCCGTGCCGATGCAGTTCTCCGATGTGGCCGAGACATCGTGCCAGACGGCCAGGTTGTCGGGGAGGTCCTCGACCTCCGCTCGGTCGCCGATCTCGGTCTGCTCGGCCCACTCGGCAATTTGGGCGATGTAGGCGGCGTCGGCGGCGGAGCGAGGCGCGTTGTCTCCCTGAAGTGCCGCGAATCGGTGGAGGCAGAGATAGTTCCCGCGTCCCTTCATATACGCGGCCGTGAAAGGCCTATCGAGCGCGGTTCGCAACGCGGGCAGGTCCTTGTAGAAGATCTGATCCTGGAGATTCTTGGTGCCGGTCGAGACCAGCACACGCTCGCCGCTCAGAATGGCGGGCACGAGATAGGCGAGCGTCTTGCCGGTACCGGTGCCTGCTTCGGCCAGTAGGACGCCGCCATGCTCGAAGAGCTCTGCGGCGGACGTCGCCATCGTGCGCTGGCTGTCGCGGGCCTCGAACGCCGGCAGCGCACCCGCGAGCACACCGTCGTCCGCGAACGCCTCGGCAACGGCGCGCGTCAACTCGGACTGGTCGGGTACAGTGGGAACTTCCGGCACAGTGCTTCGACTTCGGCACGAACCATGCCTGCCACGCGCTCGTTGTCGGGCGCGGTAAGGACCCGGGCGATCAGCTCGGCGATGAAATCCATCTCCGGTTCCGTCATGCCACGCGTCGTGACCGCCGGCGTGCCGAGCCGGATGCCGCTCGCGACCATCGGAGGGTGCTGGTCGAAAGGAATGGCGTTCTTGTTGACCGTGATGGCCGCGCGGCCGAGCGCCGCCTCCGACGCCGTGCCGGTGAGGCCGCGAGAGAGGACGTCGACCAGCAGCAGATGCGTGTCCGTACCTCCACTCACGATGCGGAACCCCTGTGCTGCGAGCCCGGACGCCAAGCGCGCCGCGTTGGTCACGACCTGCCGCTGATAGTCGGCGAAGCCCGGTTCTGCCGCCTCCTTGAAGCAGACGGCCTTGGCCGCGATGATGTGCATCAGCGGTCCGCCCTGTACCCCCGGGAACAGTGCCTTGTCGAGACGCTTGCGGTGGGTCTCTCGACACAGCGCGAGGCCGCCACGCGGCCCGCGGAGTGTCTTGTGTGTCGTCGTCGTGACGATGTCGGCATGTGGCACAGGGCTCGGATGGAGTCCGGTGGCCACCAATCCGGCGATGTGGGCCATGTCGGTCACCATTGCCGCTCCGATCTCCGATGCGACGGCGGCGATGCGTGCGAAGTCGATGATACGCGGATAGGCGCTCGCCCCCACCATGATCAGCTGGGGTGTGTGCTCGCGCGCGAGGCGCTCCAGTTCGTCGTAGTCGATTCGCTCGTCCTCGCGGTGCACGCCGTAGGGCACGACGGTATACAGCTGGCCCGAGAAGTTCAGCGGATGGCCGTGCGTGAGGTGGCCGCCGTGGGCCAGGTTCATCCCGAGCACGGTGTCACCCGGACGGATCAAAGCAAAATACGCGGCCATGTTCGCCTGCGCTCCCGAATGCGGCTGCACGTTCGCGTGTTCAGCTCCGAACAGGCTCTTGGCGCGGCTGATCGCGAGGGCCTCCGCCACGTCGACGCACTCGCACCCACCGTAATACCGCCGTCCCGGATATCCCTCCGCGTACTTGTTGGTGAGGACCGAGCCCATTGCGTCGAGGATCGCAGCGCTGACGAAGTTCTCCGAAGCAATCAGCTCAATGCCTGAGTTCTGGCGCTCTACCTCGTCACGAATCGCTTGCGCAATCTCGGGGTCTGTGTCGGCGATGTGCCGTTGGCGCGCCGACTCCAGCGCCGGGCCGATGTCCTGAACGATATTCGTCATAGGGTCGAGGCTTCCTGGTGTTCCATCGACGCGATCTTGTCGAGGCGGCGCTGATGCCGCCCGCCGGCGAACGACGTCGTCAGAAACGCGTGGACGATGGCCAGCGCCGTGTCCACGTCGAGGGTTCGGCCGGCCAGTGCCAGCACGTTCGCGTCGTTGTGTGCCCGGCTCAGACGCGCGGTATCGAGGTCCAACACCGATGCGGCGCGCACTCCACTGACCTTGTTTGCAGCGATCGCCATGCCGATACCGCTTCCACAGCAGAGGATGCCGCGATCGAAGACACCAGAGGCCACGCCTTCGGCGACCCGGCGCGCGTAGTCCGGGTAGTCCACTCGTTCGTCGGAATCTGTGCCGAGGTCCTCGTAGGCAACGCCGCGGTCTTCGAACGCGCGCTTGATGCGATCTTTGAGCGCTACACCTGCATGATCAGCGCCAAGTCCGACTCGCATGATGCGATTGTACTATAGGGTCCGCGGTTGCTTGCGAGGGACGGGTCTGACGATGTCACGCGAACCGACGGCTAGCGAGTCTTCTGTCGTCGCGGCGCCCGCCTCGCCGCGTCGCGCCACCGTGGTCGTCACGCCGCGCGCCGTACAGCGAGTACGCGCCGGTCACCCATGGATCTACCGCTCCGATCTCACGCAAGTGGATGCCGATGCCGGCGACGTCGTGCGCGTCATTGGCCGCCGCGGCGGGGCGCTCGGGTACGGGCTGTTCAGCGATCGGTCGGTGATCGCGCTGCGCATGGTGACCCGATCGGATCGTCCACCCGACACGACGTTCTGGCGAGAGCGGCTGGCCCACGCCGTGCGGTATAGGGAACAGCTCTCGATCGACGCAACCGCCTATCGGCTCGTGCACGGGGAGGGCGACCGGTTGCCGTCGCTTATCGTCGACCGGTACGCCGAGACACTGGTTGTCCAGACGCTTTCGCAGGGTATGGACCGGCGGCTGCCACTCATCTGCGAACTGTTGGCCGACCTCGTGCGCCCGCGCGGAATTCTCGCGCGGAACGACCCGAAGGTGCGCGGTCTGGAGGGTCTCGACCGGACGGTCGAGTTGCGCTACGGCGATGTGCCCGAGGTGGTCGAGGTGCGCGAAGGGCCGGTCACCCTGCTCGTCGAACCTTGGACCGGACAGAAAACCGGCCTCTTCCTGGATCAGCGGGAGAATCGCGCAGCGGCGGCGCGCTACGCGACGGGGCGAGGTCTCGACTGCTTTAGCTACACGGGCGCTTTTGCGCTGCGGATGGCCCCATCGTGCGCCGATGTAACGGCGATCGAGGTCTCGGACGACGCGGTGGCGCGTGTCGCACGGCACGCGGAGCGAAACGGCATCACGAACATCCGAGCGATCGCTGGCAACGCGTTCGACGTGCTCCGGGAGCTCGACCGACGCGGCGAACACTTCGAGACGATCGTGCTCGACCCGCCGGCCTTTGCGAAGAACCGTGGCGCGACGGCGAGGGCGCAGGCCGGGTACCGCGAGATCAACCTCCGGGCGTTCAGGCTGCTGACGCGCGGCGGAACACTCATCACCTCCAGCTGCTCTTATCACGTCGACGAGCCGACGTTCGGTCGCATCGTCGCCGAGGCTGCCGCCCACGCGCGCGCCGAAGTGATCGTGGTCGAGAAGCGACGCCAGGGTCGCGATCATCCGGTGCTCGCGGGCGCGCCGGAGACGTCGTATCTGAAGTGCCTCGTCCTGCGCAAGATCTGAGAATCGTCAGGGACGACGCATGCTATAGTCGTCCGCAGCCGCCAGGGGTATCCCATACGGTATTGAGAGCACGACCCTTGGAACCTGATCCGGTTGGAACCGGGAAAGGGAGCACGGCGCATTTCCCCGCCTTCCGGGTCCGCGTCACGGCTCGAAGGAGTTCGAATTATGGCTAGCGCGGCCTCGTCGATCCCGCCCGACACGTCCGACTTCATGACGGCGTTTCCCGGTTCGCGCAAGGTGCACGTGCGGGGTGACCGCGTGAGCGTCCCGATGCGCGAGGTTGCGTTGTCCGGCGGCGAGCCGCCTCAGCGTGTCTATGACACGAGCGGACCACACGGGGTCGATGTGCGGCAGGGGTTGCCGCCGTTGCGCCGTGACTGGCTCGCTAGCCGAGGCGATGTCGCCCAGACCGCGCCGCGCACCGGCGCGCCCGTGTCTGAGACCCGGGCTCCCCGCCGGCCTGTGGTGCGGGGTCGCGGCGCCGTGACACAGATGCATTACGCGCGCAAGGGCCTTGTCACGGAAGAGATGGAATTCGTCGCGATTCGGGAAGGGTTGGAGCCGGAGTTCGTGCGAGACGAAGTGGCACGCGGGCGCGCGATCATTCCAGCCAACATCAATCACCCCGAACTCGAGCCGATGGCGATCGGGCGCCGCTTTCTCGTGAAGATTAACGCCAACATTGGCAACTCGGCCGTCAGCTCGTCGATCGACGAGGAAGTGGAAAAGCTACGCTGGGCCACACTGTGGGGCGCCGATACGGTAATGGATCTGTCGACCGGTCCAGACATCCACCGAACCCGCGAGTGGATCATCCGCAACGCTCCGGTACCGATCGGGACCGTTCCGATCTACCAGGCGCTCGAGCGCGTCGGCGGCCGGCCGGAGGAGCTGACCTGGGACATCTATCGCGACACGCTGATCGAGCAGGCCGAGCAAGGCGTTGATTACTTCACCGTCCACGCGGGCGTGCGGTTGCACTACGTTCCGCTCACAGCGAACCGGCTGACCGGCATCGTGTCGCGTGGAGGCGCCATCCACGCCAAGTGGTGTCTGGCGCATCATCAGGAGAACTTCGCCTACACCCACTTCCGCGAGATCTGCGAGATCATGCAGGCGTACGACGTGTCGTTCTCGTTGGGCGACGGACTCCGCCCAGGGTCGATCGCCGACGCGAACGACGAGCCACAGTTTGCGGAGCTCCGCACGCAAGGCGAGCTGACGCGAATCGCCTGGGAGCACGACGTGCAGGTCATGAACGAGGGGCCCGGACACGTGCCGATGCATCTCATCCGCGAGAACATGGAGAAGCAACTCGAGTGGTGTGACGAGGCGCCGTTCTACACGCTGGGGCCGCTGACGACTGACGTCGCGCCAGGCTACGATCACCTGACCTCCGCCATCGGCGCCGCGATGATCGGTTGGTACGGGACGGCGATGCTCTGCTACGTTACGCCGAAGGAGCACCTGGGACTACCCAACCGGGACGACGTCAAGGCTGGGGTGCTGGCCTACAAGATCGCGGCGCATGCGGCCGACCTCGCCAAAGGTCACCCGCGCGCGCAGGTGCGGGACGATGCGCTGTCGAAGGCGCGCTTCGAGTTCCGGTGGGAAGACCAGTTCAACCTGTCGCTCGACCCGGTGACCGCTCGTGCCTATCATGACGAGACGCTGCCGGCCGATGGAGCCAAGGTGGCGCACTTTTGCTCGATGTGCGGTCCCAGGTTCTGCAGCATGGAGATCACACAGCAACTTCGGGAGTACGCGGCCGAGCGCGGCGTGGAACCCGATCAGGCTGTGGCAAACGGGCTCGTCGAGAAGTCAGCGGAGTTTCTCGAAGACGGAGAGATCTACGTCTCGACGAAGTGACGGGACTCGGGGCCGGCGTTATCGGTCGAGCACGGCGGGCGGCGCGGTCGTGAATTGGATCACCGTGATGAAGCGCTCGGGTTCGGCCCCGATCTTTGGGTTCAGATATCCCGCGGAGCCGTTCCACGTGTAATCCTTGACGGTCACGCTCGGCCGATAGTCCATGCGTTCGTCGCGGAACCGCGCGGTTTCGAACTGGTGCGTGGCGGGCGCGTTGAAGACACGATCGCCGCCGTCGTCGAGCACGGCCGTGTAGTAACGGACCATCTCACCGAACGACTGATTGGTGCCGAACAGGTAGAATCGTTGACCGCGGCCGGCGTCGTAGGAGGCTATATACTCCGACGCCGGATAGACCGGCGCGCCGAGCGTCGCTTCCGTCGGCGCCTCCGCCGGAGGTGTCGTGGGGTCACTCGGGATCGTCGGCTGCGGCGGCCTCGAGCGCGCCTCGCCGGGTTCAGCCGGCGTCGGGAACGGTCGCGGCACGGGCTGCCGCTGCTGGGTCGACACCGTCACGGCCATCGCCGAGACGGCGACCAAGAGCATCGCCACGCCATCACGGGCTGCTACCGACCGCACGCCACGTATTATGCCCCATGAGGACCTACCTCGACTTCTGCGACCGCGAGCGTGCCTGGCTGCTCGAGACGACGACGGTGCTGACGCGCCTTGAGTCACCCACCCCCGACAAACCCGCGGTCGATCGGTGCGGCTCGGAACTCAGCCGCCGGCTTAAGGCGATTGGTGCCACGGTCGAGACAATCGTGATGCGCCAGAGCGGCAATCACCTGCGCGCCGTGATCGGGAGCGGTCAACCGTCGGTGATGATCCTTGGCCACTTCGACACGGTGTGGCCCGTTGGGTCGGTCGCGCGGATGCGGATGCGTGAAGAGGACGGCCGGTTGTATGGACCGGGCGTGTTCGACATGAAGGCGGGGATTGCCATCGCGATGCTCGCGGCGCGGGCGGTGATGTCCACCGGCCGCCTCGGTGACCGACGGCTGGTGATGGTCTTCACGGCGGACGAGGAGCGTGGCAGCGGGTCATCGCGCAAGATCGTCGAGGCAGAGGCGCTCCGAAGCGACGCTGTGTTCGTGCTGGAGCCGTCCCTGCCTGGCGGTGCGGTGAAGACCGGTCGAAAGGGATGTGGTGAGTTCGAGCTGCGCATCCGGGGGATTCCGGCGCATGCGGGCGTCGACCCGACACAGGGGGCGAGCGCGATCGACGAGCTGGCCTTGCAGGTTTCGGCCCTCGGCGCGCTGCGCGACCCCGGCAGTGGCGTCTCGGTCAATGTCGGCCTCATCGAAGGCGGCGAACGTCCCAACGTTATCGCGGAACACGCCCGAGCCGTTATCGATGTGCGCGCGGTCACCCGCGATGACGCTCGGCGGGCTGAGGAGGCGATACGTGCGCTGCAACCGACCCTCGACGGGACCTCGTTGCAGGTCAATGGCGGGTTCTCGCGTCCGCCGCTCGAACGGACCCCGGCCGTCGCGCGACTCTACGAACGCGCTCAGACGCTTGCCGGCGAACTGGGGCGCCCCCTCGGTGAGGGATCAACGGGAGGCGGCTCGGACGGGAACTTCACCGCCGCGCTGGGGGTCCCAACACTTGACGGCCTCGGTGCGGTTGGGGGCGGAGCGCATGCCTTGCACGAGCATGTCGAGATCGAGCACTTGACGTGGCGCGCCGCGCTGCTGGCCGGATTGATCGAGCGATTCGACGCTTTGTAGCGTCAGGATGATACATGGGGAACACGGTTAAGACCGTCGCGCTGCACGGACTGCTCAGCGGCGTGCTGCTCGTGGTCGGCGATCTGCTGGGCGGCGTCAATGGATTGGTACTCGCGTTCGTCATTGCGGTCGCCATGAACTTCGGCTCCTACTGGTTCTCCGACAAGCTGGTCCTCAGGATGTACAAGGCGCAGCCGGTGGGTCCGGAGCATCCGCTCAACCGGATGACCGAGCATCTGGCGCGCGAGGCGCAGCTACCGACACCCAAGGCGTATGTGATTCCGACTGACTCTCCCAACGCGTTTGCGACCGGCCGGAACCCGTAGCACGCGGCCGTGGCGGCGACCGAGGGCGTCATGCGTCTGCTCAGCGAGACGGAGCTCGAAGGCGTGATCGCGCACGAGCTGGCGCACGTCGAGCACCGCGACATCCTGATCAGCTCCGTGACAGCCACGGTCGCGGCAACGATTATGATGGTCGCGCGCTTTGCGCAGTTCTCGGCGATCTTCGGCGGCTTCGGCGGACGTGACGATCGTGGCTGCAACCCGATCGCGCTGCTCGCGACCATCGTTGTCACACCGCTCGCGGCAATGTTGATCCAGGCCGCGATGTTCCGCTCGCGCGAGTTTTCCGCTGACCGCCGTGCCGCGCAGATCGTCGGGAGCCGCTACATCCTCGCCGATGCATTTCGTAAGATCGACGCCGCAGCAAAGCGGGTGCCGCTCGACGCGAACCCGGCGACGGCGCACATGTTTTTCGTGATGCCGCTCTCGGGCCGGGGCGTGTTGTCGCTCTTCAGCACGCACCCGCCGACCGAGCAGCGCATTCGGGCGCTCCTCGGCACTTTCTGACCGTTCACATCTGGGCCCGCGTGACACCGCTCAAAACGAGAAGCGACGCTGCAGCGACGACGATCCTGCGGGAGCAGCCGGTTGTGGCGTCGCTGAGGCTGGGCGGGCGGTGACTCCATACCGGGTCTTCAGCGTGCCCATCACGGCGCGGAACTGCCGCCGATACGCCACCGACGCGTGTTTGCCGGCATAGAGGCGGCCGTATCTCTCGACCATGTGCGGGTACTCGCGCGAGAGGAAGTCGAGAAAGTGCTGGCGCGTGCCGCCTTCGAGGTGGAGCAGCATTGCGCCGACGTACCCCGCGCCGTGGTCCACGATGGCTTTCACGGTACGCTCAAGCTTGGAGGGGTGGGAGCTAAGTCCGGGTACGATTGGCGCCATTAGCACGCCGGTGTCGACGCCGGCCTTCGCCAGCGCGTTGACCGCCCGGAGACGCTGCAGGGGGTGTGCGGTGCCCGGCTCCAGCCGCTGCCACGCGTCTTCGTCTACCGTCGGGATGCTGAACGTGACCGTGACAGACGTCTTCGCCGCTAGCTCGGCCAACACGTCCGCGTCGCGGACGACCAGTGGCCCCCTCGTGATGAGGCCGATGGGCGTCGGACGTCCACACAGCACTTTGAGGGATCGGCGCGTGATCCGGGTTCGGCCCTCAATCGGCTGATACGGATCGGTCGCCGTGCCGAAGGCAACCGAGGCTGCGCGCCATGTCGGTCGGGCTAGCTCCGCGGCCAGGACCTCCGGGAAGTTCACCTTCACCAGCACGAGCGACGAGAAATCGTCGCCGGGTCCCAACTCGAACTGCGTCTGATACCGCCGTGCGAAGCAGAAGTGACAGCCGTGCGTGCAGCCCCGATAGGGATTCAGCGTCCAGCCGAACGGCATGCCGGAGACTTTGTTGAGCGCCGTACGGCACACGACTTCTTGATAGCGAGTGTCGTCCCCACGCCGCACGGCGTCTCGGAGGCCGGCGACACCGGACGCGCGCACGCGGTCGGCGACGGCTCGCGTTGTCAGCCGGCGGTCCAGGTCGAACAGTGTTGGTGACGGATCGATCACTTATATTCGCGTTATGTTCGCCTATGATTGATCGGCCTTGTTGGCTCTGTCAATTCGCGCCTCGCCGAATGGGCACCAAGATGACGCCGTCGTCAGAGTGCGGGAGCGGCCCCTGACGTGATCGCGTGTCGCCAGTAATCGAGCAGATCGCGCAGGGTGTCGGCGAGCGGTATCTGTGGCTCCCATCCCATAGCCGCGCTGATGTGACTACGGTCGCCAAGGACAAGGGCCGGGTCGTTCGAGCGAAGGCGGGCCGGATCGAGCTCGACGGCAATGGGCACGTGAGCCAGACGAAGCAACCCTGCGAGGACGTCTGAGATCTGGTGGCTCCGGCCTGAGCACACGTTGTACACCGTGCCGGGGGCGCCGGAAGCCATGAGCGCGTAATAGGCTCTTACGGTGTCCCGGACGTCCGTCAGGTCACGCCGCGCGTCGAGCGAGCCCACCCGAATGGTCGGTTCCGCTTGGCCCACCTCGATGCGCGCGATCTGGTATGCGAAGCTCGACGTTGCGTACGCTGGGTCCTGACCAGGCCCGATGTGGGTAAACGATCGCGTGAGCAGGATGGTGGGGCCGTCCTTCGTGTAGCGGCGAGCGAGCATCTCCTGCGCGAGCTTGCTCACGCCATAAGGACTGACCGGGCCGATGGGGTGGTCCTCCCTGATCGCGTCGTCAGACGGCTGATACACGAGCGCGGAGCCCGGGACGAGCATACGGGCGGTCGGACATACCGCACGCACGGCGTCCAGCAGATTCTCCGTTCCCATGACGTTGGTCTCGAGGGTCCTGACGACGTTGTTCCACGAGCCGCCAACGTCGGCAACGCCGGCGCAGTGATAGACGTGGGTGGGGGCGATCTCGGACACGCGGTGACGGACATCCGCGCGGTCGAGGAGGTCGACGTCCTGCCACACGATGGCGCCCGGTGTGTGATCCGCGCGGACAGGGTGCGAGCCACGCCTGGCCGCGTGCGGCCGCCGCCACGCGACCACGCGACGGGCCGGTTCGCGCGTGGCCAGCGCCTCGAGAAGATGGCCACCGACGAATCCGGCCGCGCCGGTCACGAGGACGGGGTCACGCATCGAACGCTACGAGGACCGCCCGCCGTACTGCGTTTCGTAGTAGCGTCGAAATGACGGATCCTGCTCCTTGATGGGGCGCCACCACCACTCGTTGTCGCGATACCACTCCACGGTGGCGCTCAGTCCGTCCTCGAAGACTTCGCGTGTGTGCCAGCCCAGCGCCTGGAGCTTTGACGTATCCAGGCAGTAGCGGCGGTCGTGGCCGGGTCGGTCGGCGACCCGTTGGATGAGTGACGGTGACCGCTCGAGCCGGTCGAGGATGCGGTGGGCGAGATCGACGTTGGTCACCGCGTTGCCGCCACCGACGTTGTACACCTCGCCGGGTTGCCCGCGTTCGAGAAGCAGATCGAGCGCTCGGCAATGGTCGGTGACGTGGAGCCAATCCCGCACGTTGAGGCCATCGCCGTAGAGCGGCACAGGCCGGTCGTCGATGGCGTTGGTAACGAACAGCGGAATAACCTTCTCGGGGAACTGGCGCGGCCCATAGTTGTTCGAGGCGCGGGTGATGATGACCGGGAGATCGTAGGTGGCCCAGTAGCTGTACGCCAGCCGGTCGGCACCCGCCTTGCTCGCGGCGTACGGGTTCCGCGGCCGGAGCTCATCCGTTTCGGTCGAGGCGCCCGTGGAGACGCTGCCATAGACTTCGTCAGTCGAGATCTGGATAAAGCGGCGCAGCGCGGTCGCCGCGCGTGCCGCATCCAGCAGCACGAACGTGCCTTCGACGTCGGTTTTGATAAAAGCGCCTGCATCCTGGATCGACCGGTCAACATGGGTCTCGGCCGCGAAATGGACGACGATGTGCGACTCGGCGACGAGGGGCCTGACGACCGCGGGGTCAGCGACGTCGCCGCGCACGAAGCGATGTCTCGCGTCGTCCATCACATCGCGCAGGTTTTCCAGCCGGCCGGCGTAGGTCAGCTTATCCAGCGTCGTCACCCGCCAATCGGGGTGCGTCGCGAGCGCGTAGGTGACGAAATTGCTTCCGATAAAGCCCGCCCCACCGGTCACCAGCACGTTGACCATCGGTGCTACCACTGGATACCCACTTCTGAATTGTCACCCAGCATGAAGCGATACGCGGACGGCGTGATCCGCTCTCGATAAATCCTCACGTTCTTTCCGATGAGGCTGTCCGTGACCCGGCTGGCCAGGTCGAGGATCTCACTGTGTTCGAGCACGATGCAGTGCTCGATCTCAGAGCGTCGAACGCGGACGTCGTTCATAATCGACGTGAATGGTCCGACGTAGGCGTGCTCGAGACGCGTATTCGCGCCGACGATTGCCGGCCCGCGCACGACCGAGTTCTCGACTGTCGCTCCGTCTTCGATGACGACCCGCCCTTCGATGCGCGACGCGGCGTCGACCGCGCCGTCAATCCGCCGCTCGAGCGTGTCGAGAATGAGGCGGTTCGCATCGAGGAGATCGTCGAGCTTGCCAGTATCCTTCCACCACCCCTCGACGATATGCGGACGAACCACGAGCTCGCGGTCGATGAGGTCCTGGATGGCGTCGGTGATCTCCAGCTCGTTGCGAAAGCTCGGGGTGATGCGCTTGACTGACTCGAACACTTCGGGGCTGAAGAGATAGACGCCGACCAGGGCGAGGTCACTCTTCGGCTCCTTCGGTTTCTCCACCAGACGCGTGACCTGGGTCCCGTCGAGCTCGGCGACGCCGAATCGCTGCGGATCGGGTACGCGGGTGAGAAGGATCTGAGCCGCCGGCCGGTGCGCCTCGAACTCCTGGACGAAGGGTGTGACGCCGCGAGCCAGGAGGTTGTCTCCCAGGTACATGATGAACGGCTCGTGCCCTAGATAGTCCTCACTGATCAGGACGGCATGGGCCAGGCCGCGCGGGGCATCCTGCGCGATGTACGTGACGTTGGCGCCGAAAGCCGATCCATTGCCGACCGCATGCTCGATTTCCGCCCGCGTGTCACCGACGACGATACCAATGTCCCGCACGCCGGCGGCCGCCAGTGCCTCGATGCCATAGAAGAGGATGGGCTTGTTGGCGACGGGCACGAGCTGCTTCGCGCTGGTATATGTGAGCGGCCGGAGCCGAGTCCCCTTGCCACCACTAAGGATTAGCCCCCTCATGGCCGGTCTCCAATTAGACGGGGCTTCGCCCCACTAGAACCTGCCGCCGCCGCCACCGCCGAATGCGCCACCGCCACCGCCGCCGCCGCCGCCGAATGCGCCAAGGACATTGGCGAACGTGCCGAGGCCGGCGAGCGTGAACGACACATTAAATCGCCTGTCCTGTGGGACGGGTGCCCGGCTGCCCAGACCTTCGAAATTGAACGACTGGTACTCGAAGCTCACGCTGCAGCACTGCGCATTGTAGTAGACGATCATGCGCTGCATCAGATTGCGGCTCCGCAGGATGTCGTAGTTGAAGCTGTACACGCCGCCCACGGCGTTGTCCGGCGACCGCACGGCGGTAAACGAGTTGAGGTAGTGGTCGAGCCCACTCGGGTCGTTGAAGCCGGGAAGCTCCTCGATGAAACGCCGTTGGCTCCAGCCTCCCCGCGTCTCCAGCCATCCACCGACCTCGTAGCTGCCCTCGGCGCTGATGGTCCGCAGCGCCATGAACTGCGTGTCGTATTCGGCCCGGAGCGTCCCTCCGATGGTCTGTGTTGGCTCGGTCCGCACGATGAGCGAGAGCGGGGAGTAGTTGGTTGGTGGGGTGCCGCTGAAACTGGTCCTGAACTGGCGGTCGAACTCCGCGGCATCCGCGTCGGTGTAGTAACTCTGCATGATGGCGACGTTGAGGATCTCGCGCGACACGCCCTCGAGGCCACCCTCCCGACGCTTTGCGTAGATCCGGTTGTCGAGGCCATAGCTCATCTGGGTGACGCTGCCGACGACGGAGTCGATGCCCTCGAGCTGCACGATTTGGTTGAAGTTGTCGATGGCGCTGACCCGCCGGATCGACACCCACGGTTCGATGACGTGCTTCATCCGCTCGGCGTAGCCGCTGTCGGGCGTTTCCCAGATCTTGACGAACGAAGGTCCGGTGGCCCGCGTTTGGAGATCAACGTAGCTGCGTCCGATGCTGTCCGGCACCTGGAGGCCTTCGTCCTTGCTTTCCGTCCAGTACGTACCGTGCCACTGCGCCGTCGTGTCGAGCGTGAGGAAGGGCCACTTTGTGAACGGGATTTGGACGGTCGGGTTGAAGTTGAAGCGGTTCAATCCAGAGTCGTCTTCGATGGTGGTGCCCTCTGTGAAGCTCCGGCCGACCCGCAGAAGGCGTGCGTACTCGGCGTCGAATGAGTAATACATCGTCGTTCCCGGGATCGCGCTCTTGCCGCGCCCGGCGGTGAGGCGCGGACCGGTGCCCCACTCCGTGGAGTCGGTGTCGCCGAAAAAGGTCTCGTTCACGTCGATCGTCGCGCCGATCTGATAGGCATCGAGTTGGCCTGAGAGGTTGGTCGAGAAGCTTCGCGAGCGGTTCGAGGCCTCGTAGATGTTGTTGTTATACGTCTGCTGCACGGTAATGTCTGAGAAGTAGTCGATCTGACCGCGCGCTGTCCACGCATCGTCGATCCGTTGGGTTCCCTGCCCTCGTAGCTGGTAGCTGCGCCGTGCCGGGACCATCGTCGTGCCGCCGCCCGACGCGATCTCCGCCTCGTGCTCATTGAGGAAGTAGGTGCGGACGTAGCCTTCCGATCCGCCACCGCGATTGAATCGGTACTCGCCGCCCATCCCTTGTCCGGTCTGGGTAAACCAGTCATGAAACACGGTCGCATCCTGACTGCGCGTGATCGCCCAGAAGAACGCGTTGCTGAGGCTGGTTCCGCGATAGGTCGAGGCGCCGTATGTCGGCATCAGGAACCCGGTAGCCCGGCCGTCTTCCTGAATCGGGTAGTACATCATCGGGAGATAGAAGACCGGTACGCCCTTCACTTCGATCACGGCGTTGCGCATCAGCGCGTACTGGTCGAGGTTCATGGTCATCGAGCTGACGACGACCTGCCACCGCGGGGTCGGCTGGATGCAGCTCGTGAACGCGCCTTTCGTGAGCCGATAGGTGCGTGGTCCGAGGCGCTCGATCTTCTCCCCGTAGAACATCATGTCCGGTTCCTGGGTCCCGAACATGCTCCGGTCGACCTCGTCGCCCATGTTGACCGACCCGAGCGCGGCATAGAAGACTGCGGTTTGGTCGGCGGTATTGAAGGCGACGCGCTCGGCGGCGATGCGAGTCTCTGCGGTAATGAAGACGACGTTGCCGGTGGCTACCAGCTCGGATGTGTCCGTGTAGATGTCGACCTGATCAGCGAAGAACTGCCATGCGTTGTCGTCGCCGGATAGCTCGACCTCGTCTATCAGCCGAAGATGGGTGTCGCTGAGCAGTTCGAAGCGATACGACTTCGAGTCGAATGGTAGATCGGACAACTGTGCGTGGGCGATGCTCGGGGCGAGGGCGATCATCGCCGTGAGTAGGAGAAGCCGCTGCATCCAGACATCGATTCTAGCAAGCCCTGGTGGAGGTGCCGTGTGGCGAGATCCGGTTGGACCAGATGTTCGGCCGCTCGTCATTTGGTTCCATTCGGGCCGAGGATCCGGATGAGGTCGCCCACGAGATACACCGAGCCCGACGCACAGACGAGCGGTCCGGAGGTCCAGGCCTCGGCCAGTGCCGCGCGTGGCCCTTTCGCCACCGAGACTGTCACCCCCGGCCGGGCTTTGCGCACCAGGGCGGCGAGGTCGGCCGCACTCCACGCTCGGGCGGTGGCGATCGGCGTGCACACGAATGCCGTGGCAGCCGCACCGAGCGCCCGCACCATCCCGACGACGTCCTTGTCCTTGAGCACCCCGAACACGAAGGGGAGGCCGTACGGAGCCAAGTCCCGCACATAGGCGCCGAGCGCGGTCGCGGCGGCGACATTGTGCGCCGTGTCGAGCAAGACCTTTCGCGCCGGGTCGCAGGTGACCAGCTCGAGACGGCCACGCCAGCGCACATCGGTCAGCGCGTCCCTGATCGCCGGAATCGGCACCGGGAGACCCACGGTCTGCAGCGCCTCGAGAAGGCGCACCACTACGACCGCGTTTCGGATCTGGTGACCGCCGCGTAGGGCCAGCGTGAACGGGCCGTACCGCGCATGCGGCGTGGCCATCGCTTCCACCCTGCTCACCCCGTCTTGTTGGCTCACACGCAGCTCGGTGCCGGCGTTCGCGTCGATGAAACGCGCGCCGCGTTGCTCAGCGGCGCGGTACAGGACGTCGCGCGCCGCCGGCTTCGTCTCGCCGGTGACGACGATGGCGCCCTCACTGATTACTCCGGCTTTCTCGAACGCGATCGCCTCGATCGTCGTTCCGAGAAATTGCTGGTGGTCGAGGTCAATCGTGGGCACGGCAACCGCCACCGGCGTCACGACGTTGGTCGCGTCGAACCGGCCGCCCATTCCTACTTCGAGGACCGCTACGCGAACCCGCGCAGTGCGAAACATCGACAGGGCCATCGTCGTCGTCGCCTCGAAGAACGTCGGTGGCGCAGCGAGCCGACCCGCGCAGAACAGCGTGTCGACGGTGCCGCGTAATTCGTGCGCTGCCGCGGCCAGTGTCGCTCCGTCGACCGGTTGCCCATCAATCGCGATCCGTTCCGCCAGATTGACGAGGTGGGGTGAGGTGTAGAGCCCTGTGCGGTAGCCGGCGGCGCGCAACCCGCGCTCGAGCATCGCGGCGACCGACCCCTTGCCGTTCGTCCCGGCCACGAGGATCGATGTGAAGGCGTGCTCCGGATAGTCCAATGCCGCGGTCAGCGTGCGGATATTGGATAGACCGAGTTTGATGCCATATTTCTCGAGGCTGAGTAGGTAGGCGAGTGGGTCGGCGCTGGAAGGCCGGCGCGGAGCCTCCAAGGTTAGCCGTCCGTGCGGGGCACGTAGTAGCGCGTCCCGCGCGGCATGTCGTCGAGTTGCTTGACGAAGTCGTCCATGGCCGCATCGCCCCACTCGATATCGAAGTGCGAGGTTTCCACAACGAGCAACGGTGTCGCCGTGTAGTGAAAGAAGAAGTGGTTGTACGCCTCGTTCAACTCGCCGAGATACTCCGGGTCGGGGAGGGCCGATTCGTCGCCCAGTGGGCGCGCGCGCGCGCGCCGCCGTAACACGTCAGTCGGCGTTTGCAGGTAGACGACGAGGTCGGGGCTGACCACATCCTGCGCCAGTAGGTCGTAGAGGCGCTGATAGATGAACAGCTCGTTGTCGTCGAGGTTCAAATAAGCGTAGATCTTGTCCTTGGCGAACAGGTAGTCCGATACTGTGAGTTGGTTGAATAGATCGGCCTGCCGCAAGGCCGCCTGTTGTCGGTGACGCGCCAGCAAGGAGAAGAGCTGGGCTTGAAACGCGGCACCGGACCGTCCGGCGTAGAAGTCGTGCAGAAAGGGGTTGTCCGTGTCGTCGAGCACGGTGCTGGCGTCGAGACGGGCGGCGAGGCGCTCGGTGAGCGCGCATTTGCCGACGGCTATCGGACCCTCGATTGCGATGTAGCGAAAGTCCAAGATGGCGGGAGTATAGCCAAAATCACTGCGTGCTATGATGACGGCGGCGATGGTCACCGCCCGCGTGTTTCACCCGCGCCGCACCTCCGCACTCTCGATTCTCCTGGCCGCATCGATCGTCGCGTGCGCCTGTGCGACTGCGCCATCCATCGTGGCGCCACCGGCCGCGTCCCCGGCCGATCAGAAGCTCTCGTGGATCCTCCGGCTCGAGGACCAGCGCGTGCTGCGCGACCCGGTGCCGGAACCGGTGGCCGTTCAGGCGCCGGCAAGCGCGGGTGGGAGTGCCGCCGCCACGGTGCCCGCCGTGTCACCGTCACAACGGCCCGATCTGATCGCGCTGCTCGCTGACACCGAGGCGCGGCTCCGCCGGCGGGCGGCGCTGGCGCTGGGTCGCGTCGGTCTCGCGGAGGCCGTGCCTCCGCTCGTCGAGCTGCTCGGTGATCCCGAGGTGGAAGTGCGCCAGATGGCCGCCTTCGCCCTCGGCCTGATCGGCGACGCGGCGGCCGCGGGACCTCTGCGTCTGGCGCTTCAGGATCCATCGGCGAAAGTGCAAGGCCGCGCGGCGCAGGCGCTCGGCCGGGTCGGCGACGGCGCGGCCGCCGCGGCGATTGGCGCGCTCGTCGAGACTCACGTCACGGCCGCGTTCGACGTCGACCCCGAAGACCTATCGTACCCCCAACGCGACGAGGTCGAAGCGTTCCGCCTCGGGCTCTACGCGCTTGCTGAGCTGGGCGCTTTCGATCCCCTGGCTCGCGCCATCCTCGAGGAGGACCAACCCATTCTGTGGTGGTGGCCGGTCGCCTACGCGCTCCAGCGATTAGAGGACCCCCGAGCTTTCGAGGCCCTGACGACGCTGGCGGGTGTGCAGGGCAGCGTCGGGGTGGCCCTCGCGGCGCGGGGGCTCGGTGCCATCGGTGGCCCGCGAGCCGTCGTTGCGCTTGCTGCGCTTCTCGACCGCGATCGGCGCGACGCGCGGGTCATCGCGAGTGCGGTCCGAGCGCTCGGCGCCATCGACGATGACCGAGCCGTCGCAGCGCTCGACGCCTTCGTGCGCGCGCGCGATCTCGATCCCGGGCTCCGGCTCGAGGCGATTGAAGCTCTCGGGCGTCTCGCCAGCGTGCGGTCGGTGGACGTCTTCACGGAGCTCTTGACGCACCCGTGGCCACCGCTGCGCGCGGCTGCCCTCCGGGCGCTGGCCGTCGCCGACCCCGAGTTATACGTGCTCACGCTGTCGGGCTACGGGTCAGATTCGGATTGGCGCGTTCGGGTGGCGATCGCCAACGGGCTCCGTCATGTCGACCCCGACGCTGCGGGATATCGCCTCGCGCTGATGCTGACCGATGAGGACCCGCGTGTGCTGCCGAGCGTGCTCGAGGCGCTCGTTGCCGTGCGCGCGCCGGAGGCAGCCACCACGCTGACGAAGCACCTGGCGGCGCCCGACGTCGTTGTGCGCAGAACCGCGGCGCGGCTGATTGGTGAGCTGCAGCCCGCGGGTGCGGAGGCGGCGCTCGCGGACGCGTATCGCAGGGGTCGATCCGACACGTCGTACCTGGCGCGTAGCGCTGCGCTGGAGGCGCTCGCGGCCTATGGTGGCCCCCTGGCCGTCGACACGCTCCGGGCGGCCTTCGACGACAGCGACTGGGCGGTGCGCGTGCGTGCGGCCGAGTTGCTGGCCAGGCTGGAGCCGGGCGACAACTACGCCGCGGCGATACGACCGGCGCCGGAGCATCGGGGAGTCGATTATGCAGCGGCGCATCTCATCACGCCGACGGTCTCTCCGCACGTGTACATCGAAACGGTGCGCGGCACGATACAGATCGAGCTCGCGGTCCTCGACGCGCCACTTACCAGCGACAGCTTCGTCACCCTGGCGCGTCAAGGCTTTTTCGACGGGCTGTCTTTCCACCAGGTCATTCCAAACTACGTGGCGCAAGGCGGCGACCCGCGGCACGACGGCCAGGGCGGCCCGGGTTACACACTTCGCGACGAGCCGAACTTGACGCCGTATCTGCGCGGCACCGTCGGGATGGCGCTGGATTGGCGAGACACCGGCGGGAGCCAGTTCTTCATCACGCACTCGCCGCAGCCGCAACTCGACTCGCGATACACCGTATTCGGACGGGTGGTGGCGGGGATGGAGGTGGTCGATGCGCTCCAGTCGGGAGACCGGATCGACCGCGTGCTCGTGTGGGACGGCGAACAGCCGTTTGGCGCCGAGGGCCGGTAGACACGGCCGTACGTAAAAAAGGGGGCTGGCGTAGCCCCCTTTTCGCGCGACACTCGCGCTAGCGCTTCTTGGCGCCCTTCTTGGCGGCCTTCTTCTTCACAGCCTTCTTCTTTACGGCCTTCTTCTTCGCGGCCTTCTTCTTCGCCATTCTTCCTCCTTGGAATGTGGCTGCTCAGCTTGGTTGCCAGCTTCGAGGCGTCACTATAGGTGGGCTGAGCCGTCCACCCTCATACTAGATGTAGATTATGGATGAGATGAATCGAGTGTCAAGTACAAAATACGTTGAAAGTCTAAATTAAACCTCGCTCCCACGTGAGAACGTATCGGTTCTTCGGTGCATACCTTTATGTCGTGCGACCGGTGTGCGTGACGATCCGCGCTCACGATGTCGGACCGGTCGTGCGCAACCGCTGTTTGCGCGCGTGACGCGCGAGGGCGAGATCGATCAGCCGATCGAGCAACCTGTGGTAGCGAAGGCCGGACGCCTCCCACAGCTTGGCGTACATGCTGATGGTCGTGAACCCAGGAATCGTGTTGATTTCGTTCAGGTAGAGCCGCTCGTCGTCCCGAGACATCAGGAAGTCGACGCGCGCCATTCCGGCGCCACCGACGGCTCGATACGCCTCGATTGCCATCGCATGCAGCGCATCGGTTTGTTCGGGTTCGAGCGCCGCAGGGATGATCAGACGCGACGCATCGTTGACGTACTTGGCGTCGTAGTCGTAAAAGTCCCCCGACGGCACGATCTCGCCGGGGACCGATACCTCAGGAGTCTCGTTCCCCAGGATCGCGCACTCGAGCTCTCGGGCGTTCGGTACGGCGGCCTCGACGATGAGCTTGTCGTCGAACTCGCGGGCCAGCGCCAGCCCGCGTCGCAGCTCGGGCTCGGACGCGGCCTTCGACACACCGACGCTCGAACCGAGGTTGGCCGGTTTGACGAACACCGCGTAGCCCAGCGCTGCCTCAAGTCGGCTGACCACGGCGTCTGGGTCGGTGTCCCAGTCATGGCCGGCGACTACCTCGTGCGCCACCTGTGGCAGCCCGCGCGCCGCGAAGAGGACCTTCGCGACCGCCTTGTCCATGGCGGCCGCGGACGTCAGCACCCCGGCACCGACGTAGGCCACGTTCGCGAGCTCGAGCAGCCCCTGCAGAGTCCCGTCCTCACCATACGGGCCGTGAACGACCGGAAACACCACGTCGAGCGCGAGTCGGCTGACCGTGGCCGCTCCGGCCCAGGCCGGCATGTGGCTGTCTGATCCCTCGCGCTGAATCGTGACGATGGTGCCCCGCGTCGGATGTGCCACGAGGTGCGCTTCCGGGAGCGTATCGACGGGACCGCCGTCAGGCACGCGCGAGTGCTTGATGACGTCCGCCGCGGAAAGTGCCGTCGGTGCTTGGTCCGGGATCGACCATCGTCCATCCCGGTCGATCCGGATCGGCGTGGGGTCGTAGCGCGCCGGGTCGAGGTAACGAAAGACCGAGGCGGCGGACGCAAGCGACACTTCGTGCTCGCTCGAGCGACCACCGTAGATCACGCCAACGCGCAGGCGCTTCACTGTGAATGTGTACTATACCGCAGTGACCGCGACGTTCGGGTTTCGGATCACGCACAGCGACGGCGTCGCACGCTCGGGAGAACTCACAACAGCCCACGGCGTCGTGGACACGCCGGCGTTCATGCCAGTCGGAACGCGTGGGGCGGTCAAGGCGCTGACGCCCCGTGATCTGCACGAGGTCGGTGCCCAGGTCGTACTCGCCAACACGTATCACCTGTATCTCCGGCCGGGAGATGACCTCGTTGCCCGTCGCGGCGGTCTCCACAAGTTCATGGGCTGGGCCGGTCCGCTCGTGACCGACAGCGGCGGATATCAGGTGTTCAGCCTCGGGGATCGGCGGTCGATCGACGAGGACGGGGTGTCGTTTCGCTCCCACCTCGATGGGAGCGAGCATCGCTTCACGCCAGAGGCGGCCACCGACATTCAGTGCCGGCTCGGCGCCGACATCGCGATGGCCTTCGATGAGTGCACGCCATATCCCGTTACGATCGAAGAAGCCCGAGTCTCGATGGAACGGACGCTGCGATGGGCGCGGCGGTCGCGCAACCGATTTCTGGAGTGGCGGGCCGCGGTGGTCCCGCTGGCGATGACGACGCCGACCCAGGTGCAGTTCGGGATCGTCCAGGGTGGTGTCTTTCCCGAGTTGCGGGAGGCGAGCGCGCGCGACACCATCGCCATCGGTTTCGACGCGTATGCGATCGGCGGGCTGAGCGTCGGGGAGCCGTCCCCGGTCATGTACGACATCGCCGCTCAGACGGCACGGCTCCTACCGCCCGATCGCCCGCGATATCTCATGGGCATCGGCATGCCTGATGATCTCGTCGAAGCTGTCGCATGCGGGATCGATCTCTTCGACTGCGTGTTGCCGACGCGGAACGCGCGGAACGGGCAACTCTTCACCGCATGCGGCCCGATCTCCATTAAGGGTGCCGCGTATGCCGAAGACGATCGACCGGTGGACGAATCCTGCCGCTGCTACACGTGTAAGCATTTCTCGCGTGCCTATTTGCGGCACCTGTATCTAGCCAACGAGATCACGGCGGCTACCCTTAACACGCTGCATAACCTACACTTCTACCTTGACACGATGCGACGAATAAGGGAGGCTATCGTGTTCGGCTCGTTCGAAGTGTTCAGGCACGCCTTCCACCGGACGTACTCCCGCCGACCGAGGCTGACCCCAGGCGATTGATGCATATTCTCGACGTCACCGCGGTGTTCGCCATGGCCCAGCCGGGGGGGGAGCGGCCGAGCCTGCTCGTGCAGTTTCTGCCGTTCGCGCTGATTCTTGGGATCTTCTACTTCATCATCCTGCTCCCGATGCGACGGCGTCAGAGGAAGGTGCAGGATTTTCAGGGCGCGCTGAAGGTCGGTGACAAGATCGTGACGACGAGCGGCATCTACGGCGCGATCACGAAGCTGAAGGACAAGTCCGTGCAGGTGCAGATCTCCGATAAGGTGCGCATTGAGGTCTCGCGCGCCGCCATCGGCGGCTATCAGGGCGAAGAGCCGGTCGTGCAGGAATCGAATAACTAGTCCACTAGGACCAGAACAATGCACAAGAACCTGCAGTGGAAAATCCTAGCGATTCTCGCGGTCGTGGCGCTCGCCGCGTGGGCCGTCTACCCGCCCGAGGAGCGCATCCGGCTCGGGCTCGATCTCAAAGGCGGTGTCCATCTCGTGCTGCGCGTGCAGACCAACGACGCCCTAAGCGTCGAAACGGAGACCGCCGCCGAGCAGCTGGCCGAGCAGCTCTCCCTACAGGGCATGGACGCGACGACCGTGCTCGCCGAGGACGCGATGACTATCCGGGTCGAAGGCGTGCCAGGCGCGCGCGACGCGGAATTTCGCCAGATCGCTGATGAGCGACTCACGGCGTCCTACAACCGCGAGTCGGGTCCCGGCGGCAGCTATGTCTACCGGATGCGGTCACCGGTCGAGTCGTCCCTCCGCGAGGAGGCGGTTCGGCAATCCCTCGAGACGATCGAGCGACGGGTGAACGAGCTGGGCGTGGCCGAGCCGGTCGTCGCGCCGTATGGCGTCGGGGGAGACCAGATTTTGGTCCAGCTGCCGGGGGTCGCCGATGTGGCCCGCGCTAAGGAGCTCATCGGCTCGCCGGCGCTGCTCGAGTTGAAGCTCGTCGAGGAGGGGCCGGCGCCGAGTCGCGAGCTGCTCCTCGAAGGGCGAAACGGGGTCGTGCCGCCGGAGATGGAAGTCGTGACTGAGCTGTCGAACATCCTTAATCCCGGCGGGGCGTCCGACACGCTCTACTACCTCGTGCGGCGGGTCGCCGCCGTGACCGGCCGCGACCTGCGGAACGCTCGACCGTCACTGGATGAGTTCAACCAGCCGGCGGTGAGCTTCACGCTCAACCGGGAGGGCGCGCGCAAGTTCGGCGACATCAGCGGGCAGAACATCGGCAAGCAGCTCGCGATCATCCTCGACGGGCAGATACAGTCGGCGCCGGTCCTGCAGGGGCGTATCACCGACACCGGTCAGATCACGGGGGTCTCGCAGCAGGAGGCCGACGACCTACAGATTAAGCTGCGATCGGGTGCGCTACCGGCGTCACTGACCTACCTCGAGGAGCGCACCGTCGGACCCTCGCTCGGCGCCGATTCGATTCGCGCCGGGGTCACGGCGTCCGTGGCCGGGCTGGTCCTGGTCGCACTCTTCATGCTCGCGTACTACAAGATCGCCGGGATCAACGCGGTCGTGGCTGTCGGCATGAACCTACTCATCCTGCTGGGGTGCATGGCCTACATCGGGGCTGTGCTAACGCTGCCAGGGATCGCCGGGTTCATCTTGACCATCGGCATCGGCGTCGACTCCAACGTGCTGATCTTCGAGCGGATCAAGGAGGAGCTTCGGTCGTCCAAGAGCGTGAAAGCCGCGGTCGCGGCCGGGTTCGACCGCGTCCTGCTCACGATCATCGATACGCACGTGGCGTCCCTCATTGCGGCCGCGTTCCTGTTCCAGTTCGGGTCGGGTCCAATCAAAGGGTTCGCCACCACGCTGTTCTTTGGCCTCGTCTCCAACATCTTCACTGCGGTCTTCGTGTCGCGCACGATGTTCGAGGCCGTTCTGTCCCGTCGCCGCGCGGCGACGCTGAGCATCTAGAGGCGACGCGGCTTCCATGGCGATCTTCAAGACACCCAACTTCGACTTCCTCAAGTGGCGCTGGCACGCGTTCGCCGGTTCGATGGCGATCATCGCCGTGGGGCTGGCGATGGTGGTGGCGAATGGATTGCCGCTGGGTATCGATTTCTCTGGCGGCACGCTGATCATCGTGGAGTTCGAGCGGCCGACAACGGAGGGTGCGGTCCGAGACGCGTTGTCTGCCATTGATGAGAAAGACATCCAGCAATACGGGGCCGTCGCTGACAACCAGGTCCTGGTGCGGCTGCCGCAGTCGGGTCCCGAGGAAGGCGCGAGCCTCGAGTTGGGCGCTAACGCCATCAGAGCGGCGCTGGATGACGGCGACCTCGGTAATTTCGAGGTGATCAACCAAGAGCTCGTCGGGCCACTCATTGGACGCGAGCTGACCCAGCGCGGAAGGAACGCGTTCATCTTCGCGATGCTCGGCATCCTCATCTACATTGCGATGCGGTTCCGGTTCAGCTTCGCCGTCGGCGCAGTGGTTGCGGTGGCTCATGACATTCTCATCACCGTGTCGCTGCTGATGTTTTTCGGCTACGAACTGTCGCTCAACGTTGTCGCGGCGATGCTCACCATTACTGGCTATTCCGTGAATGACTCGATCGTCGTCTTCGACCGGGTGCGCGAGAACCTCCGCGTCATGCGGCGGGACGCGTTCGACCATTTGGTCAATACCAGCATCAACCAGACACTCGCCCGGACGATCATCACGTCGGGGACGACGGCGTTCGCCGTGCTCGCGCTCTACGTCTTGGGCGGTGAGGTGCTACGCGGGTTTGCGTTCACGATGCTCATCGGTGTGATCAGCGGCACCTACTCGACGATTTTCATCGCGGCCGTGATCGCCATCTTGATCTCGGAAGGCAAGGCGGCGAAGCGGCAGAAGGCCGCGGCGACACTCGCCAGCCCGCCAACGCGGTCGAAGCGGCGGCGGAAGGCGCGTGCGTCCTGACCGCCATCCAGGCCGCGCTGCTCGGGATGGTCCAGGGGCTGACCGAGTTCCTGCCCATCTCTAGCTCGGCGCACCTGATCCTGGCCCGGACCTTTCTTGGATGGGACGTGGGCGGAGAGATGGGTGTCGCATTCGATGTGGCCTGTCACGTCGGCACACTGGCCGCGGTCGTGGCATTCTTTCGCCGCGACGTCGCCAGGCTTGCCGTCGCGGCGGCAAGGCCGGCGACCTGGTTCACTGGCGGCGACGATGACGCCCGGATGCTTCGGTGCCTGGCACTCGGCACGGTGCCGATTGGTGTCATCGGCTTCACGATGGCGGACGTCATTTCGGAGTCGCTCCGCACGGCCGAGGTCGCAGCCGCAAGCCTCGCGGTCGGCGCTGTGGTCATGCTCGCGGCGGAGCGTGTCGGGGCCGCCCGAAACCGACGCGCGGCGAGTCTCGGCACGGGTGAGGCGCTGGGGCTCGGGGTGGCCCAGGCAGCAGCGCTCGTTCCCGGGGTGTCGCGGTCCGGCGCTGTGATCACCGTGGCGATGCTGGTGGGCATTCGACGCGATCGTGCTGCGCGATTCGCGTTCCTGCTCGGGGTGCCGGCGATCGTCGGCGCGGCGGCGAAGGCCGCACTCGATCTTGTCGGGCGGAGCCTCCCGGTGGGGGCCGCGGGCACGTTTGGCATCGGTATCGCATCGTCGGCTGTGGTGGGCTACCTGGCCGTGAAGTACTTCATCCGGTATGTCTCGACCTATTCGCTCGATGTGTTCGCAGTGTACCGGTTCGGCCTGGCGGCTTCGGTCCTCGTGTGGGCCGTGAGGTCGTGACCGACCGGGCGAGAGGATTTTGATGCAGTGGCTTCGGCGTAGCTTGATCGCCGGTTTCGTCGTGACCGTGCCGTTGGTGATCAGCGTCGCCGCGTTCGTCTGGTTATTTCGACTGATCGACCGCGTCATGCGACCGGTGTACGCGCAGTTGCTGGGACGCGAGATCATGGGCCTTGGCCTGGGCACCCTGCTCGTCATCGTGGTGATGGTCGGCGCTCTCGCGACAAACGTCTTCGGGCGTCGCATGCTGGAGCGCGGCGAAACCTACTTGCTCCGGCTCCCTGTGTTTCGCGCGGTCTACGGACCGGTTAAGCAATTGGTCGCTGCCTTCTCACCCGACAACCAACTCGGCTTCAAGCGCGTCGTGCTGGTCGACGACCCCAAGCGCGGGCTGGTTCTCGGATTTCTCACGAAAGAGTTCACGCTCGAGGATCGCGGCGTCCCCGAGGAGTTGGTCGCCGTCTACGTGCCGACCAACCACATTTACTTCGGTGACATCCACATCTATCCGCGGGTGGTTGTGGCCTTTCCGGAGCTGACCGTACAGGAGGGTGTCCAGGTGTTCCTGACGGGCGGGATGGCGATGTCCACGCGTCTGCGTGTCGAGCGCGCCAAACTTCGACAGACCGCGTCTTGACACATCGAAAACGGGATCGTTGACCTACCGAGTTTTGACTGTTCGACCGTGAGGGGATGAATGGAGCAACAACTGTTTTTCGTGCTGGGCTGGGGGGCGCCGGTCGTCGCCGCGCTCTTCGCCTTGTTCCTGATCCGGAACATCAATCGGCAGAACGCCGGCACCGACCAGATGCAGCGCATTGCCGCGCTGATCCGCGCCGGCGCGATGGCTTTTCTCCGGACCGAGTACACCGTGCTCGCCGGGTTCGTCGGTGTCATGTTCGTCATCCTGTGGCTGTTTCTTCCTGGCAATTCGCTGCTGACGGCGGTCAGCTTTCTCGTGGGCGCGCTCCTATCGGCTACGGCCGGCTGGATTGGGATGCGGACGGCGACCGGGGCGGCGGTCCGGACGACGCAAGCGGCCACGGAGAGCTTGTCGGGCGCCCTGCGGATCGCGTTTTCGAGCGGCGCCGTGATGGGGCTGACCGTGGTCGCGCTCGGCACGCTCGGCATCGCGGTTTTGTACTTCGCCTATGGCGGGTTGCGCGGCGAGGGTCCGAGCGCGATCAAAGCGCTGTTCGGGTTGTCGCTCGGCGCGTCGTCGATCGCGCTGTTCGCGCGTGTTGGCGGCGGGATTTACACCAAGGCGGCGGACGTGGCTGGCGACCTGTCGGGCAAGGTGGAGGCCGGCATCCCGGAGGACGACCCTCGAAACCCTGCCACGATTGCGGACAACGTCGGTGACAACGTCGGCGATGTCGCCGGTATGGGTGCGGATCTGTTCGAATCGTACGTCGGGAGCATCATCTCGTCGATCGCGCTAGCCTGGGCGCTTGGCGCACCTGCGGCCTTTGCACTGTGGGGGGTCGACGAGGCAGCGTTCGGGACGCTCCAGAGTAACCTCGTGCTCTTCCCGATCCTGCTCGCCGGAGTCGGCATCGTCGCGTCGATCCTGGGCACGTTCGTCGTCAAGACCGACGACGAACGCAAGATCGGGACGGCCCTCGAGCGAGGCCTCCTGGTGGCGTCGCTGCTCGTGTTCATCGGGGCCTTCGTGCTCGTTGCGCTGCTCGAGATCCCGTTCGCGGTGCTGTGGTGCGTGGTGTTCGGGGTCGTGGCGGGCGTCACGATCGGCCGGCTGACGGAGTACTACACGGGGAAGGACAAGCCACCGGCACACCGCATCGCGCAGCAGTCGGAGACCGGTCCGGCCACCAACATCATCGCCGGGCTGGGCGTCGGCATGATGTCGTGTGCCCTCCCGATTGTGGTCATCTGCATCGCCATCTTCGCGAGTTATGCGTTCGCCGAACTCTACGGCATCGCGATCGCCGCCGTTGGCATGCTATCCACACTCGGCATCAGCCTCGGCGTCGACGCATACGGTCCTGTCGCCGACAACGCGGGCGGTATCGCCGAAATGAGCAAGTGTGAGCCGTTCGTTCGGGAGCGGACCGACGCGCTCGACGCGGTCGGCAACACCACGGCTGCAATGGGCAAAGGGTTCGCGATCGGGTCGGCAGCGCTAACAGCGTTGGCGCTCTTCAGCACGTTTCGACAGGAGTCGGACGCGGCCGTCGCCGACGCGGGTGGCCCGGACGTGTTCGACCCGAGTTATCTCAGCCTGGCGCTCGACAACCCCAACGTGCTGCTTGGCATGTTGCTCGGCGGCATGCTGCCGTTCCTCTTTTCCGCCTTGACCATGAACGCCGTAGGCCGGTCGGCGAACGCCATGATCGAGGAGGTCCGGCGCCAGTTTAAGGAAATCACCGGATTGATGGAGGGGAAGGCCGAGCCCGATTCGGCGCGGTGCGTCGCGATCTCGACGAAATCGGCGATCCGCGAGATGATCATGCCCGGACTCATTGCCGTGTCGGCGCCAGTCTTCACCGGGTTCCTGCTCGGCATCTCCGGGCTCGGAGGCCTCCTCGCGGGCGCGCTCGTCACTGGTGTGCTCATGGCGCTGATGATGGCCAACGCCGGTGGGGTGTGGGACAACGCAAAGAAATACATCGAGGAAGGGCACCACGGCGGCAAGGGGTCGGAGCCGCACAAGGCGGCCGTCATCGGCGACACCGTCGGGGACCCGTTCAAGGACACCTCGGGACCGAGCCTCAACATCCTGATCAAGCTGATGACGATCGTCGCGGTCATCTTCGCCCCGCTCGTGGTGTCCTGGATGAGCTAATTCCCCAGATGAACATCGTGATTGACTGACGCCAGTGGTGCGGGTACGATGCTCCCTTTTCGCGCGCGGTCCCAAAGTGAGCGAGACCGTTCCAGCAGTATTGGAGCCGACGCGTAAAGTTCGCCCAAGTCGTTGACAGAACTGACCTTTTTTGCCTGATTAGTGTTGAATTAAGGATGAAGCGATCGAGCGGTTCGGTTCGTTGACACCGGTTTTTGGCCTGCTATAATCGACGCTCCTGAGACGGCGGCCGCGCTTAGCGCAGGCCGAGGGGGACCCGTGGCGGACACGAAAGAAAAGACTGCAACACAGCCGGCACCCGTAAAGAAGGTTGAGCCAAAGAAGGTCGAGATCGCGATGTTCGGTGAGGTGTCGAATCCGTCGATTTCACTCGGCAGCAAGAGTTGGTACACGGTGCCAGTGTCGATCGCCGCCCACGTGGCCGTGATCGGTGCCGTCGTGATCGTGCCGCTCATGGCCGTCGATGCATTGCCGACGCCCAGTTCGATGATGGCGTTCGTGGCGGCGCCGCCGCCGCCGCCACCCCCGCCGCCACCCCCGCCGCCCGCGGCGGCCGAGGCGGCACCGCCGCCGGTCATCGACGTGAATCCGAACGCCGCCCCCATCGCCGCGCCGGAAGAAATCGTCGAAGAAACGGGCTTCGACCTGTCCGAAGTGCGCGGTGTCGAGGGTGGCGTTGCAGGTGGGGTCGTGGGCGGAATCGTCGGCGGGTTGCCGTCGGCGCCGCCGCCGCCGCCGCCGCCGCCGGAGCCGGTTCGTGTCGGCGGAAACATCAGCCCGCCCACGAAGACGCGCGACGTCCCGCCGACCTATCCGGAGGTGGCCCGCGCGGCCCGCGTGCAGGGTGTCGTCATTCTCGAGGCGATCATCGGGCCCACGGGTTCCGTGACACAGGTCAACGTGCTGCGCTCGGTGCCGCTGCTCGACGAGGCGGCAATAACGGCGGTGCAGCAGTGGCAGTACACGCCGACGCTGCTGAACGGTGTGCCGGTCCCCGTCATCATGACAGTGACGGTGAACTTCACGCTGCAGTAGGCCCGGAAACGGATCAGTCGAGTTCTCAGGGAGGCACAGATGCAGATTGATTTTCTCGAAATGTGGGACCAGATGAGTTTTCTGGTCAAGTCGCTCATGTTTCTGCTCGCCGTCATGTCGATGTGGTCGGTCGGCGTCTTCTTCGAACGCTTGTTCACGTTCCTCCAGGCTAAGAAGCAGTCGATGCTGCTCGCGCCGCAGGTGGCGAAACACCTCAAGGACGGCAAGCTCAAGGACGCGATTTCGGCGTCGCAGTCGAAGACCTACCGATACAGCCACCTTGGCAAGGTCATCTTGGCGGGCCTCCAGGAATACCAGTTCCAGGTGGATACAGGCGTGCAGCTAGAAAAAGACGATGTCGTCGACGCCGTCCGCCGCTCAATCCAGCGCGCAGCCGCGCTGACTTCCTCAGACCTCAAAAGAGGGATGGGGGCGCTGGCAACCATCGGTTCCACCGCGGTGTTCGTCGGGTTGCTCGCGACGACGTTCGGTGTCATCAACGCGTTCCAGGGCATCGCCGCCACCGGGTCGGGTGGTCTGGGTGCCGTGTCGGGAGGAATTTCAGAGGCGCTCGTTGGGACCGCGTTCGGGCTCGTTGTCGCTATCCCGGCCGTCTGGTTCTACAACTATCTGCAGGGGCGTATCGAGTTCTTCACCGTCGAGATGGACAACTCGTCGACGGAGATGATCGATTACTTCATCAAGAAAGCGTAGCTCGCCACAGAGGGTTGAGGAGGGTTCTTCACCATGGGAATGCAGGTTGGCGAGAAATCTGGCGGGCTCAATTCAGAGATCAACATCACGCCGCTCGCCGATGTGATGTTGGTCTTGTTGATCATCGTCATGCTAATCGCGCCGCTGTTGACGGCCGGCGTTCAGTTGACGCTGCCGGATGCTGCTAACACGAGCGACAAGCCGGACAACGATGACAACACCGTCATCGCCGTCACGTCCGACGGCCGCTACTTCGTGGACAACGTTGCGACACCTGAGTCTGAACTGCTCAATTCCATCAATCGTGCACTGGATCGCAAGTTCGAACGGATCCTGCTAATCAAGGCCGATGTGACCGCCCAGTACTCTTCCGTGATGTCCTTGATGGACCAGCTCCAGCGGGCGGGGATCGAGGACATCGGGTTAATTACCGAGCGTGACATCGGTACCGGGGCCGGGGGCTGATCATGTCACGTAAGAAACATCACGGCGCCGAGCAGGTCATCGCAGCGAAAGCATTAGCTTCGAATTCGGATATCAACATCACGCCGTTCATCGACGTTCTGCTGGTGCTGATCGTCATCTTCCTGGCCGCGTTGCCGCTCGGACAGCGGGGCCTTGACATTAACCTGCCGCTTGAGACGCAAAGCTCGCAACAGGCGGCGACCGACAGCACTCAGATCGTGCTCGAGTACACAGCTGATCGGCGGATCTCGGTCAACCAGCAGCCGATGAGTATCAGCACGCTGCAGTCCGACTTGCGGTCGATCTTCGAGACCCGCCGCGACAAGACGATGTTCATCGCCGGTGCGGGGTCGTTGACCTACGGGGAAATCATCGACGTGATCGACGCCGCGCGAGGTGCTGGTGTTGAAAAGGTCGGGATCGTCACCGAAGGGATGCGTCGTGCCGCTGGTGCTCAGGCCCTCTGACGGGCTTGGGATCTGATTCAGGGGCCGGGAGTTCCACGCGGAACCCCGGCCCTTTTTTTTATGTACCGGGCCGAGCCTGTCGCGGTTGACACCGGGCGTGGGGGAAACGTCCACGGTGCTGCTCCGAGCAGCCACGGAGTATCGCCGGACACACGAAGAAAGGGCCGGTCGCTCGTGCGAGCGGCCGGCCCGGGTGTTCCCCCGCCAGTATGGAACAATGCCGTCTACTGACCGGCCGCGCCGCCGCCCCGCGCGTCTTCCTGGAGCTGTTCCGCGCGGTCCCGAAGCTCGTCCGCTTCGTCGATAAGAGCGCTCTGTCCCTCGATGCACTCAGTGTCGCCCGTGTCTTCACATGTGATCATATTAGCCTGCATACGGAGCAGGATGTTCTTGTAGACCAGCGCGTCAACGTAGCGGTCATTCAGCCCAATGGCGCGATCGACGGCGTCGAGACCAGCCATCACATACTCGGCCTTCACGTCCTGGGTGATCCGGAAGTCACGGAACGCTTTCTCCCAGTAGTACGTCGAGATGGTGTAGTAGGCCTCCGGGTTGTCTGGCTCGATGGTCGCACGTTGCTCGAGCTGCTCGATCGTGCGCTCGAAGTCGCCGGCTCGATTGTAAAAGCCCGCGAGCTGCAGGTAGACCGTCGGGTCTTCCGGTCGCAGGTTCCGGACCTCGAGCATGACTACCTCGGCATCCTCGAACAGGCCGGCCTCCTCGTAGAGCCGAGCGAGCGCGAAGTAGTTGTCGGGGTCCGACGGGTCGAGCTGAATCATTTCACGAAGGATGGGTTCGGACGAGCTTGGGTCGTTCTTGCGGTCCGCGCCATACGCTGCAACGAGATACTGCATCGACAGCTTCTTGAGTGACGGATCGGGAATTCGATCGGCCGCCAGCCGGTAGTACTCGATAGCATGGTCGAGAAAGGCCTCGTTGTCGGCTTCGCCGCGAAGCGCCGGCTTGTACAGGTTGTCGTAACTGTTCCCGATGTAGAAATAGGACGAGGTCATCTGTCTCGCCAGCTCGCTTTCCGAATCCTCGGGGATCAATGCGAGCACCTCCTCGTACTCCTCGATGGCCCTGTCGTAGTTGGCCCGTCCGTACTCCGTATTGGCCTCCTTAAAGGTGCGCATGGCGGTGAGCTCGTCGAAGAATGCGCAGGAGACGAGTGGTATCGTCGCCGCAACGATGATGGCCACCCTCGCGAGGCTCGGTCCCGTGTTCATGGCGTTCCCCTTTCGACGTGTTTGTTCAGTGTGCTGCAGACATGGGAGCAGTAGTCATGACTCTCGATTGCGGTGCGCACTGGACCAACCAGTCACGACCCACCCGCGAAAGCCGGACCAGTATAGTGAAGCGAAAAAGTGCAAGTCAAGGAGCAAGATGTCCCCGTATTTCCTTATGTATCAGTCTGTTGAAGGTTGTCAGGCAGCGCCGAGACGATCACCCTTCTGTCGGGAAGCCGGTTGAGACGGCTGCGTTCTTGACCCCTCCCGGATGCCTCCATATGATGGGCCAAGGTACGGTGCGATCCCCGTATCTTCTTGCTTAGACACCGGTTTTCATGATCAGGTTCAACGATCTCATGGCCAGGGTTCGGGCGAACGACCCCGAGGCTGACACTGACCTGTTGAATCGGGCTTACGAGTTCTCCGCCCTGGAGCACGCCGGCCAGATTCGCCAGTCGGGCGAGCAATACATCACCCATCCGCTCGAGGTGGCCGCCCTCGTCGCCGACATGAAGCTCGATGACGTGGCGATTGCCGCCAGCCTGTTGCACGACGTCGTGGAAGACACCCTCACCACCATCGACAACGTGCGGGAGCTGTTCGGTCCAGAGGTCGCACACGTCGTCGAGGGTGTGACGAAGATCAGCACGATCCCGTTCTCGTCGAGCGAGGAGCGGCAGGCAGAGAACTTCCGGAAAATGCTGCTGGCGATGGTTGACGATGTACGCGTGATCCTCGTCAAGCTGGCGGACCGGTTACACAACATGCGGACGCTCGATCATTTGGGTGAGGATCAGCGGGTCAAGATTTCACAGGAGACGCTCGATATCTACGCACCGATCGCGCATCGGCTGGGAATGAGCAAGGTCAAGAACGAGCTCGAGGAGCTCGCGTTCCGGCATCTCGATCCCACGGCGTTCGAGACGCTGCGTGCGTGGGTCGATCAGCGCCGGCGCGCAACCGAGCAGACGGTAGTGGTGCTGAAACGGACGCTCGAGGAGAAGTTGCGCGAGTCACAGGTCCCGATCGTGGCGCTTGAAGGACGCATCAAGCGGCTTTTTAGCATCCGCCAGAAGCTCAGACGGCAGAAGATCGGTCTCGAGGAGGTCTACGATCTGATCGCCCTGCGCATCATCACGTCGTCGGTACGGGATTGTTATGCCGCGCTTGGGATCATCCACCAAACGTGGGCGCCGGTTCCTGGCCGGTTCAAGGATTTCGTCGCCATGCCGCGTCCGAACGGTTATCAGTCGCTGCACACGTCCGTCGTAAGCGACCGCGGCTTTCCGTTCGAGGTTCAGATTCGCTCAGAGCAGATGCACCAGGTGGCGGAGGAAGGCATTGCTGCCCACTGGAAGTACAAGGAGGGCCGGGTCGGCGCGGAGAACGATGAGCAGTACTTCCTCTGGCTACGCCAGTTGCTCGAATGGCAGAAGGAAGTGCCCGACCCGAGCGAGTTCATCCACGGTCTGAAGCTCGACCTATATCCGGAGGAGGTCTACACGTTCACGCCCAGGGGCGAGGTCAAGGCGCTCCCGCGCGGCGCAACGCCGGTCGACTTCGCGTACACCATCCACACGGACATCGGGCACACTTGCGTTGGCGCACGGGTGAACGGCCGAATGGTGCCGCTCCGGACGCGTCTCCAGAGCGGCGATATCGTCGAGGTCGTGACCGCTGACGGTCACACGCCCAGTCGCGACTGGCTCAATTTCGCTGCGACGTCGCGCGCACGGAACAAGATCAAGCACTTCATCCACGCAAGAGAGAAGGTGCGCGCGGTCGAGTTAGGGCGCAAGCTCCTCGACAAGGAATTGCGGCGCTTCGACCTGAATGCAAGAACGGCACTCGACTCCGACGCCCTTGATCGGGTCGCGGGCGAGTTCGGCTTGCCGAAAGCGGACGACCTCTGCGCGTCGATCGGCTACGGCAAGATCTCGGCTCGCGACGCGCTTGGCGAGCTGGTGCCGCAGGACCAACTGGGCAAGCAAAAGAAGGAAACCGCGATCGCGTCCGTGATGCGGCGTGTGCTGCGTCCGAACCAGCACAAGATCAAGGTGCGCGGCTTCGACGACCTCATGGTCTTTCGCGCCGGCTGCTGCAACCCGATTCGTGGGGAGCAGATCGTCGGATATGTCACTCGGGGCAAGGGGGTCTCGGTCCACGCCGCGTCGTGTTCCAACGTCATTAACCTGTTCTACGACCCGGAGCGTCGGATCGACGTCGTGTGGGACAAGGCCGGCGACGCGTCATCGTTCACGGTCTGTCTCACGATGCAGGTGGAGGACCGGCGCGGGATGCTGGCCGACGTCACGTCTCGTATCGCCGACAGGAAGATCAACATCCGCAAGGTCGAGGCAACGACAAACGAGGGTCAGCACGGCCGCATCAGCGTCACCATGGAAATCAACGATCTCAAGCACCTGCAGCGCGTCATCAAGGTCGTACGCGCGGTCCCCGGTGTGCTCGAGGTCGAGCGTGTCCTTCGCCAGCAGTAGCGCTGCTTGCGGACGAGACATTTCTTGCGGAATGTGCTCGACCAGCGCACTCGGAGTACTGCTAGTGGACTGTCTCTAACGCTTCTCGACAATGACTCGGCCAGTTCGGCGCCCAAACAGGGCGACACGAGCGCAAAGCTATCGGCGTGACAGTACACTAGCCCCAGAGCGCGCTTGTGTCGCCATTCGTAGCGCCGGGCTTCGGTCTCGCTCGAAGGCCTGAAGACCTGCGGGCCGTACGCAACACAGGTGAGTTCTGGGGCCTAGGTGGGGAGCACTGCGATGGCGTCGATCTCGACGCGAGCGTCCTTGGGAAGCCCCACGACCTGAATCGTCGCTCGTGCTGGGGCAGGCGCGCCGACGTAGGTCGCGTAGACCTCATTCATAGCCGGGAAGTCACTCAGATCGACCAAAAAGACGGTCGTTTTCACGACGTCGTCGAACGACGCGCCGGCGGCGCGGAGGATCTCCGCGAGGTTGCGCATGACGCGATGCGTTTGGATGGCGACGTCGCCGTCGACGAGCGCGCCGCTCGCCGGGTCGAGGGAAACCTGTCCCGAGACGAAAAGCAACTGCCCCGAGCGAATGGCCTGCGAGTAGGGACCAATCGCGGTAGGAGCGCTGTCGGTATGGATGGCGGTCCGCATCGTGTTCTAGATGGGGCTTCGCCCTACGCCCCCGCGACGGCTACGCGGAGCAACCCGACTCACTCGCCCAGGACCGAGCAGGTCCAGACAGCTAGGCCGCCTTCGTGATCTTGTTCGAGCGGATGCAGCGCGTGCAGACCCGCATGCGCTTGACGGCCCCGTTGATAACGGCCCGCACAGTCTGGATGTTGGCCTCGAATCGGCGCGGGGTCACGTTGTGCGCGTGGCTGACGTTTCGACCGACGACCGGACCCTTACCGCAGATCTCGCAACGCTTTGCCATGTATTAACATTCTCGCTCGGTCCAAGCCACACAGTATAGCATCGGTGTTTCCCGACGAGTCCCCCCCGGCACCACCGACCCAGCGCCGCCGTCCCAAATCGACCTACCCCGGTACGATCAGGCGAGAGCTGGGACCGGGGGGGGCGGCACCGTGGTCGGAATCCGCCGCCTCGGCCGTGTCGCGCGGTCGTAACACACGCTCAAGCAGGGTCAGATACGCGTTCGGTCCGCCCCCGAGCGCAGTTTGCGCCTCGCGTGCAGCGATCTCGATACGGCGCAACGCGATCGCGACGTCGGTGTCTGGCAACCGTGCGCCCTCGCGGCGGTGCCCGTCAATCAACTCTTTGAGGTTGGTGGCCAGGCGCTGGGCGGGTAGCGACGACGCGCGGTGTTCGTAGACGATGCCGCGGCTGACGGTTTCGAACGTCTCGGCCATCGCCTTGGCTGCCTGCTCCACGTCGGAATCCGATAGCAGCGGCGGGTCCGGCCGCTCCGACCGCAAGAAGGCCTGCAACAGGAACGCGATCTGCTGTTGCCGCTCGGTAAGGCCACCGAGCAGCGGCACGAGGAACTGGAGATCGCGCTCCTGCTGGCGCTGGACGACGGCCGGCGGGTGATCGTGCGAGGAGCGCAGATACCTGCAGTCCGCCGGACAGGTGATCTCCACGCCGCGTTTCGTTCCGCAACAAACGGCGCAGATGTGCCGATCGAGCGCCGGACAGGACCGTCGCGCCCGGCGGCTTCGGCAGAGAGGGCAGATCGGCTTGGCCATCTAGTGGACTGTAACAGTCAACCGCCTATCGGGTGCAACATCGTGGCACCGTTTGACACCAAGTGACACCCGTCGCGCCGGGAACCGGATAGCGATGTCCCCTGCGGAGGGCACCACCACTGAAAAAGAGTGGAAACCGAGCGACGGGATTCGACGTCTAAGAGAACGAACGCGGCGCCGTGAGCAGACGCGAGGAAACGCGTAACACGCTTGTGATGAATGCGTTACACATGGCGAGACAGGACGCGCAGGGGCCGCAGGAGCCGTTTCTGTAACGTTCTTCCGGCACTCCCTCCGCCGCCCTTCCCGGTCAGTCAGCGTTCTCAGTGTTGGAGAACCGGATGCTCCGGTCTCCTGGGATCGTGGCGCCGGCGCATAGGGATCGGTATTAGATTTGCATGGGTCAGGATGCCAACGTGATGAATGAAGGGGTTGGATCCGAGAAGATCCGCGCGGCCGCGCGGAGGTCATGACGGAAGGAGCCGTCATCATGAGGACAACAAGCACGAAGATCAAGATGGAACCGTCACGCTACGATGAGCTCCGAAACATATTGGAGGAGCGTCGGCTTGAAATCATTGGCGAGGTCCAGCACAAGATGCGCGACGTCCGCACGGAAGGCGCGGCCGTTCCGACGCAGGGTGTTCGCGATGAGGTGGAGAACTCAGAGGCCGAGATCCAGGACGATATCGAGTTCGCCTTGATCCAGATGAAGGCCGAGACGCTCAAGAAGATTGGCGATGCGCTGATGCGGCTCGAGGAGGGGCCCTTCGGTTACTGCTACGAGTGCGGCTCAGAAATTGCCGAACGACGCCTTCGCGCGCTTCCGTTCGCGGTGCGATGCACGTCGTGCGAAGAGGCGTGTGAGGTGGCACGACAGCACGACCAGCTTCACGGGCCGAGGCGCGACGCGGTATCATTGTTCGGGGACTTCGTCGGTTAGGAGTCCGTTGTGCAGGACCCGTCCGATTCGAACGGCGACGCACCCCGCGTGGGGCAACGCCGTCGGCGGAGCTGGCGGGGTCGTTACGCCTTCGCCGTGCGTGGCCGAGGCCGGACGCACTTCCGATCGGAGGGCTCTCGGCGCGCGGCTCGACATTCAGGATGTACGGCTAGGGCGCGACTCAGACGACCATCGGCTCCGAACGGCCCCGCCTCGCGCGGGGTCGTCGTGTTTCTGGGAGATACTCGATGAGCGACGAACACGACGAGCTCGTCAGCGACCCCGGTGACGCCGGGGAGCGACCGGTCTCGGTCCCACCGGAGCTGCCGATTCTTCCGCTTCGCGATACGGTGCTGTTCCCGAACTCGTTCATGCCGCTGGCCGTGGCGCGTCCGAGCTCGATCAAGCTGATCGATCAGGCGGTGGCCGACGGCAAGCTGGTCGGCGTCTTCACACAGCGCGAGGCGGCGATCGAGGAGCCGGAACAGAACGATCTGTATTCCGTGGGCACCCTCACACACATCCACAAGATGTTCAAGCTGCCGGACGGCAGCCTGCGCCTCATCGTCCAGGGCCTCGCGCGCGTCGAGCTCGACGGCATCGTGCAATCGCAGCCGTTCATCATCGGGGCCGTGCATCAGGCCGCGGAGATTGTGCGCGAGGACGACCGGCTTGAGATCGACGCGCTGCAGCGCAACATCAAGAACAACTTTCAACAGGTCGTGTCGCTGTCACCGTTGCTGTCCGACGACCTCCAGGCGCTCTCCAGCAACATCGGGGAACCGGGCAAGCTTGCTGATTTCATTGCGTCGAGCCTCACCACGATCCCGACGGGCGCCAAGCAGCAGGTGCTCGACACGCTGGACGTCCGGACGCGGATGGACGATCTCAACCGCATTCTGATCAAGGAACTCGAGGTTCTTGAGCTCGGGTCGAAAATCCAATCACAGGTCCAGTCTGAGGTCGGGAAGAACCAGCGTGAGTACCTTCTCCGAGAGCAGCTCAAGGCCATCCAGAAGGAACTCGGTGAGACCGACGATCAGACGAAAGAGATCGAGGAGATCCGAGAGAAGATCGAGGCCGCCGGCATGCCGGAGCCCGTCAAGAAGGAGGTGCTCCGAGAGCTGGACAGGTTGTCGAAGATGCCTGTCGCGGCGGCGGAGTACACGGTGTCGCGAACCTACCTCGACTGGCTCGTGGCCCTGCCCTGGGACACGCGCACGGATGAGGTCATCGATCTGAAGAAAACCAAGGACACGCTGGACGCCGATCACTCGGGGCTGGACAAGGCCAAGGACCGCATCCTCGAGTATCTGGCGGTCCGGAAGCTCAACCCCGACGTTAAGGGTCCTATTCTCTGCTTAGTCGGTCCACCCGGCGTGGGGAAAACGTCGCTTGCCAAGGGCATCGCGAGCTCGCTTGAGCGGAAGTTCGTGCGCGTCTCCCTCGGCGGCATGCGAGACGAAGCGGAGATCCGCGGCCACCGGCGGACCTACATCGGTGCGTTGCCTGGTCAGGTCATTCAGGGGCTACGACGCGCGGAGTCGAAGAACCCCGTCTTCATTCTCGACGAGATCGACAAGCTCGGCATGGACTTCCGGGGGGATCCGGCGTCGGCGCTCCTGGAGGTGCTGGATCCGGAGCAGAACAACACATTTCGAGACCATTATCTTGACGTGCCGTTCGACCTGTCGGAGGTGCTCTTCGTCACGACCGCGAACATCCTCGACCCCGTCCCCCCGGCGCTCCGCGACAGGATGGAGGTGCTCGAGCTACCCGGTTACACGGAGGAGGAGAAATACGTCATCGCCACGGAGCATCTGGTCGCCCGTCAGGTCGCGAACCATGGGCTGACCGACGAGCAGATCCGATTCACGGAGGACGCGCTGCGCGGGGTGATTCGTGGCTACACACGGGAAGCCGGCGTGCGGAATCTCGAGCGCGAGGTTGGGGCGCTCTGCCGCAAGGTGGCCCGGCGGCATGCCGAGGGTGATGACGCGGCCGTCGAGGTGACGGCCGAGACGGTCGTGAACATGCTCGGCGCGCCGAAGTTCCTCGATGAAGAAGTCGCGGAGCGGACTAAGGAGCCGGGTGTCGCCATCGGGCTGGCGTGGACACCGGTCGGCGGCGACGTGTTGTTCGTCGAAGCGACGCGGATGGCGGGCGGCGGCACGCTCACGCTGACAGGTCATCTCGGTGACGTGATGAAGGAATCGGCGCGTGCCGCACTGTCGTGGTTTCGCGCCAACGTCAATCGGTTCGACGTCGACCCGGCGTTCTACAAGGACGCGGAGGTGCACCTGCACGTCCCGTCCGGCGCGATTCCCAAGGACGGTCCGTCGGCGGGCGTCACCATGGTGACCGCGCTCGTCTCGGAGCTGACGGGTCGCCCGGTGCGGGGTGACGTCGCGATGACCGGCGAGATCACATTGTCTGGCAACGTGCTGCCGGTTGGAGGGATCAAGGAGAAGGTGCTCGCGGCCCGTCGTGTTGGCATCGTGGAGGTCATCCTGCCGGCGCAGAACGAGAAGAACGTCAACGAGGATCTGAGCGAGGATCTTCGCCGCGAAATCAACGTGCAGTACGTATCGATGATCGACGAGGTCCTGGAGTTGGCATTGACGATGCCGGCGGTCGCGACGGCCCCGCCACGCGCCGAGGCCACGACCGACGCGCCACCGGTGCACGAAACGGTTCAGTAGGCGCGCATGCGCGTCGTCTACTCGGCGCGGTACGACATCGCGATCGGCCACCACGTCTACCAGACGGCCAAGTACGCGCATATCGCCCAGCGGCTCAAACGGGGTCGGGTGATCCCCTCCGGCGGATGGCTTGAGCCCGAGCCGGCCGCCTGGACCGACCTCGGGCTCGTCCACACGACCGCCTACCTGCGCAAGCTTCGCGACGGCGGCCTCTCGACGACCGAGGCGGCCAGGCTGGAGGTCCCGTGGTCCGAGGCGATCACGAGCGGTTTCCGGCTGATGACCGGTGGCACCGTCACGGCGGCGCGCGCCGCGATGAAACACGGCGGCGCCGTGCATGTCGGCGGCGGGTTTCACCACGCGTATGCTGGACACGGCGAGGGCTTCTGCATGTTCAATGACGTCGCCCTGGCCGTTCGCCGGCTCCAGGACGACGGAGCGATCACGCGCGCGTCGGTCATCGATTGCGACGTGCACCACGGAAACGGTACTGCCAGCATCTTTGCCACTGATTCGACGGTGTTTACCTTCTCGATGCATCAGGAGAACAACTACCCCGTGGACAAGCCTCCCGGCACGCTCGATGTGCCGCTGGCGGATCGGACAGGCGACGAGGAGTATCTCCGGTTGCTCGACGGCTCGCTGCCGGTTGTGTTGGCCCATCGGCCCGACCTGGTCGTGTATCTCGCCGGCGCCGATCCGTTCGAGCGGGATCAGCTCGGTGGGCTCGCCATGACGAAGGAGGGACTGCGCGAGCGAGACCGAGTGGTTCTCGAAGTGGTGAGCGAGGCTGGGATTCCGGTCGTCGTGACGATGGCTGGTGGCTACGCTGTGGATCCGGCCGACACCGTCGACATCCACCTGGCGACGATCGAGGAGGCCATCGCGACGGACCGGGTTGGAGGCTCGAAGCCGAGGGCTACGGAATGAGGGTGAGACCCAGCGCGGTTTTCATGTCGACGATCTCGCCGTCGGTGACCAGCCGCCGCGCGTCACGTACCGTCATCACGTGTGGCTCAAGCAGCTCATCTGGGTCCAGCCGGGCGTCGGGCGCCGGCGTCAGACCCGTCAGCTTGTAGAAGATCATCTGCTCATCACAGTAACCCGGCGTCGGATAGAACGACCCCAGCCGCTCGACGCTCGATGGCACCTGCCCGGTTTCCTCGGCGCATTCGCGCCGCGCCGAGACATCGGGCTCCTCGCCCGGTTCGGTGTTCCCCGCCGGGAGTTCCCAAATCCAGCGATCGATTACATACCGATACTGACGCACGAGCACGACGTGCTCCGGGTCGGGCATCGGAATGAGGATGACGGACCGCACGTGGCGGACGACGTCCATCGTCGTCTCGTGGCCGTTAGGGAGGCGCACCCGGTCGCACGTAATCGTGAAGACGCGCGCCTGGTGGACGGTACGGCGGTCGAGCGTAGCTGCCGGCGTTTCCTGCATCTGATGACGCTAACATGGTCAGGCCAACCCACAGTCCACTAGTCCGAGCGTGTCCGTCGAGGCGCCGCGATGCGCAGTGCCTGCATTACCGCTTGCAAGTCACTCGGCGCGTCGCAGGCGAACGCCATTCGGCGTCCGTCCAGGGGGTGGGTGAACGCCAGCCGCGCGGCGTGCAGGAACGGTCGGTCGAGGCGCTGCACGGCTCGCAGATGAGCAGGGGGATGGCGCTTGCGGCCGCCGTATTCGGGGTCGCCGACGACGGGATGGCCGATGGCGCTCAGGTGGACTCGAATCTGATGCGTGCGACCCGTCGCAATCGTCACCTGCAGCAGCGACACGCCGTCGAGTTGCTCGGCGCGTGTGATCCGCGTCACCGCCTCGCGCGCCCGGCGTGACCGCGCCGAGATCTTCTTCCGGTCGACCGGGTCTCGGCCGATCGGCAGATCGATGCGACGCCCCTGCTGCACGACGCCCCAGACGAGCGCGAGGTACTCCTTCTCGACCTCCCGTTCCTTGAACTGTCGCGCCAGCTCGGCATGGGCCTGGTCGTTCTTCGCGACCACCATGAGTCCCGACGTCCCGCGGTCCAACCGATGGACGATGCCGGGACGCAGTTCTCCGCCAATACCGCTCAGATCCTTGACGTGGTGGAGGAGTGCGTTGACCAGCGTGCCTGCGGCGTGGCCGGCGGCCGGGTGCACGACCATCCCCGCCGGCTTGTTGACCACGACTAGGTCGGGGTCGTCGTAGACGATCTCGAGTGGGAGCGCCTCCGCACTCGGCGTCGCCGGGGAGGGCGGCGGGACCTCCAACGCGACGACGTCGCCAGCGTGGACCGGCGTGCTTGCCCGCCCGACCTTGAGACCGATCCGCGCCAGACCGTCCTTGATTAACCGCTGGATCTGCGACCGAGATCGGTCCCCAAGCTGACCGGCGAGGAACTGATCGAGGCGCACGCCCGCGTGTTCGTCGGTCACCTCGATCCGAAGGTAGTCCGTTTGGTCCAAAATTAGATGGGGCTTCGCCGCATGAGCGCGCGACCACTGCGCGGGGACCCCGAGTGTCCCGCTCCGCGGTCACGATGCGCGCCGTGCGTGCCTACCGTCTCCAGCGGAACTCGACGCATTCGGCCAAACACCTCGCAGACAAGACAGCCTAGTGGCCTGTATCGGGTGAATCAAGAGCGCTCACCGGGCAGGGCATCCCGCGCTTGCCGGCGCTCGACCATGCGTCAGCGCGGTCACATACGGTGTGTCTGCTTCCTCGTCGCGCCTTGTCAGCCGGGCGCCGCGCGCCGGTGACCACTACCGATTCACCAGATACAGGCCACTAGGCGGCGCGGGCGCGCCTCGCGGTCGAGGTCGGCTCGGGATGCCGCGCACGGCCGAGTACGATGAGCATGACAATGCTGAGGGGGACGAGCAACACTGAGATGAACTGTGACGTCGACAATAGGTCGAAGACGGTACCGCGCGGATCTCCGCGATAGAACTCGATGAAGAATCTGGCCGTCGGGTATAGGACGAGATAGGCCCAGAACGTCCGACCCGAGAATCCACGGCTGCGTCGTTCGAGCAGCAGCAGCACTCCGAGGATGCCTAAGGCCGCGACCGATTCGTACAACTGGGTCGGGTGGAGGCTGACCTCCAGCGGTGTCCCGACATTGGCGGCTGCTAGCGTATTGGTGAAGGTGATGCCCCACGGCAGATCGGTGTGCGTGCCATAGCAGCACCCCGCGAGCAGGCAGCCGAGACGACCAACCGCTTGCGCGAGCACGATGCCGGGCGCAAACGCGTCGCATGTCGTCCAGATCGGCATCGCGTGACGGCGCATGTACCAGAACGCGACGCCGACGGCCAGCAGGAACCCCCCATAGAAGACGCCGCCCGACCGAACCAGCGTCCAGAGTTCCCGCGGGTCGTTTCGGAAGTGGTCGAACTCGACGACGAGCAGCAGCAGCTTGGCCCCGATCAATGCGCTCAGAATGCAGGCGATGCCGAGGTCCATGACGCGATTGCCGTCCAGACCGAGACGACGCCCTCTCACGACGCCGACCTGCAGCGCGATGAGATAGGCGGCGACCAACATCAGCCCATAGCTGAAGATGTTGATCGGACCGAGCTCAAACAGCTTCGGATACATGCCGGTTCAAGAACGCCATGTCGATGATCAGCGCGCACGCGCCGAACGTGATCGAGGCATCAGCGACGTTGAACGCCCAGAAGTGCCAGGCGCCCCAGTAGACATCTACGAAATCGATGACGTAGCCGACGGTGACCCGGTCGATGAGGTTGCCGACCGCGCCACCGAGAATTAGGGCCAACCCGAGCCGGGACAGCGGCTCCTTTGACGTAACGCGACTCGTGTAGATGGCGATGGCAATCAGCGCGACGAGAGCGATGGCAGTCATCAGCGCCGGCTTGAACGGGATGTCGACGGCGTTCAGAAAACCGAACGCCGCGCCGGTGTTGCGTACGTGTGTCAGATCGAGGAAGCTCCCGATGAGGCTGACGCTGGAATGCAACGGCAGGTATTCCCGAACGAGCCCCTTGGTCGCCTGATCGAGGACCAGGACGGTCACTGCGAGGCCCACCATCAGCCGCCCGGACGGAAACGCCGCCCGCGTCGCTAGTTCGATGACCGCCGTCGCGGGCGGTTCCGGCACGGTGCCGGGGATGGCGGCGGTCCGCCGATCGTCAGCTGACACGTGCCATCGTCTCCGAGAGCGCGTCGACACACCGGGGGCAGAGGCCGGCGGGCTCCGGCTCGGAAACCGCGGCGACATATCGCCAGCACCGCTCGCACTTGACGCCGCTGGCGCGGCGCGCAGTGATCACGGCCGCACCGCCCGGCTCGACGAAGTGCGCGCCTGCGGCCCGGGCCGCGTCGGCGTCGGTCGGGAGATTCGCCGCCGCAGTGACGGCGACCTCCGACACAATGAACAACATCGGGAGGTCGTCTCGGTAGCGATCGACGAGGTCGGCGGTGACGCCGCTCGCGCAGATTGTCACGGCCGCTTCGAGTGACGTCCCGAGAGTTTTCTCGGTCCGGAGCTGCTCCAGGACGACGTTAACCGCCTCACGCAAGCCTAGCAGCCGTTGCCATCGCGCCAGGAGGTCCTGGTCAACGAGGGCGTGGCACCCCGTCGGAAATTCCGCCAGGTGGACGCTGTCCTCTCGCGTGCCCGGGAGATGGCTCCAGAGATCATCGGTGGTCACCGGCAGAATGGGCGCCAGCAGCCGCGTCAGGCCGTCTGCGATCGTGTACAGGGCGGTCTGGGCCGACCGCCGCTCCGCGGAACCGGACGCGAGCGTATAGAGCCGGTCCTTCGAGACGTCGACGTAGAACGCACTCAGATCAACCGTGAGCAGCGCATTGATCGCGTGCGAGATCGGCTGGAACTCGTAGCGGTCGTACGCAAGGAGCATCTTCGACGCCGCCTCGCCGTACCGAGCCAGCGCGTATCGATCGACCTCCTGAAGCTGCTCGGTTGGCACGCGGTCGCGTGTGGGTTCGAAGTCGCTCAAGTTGGCCACCAGGATCCGCAGCGTGTTCCTGATTTTCCGGTACGCCTCGACGACCCGCGCGAAGATCTCCTCGCCGAAGCGCATCTCTTCTCGGTAGTCGACCATTGCCGCCCAGAGCCTGAGCGTCTCGGCGCCGTTCCGCGCGATGATCGTGGTGGGGTCGATGCTGTTGCCGAGTGATTTCGATAGCTTGTGCCCCTGCTCGTCGACGACGAAGCCGTTCGTGACGACCTGCTTGAACGGCGCCGCGTTGCGGGTGCCGAGCCCCACGAGCAGCGAGCTGTGGAACCAGCCGCGATGCTGGTCAGAGCCCTCGAGGTAGAGCGTCGCGGGCCACGTGAGCTCGGGCCGGGTCGCGAGCACCGCCTCGTGGCTCGAGCCCGAATCGAACCAGACGTCGAGGATGTCGCGCTCGCGCTCGAATTCACGGTTGCCACACGCCGCACAGGCGAAGTCCGCCGGGACGAACTCATCGAGGGCGCGTTCATACCATGCGTCGGCTCCGTGCTCGGCGAAGACGGCAGCCGCCCTCTGTGTGAGGGCGGGCGTCAGCGCGGCTTCGTGGCACGAGGTGCAATACAGCGCGGGGATCGGAACCCCCCAGGACCGCTGGCGCGAGATGCACCAGTCCGGCCGGCCGGCTACCATGCCGTGAATCCGTTCCTCACCCCACGCGGGAAACCATTGGACGTCTGCAATCGCCTCGAGCGCGCGGCGTCGAAAATCGTTGTGGTCCATCTTGATGAACCACTGGGACGTAGCGAGAAAGATGACCGGATGGTGGCACCGCCAGCAGTGGGGATAGGCATGCTTCACGTCGGCGCGGTGCCACAAGCGGTTGCGCTCGGCGAGGGCCGCTTCCACTTTTGGATTTGCCTCGAAGACGCCGAGGCCGGCGAACATGGGCACGTCGTCGGTAAACCGTCCACCCGGTCCGATCGGCGCGTAGATATCGAGCCCGTAGCGCATGCCGGTGTGGAAGTCGTCTGCGCCGTGTCCGGGCGCCGTGTGCACCGCGCCGGTCCCCTGTTCCAGCGTGACGTAGTCGCCCAGCACGGCGACGGAGTCGCGATCGTAGATCGGGTGACGGAAACGGATGCCCTCCAGCTCGCGTCCCGCGAACGTCGCCAGCGTGGTACCGAGCGGGCGTCTAATCTCTGCCGCCACGTACGCGGCGAGCTCCTGGGCGACGATGACCGCATGCCGACGCCCGCCGGCCGACCCAGTGTCGTATTCATAGGCGACGTAGGTCAGCTCAGGGTGAAACGCGACCGCAAGGTTGGACGGGATGGTCCACGGCGTCGTGGTCCAGATCAGCACCGAGACGTCGACGTCGGCAAGCGCGGGGGCGAGCTGGGTCAGGCTGGCGGCGGCCTCGGTGGCGATCGGGAACTCGACGTAGATCGACGGCGAGGTGTGAGACTCGTACTCCACCTCGGCTTCGGCAAGCGCCGTCCGACAGTGGATGCACCAGTGAACCGGCTTCTTGCCACGATACACCAGACCCTGTTCCACGAACGCCCCAAGCGCGCGCACGATCGCGGCCTGATAGGCGAAGTTCATGGTCAGATACGGCGTGGACCATGCGCCGAGGATGCCAAGGCGCTTGAAGTCGCCGCGCATCACGTCGACGTACTTCTCTGCGTACCGACGGCACTCCCGGCGCACCTCGGCGACGCTCATCCGCTGCCTCTTGGAGCCGAGCTCCCGATCGACCTGCAGCTCGATCGGCAGGCCGTGACAGTCCCATCCGGGCACGTAGGGCGCGTCGAATCCCGCCATGGTGCGCGCCCGGACGACGAAGTCCTTGAGGATCTTGTTGAGGGCCGTCCCGAGGTGCACCTTGCCGTTCGCGTACGGTGGTCCATCGTGCAGGACGAACTTCGGCGCACCGGCACGCGCGCGACGGATCCGTCCGTACAAGTCCGTCTCTTCCCAGCGTGCGATCGCCTTCGGCTCGGTAGTCGGCAAGCTCGCCTTCATCCGGAAGCCGGTGCGCGGGAGGTTGAGCGTCTCTTTCCAGTTAGGCATGGGCGGCCGACGTTCGGGAGAATCGGCCGAGGGCGAACGACGCGCAAATAGCCATTTTTCCCAATTGTAGTGCAAATATAATGAGTCGATGAAGGCCGACGCCTCGATGACGACCACCCGCGGCGATATCCGCGTCGCGAGACTTGACAACGGTCTGACGGTGCTGCTGCGTGAGGTTCACACGGCGCCGCTCGTCTCCGTTTGGTGCTGGTATCGCGTCGGATCGAAGGATGAGGGTCCAGGGCTCACCGGGGCTCGCACTGGGTCGAGCATATGAACTTCAAGGGCACGACTCACATCTCACGCGACGACGTCAAGGGCATCGTCGATCGGCACGGTGGCTTCTGGAACGGCTATACGTGGATTGACCAGACGACCTACGTGGAGACGGCGACACGCGACGCGCTCGACCAGATGCTCTTCATCGAGGCCGAGCGGATGAGCAGTTGCCTCTATGAGTCGGCCGACTGTGACTCCGAGCGGACGGTCATCATCTCTGAGCTGCAGGGGGGCGAGAACGACCCTGACACCTTGCTCGACATCGAGCTGACGGCGACCGCATTCAAGGCACACTCGTATCGGCACCCTACCATCGGCTGGCTGCCGGATCTCGAAACGATGACCCGGGACGATCTCTATGAGCACTATCGCCGCTACTACGTGCCGAACAACGCCACGCTCGTCATCGTTGGTGACGTGGAGGCCGATGACGCCTGCCGCCGCGTGGAGCGGGCGTTTGGCGGCATTGCGGCAGGCGAGTTACCTCTACGGATGCGAACCACCGAGCCGGCACAGCTCGGTGAGCGCCGCGTGACCGTCCGACGCGACGGCACCACGGCGTATCTGAAGATCGCCTATCATGCGCCACCGGTTGGGCATGATGACTTCGCGCCGATGCTCGTGCTCGACGCGGCGTTGACGGGCGCGAAGGGGCTCAGTCTGTGGAACAGCTTTCGCGGCACCCCTCCGCAGCGGCGGTCGCGTCTCTATCAGGCCCTGGTCGAGCGGAGACTAGCCTCGTCGGTGGGCGGCGCGTTCGCGCCGACTGCTCAGCCGTTCCTGTTCACCGTCTCCGCGACGGCGGCGACGGGGATGCCGACCGAAGATGTCGAGGCAGCGGCGCTCTCGGCGTTGGACGCGGTGCGGGACAATGGGATCACCGAGCCCGAGCTCGACCGCGCGAAGCGCCAGCTGCGCGCGCGATTGGTGTTCGAAAACGACAGCGTCACCAACATGGCCCACCAGCTCGGGTTCTTCGAGACCGTGTCGAGTCTCGACACCTATCTCGGGATGCCGGCCCGCATCCAGGCGGTCACGATCTCCGACGTCGCGCGCGTCGCGGCTACCACACTCACTGCCAGCAACCGGACCGTCGGCTGGTTCGTGCCAGAATGACGACTCAGCGCGAGACTGGCGCCGATCAGAGAACGCCTCGCCAACGGTGCCACCGTGCTCGTCAACGAGACGCAGACGACGCCGGCGGTGACCATGAACTTGTCGCTGGAGGCCGGGAGCCTGTTCGATCCCGCGGATAAGCTCGGGTTGTCCTACTTCCTCGCCCGCATCATCGACCGCGGCACCACTCGGCGAACGGGCGATGAGATCGCCGAGACGCTCGACCTGCGCGGTGTTTCGTTGGGCGTGCACGTCACCCGCCACCGCCTTGCCCTCAGCTGCAGCTGCCTGTCGGAGGATTTCCAACCGGTGCTCGATGTCGTGGCCGACATCATCCGTGAACCGGCCTGCCTCGAGGAAGACGTGATCACCCGACGCGGCGAGATCCTGACGTCTATCCGGCAGGACGATGACAATCCGGCCGTCCAGGCGATTGCGCGTCTGATGGCGCTGCTCTACGGCGCCGATCACCGCTATGGCCGGCGGGGAAAGGGGACCACCGAATCGATCATTCGGATCGAACGCGCGGCCCTGCTCGGATTTCACCAGGACCGAGTCGTCCCCGCGACGCTGTCCGCGGTCATCGTGGGCGATGTCGCCGCATCGGCGGCCGTCGACACGGTGGCACGGGCGTTCGATGGGTGGCACGTGACGGCAGCCCCGGCACCCCCGCTCAATGCGCCAGAGGTGGCCACCAGCCGTCGCCGTGATGTCCTCACGATGATGAACAAGGCGCAAGCGGACCTTGCGTATGGCTTCGTCACCATACCGCGCGCGGATCCGGCGTATCACGCCTACTGGCTCATGGCCAACGTTCTCGGCCAGTATGGGATGGGCGGACGGCTCGGCAACAGCATTCGCGAGCAGCAGGGGATGGCCTGCTATGCGTTCTGCAGTTTTGAGGCCGATGAGATACCTGGCCCGCTCGTCGTGCGCGTCGGCGTCAACGCCGCAAACGTCGACCGCGCCCTGGAGTCGATTGACGGTGAGATTGCCCGCATGAGCGCGGAGGGTGTCACCGACACCGAGCTCGACAATTCGAAGCGTTATCTCACCGGTTCGCTTCCCCGGACGCTCGAGACGAACGCCGGGATCGCCGGGTTCCTGCAGAGCGTCGAGCGGTTCGACCTTGGGCTCGACTACGATCAACGGCTGCCCAGTCTGCTCGACGCCGTCACTCGTGGCCAGGTCAACGCGGCGGCCGCACAGACGCTGTCGCCCGAGCGTGCGGCGGTCGCGATCGCGGGCCCGTACGAGGACCAAGGATCCACGCCGTCATGAAGGCGGTGTTCTTCGACGTCGATTTCACACTGATCTATCCAGGTCCAACCTTCGACGGCCGCGGCTACACGCGGTTCGCGGCTCGGCACGGCGTGCGCGTCGATGCATCTCGTTTCGACTCCGCGGTCGATGCGGCCAAGGTCGAGCTCGATCACGTGCAGGACGCCATCTACCAATCCGAGCCATTCATCCGCTACGCGCAGCGGGTGTTGCGCGAGATGGGCGGCGACGGACCGGGTATGGAACCGTGCGCCAGGGAAATCTATGACGAGTGGGCAGCGTGTCACCACTTCGCGCTCTATGACGACGTCGTCCCAACGCTCCGCGGACTCCACGCGTCCGGCTATCGGATCGGGCTCATCTCTAACACCCACCGTTGTCTGGCGTCCTTTCAAAGCCACTTCGAGCTCGACGCGTTTATCACGGCCGCCGTCTCGTCGTCCGAGCACGGCTTTCTCAAGCCCCATCCCAGCATCTTCCGTGCGGCGCTGGAGCAGGTGGGAGTCCAGCCAGACGACGGCGTGATGGTGGGCGACAGCATCGCCCACGACATCGCGGGAGCCCGGCAGGTCGGCATGCGCGCGGTGTTACTGACACGCTTGGGCGAGTCGTCCGCTGCCGTCGCAGGCGTGCCGACCATTCGATCGCTGGCTGAGCTGCCACGACTGTTAGCAGCCGGAGATGCCTGGTCGGCAACGGAGCGGGAGTCGTAACCTGATCGATGGCGACGCGATGGCCCCGCGCGGCGTTGTTATCCCGGTGGCCACGCCAGCGGTCGGCCGGCGAGCAGGTGCAGGTGGATGTGAAACACTGTCTGGCCCGCCATCTCGTTGCAGTTGAAGACCGTCCGATATCCCGCCTCGGCATGTCCGAGCTCGGCGGCGATCGCACCGGCCCGCCTGACCAGCTCGCCAACCATCCCATCATCCTCCGCCGCCAGGTCGTTGAGCGTGCTGATGTGTTTGCGCGGAATGATCAGGACGTGCGTTGGCGCCTTGGGGTTGATGTCCCGGAACGCCATCACCTGGTCGTCCTCATAGACGATGGTCGACGGGATCTCACCGTTGGCGATCCGGCAGAACAGACAGTCGGCCGCGCTCATGTCAGTGCCTGCGAATTACCGCTGCTCGAGGGATACCACTGAGGTCACCTGCCACGCTCAGCAACTGCAGGTCTGGCGTTGTCGCGAGGAGGGCGCGTACCGCGTCTTCCTGCCCCGCGCCGAACTCGACGACCAGATGACCGCCCGCGGTGAGATAAGCCGCCACATCACCGATGAGCGCCCGGAGCGGATCCAGTCCGTCGCGGCCGCCGTCGAGGGCGACGAGTGGCTCATGGTCTTTGACCTCCGGACTCAACACCGTTATCGCGGCAGACGGGACGTAGGGGAGGTTGGCCACGATCATATCGGCGCGCGCGGGTGCGCCGCTAGCAAGACCGTCGAGATACGATGCCTGCGTCCAGGTAATGCGCGCCGACACGCCGTGGGCGTCCGCGTTGCGTCGCGCGACGTCGAGGGCGGCAGACGACACGTCGATAGCGGTGACCCGCGCCGCGGGGAGTTCGAGGGCGAGCGCGATCGCCAGACAACCCGAACCGGTCCCAACATCCACGATCCACAGCGCCGCGTTGCGGTTGGCCACGACCGCGAGCGCCTCTTCGATGAGCAGCTCCGTCTCCGGCCGTGGTGTCAGCACGGCTGGCCCGACCTCGAACGACAACCCCCAGAACTCGCGGCGCCCCGTGATGCAGGACACTGGTTCCCGTTCAGCGCGGCGTCGCACTAGGGAGCGGTAGCGGCTTTCGAAGCGGGCCGGTGCGGGCTCCTGGCGTCGGCAGAGATACGTCGCCAGGTCCCACCCCAGCGCATGGCGCGCCAGCACCTCCGCGTCACGGGCCGCGTCCTTCGGCCTGAGTCCCGCGCCGACGAGGCGGCGACCGGCCGCGCTGACTTCGTCTAGGAGGGTCACAACGCGGTCGAGACCTCAGCGGCCTTCAGACGTTCCGACTGGTAGTGCGTGACGAGGGTCTCGACGATGTCTGCCAGTTCGCCATCCAGCACCGCGGGCAGCTTGTGGGTGGTGAACCCGATCCGGTGATCGGTGATCCGGTTCTGCGGAAAGTTGTAGGTGCGGATCTTTTCCGAGCGTTCGCCGGTCCCGACCTGGCCCCGGCGGTCTTGCGCGATCTCCTCCCGTTGCCGCTGGAGCTCCATTTCGTAGAGCCGTGATCGGAGGACCTTCATCGCCTTGGCCTTGTTCTTGATCTGCGACTTCTCGTCTTGTTGCGAGACGACGAGCCCCGTCGGGATGTGGGTGATCCGCACCGCGGAGTACGTTGTGTTGACGCTCTGACCGCCAGGCCCGCTCGAGCAGAAGGTGTCGATGCGCAGGTCCTTCTGGTCGATCTGGATGTCGACGTCCTCGGCCTCCGGCAACACCGCGACCGTGGCCGTCGAGGTGTGGATCCGGCCGCTCGCCTCTGTGGCCGGCACGCGTTGGACGCGGTGTACACCGCTCTCGTACTTCAGGCGGCTGTAGACCTTGCGGCCTTCGATGAGCGCGATGATCTCCTTGATCGCACCGACACCGGTCTCGTTGACCGACAATACGTCGACGCGCCACCCCTGGGCCTCCGCGAAGCGCGCGTACATCCGGAATAGGTCGGCCGCGAACAGCCCCGCCTCGTCGCCGCCGGTCCCGGCCCGGATCTCCAGCACGACGTTCTTTTCATCGTTTGGATCCGTGGGCAGGAGCAGCAGTTTGATCGCCGCCAGCAGCTCGTCGCGGCGAGCGTCGAGGACCGCAAGCTCCTCCGTGGCCAACTCGCGCAGGTCGACGTCGTCGCCGTCGAGTAACTCGTGCGTCTGCGCCACCTCGGCGACCACCGCCTTGTATTCGCGGAACTTCTCGATCAGCGGCTGGATCCCGGCGAGCGCCTTCGTGTGCGACCGGTATTCACTCTGGTCGGCCTGCACCGCTGCGTCGCTGATGAGAGCCATCAACTTGTCGTAGCGTTCCTCGATCGCTTGGAGCTTGTCAAACATGGGGGTGCGTAGTCCGGGGTTCAGGGTTCCGCGGCATTCGCGGATCCCCCGTGGCGGCACGTCTGCTGGTCAAGACGTCAGGCTCCGTCCTGTTGTTCACGGCTACTCGATGTCGCAAGAACTCTGGCACCCCGACACTCTGGAACGACGCGTCCTCACCCTCCCGATACGGGTGGTAGGAATGCGATTTCGTCGCCATCGGCGAGTGCCGCGTCCATGCGTGCGTACTCCGCGTTCACGGCGGTCGAGACCGCGTCGCGGTAGGCCAGGAGTTCGGGGTACTCGCCGGCCAGGTCGTTCCACAACGACAGGGCCGTTGCGCCACTCGGCAGATCGCGCTGCAAGTCGCCCGCACCGACGATGTCCCGGAGTCGCGCGAAGAGTCGGATGCTTACACGCATGCTCGCCGCATTGCGTCCTGACGGGCCGCGTCATCGTCGGGGTCGGCGGTGGCGCCCTCGACCCAGACGTCGCCGCCGACGAAGAACTCGTGCTTCCAGATGGGCGCGATCTGCTTAATCCGCTCGATGGCGTAGCGGCATGCGGCGAACGCATCGGCGCGGTGGGGCGAGGCGGCGGCGATCGCCACACTGGTCTCGCCGATTCGCAAGGTGCCGAGTCGATGATGCACGGCCAGTCGGGCCTCGGGCCATCGGTCGGTCGCCTCGTCGGCGATCCGCTCGAAGGCTTTGATGGCCAGCGGCTCATAGGCTTCGTATTCGAGGCGCTCGACGCGTCGCCCCTGGTTTTCGTTTCGCACCATACCGATGAACGACACGACCGCGCCGGCACCCGGCTCTGACTGTTCACACGCCGTGGTCAAGAGCGAGGTCAGCCTCTCGAGCCTGAGGGGCTGGGTGGTGACCGCGAAGCTGGCGTCGGCCATTTTTCTGAGTATAGCAGCCGTTCACAGACGGCTAGGAGCGCCAGAAATGCTCCAATGGCCAGCTGCCCCGACCGAGGTCCGGCGCATGTCGTATGGCGCCGGCGACGTAGCCCTGTGCCGCGTGAGCCGCCTCGATGAGCGGTCGATCTATGGCGAGCGCCGCGGTGATCGCCGCGGCGAAGGTGCATCCGGTACCGTGGAGGCGGGAGGCCGAGAGGCGCGGCCGGCGGTGCTCGGTCAGGTCGTGACCGTCGTACACGATGTCGATGACCTCGTCGGCGTATTCGCCGAGGTGTCCCCCCGTGATGACTACGGCAGCCGGTCCAAGATCGTGAATCCGATGCGCGGCATCGCGTGCGTCAGCCAGCGATGCAATCGACGTGCCGGCCAGGCGCTCCGCTTCCATGCGATTCGGTGTCACGGCGCAGGCGCGGCTCAACAGCACGCGCTTGAGGGCCGCGAAGCCCTCGTCGTCGAGCAGGCGGTCGCCGCGGCCGCTCATCACTACCGGATCAACGACGAGCTGCGGAATGGCGAGCCGGTCGACGGACGCGGCAACGGCCTCCACGATGGCCGCGCTCCCGAGCATGCCGGTCTTGGCGGCGGCCACGGGGAAGTCGTCCATCCCCGCTTCGATCTGAGCCACGACGACGTCGGCCGAGAGGACCTGGCCCGCGCCGAGGCCCCTTGCGTGCTGGGCGGTGACCGCGGTGACGGCGCAGACGCCGTACACCCCATGTGCCGCAAAGGTCTTCAGGTCAGCCTGGATCCCCGCGCCGCCGCTCGAGTCACTGCCGGCGATCGTCAGCGCCGCGTTCATTGAGCGGGCTGTTCCACGAAGACGAGCAGATACTGGTACGGGAGGGAGTGCTCACGGGAGAGCAGGCGCAGGCCCGCGGTACGCGCGTCGCGGATCACTGCCTCGGGCTCGATTCGCTCGTCGAGCGGCGGGCCGGGTCCCCCACCGTCCAATTTGTAGTCGACGATCCCCACCCGCCCGCCCGGCTTGAGCCGCGGCACCAGGTTTCGAAGCAACGTCACCGGATCGGCGACCTCGGCGTAGACGTCGACGATGAGGACCGCGTCGATCTGGGAGGGGATCTGCGGGTTACTCGGCGTGCCACGGATTGCCAGCACGTTGTCGAGCCCCTCGCGACGGACCCGGCGATTGAGCGACTCAAGCATCTGTGGCTGGATGTCCTCGGCGTAGACGAGCCCGTTCGGACCGACCCGGCGCGCGAGACGCACCGTGAACCACCCGCCGCCGGCGCCGACATCGGCCACCGTGGCACCGTCGGCGATACCGAGCAGGTCCATGATGAGCTCGGGCTGCTGCCACGCATCGCGATCCGGTCCTTCAAGCAGGCCGAGGTCTTCGGGAGGAAACAGCCGCCCGTGGGGGGCACGATCCTGGCCGGCTACAGCAGCTCCCAACAACGCGACCGCGCATACGCTGGCGGTCACGATTCTCCGTCCCGGGGCGATCGGCATCAATTTCAAGTATGTCATGGGCCGGTGGACGCCACGCATCGCTGGACGCGCGACCCGACTTGTTTGCTAAGCCACGCGTTAGCAATCACTTGCAGCGAAGATCCAGGCCGGTGGTGTCGACCACGTCTTGAAGGGGTGTGCGCCTGGTCGTTATAATGTCACGCACTAATGGAGGCGACGAATCTGGCGAATATGACGACAGGAGCGACCGACCCAATCACAGTAACGACGGCGGCGGCTTCCAAGCTCGCCACTTTGCTTTCCGAAGAACAGAAGCAGGAAGCAGGGTTGAGGGTGTTCGTTCAGGGCGGCGGATGCTCCGGGTTCCAGTACGGTCTGATGATCGAGGAAGGCACGGGCGACGCCGACTCCGATCGCGTGTTTCAATCGAACGGTGTCACCCTCTTCGTCGACCCCATTAGTATTCGCTATCTCACGGGCGCCGAGGTGGACTTCGTCGAAAATCTGATGGGCGGCGGCTTCACGATCAAGAACCCGAACGCCAAGTCGACGTGCGGGTGCGGCCAGTCGTTCGGCGTCTAGCTGCTCGTTCTAACCACTCACGCGTGTCCGGCCGGGCATTCCGCTCCGTTCCTGCCGGTCCGTTACTCGGCAGAGCGCCGGTGCAACGGTGATGGATCCGCGATCCGACTACGTCGAGCGTTTGCGTCCGCCAGGCGGTAAGCGATCGGGGAAGCGTGACTTGATCGTGAATGTCTTTCTCCGCCAAGAAGGACATCTAAGCGCCGACGACCTCGTCGACATCATTCGCCGTGAGGACCACAAGATCAGCCGGGCGACCGTCTACCGGACGCTGCAGTGGATGGTCGAAGCTGGGATCGCGCGAAAAGTCGATTTCGGCGAAGGCCGTTTCCGCTTCGAGCACTCCTACCGGCACCCGCGGCACTTCCACCTGATCTGCAAGAGCTGCAATCGCTCGTATGAGTTCCTCTCGTCGGATATCGAAGCGCTCATCGAGGAAATCTCGTCCGCCCGCCGGTTCATCGGCCGCCAGAGCGTCCTGCAGATTTATGGCACCTGCGAGGAGTGCCAGACAGGCCGCTGCCAGCCTGGTGGCGCAGTGAGCACGGAGCTGCTCTTCGCGCGCGACGCGCTGCGGATCGCCATCGCCACGGAACGGAGCGGCCTCGAGTTCTACACGCGCGCTGCGCGTCTGACGAAGGACGCCCGCGGGCGACGAGTGTTTCGCAAGCTGGCCGACGAGGAGAAGGAGCATCTGACCAAGCTTGAAGCCCGCTACGCAGAGCTTCTCGCCGAAGACCCACAGTTGGAGTCACGGCCGACCTTTCTGTTCTTCAAAGGCGCCGCGAACGGGCTGTTCGCGTCAGGCGCCGACGAACTCAGCCGCGGCGCCGATGACAAGCAGGCGCTGAGGATCGGTATTCGGTGTGAGCGCGGGTCGCATCAGTTCTTCAAGCGCTACGGCGAGCGGTTCGAAGATTCGGAAGGCAAGCAGATCTTTCTCGAGTTCGCCGACGAGGAGCGTCAGCATCTCGAGCTCCTGATTCGAGAGTATCATTCGTTGGCCGCGCGGCAATCGAAGGCCAAGGCGCGCAGGCGGGTGGCCAAACGACCCCGTCGCGCCAGCGCATAGCCATCCGGTGCTGGCATCCAGGTTCAATCACGATGATCGACCTTCATATGCACACGACCGCATCAGACGGCACGCTCGCGCCGTCCGCGCTGGTCGATCGGGCGCGCGGGGTCGGCATCCGCACGATGAGCGTCACCGACCACGACACGATGGCCGGCATCAAGGAGGCCGCCGAGGCGGCGGCCGCGCATGGCCTGGAATTCGTGCCGGGCATTGAGATCACTGCGGTGGTGGACCGTCGCGACGTCCACATGTTGGCCTATTTCCTAGACCCCGAGCCACCGGGACTCGCCGCGTTTCTAAGGAAACAGCTCCGGGATCGGTCGCGTCGCGCGCGGGAGATGGCTTCGAAGCTTGCGGAGCTTGGTGCGCCAATCGAGATCGACGGTTTGATTGAGGCGGCCGACGCCGCCGGTCGCGCCGTGGCGCGGCCAGTCGTTGCACGCGCCCTCGTCGATGCAGGCCACTGCCGGACGGTGCGGGATGCCTTCGACCGCTGGTTGGCCGACGGCGGGGCGGCCTACGTCGCTCGCCGCGGCGCGTCACCCAGCGACGTGGTAAGACTCGTTGCGCGCGCAGGTGGCGTCTCGGCTTTGGCGCACCCGGGCTTGCTCGGAAGAGACGAGCTGGTACCGAGTCTGGCGAAGGCCGGGCTCGGCGCCATCGAGGTGTATCACAGCGAGCATGACTCGGCGACCGAGGCGCACTACAGACGGTTGGCTGAGCAGCACGGCCTCGCGGTGTGCGGAGGTTCCGACTACCACGGCGACGACCATCATCGCGCGAAACGATTCGGTCGGGTCGCGCTGCCACGCGACAAGTTCCTGTCGCTGCTTCAGCGCCTGCTTCACGCGCACAGCGTCGTGCACGGTGAGTCGACACCGTCCTGACCACCCGTTGCCATGACCGCCGCCTTGATCACGGCGACGTTGATCGGTGTCGGTGGGCTCGGCTACTGCGCCGTGCTGGGCTTTGGGGCCACGGCCTCGGCCGACGTCCTCCGCCACGCGTCGTTCTCGATCTTCTTCACGTTGGTCACGTTGCTCGCCCACTCGATGACGATGTTCTATCTTATCGGGAAGGGCAAAGCGATCCGGGAAGCCGTCAGCGACGGAGGGTTACCGACTGACCACTACACCGCCGTCGTACGGGCTCGCCGACCGGTCTTCTCGGTCGGCACGCTCGCGATGGGTGTGACGATGGTCGCTGCGGTCCTCGGCGGTGGCGCGGACACGGACGCCATCCCCACGGGTGTCCACACCGTGTTCGCGATGTCGGCCCTCGTCGCCAACCTGCTGGCGTTTCGTGTCGAGTTGACGGCGCTCCTCGCGGCCGGGCAGGCCGTCACCGACGTGAATCAGCTGCTCCAACAACGGGATCCGCCTGTCGGGCCAGCCCAGTGAGCGCCGGGGCCATTCGTCCAAGGCTGCTGCTGTTCGATGTCGATGGCACGTTGCTGCTCTCGGGAGGGGCGGGCAAGCGAGCGCTCAACCGAGCGTTCGCGGGCCTGTTCGCGGTGACCGATGCCTTCGAGGGCATTCCCGTCGCCGGGCGTACGGACACGCTCATCTTTCGGGACGCGCTAGCCCGATCGTCTGTCGAGGTTGACCAGGGGTCACGGACGGCGTTCTACACGCTCTATTACGAGTGCTTGGAGCAAGAGATCCGGCGGCCGGGACCCCGCAAAGGGCTGATGCCTGGCGTTCGCTGCCTGCTCGAGCGGCTTGCGGACGAAGCACACGTGATATCTGGATTGCTGACCGGCAACTTCGCGCGCGCGGCCCGGATCAAGCTTGAGCACTTTGGTCTGTGGCGCCACTTCTGCTGCGGGGCATATGGGGATGATGCGGCGGAGCGCGACGACTTGGTGCCGATTGCGATCGCGCGCGCCAGGCGGGCCGGCGTGCGGGTCGACGCCGGTCGCGATGCCGTGGTGATAGGCGACACGCCGCTCGATGTGCGCTGCGCGGCGGCCGGCGGCGCGCGGTCGATTGCCGTGGCCACGGGTGGCTACGACGAGGCGACGCTGCGGGCGAGCGGCGCAGATGCGGTCCTGCCAGATCTTGCGGACGCCGATCGATTCCTCGCCGCCATCGCCGGTGATGCAGACGACGCGCCCCGGCGACCGAGCGCTGACTGCCTCGCGCGGAAAGGCCACTAGCGCCGCGAGCCCATTGGGCCGGGAGCCAACCACCATTGCGTCGCACGTGCCCTCGCGATCGGACGTCGACCAAGGGTAGGCCTCGCTCTTCGAGCAGGGGATAGACGTTGCTCTGCTTCGGCCGGCGGTCGGTGGCATCGTACTTGTCGATCAGGGGCCGATACGCCTGCGCGGGGACCAACCCCGGAATGTCGGTGGCGAGGTTGTCGCGTACGAAGAACGCGTTGCCCCCCCGCGTCCTCGCAGTTGATGAGCCGGTAGCCTTTCCGCCGCCCGAGCTTTTCGAGCGCGGCGATCGCGGCGTTGGAGTACCTCTGAAGAATCGGCAATCAAACGAGGCAAGGTAGGGTCGAACCCGCTGACCTGAGTCGCTTGACGGCCATCCCGGCAACCAATCTTGAGAGTGACGTATGGTTCCAGCACCGGAGTCTCCCAAGGGAGTCCGGTTTCGGTTTGAGGGCACCACACCCCCTTCCCCGGCCGCAACGGATACCTCGACCGGAGAAGAGGGTCGGATTCCCTTAGTGACGATTCGACACTCGTTTACCGCCGCCCACGTCCTTCTACGCTTGATGCACCAGCCTGCTCATCGGTGAAGACCGGCGTGGTTTCCCAATCAACGACGTCGCCCCATTCTGCGGCATGGACATACACCGTCTCCGGTTTATCCGTTTCAACCAACAGCCATCCATTCACGGATCCCGGGGCGTGCCAACGACCGAGTAACGTTGACCCCTCAGGCATTGGCGCTGCGCCTTCAAGAAATCTATTGTGTGCCTTGTCGTAACCATCCGCTTTCAGTGACCATTCCATCATGTACAGCATGACTCCCCCTCCTTGGTTTTGTTCGCCGACGTTCCTGACATCACTCTGACGTTCAGTCGTCGTAGTTAGTATGAAGGCACTCCAGCACCGTAAGGAGTACCCACCGTGCTACGACGAACATGATTGACGACAATAGGCGCTACAAGATCCTCATTGTCAACATAACGCCCGTTCTTCGACCCTGACGCCCCACGCCCCCTCTATAGGCGGATCTGCCCCTGTCACGCGTTCACCCCGACGCCGGTGACCCTCTCACCTCGGCTAGGACGATCCGCTCGATCTCGCTCACGTCCAACGACCGCTCTTTGAGCATCGGGTAGCGGGCCAGATGCTCCGGCGACCCCACGTCCTTTCGGATGCGGAGCGAAAAGCCAGCGAGGGTGGCGGCAATGTGCTTCGGGTGGAGGCCGCACTTCCAGACCGGGTCGTCGCCTTTCCGCATGCCGTCCCAAAATTCGTGTAGCTCTGGGAAGGCCGAGCGGTCGTCGATGAAGCGCTGCAGCACGTAGCTGAAGACCAGCAAATTCCCGGCTGCCGTGCCGCCGACGTAGCGCAGTGTGCCCTCCAGTGCCGCCCGCGACACGTACTGGCTGACCCCCTCCCAGATGAACAGCGATCGGGACTCGGGATCGTAGCCGGCCGCCGCTAGCTCCACCGCGAGGTCTTGCGTGTCGAAATCGATCGGCACGAAACGCACGTGGGACGGAAGGTTGCCCAGGTGACGGCGCAGGCGCTCCCGCTTCACCTCCTGCACCGATGGGTGATCGACCTCGAAGACGCGGGCGGCGTCTGCGCCAGGGATGCGATAGGCGCGCGAGTCCAACCCCGCGCCCAGGATGATGACCGACCGCACGCCGTCGGCAAGGGCATCCCGCAGCACGTCATCGAGGTAGGCGAAGCGACAGAGGAGGAGTCCCAGAAGACCGGGCGTCCGGCGCTCGCTAAGCCGGAACAACGGCTCTCGAAGGTGGCGAAGCGCGAACAGCGAGAGCAGGGAGCCGAGGAACGGTCCGCAAAGTGGTCGAGCGAACGGGTCGTCGAAGAGGCGTTGCTCGGGGGCGGTGTAGCTCTCGAGGGCTCTCAGCGCCCCGGTACTGAGGGCGGTGCTTTTTGCCTTGAACGCCATCTGTTAACCAGCGGAGGAGCGGTGCTGCATCCGGGATACCCCCCCAGCCGCTCCCCCACTACCACGGAAGGAAGTGCCGACCCTCGCGGAATTCGAGGGACGCTTCCTGGACGGCAACGCCCGCGTGAACCGGCAGAAGCTAGCACCTTCGTGACGAAGGAGACTCTTCTCCGCGTGCATCTCATCCCGTCGCTTGCGGCTAAGCGATTCAACACGATCACGTACGAGGACGTGAACGGGGGAAAGCGTGCCCTGCAGTCAAAAGCCCACTAGACGGTTAACAACGTCCTCTCGGTGCTGAGCACCCTGCTCAGGATCGCCGTGGAATGGAACGTGATCGAACGGGTTCCGTGCACCATACGCGTAGTTAAGGCTCCGAAGCCGTCAGCCGTGTTTCACGACTTCGACGCCTATACAGGCGCCTGGTGAGGGCTAGTAAGGTCACTACCACTTAGTCTCTCACCTTATCGTACTGTTTTGGCGCGGAAGCTAGGTTACCGTGCGGGGAAATGATCGCGCTGGAGTAGGACGATGTCGAGTTTGTGGGCCGGAAAATTCTCGGCCAGCGGTCCAACAGGGATGGGCACGTGACTGCACCGAAAGGGGGGCGGCACATTCCATTGACCGTCCGACTTGCGAATGCCCTTCGTGGCCATAGCCACCTCAGGGGGCGACTGATCCTCTGCAAGCAGGACGGTGGGGCGCTTCAGAGAAGCGCGGTGCTGTCCTTGGTGCGACGGGTGACCCGGCGAGCGCAGGTCCAGAACAGCGGGGTTCACTTGCTCCGGTATACCTTCTGCTCGCATTTGGCGATGCGGGGCGCTCCGGCTCGGACTATTCAGGAGTTGGCGGGCCATGCCGATCTCTCAACGACACAGCGCTACATGCACCTCAGTCCAGCGGCCATCGATGGCGCAATTCGGCTGTTGGATCAGTCACTTTCTGGTCTCGTACGGGAAATATTGGGGGAGACGGCCGATCTTGAATCACTAAGTGAAATGAGAGTAAAAGGTTAATGGCGGAAGCGCCTGGGAGTCGAACCCAGCCCCCCCGCGTCTAGCGGGGAGCGACCGATTTTGAAGACCGGGAGGGCCACCGGGCCCCGTTCGCTTCCAGGGGCTTCATTATCGCCGATGCGCGCCACGAACCGTGGTCGCTCACACGACGGCCGACTCCGCGGCGCGCGACAATCGGGCAGCAGGTGGGTGTAAGTGAGCCAGTGCGGGGCTACTGGGTAGAAAAGCGGCCGCTCGGCGCGGCCGGATGCGGGCGTTAGCCCTCGATCAGGCGAACCTCACCCGCACGTGGTCCCTTCTGGGACTCCTCGGGGGTGAACTCGACGCGCTGGCCTTCCCGAAGCAGCTCGAAGACGGCGCCGCGAACGGCGCTCCGATGGAAGAAGTGCTCAATCCCACCTTCGTCGCGAATAAACCCGAAACCCTTGTCAATCAACAAACGCGCGATCGTGCCGCTCGGCATACCGTCCCCTCCGGTGGCCCACAACCTCGTCCCCACACTGGGCAGAGCTGCGGTCCCGATGAGCGTCGCGCCCGTCCCCAAGGCCCGTATGACAGCGCCGGACCCCTGCCGCTGCTGGCTCCGCATGAGCCCGCGGGATGCCTGGGGACGAAAACCGCCGCTCGGAGGTGGTCAGCATAGTGAGGTCTTTGCGAGAAGTCAAGCGCAGGAGAGCCCTCTCAATTGGGCGCAAATGACGCTGGATTCTGGGGTTTTACGCTGACGGGACGGTCGGCTTCGGCTTCTTCAGGGGCGGATACGTCGTCCAGAAGTTGCGCCCACAGGTCGGGCACGTCCAGAACTGCTGGGGTGGCCATGGTTGTCCAGGCGCCGGGTCGCGGAGGTCCATCTGCTCGCCACACCGCTGACATCGGATCTGCACATCGGGGTGCTCGACGTCGCTCATGGTCGAATTCTAGTGTGTCATCCCTGCAGGTTCAATTCGAGCCGGCGACCTACTACCATGAAGTCGTGATCGTGCCCGGTGTCATTCTGTCGGGAGGCCGTTCGACCCGCATGGGACGCCCAAAGGCGCTTCTGGCGGCTGGTGCAACCGAGACGTTCGTCACGCGGATTGCGCGCACACTTCGCGAGGGTGGGGTTGATGGCGTCGTGGTGGTTGCACCGGACGAGGAAATGGCAACCGAGGTGCGGCGTGCGGTCGGGGCCGACGCACATCCGGCTCGCGTCGTGGTCAATCCGGACCCATCACGAGGCCAGCTCTCGTCGTTGCTGATCGGTCTCCGCGCGATCGACCGGCCCGGTGTCGATGCCATGTTGGTGACGCTGGTGGATATCCCACTCGTGTCGGCCGACACTGTTCTTCGGCTGATCGAAGCGTACCGGCGTTCCCGTGCACCCGTTGTCCGGCCTGCGCAGGCCGGCCTACCCAACCACGGACACCCCGTGCTCTTCGACCGGGCGCTGTTCGCGGAGCTGCGGGAGGCCGACCTCGCCCGCGGCGCCAAGTCGGTCGTGCGCGCGCATCTGGACGACGTCCTGGACGTTCCCGTTGACGACCCGGGTGCCTTTCTCGACATCGATACACCGGAGGCGTATGTGCGAGCGTTCGGGATGCCGATTCCAGATGACGACAGCGGTGCGCGTTGATCGGACTACCCGGTGCACATAGAATGAGCGTTGTGGGCCAGTGGCGCAGTTGGGAGCGCGCGTGAATGGCATTCACGAGGTCACGGGTTCGACCCCCGTCTGGTCCACCATTCTTCGCTTCTGAGCAGCGACCCTCGCAACCGCGGAGTTAGTACTCCCCGAACATCCGTTGAATCTCGGCACCGTCCCGGGTCCGAGTAAGCGCCAGCATCAGTAGAATCCGTGCTTTCACCGGAGCGAGGTCGTCCGCCTCAATCCGGAGCGGCGAGAAGCGCGGGTCATCGGGCTCGTCGTCTTCGCCCGCTCGCGGTGTCCGTGAGGGCACCCGTCCCCCACCGGTGCGCGTGGTGATCACGACGGGGAGTCCGCGCTCCAGGGCGGCACCGAGCGCCTCCCGCTGCGCGCTGGTCGTCGAGCCAGCACCAGCCGCGGCAACGACGAGGCCGTGCGCACCGGCGTCGACCGCCGCGCGCACCAAATCGCCCGGCGCATCGAGATAGGTCATCACGATGTCCACGCGTGGCAGGCGGCGGACGCGACCGAGGTCGAATTCGCTGGATCGGGTATGCCGACGGCCCGGGCGCCGGAAGTACGTAATCCGATCGTCGTCAACCACGCCGAGCACGCCGCGGGTCCCCGCGCTGAACGCCTGGAGCCGTTGCGCGTTCGTCTTGGTGACGTCGCGGGCGCCGTTGATCTCATTGTTGAGCACCACGAGCACGCCTCGGCCTCGTGACGCCGGATGAGCTGCCACGCGAAAAGCCTGTAACAGATTGGCCGCCCCGTCGTATCCGGGTGCTTCCGGCGGGCGCATCGCGCCAACGACCACCACGGGACGTTTACTCCGCACCGTGAGATGGAGAAAATAGGCCGTTTCCTCCAGAGTATCGGTGCCACTCGTGACCACGACGCCGTCAAGATCGGCGCGCTCGGCGAAGAGCTCGTTGAGCCGCCGCGCGAGGCCGAGCCACTGGTCGAGCGTCAGGGCACTGCTCGGGACGTTGGTGAACTGCTCGGACTCGACAGCAGCGTAACGGCCGACGGAGGGCACCGAGGCGATGAGCTCGTCTGCGCTGAGCCGATCGCCTGGGCGATTAGCGATGGTGCCGCCGGTGGCGATCAGTCGGAGGGTCGGGAGGTCCGCATTCTGTGCGACGGCCGATCGGGCTGGGCCGGTCAAGCACCAGAGACACACCAGGATGGATGCCCAGAGGGCACGAGAGCCCATCACACAGATGCGGCGCGAAACCAAGGGCGTTGAGAGGCGCCCTGCACACCAAACGCTACTATACCGAATCCGCTGCGGCGTGATGCGCGAGCGACAGCCAGTGGCGGAGTTGCCCCGCGGCGTCTTGCGGCGTCGTGCCGTAGAAGGGCATCAGCGCAGTCGGTCCGCCGGGTACGCGAACGAGATAGGCGCGCCAGCGGTCTTCGTGCACCAGCATCACCTCGATCGCGTAACTTTGTCCGTTGATGTTTTCGTCGAAGCGATGAACGGTCACGATGTCGACGCCGTTGGATTGTCTGTTGAAAGGGGAACCGCGAAATTCTACCTCGTTGACGACACGCGTCAAGCGAAGGCGGACGCGAAGGCGGCTTCCACAAACGCGCCCAGCACGGTCGCCGCGCCAAACGGCTCGATTACGTGATCCGATCCTATGGCCATCCACACCTCGTGCACAGTTTTTCCACAGGACTTTCCACAATGGCACAGCCTCGTTGCTGCTGCGGTTAACCGTCGAGTGGACGGGACCCACGCTGGAAGGTATGGCGCTGCGTGTGGTCGCGTCGTGTGTCGTAACACTCCTGCTTGGTGTGCCATCGACAATCGCCGCCCATCCTCTACCCCATCTTTCTTAAGGGTGGCGACGGATTGACGAGCTACGGTGACTACGCGCGGGTCGGCGATGGCGTGATCTTCTCGTTGCCGGTGGCGCTTCGGACCGTGGGCGTCGGGTGCCGCAGGCAGCTGATGAGTCTTCCGTCCTCACGTGTCGACTGGGAGCTGACGGAGCGCTACGCCGAGTCCGCGCAGTATGCCCACTATGCCGAGACGCGCGGTGAGCGGCTGGTCACTTGGGCACGCCACAGCCATGGCTATCGGGAGGACGATATCTGCGAGATCGTGTCGCTATTGGACGAGGCGATGTCGGGTCTCATGGTCGTGGCCGGCGGGGACAACTTCAGCCTGAGCTTCGTGGCGATGACGGAGCGGATGCCTCGACGCCCGCTTCGAGCGGGGCCTATTCTGCAGGACATCATCGCCGAGGTCATGACCGCTGCACGGCTGAAGCCGGTTCCAGCGGAGCGTCTCTCGGCGCTCCGGACGGTCCTTAGGCTCCTTGACCGCTGGGGCGGCACGCGGTGGCTCCCGCGCGACTGGGCGCGTTCCACCCGGTGGGCCACCGAGAAGACACTCGAAGCAACCCTCTAGGACGAGTGCGCCTATGCCGTACTGACGCGATCGAGTCTTGAGCGCGCGGCGACGCGGGCGCAGCGCGCCGACGTACGGGGCGTGCAAGATGTGGTGGCGCGCGCACGGGAGCGCGACGCGGAGCTTGGCCGCGTACGGTCCGATCGGACGAGGGCTTTGATGGACGCCCTGGAACGACGAATCGCCGACGCGCAGCGACAGTTGGCACGTGACCGCTGGAGGCTCCATGTGGGTGTCTATCGGCTGTATTGTGATCAGATTGCCGAGGCTCTTGCCCTGTTCGACCGCGCGCGCGATGCAATCGAAGACATCGATCTTCTCGCGGGACCCGACGCTCGTGCACTCGAGAACGCACAGCGCCGACTCCGCGCGGCGGCGATTGGGAGGCAACTGACCTACCCACGCGAGGCACTGCGCGCCCTGCACGACCTGCTCAAGCGGTTGGTGACGCTTGGCCGCCACGCGGCAGAGATGCGCCAGCGCGCAGTGCGTGCCGAGGACCTCGCCGCGCCGCGGAACGCGGCTGCTGCCGCGTCTGGTGGGCTCATGTTGTTCGAGCGCGCGACCACGCAACTGAACGACGCGTTTACCCTCCCCGAGCTTGCATCGTAAATCGGGACACAATACGGCGTGGTTACACCTCGTCGCACATGCCTCCTTTGCGTTCCGACACTCCCGGCCTTTCAGCAGGTCATTCAGCGCGCGATCGTCGACGCCTGCACGACGCCCAGCGCGGACGCCGCGGTCCTCGTGCCTACGCGGGCGGCCGCCGTGCAACTGCGACGCACTCTCGCACACAGCGGGCCCCTCGCGGAACGAGTTGCCGCGGTGCCGCTGCTGACCCGCGAAGAATGGCATCGGCAGCTGCATGCGCGACTGGGCACCTCGCCGCGACTCCTGTCCGCCATCGAACGCGAGGGGGTCATGCATGCCGCCGCTCGCGATGCGGGTGTTATTGGCGCGGCGCCACCGTTCCGGCTCCGTCCTGGGCTCATCGGAGCGATGCTGGCGTTCTACGACGAGATCCGGAGGAACGGTCGATCCGTCGATGCGTTCGAGCGGCTGATGGTCAACGATCTCGAGGCGAGCGCTGACGTTGATCGTGGCGCGCGCCGCTTGCTGCGCCAGACCAGGTTCCTGGTCGCGGCGTTTCGTGCCTACGACGCTCGGGTCGCGGCGTCCGGACGGTTCGATGAGCACCGCTTGCGACGACGGCTTATCGACGATGAAATCGAGCGGCCGTTGACGGACCTGATCGTGACCGTCGCCGATAGCGTGGCGCAACCGGCCGGGCTCCATCCAGCCGATTTCGATCTGCTCGCCCGACTTCCCGGACTGGCGCGGGTCGTGCTGATTGCGACCGATGCGGTGCTGGAGTGCGGGTACGGAGAGCGACTCGAGAGGCTCCTGCCCGGGATCGACCACGAGCGGCCCGCGGTCGACGGTGGCCGTCCGACGATGTTGATACCGGCGGAGTCGGATAACCGGTCGCACTTCGTCTGGAGAGATCGCGAGGAGGAACTGCGCGGGGTGGCGCGCGCCGTCGACCGCGCCACGGCGCCAGACGGCGAGCGCACAGCGGTCGTCGTCGCGCGCCCGCTGCCGTATCTCTATCTGGCGTCGTCAGTGTTCGCCGAGCAAGGCGTACCGCTCGAGCCACACGATTCGCTTCCGCTTGCGACTGAGCCATACGCCGCCGCCGTCGATCTCGTGCTCAGCTTCGTCAGCGCGAACTTCGACCGAGCGTCCATGAGCGCGTTGCTCCGATCACCTCATTTCGTGTTCTCGGACAGCGTCGTCCCGATCAGCCCGGTCGCCGTCCGAGCGCTGGAACGGCGCCTTGAGGACCACCAATACATCGGGGGTCGCGCGTCCCTCCGACGTCTGGCCCGCGAGTGGTCGGCGCACCCACCTCTGCGTGCCCATCAGGCGAAGGCGTGCGCGGCGGTCGCCTGCGCGCTCGCGCTCGCGGACGAGCTCGCGCCGCTCGAAGAACCTGCGCCAGAGAGCCGTTTGCTCGAGGTGCTGCTCTCGTTCCTCGACCGCCACACGGCCCCCGTGCCCCCCGACGACGTCGGTGCGCGCGAAACCGCCGCCCGCCGCGTCATCCGGACCGGGCTGGAGGAGCTGCAACGTGCCGCTCGCGTGTTGCAGGACGCCGAGCCGACTACCGACCTGGCGGGCTTCACGGCAGTGGTGCATCGATGGATCGAAGGTCACACCGCGCCCGCCAACAGCGGTTCCGAAGGTGTGCAGCTGCTCGATACAGAGGCCGCGCCGTTCGGTCGGTTCGACGCCGTGTTTCTCGTCGGTCTTGTCGACGGCGAGTGGCCCGCCCGGCAAAGTCGCAACATCTTCTATCCGTCCGGGATGCTGGCGGATCTCGGATGGCCACCGGAGCGGGCGCGTCTTCGGGCGTCCCGCGCCGCGTTTCGGGACCTGATCGGCCTGGCCCGTGAGCGCGTGGCACTGTCGACGTTTGCACTAGAGGACGACACCGTCGTCACCGCATCGACCTTGCTCGAAGACGGCGCGGAGTCCGGTCTCGACCGCGAGGTCACCGGCGTCGAAATGAGTGATGTCGATAATGGATTCCGGCTCCGAACGTCCGGGACGGCCTCCCAGTGGCTTGCGATTCGGCAGGGGCGGCAACGAGTGCCCGATGAGGCCTTTCACGGGTTCGTCGGTGCCGGGGCGCGCGGTCCATATGCGGTCAGCGGTCTCGAACGTTACCTCGAGTGCCCGTTCAAGTATTTCGCACGACGGACGCTGGCGCTTGAAGAGGAAGCGGAGGTCGCCCGCACGCTGACGCCACAGCAGCGCGGGCTGTTTCTGCATCGCGTCTTTGAGGCGTTCTTCGCTCGTTGGCAGGCCGATGGCGAAGGTGCCATCACGCTGGCCAACCTCGAGCCCGCCCTCGCTCGCTTCCGCGAGATCGCAGACGCGGAACTCGACCGGCTGGCGACCCACGATCGCCCGGTGGTTCGCGCGTGGCTGCTCGGCTCCGCTGCATCGCCAGGGCTGGCCGAGCGCCTCTTCATGACCGAGGTGGAGGACCCGGCGGAGGTTATCGAGCGGCTGCTCGAGTTCCGCATCGATGGCGAGTACGAGTTCGACGGCGGCAAGACGCCGCACCGGATCGCGCTGCGCGGGACCGCCGACAGGATCGACCTGCACGCGGACGGCACGTTCCACGTCATCGACTACAAAGCCAATCGTCCGCCCCAGGGCGCACGCGCACTCCAGTTGCCCGTCTACGCTCTCTGCGCGGAGCAGCGGCTGTCGGCTGGACGCGACGGCGACTGGCAGGCGACACACGCGTCCTACGTCGCGTTCGGTGATCTCAGGCTTCGGGTGTCGCTGCCGGGTGGTGACATGGCGGGGGCGATGCGCGACGGGAAACGGCGCCTCGTCGAGGCGGTGCAATCGATCGAGCGTGGCGACTTCCCACCACGACCGGCCGAGATTTCTCGTTGCCAGTTCTGCGCCTATCCCACGGTGTGCCGCAAGGACTATGTCGGAATCGACTAGTGGGCGACAGCTGCCCTTGTTCGGCGACCGCGAGGGCGTGGATGAAACGCCGCCGCGTGTTGCCACCGTGCCCCGGGACAGCGCGGCTCGCGCGCGCGCCGTGGATCCCACGCGCAATGTCGTGCTCGAAGCCTCAGCTGGCACCGGGAAGACGTCAGTGCTCGTCACCCGGTATCTCAACCTGATCCGTGCCGGGGTCGACCCCGGCAACGTCCTTGCGATGACCTTCACGCGGCAGGCGGCGGCGGAGATGCGTGGACGCATCATCGCCCAGCTGAGAGCCGAATCGACCGGCTCCGCGCCGGAGCGGGCGCAATGGGACGCGTTACGCGACCGGTTGGGCGATATCGCGATCAGCACCGTCGACGCCTTCTGCCTGTCGCTGCTCAAGGAGTTCCCGCTCGAAGCCGACCTTGATCCCGGTTTCGGCATGGCGGACGAGACCGAGGTGCCGCACCTCATTCAGCAGGCGGTCGAGCACGCGCTCTCGGTATGCGGTGCGAACGCGCACGATGACGCCAATTTGGCCATGCTGCTCGCGATGCTCGGGCCCTGGCGCGTGCGGGTGGCGCTGACCCATTTGCTTCGCCGGCGACTCGCCGTACCTCCGGCAATTCATCGATTTCTGGCAGCGACACCGTCGGCGTTGACGGGTGACGAGGCGTGCCGGCGCGCGGTCGGTCTCCTAGCGGATCGGCTCTACAACTGTCGCGCCGAGGTCGATCGGTTCTCAACGGACGGGCCGGTTGATCAGGCGCCATTTGCGGTCGTGGTAGCCGATCTGGCGGCGTTGCGTAGGCTCGAGGCGAGTGAGGCGCCCCGCGCGCGCGCCGCGCTCGATCGGCTGCGCAAGTACTTTCTCACCCGCAAGGGAGCACCGCGCAAGAGTTTTCCCTCGGGTCGGCTGAAGGCGGGTACGCCGGCGCACCGGCGCTTTCGTGACGCCGCGATTACGCTGGCACCCGTCGTGCATGACGTGCTGCGTGGACTCGATCGCGACCTCAATGTCGCCATGGTGCGTGGCGTGCAGCGCCTCTTCGGCGTGGCCGTGACCGCGTACCGTCGCCAGCTCGAGTCGCGCGCGCTACTCGATTTCTCGGACGTGCTCGAACGGGCCGTCGACCTGCTGCGGCAGATGGACGAGTTCGCTCGCTCGCGCTATCGTCTGGAGTCGCGATACCACCACGTGCTGCTCGACGAATGTCAAGACACCAGCCGGCTCCAATGGGAGCTGGTGTCGCTGCTGGTACAGTCGTGGGGCGAGGGGAGCGGCTTGGTGCACGAAGCGCCGCTTCCACCTTCCATCTTCGTCGTCGGCGACCGAAAGCAGTCCATCTACCGGTTTCGAGACGCTGACGTGTCCGTGATGCAGGACGCGGTCAACGACGTCTCCGCGCTGCGCGCGGACGGTGAGACTGATGGCGGAACGGTGCGCCAATCGATCTCGCACAGCTTTCGCGCGGTTCCGACGTTGCTCGGTTTTTTCAACGATCTGTTCGCCGCTGTGCCTAAGGCGCCCGAGCGTCGCGACGCGTTCCGATTCGACGCGCCAGATCACTTCCCGTCCGACGTGCCCGCAGATGCCGACACAGCCGCCGACCCGCCGCTTGGGGTGGTTGTCGGAAGCGATGTCGAGCGGTGCGCCACCGGCGTCGCCGCGGAAGTGGTCCGGCTCTTCGAGGCCGGTATCGTGCGCGATCGCGACACCGGTCAGCCGAGACCCGCGCGGCCAAGCGACGTGGCCATCTTGTTCCGGTCGCGTGAGAGCCACCGTGAGTTCGAGCGCGCGCTGGAGCGGTGCGGGGTGCCGGCGGCCGTCTACAAGGGTCTTGGCTTCTTCGATGCCGATGAGATCAAGGACGTGCGGGCACTGCTCCGGTACCTAGCGCACCCGCATTCTGAGCTTCGGGCGGCCGCGCTCCTCCGGTCCCGCCTGATTCGTGTGTCTGACCCCGCGCTCGTTCATCTAGCGGGGCACCTGGCGGATGCACTCATCGCCGAGGAGCCGCCGCCGGCCATCGACGCGTTGTCGGCAGACGACCGGCGTGTGCTCCTACAGGCACGGGCCAACATCCCGGGATGGATCGCGCTCGTCGATCGGCTATCGCCCGCCGAGTTGCTCGACCGAGTGCTGGACGAGGCAGCATATGCTGCCGAGTTGGGCACCGGGCACCAGGTTCAGGCGCGCGAAAACATCAAGAAGATTCGGAGCCTCGTGCGCCGCGTCCAGAACCGCGGGTATGCCACGATGGCACGCGTGGCCGAGCACATCGACCACCTATCCGGTGATGTGTCCAACGCCATCGTCGAGGCGTTCGACGCCGTCCAATTGATGACCGTTCACGCCGCCAAGGGACTGGAGTTCCCGATCGTGTTCCTGGTCGACGTCGGCCGGGGCACGGGCACCGAGGTTCCGGCGATTCGCGTCGTGTCCGACGGCGGCGATGGCAGGCCGTCCGTCTCGGTCTGGCCATACCGCTCGGCCGCTGACGAGGACGAGCGGCTTGGAGACCTGGAGGAGACCAAACGCCTCCTGTACGTCGCGGCGACGCGGGCGCGGGATCGGCTCTACTTCGCCGCCGCTACCCGGGACGGGACGATCGCAGTCAACCGAGGCAGTCTTGGGGAGGTGCTCCCCCGGGATTTCACCGCGACGCTCGAACGCGCGATCCGAGCGTCGGCGACGCGACTCGAGTGGACCGGATCGAGCGGTCACGCTCACGTGCTCGCAGTCTGCGCGGACGCTCAGATGCCGGCCTGCCACGGGATACCAGGGGTTTGACGGGACGCATCAACGGTTCTGCGAAGGTTGTTGGGAGCGGCGGCCTCGACCGTCGCATCTGCTGGCGCCCAATGGTCGAGCGGAATCGTGATGCGGCGTGAAGTTCCTTGCGCCGGAACCCCTGTGGGTCCGCGCGCCGGCACCCGATAACCACTCTCGATGGTTCCGAGACGCCCATGAGCACGGTTTACGCGCCCAATTCATCCTCACCCTTCGAGCTGCTGATGCTGTCGTCGCTTCCCTGCGGGTGCGTGGCCGCCGACTATCGCGCGCCCACTCTGGCCGTCGACCTGGTCGCGCTCGAGGTGAAAGGCCCACGCTGCACGGTGCCGGACCACTGAGCCGGTGCGTCCTTGGTCTCTCGGAATCCATAGACGATGACTGCGTGGCAAGCAGTCGGCACGCGGCGTGACCGCGACGGTCGCTCAAACCGCAGAGTTCACGTGGGTGGCCAGTCTCGCTGGTGCTGGCGACGAGGGCTGTGTTGTCCTCGGGCATGTGGGCTCGCCACCTTCTTACATTCCGCCTTACCCTCGCGCCCAACTCTGCGCGAGACGTTGTCACTCCACGTGAACTCTAGCTTCGCTACGGAGCAGGCTGGGTTCGGCGTCGAGGCGATCGACCCACAGCGCTGCGTTGGCTTCGGCCTCTTGTTGCGTCTGACCGACGAGAATGGCGGCGCCGGCCGGCTTCGCTTCGGCGTTCCGTGTCGCCCACGCGACCCAGTGCCCCCCTCGCGCCTCGCTGTGAATCTCGTAGGTGGCTTTCATGTTGACCCGGCGATAGTACAACAGGCGAGCAGGCCCGAGGCGATCTCTGGTACAATTTCATGATCGGCTGAGCGCGGAGCAGCCCGTCGAGAGGAGTCGCGGACGATGTCGCTAGTGTGCCCGAGTTGCGGGAACGAGAAAACCTTTCAAGTCAAGACGTTGCAGCTACACCTGCTCCAAGTCGAAGATCTGAGACTCGACGTTGGAGAGGAGGGCAAGCCGGCCGTCCTCGAGTTGCTGTGCGACGAGTGCGAGACGTCGATCGAGCTTGCGGAGATCGATCTGGAAACACGGCAGGAGGTGCTCTTGAGCCTCGGCGCCCGAGCCTAGCAGTCCAACACATCACCCGTCACGAGCTCTCCGAGCCCGGCCCGTTGTCTGTTGCCGACGCCTCCTCGAAGTAGTCACACTCCCACTCGAAAGTCATTCGGCGCACGGTTTGCGATGTGGCCGGGATCGTCGAGACCCGTTCCCGCTCACGTAGCCGCATGAACTCCGCGCACATCGGGCACTCGCGTTTGATCTCTCTACTCGGGGCTTCGCCTTGAACCCCACGCGGTCGCTCCGCGGGGATCCCGAGTGGCCCACTCCGCGGCAGGGCGCGCGTACGCAACCGCGACGTCGCCGAACCAGCACAAGATCCTCGTTTCGGTCCGTATGACGGCCTGTTGAGTGTCAAGCGATGACCGCGGTAGTCACGGTAGCCGCAAATCAACCACAGCCAACGCTGCGGCTCAGGAGCCTGCGGGCCGGTGCCCGCCGCCGGGTACGACGACCACTTCCCAGGAGGGCTGGGTCGGTTCGAGGATGCCGCCGAAGTCGGGACACAGACGGAGCCGAGCGATCGAACCATGCGCGCGGGGTGGCTACGCATCGGGCATCGGCGCACGATCGGAGCATCGGCTCCCTACCTTGACAACGGCTGGAACGCGCTCCTATCGTACTGACCGTGTCCGACTACTATCGGATTCTCGGCGTCTCGAAAGGCGCCGACCTGAGCGAGATTCGGCGTGCCTACTGGGCGCTTGCCCGACGTTTGCACGCGGATCGTGACAAGGCGTTCGGCGGCGAGCAACTGCGCAACGTGCGCCGCTCCTACTACACGCTCGGTGACTCGGGCCGGCGCCACACGTATGACACCCAGCGCGTCGGCGCGCTCGATGGCCGGGACGTGCGCCCGGATCGCCAGATCATCGCGTTCTCGGACGATGTTGCGCTTGACTTCCCCTCCATAGGCGAGCTCGTAGGTCGAATCCGCGCGGCCTTTTTTGGCGCGGACGGCGACCCGGCGGCTTCCACCCAGACGACCCAGGTCGAGCTGACGCCCCGGGAAGCCGATCATGGGGCGGAGGTGCCCGTCGCGCTCGAGATGTCCCACACCTGCCCCGTTTGCGGCGGTCGGGGCGAGATGTGGGCAGAAACGTGTGGGGTGTGCAGCGGGACCGGCTGTGGCCGACTGTCCCATCAGCTGCAGTTGCGTGTGCCGCCGGGCGTTCGCCACGGTACGCGCCTGCGCTTCTCCGTCAACCCGCCGTACGCTGCCGAGACACAGGTCGAGGTTCGCATCTCAATCCAGTAGGATCGACCGGTCAACGCGGCTGCGGATCGTGCGTGCCGGGTGCTGTCTAGGGTCCGCAGCGTGCGAGGCGTCTGGTCGCGCGCGCAGCGCCTCTCACCGACCCGAACTCTCGCACGACGGCCTCTATATACCAGCTGCACGTCGGAGTGAACCGGCAGGTCGTCGGAAATAGGGGGGCGATCACGCGCCGGTAGGTGTGTATGCACGCGACAGCAACCGTCGCGCCAAGCCTGCGGCTCGGCGCGCGGGTCGCGTCGATGCCGATTAGAGCCATCGCGGCGAGGGACACCGCGCCGGCCACGAGCTTCTGGAGCACGGGCTGCTAGTGAATCAGGGGATCAGGGGCGGTCGGCGTAGTCGCTGACGCCAGGGATCACGAACCGGGTGCCCTGCAGACCCTTGGCGACGCAGACGACGTGCAGGCCGACGATCGCGATCTGCACCAGTGGCAAGAAGATGCACCCAAGAAATCCGGTGAACGTACTAAGGATGCTCAGCGCGAAGGACACAGCGATCGCGGCACCGAACAGCACCAATCCGTGCTTTGCGTGTCATTGAACTTCAGCATCGTCCTTCTCGACGAGGAGCCGTGCCAGCGCGAGCAATCACAGATAGGCGAGCACGATCATGATGCCCCGATTCGGCGAGGCACTGGTGCGCGGCGGCGGGACCTCTGGCGTCGCGTCGTCGCTCATCGACTTGAAGTCTTACATAGGGCGGTCGTTCCTGTAACTCCGATTCAAATGTCGATATGCTAGTCGCGCATGTCAGCGGTATCTGATCACGTGGTGCTCGACGCGCTCAAGTCGGTGAACGACCCGGATCTCGGCCGGGACATCGTCGCCCTCGGCTTCGTCAAGAAACTCGCCGTTCGCGACGGGCGTGTCTCGTTCACGATCGAGCTCACCACGCCTGCCTGCCCGGTCAAGGACCAGATGCGCGACCAGGCGCACGCTGTCGTGTCCGCACTGGACGGGGTCACCGACGTGACGATTGAGATGACCGCCACGGTGCGCGCCGCATCGTCCGAGAGCGAGCGGGCGCCGATTCCCGGCATCAAGAACATCATCGCCGTCGGCGCCGGTAAGGGCGGTGTCGGCAAGACGACCGTATCGGTGAATCTCGCCGTGGCACTTGCGCGCTACGGGGGGCGCGTCGGCATCATTGACGGCGACGTATATGGGCCCAACGTGCCGATCATGCTCGGCATCGATTCCCAGCTCGAGTCGGACGGCAAGAAGATCGTCCCGCCGGAGCGGCACGGTATCCGGGTCGTCTCGATGGGGTTCCTGACCGATGCCAGCGCGCCGATCATCTGGCGTGGTCCGATGCTGCACGGTGTCGTCCGCCAGTTCTTCCTGGATGTCCGCTGGGGCGAGCTGGACTATCTCGTGGTCGACATGCCGCCGGGTACCGGTGACGTAGCGCTAAGCCTGAGCCAGACCGTGCCCGTGGCCGGTGCCATCGTCGTGACGACGCCGCAGGCCGTGTCACTTTCCGACAGCCGGCGCGCGTTGGGGATGTATCGCAAGCTCAATATTCCCACGCTCGGTATCATCGAAAACATGAGCTATTACGTCTGCCCGAGCTGCGATCGCGAAAGTGACCTGTTCGGGAAGGGCGGCGGCGAACGTGTCGCGAACGAGCTCGGCGTGCCGTTCCTTGGCCAGATCCCACTCTATGCGCCTATTCGCGTTGGGGGCGACGCCGGTGTGCCCATCGTGGAGGCCGAGCCCGAGTCGCCAGCCGCGCGCGCCTTCCTCGCGGTTGCCGAGCGCGCTGCGGCGCAGCTGTCGATCGCAAGTTTCCAGCCGACCGCCGAACCCCTCTCGTAGCGTCGAATCTCGCGGAGCCACGACGCCGGAGGGCACCCCGACCGCGTCGCGGCTGAGCCGTTGCTACTGTCGATTGGACTGTGCTTCACCGGTCATCGGCACGAAGCGCACCGGCAGCGTGTCCTCCGTCGTCGCGCCGTCGGCGCCCTTCGTCACGATCGTCATCGCCTGGCGACCGCCGACCGGCCCCACAGGTAGGACGAGGCGCGCGCCCACGGCGAGTTGGTCCACGAGCGCCGGCGGCACATGGTCCGGCGCCGCCGTGACGACGATGGCATCGAACGGCGCGTGCTCGGGCCATCCTCCATACCCGTCGCCGAGCGCAACTTCGACGTTGTTGTAGCCGAGTTCGGCGAGCAGCGCGCGCGCCCGCGCGGCGAGCTCTGGCACGATCTCGATGGTGTAGACCTGGCCGGCGATTTGCGCGAGCACTGCGGCCTGGTATCCCGAACCGGTGCCGATCTCAAGGACCGTCGCGTCGTCGGGAAGCGCCGCCGTCTCGGTCATGTAGGCGACGATGTAGGGCTGGGAAATTGTCTGTTCGTAGCCGATCCGCAGCGGACTGTCTTCATAGGCGAGGGCGACGGCGTGCGAGGGGACGAAACGGTGTCGCGGGACCGCCTGCATCGCCGTCAGTACCCGCGGATCAGCTATGCCCCGCCGTCGTATCTGGCCGTCGACCATCGCGCGGCGTTCGTCCGCGTGCGCGAGGCTGGCATCGGTGTCACGCGGCGGCTGGGCCGGCTCGACGAGGCAGCCCGTCAGCGCGCCCGCCAGCGTGGACACCGCGATTGCGGTGAGTGCCCGGGCTGTCAAGCTGGCGGATACACGATGTTCTGGTTGCTGGTTGCCGCGGGGTTCGGGCTGCTGTCGCTGGCGCACGTGGCGCCCTTTCCCTTCCTGCTCGACGCGATGGCGCCGGCGCCCGCGCTCTGGAGCATGCCCGCCGATATGACCTCCCCGACGGTCTACTTGACGTTCGACGACGGCCCGAACCCGACGGCGACGCCGCAGTTGCTCGATGTTCTCGACGCGCAGGGGGCGACCGCCACGTTCTTCATCATCGACCGACATCTGACCGAACGCACCGCGCCCATTGTCCGACGCATCTTCGACGACGGCCACGCGGTCGCCCTGCACACGCACACGCGCGCGCTGATGCTGATGACGCCCACAGAGGTGGCCGACACCTTGACCATGGCTGCCGATCGCATCGAGCGTCTCGCTGGTCGCCGGCCGTGCCGGGCGTTTCGACCGCACGGTGGTTGGCGAAGCGGACAGATGTATGCCGGGCTCGCTGAGGCCGACTTCGCGCTGGTCGGCTGGGGCTGGAGCTTGTGGGATTTCAACTGGTACCGCACGCCGGATTCGGCCAGGCTGGCAAACCGACTCGCTCGTCGCGTCGCCGCGGGAGACATCGTCGTGATTCATGACGGTCATCATGAGAATCCGAGAGCCGACCGTCGGTACGCCGTCGAGACCGCCGCGTTGTTGATTCCAGCGCTTCGCGCCGACGGATACACGTTCGGTACGATCTGTTAGCGACTCCGACCGTCGTCGACCTCGCCGCGCGGCGCGCATGAACGATATCGGACGCCCTGCGGTTCACCTACGGGGCCAGAAAAAGCGGTTCTCGATCGCCGAGGTAGATGGCGGTCACGGTCTCGTCGGCGAGCTCGAGCGCCGACGGTTGGCCACGGTAAACGCTCGTCAGCATGCCGGTGTCGATCAGGAAGACTTGACCGTCAAACCGCGCAGTGATCCGCCGAGATGCCGTCACGCTGTGTCCGACCACGACTCGCGACACACCAAACCGCTCGAGCACGGACGCGATCCGGGGCGGGCCCTCGTCCGGAGACCAGCGCGCGAAGCCACGAAACCAGAGCGGGCCGTCCTCCCGGAGAATCGACCAGTCGCCCATCGATTGCAGGGCGATCAAGATCTCGATGTGCGCAGAATCCGCCCGGCTCAGGGATGTTGCTGACGTGGTGCGGCGTGTCGCGGCCAGGCGTGCGATCCACGCTTCGAGCTCGTGCACGATGGCGACCACGATCTCCTGGTATGTTGAGAAGGAAAGGATGACTCCGCGGTCGATGAGGTGCCGTCGGTAGTCGTCGAACCGCTCGAGCTCTTCGCGGGCGAGGTCGTTGACTCCATCGATCGACGATTCGTCACTGTCCGGGTGAAGCCCGCCGTGCAGAAAGATCGTGCCATCCACCTCCACCACAATCGGCTTCGAGCGCAGCCATTGGCCGTACGATCCATCGGGACCAAACGCGTCCATGTACTCCACGAACCCTAGGGGGTGCGCCGCCATCCACTGCTCGCGAGTCTGCGGGTCGCCGGGTGGGTGCCCGAGTTCGGCCGTTCTGGCCTTGACCCACGTCCCATAGGTGCGAAACGCTTCTTCACGGCGCTCGGCGGCGTTCGTCGTCGCGAAGCTTCCGAAGATGTCGGCCGAGACATCGCGAACGTTCGCCATGATATTCATCGTCTCGTGGTTGCCCAGCAGCACAAGGACCCGGCCGAAGTCCATTGGTGCCTCCTGCTCGATCTTCATCAGCAGGTCGATGACGGCCCGCACGTCGCCACCGCGATCGGTGAAATCACCGGTCTGCACGAACGTCGAGTTCCCACCGGCCCAGCGTCCGTTCGCGTCGAGTAGCTTGGCGGCTCGAAGCAATGCCCGAAACTCGGCACCGGCACCGTGGATGTCCGCGATCGCGACGACGCGCCCGGCGGGTGCCGTCGCGGCTGGCAGCGGCAGAACGGTTACGGTGAGCCCGAGGATCAGCGCGATGGCCAAGGAGACGCGCCCGTTGCCTCGGGCTCGTACGCACGTCACGAACTGAGGCTACTACAATCCGCTACAACGGTGCGGCTGCAAGAGATGATCGGAACGGCGCTCGGGCTGGCGGGGCTCGTAGCGGTCGCCTGGCTAGCTCTCATCGGCCTGCTGGCGCTACAGGAACGTCGCCTTATTTTCTTCCCGACACGCCACCTCTCGACCGATCCCGCGGCGTACGGCCTTGATGCCGAGGAGTTATCCGTCACGACGAGCGATGGGGAGGCGCTTCACGGATGGTGGATCACCGGACCGACCAACCGGGTGCTGATCTGGTATCACGGCAACGCCGGTAACATCGGCGACCGGCTCCACAATGCCCGCTGGTTCGTCGAACGCCTCGGTGTCGACGTGGTGTTAGTCGACTATCGAGGCTACGGACGAAGCCAGGGGACCCCGGACGAAGCGGGCCTCTACCTCGACGGCCTGGCGATCCTCGATGCGGTGGTGGACCGCGCTGTGCGGCCCGAGGACGTAGTCCTCTTCGGCCGGTCGCTGGGCGGTGCAGTGGCGATCGAGGTCGCGCTTCGCCGCCGTGTCGGAGCCGTCGCGCTTGAATCGGTATTCCGGTCGGTGCGCGCGCTCGCACGCGTGCACTACTGGTTCGTGCCGAGCGGCGTCGTTAGGACCCGGATGGACAACGAAGCCAAGATCGGGCGGGTAACCACAGCGACGCTCTTTCTGCATGGCGATCGCGACACCGTCGTGCCCATCGCCCACGGTCGACGGCTGTTCGAGTTAGCGCCGCCGCCCACTCGCTTCCACGTCGTGGAGGGTGCAGGGCACAACGACACGTATCTCGTGGGCGGATCGCCGTATGTGGAGGCGTGGTCCGATTTCCTGAGGCACACGGCAGCACGCCCAGGGGCACGCGCTTACTCGGGCGCGGCCACCTCGGTGGCGGCCACGGCCGCCCCCAGGAGGGCCGGATGATCAGCGCTGATGATGGCAACCGGCATGTCGATCACGAGCCGTTCCATCGGCGCTTTGGCTCGAAAGGCCTTGAGAAATGTGGGTGACCGGAGCGCCGGGAGAAGGCGCGGCGCGATCCCGCCACCGATGAACACCCCTGCCGTGGCCATCGACCTCAGGCCGTGATTTCCGGCCTCGGCTCCCAGCACACTGACGAACAGGTCGACCGTCTCCGCACACCGCGCGCACTGACCGGCGAGGGCCGTGGCCGTGATGACAGCCGGCAGGTTCGCGCGACCTTGCTCGTCGGCGACGAAGCGGCACTGGGCGCCGTCGTGCGTGACCGCGTGAATGTAGGTAAGGCCTGGGCCGGACAGCACGTGCTCGTACGAGGCGCGGCCGAACCGCGTGGTCAACGCATCGAGCAGCCTGACCTCGCGTGGCGTTCGTGCGGCAAAGTCGGCGTGACCGGCCTCCGAGGCGATCGGCACGAAGCGGCCGCCGATGCGATGGAGCGTGGCCACGCCGCAGCCGGTGCCTGGCGCGATGAGCGCGGCGTTGCCGTCGGCGATCGGCCGTCCCGCCTGGAGCACCGTGAGTTCATCGGGTGTGAGCACGTCGACGGCGTGCCCCATCGCTACCACGTCGTTCAAGAGACGGACTCGTGGAATCGAGAACAGCTCGGCGAGTTCCATCGCGTCGACGTGCCATGGGACGTTGGTCAGCTCGGAGACGGCGCCGCGGACCGGACCGGCGACGCCGAAGGCCGCTGACTCGATCGCACGCGGGGCGCGGCGCGCGCCGATGAACTCCGCGACCATTGCGCCGAGGCCGGGGTAGTCGAGCGTCGCGAACCGACGGATGTCGCGGGCGATCGGTCTCGGCGTTCCCGGCTCATAGATGCCGAGCAGCGTCTTCGTCCCCCCGACATCACCGGCCAATAGCATCGACTGCACCCCGACCACGCACCGACCGACGTCGTGCTCGCGGCCGCGCCGGATTGGAGAGCGAACTCTTGACTTTACGATCAATCTCCTGCATCTTTCCAGCGGTCGAACGGAGGTGTGCATCCCGTGCGCAGTCGTACACGCCGCGCGCGAGGCGATACATGACGTTGCTGTCTCCGCAGAACGATCGCCCGCCGGCCGGTCCTCCCTTCGCTGGTCAAATCGTCGTGTTCACAGGGAAGCTTGCGTCGCTCGCACGGCGCGACGCCAGAGCACTGGTCGAGCGCCTCGGCGGTGTCGCGGCGCCGGAGGTCACGGCGCGCACTACGATGCTGGTCGTTGGCGCCAAGGGGCACGGTGTATCCCAGCCGGCCGCTGGCGGGCCCACAACCGGAGATCTCGGTGCGGACAAGAGCAACAAGCTGCGCAAGGCAGAAGCGGTCAACACTCGCGCGCTAGGCCGCGTCGCCATCGTGGGCGAGGACGAATTCTGCCGGCTGGGCGGTCTCCGGTCTAACGAGTCGTTGAAGCGGCGGTATCACGGCCTGAGTCAGATTCGCGAACTCTACCCGTTGGTGCGAGAGGATCGCATTCGCCAGCTTGAGAAATGGGGGCTGATTCGGCCGATCGTGCGGACGAACGCCGAGGCCTACTACAGCTTCCACCATGTATCGGTCGTCAAGCGGGTTCACGAGGAACTGGCACGCGGTGGGTCGTTCCGGGCGGCCGTGCTGGGGGTGTTGGCCGTTCGGGACGGGCAGTTGGCGCTGAATTTTGCGACGCTGCGTGGCGAGGTCCATCCCGCGAAGGTGGTTGCGTTGCCTCGCGCGCGGCCCGGATCCCTGGGCCGCGAGACGGTGGCGCCACACTCAAACCCGACAAGCGCGCAGACCGCCCTCGCCGCGCGTCTCTTTCTCGAAGGTTCGGAGATCGACGAAGGACCGGACGCCGACCAGGACCGCGCGCGCGTCGCCTATCGGAAGGCACTGCTACTCGATCCCAATCTGGTGCCTGCGATCGTCAATCTCGCCAACATCCACTACGGGCGAGACGCGCTCGTGGAGGCCCAGGCGCTGTACGAACGCGCGCTCGGGCTCGATGCGGATTGTTTTGAGGCCTACTTCAACCTCGGCAACATCCACCACGATCTGGGCCGCTATATCGAGGCGGTGGCGTACTATCGGGATGCACTCCGCCTCCACGCCAACTATGCCGACGCGCACTTCTATCTTGCGGTCACGCTGGAGAAGATGGGTCGGTCGTGTGACGCGAAAGCCCACTGGCGATCGTACCAGCGGCTGGCGCCCGACGGCGAGTGGGCCGATCTCGCACAGGAATTCAGCGAGTAGCGCACCCGATACAGGCCACTAGTACTCCAGGTCTGGGTCCCGCCTCTTGACAGTGCGGCGGAGCTTATAGAAGCCGCACTCGGGACACCACGCCCCGGGGCTGAAACCGTTCTTCCCGGCGTACGGCAACACCTCGCCGTGCGAGCAGTACTCGGCGTTGTCCTTCTTTTCGCGCCACCGACACGACCGAAACCGCGTCACTGCCGGATCTTCCGGCGCCGTGTCCGACGCCACCGGTGAGCCTGCGGCACTGGGTAATCCCGAGTCGTCAAACATCACTCAACCAAGTGTATCAGGTGACGTTTCAGCAACGGCCGCCGACGCGCTGAGGCCGCGTCGTTCGAGAACCGGGCTCGGAGCTTGAGACTCGGCGTCTGGTCGAGGAGAGCCTATGGCCGGCGGCGCACGTGGACGGTGATGGTGCTTCGGACGGCACTAGTTAGGACGCCAAGGATCTGACCGCGGCCTCGACATGCTGCGCATTCGCGCGGTAGTCATCGCCGCTCAGCGTGAGCGGCGCACCGAACGTCACGCGCGCGCGACCCGGCCGCGCCATCCTCCACGACTGATGCCAGATTCGGTCGATCCCCTCGAGGTAGACTGGCACGACTGGCACGCGCAGCCGCGACGCGATCATGCCGACCCCGGGACGGAATGGAGCTATCTCCCCCGCACTGGTGCGCAGGCCTTCCGGGAACAGCAACACCGAGGATCCGTCGGCGACGAGCTCGCCGAAGTACCGCATCGCATCGCGGGCACCCGCCTCGCGCTGCGGCAACGGCACGACGTTGAAACAGAGGACGGCGAGGCCGTAACTCAGCCCATTGGTCATCCGAGCGGGCCAACTGAATCGGTTCGGATGGAAATGCGGCGAGAACCACTCGAGCGCGGCAGCCGTGGCAAGCCTGTAACGCCACGCTGGCGGTAGCGCCGCGAGGATGACCGGCGCATCCAGATGGCTCTGGTGGTTGGACGCGAACACCACGGGTCCCGATACTGCGTCGAGGTGATCCAACCCTTCGACCCGCATCCATGCGAACAGCCGGGTGAGCGGTAGCAGAAGCATCGAGAGCGCAAGTCGCCGCACGATGGACGCTAGCCAGCGACGGCTCCAGGTCGGGAAATTGATCGGTTCAGATGCCCGCGACGCGACGCCGCCAGCCGTGGCGGGCATGGCGCCATCGTCCGCGAGCAGTGTGCGCAGGTCGGCGACCGTGGTGGCTTCTGCGAAGGCCATCTCGTTGATCGATCGAGCGAGCTCTCGCTCGAGCGCCATCATCAGCTCGATCCGGTCCAGTGAGCTGAGCCCGAGCTCGTCGAGCGTCGTCGTACCAACGATCCGCCGGCCGCGGGCGAACCCGGCAAGAACGGCGTCGACGGAGCGGGGTGAGGCGGTCCGCGTGACGTTCAGCCGAGCAGCGCCGTCCACCCATTGCTTCAGTTCCCGCCGCCTGAGCTTGCCGAGTCCTTCGGTGCGCGGCAGCGACGGCGATGGCCAGACCGACCACGTCCGGACGCGTTGATGTTCTTCCAGACGGTCATTCGCCTCGCGCACGATGGTGTCCGCATCGGTCCCAGGCTCGAGCACGACGACCGCATGGACCTGTTCCTCGCCGCGCATCGACGCGCCAACGACTCCGGCTTCCCGAACGCCCTCCAGCTCTCCGAGCACGCGCTCGACGTCCTCCGGGAAGACGTTACGCCCATCGGCCGTCACGATCATCTCCTTCTTGCGGCCTCGGACGGACAGCCGGCCGCTGGCGTCGATCGAACCGACGTCTCCCGTGTGAAACCATCCGTCACGGAACGCCTCGGCCGTGTCCGCCGGCGCGTTGTAGTAGCCGCGTGTAACGTTGGCGCCGCGAACCAGGATCTCGCCGTCGTCGGCGATGGCAAGCTCGACACCCTCGATTGGTGTGCCGACCGAGCCCTGGCGGGCACGGAAGGGGTGATTGAGAGCGACGATCGGAGCCGTCTCCGTAAGCCCGTACCCCTGGATGACCAGGAACCCGAGTCGGGACCAGAATTCCTCCAGCTCGGGGTCCAGTGGTGCGGCGCCGACAACGAACGCCCAGAACTTGAACCCGAACAGGCGATGTGCGCGGCGATGACGCCACCATCGGATGGCGACGTGCGGCTTTGTCCTCGATATCGCCGCGGTTTCCGGCGCCACGCGGATGAGATGGTCACGCAGCACCTCGAGGATCTTTGGCACGCAGACCAGTACCGACACGCGACGCACGCTGATCTGCCGCACGATGTCGGTGGGGTTGTACCCGCGCATGAACACCGTGACGCCCTCCATCATCGGCGGCACGAAGGTCGCCATCGCCTGACCGAACATGTGGCTTAGCGGTAGCAGGTTGAGGAATCGGAGCGGAAAGAAGGGCCGCCCGTACTTGAGATATTTTCCAACCTCCCGTTCCACCGGGATGATGTTGGCGAGAATGTTGGCGTGGGTGATCTCGACCCCTTTCGGGTCGGCCGTGGCGCCCGAGGTGAAGATGATCTCCGCGAGGTCGTCTGGGTTCCCTCCCGACACCGGCGGGCGTCGATGGCGGCCGGTCGGTTCGGCCAACAGTTCGTCGAGACGCCACTGAGCTGTTCCGGGCGTGGCTGGCGCGGACGGAATCTCGTTGCCGAGGACCACGACTTGCGCAGCGACGATCTCGACGACGCGAGCGACGAGGTCTGGTGATGTTCGGAAATCGAGTGGGACGACCACTGCCCGTGCGAGAAGGCATCCCCAGTACGCGACGATCCACTCCGCGCGGTTCTCGCCCCAGAGCACGACATTATCGTTCGGGCGCACCCCAGCACCATCGAGACGAGCCGAAAATCGACCGGCGGCGGCGCGGATTGCCGCGTAGGTGTACGTGTGCGCGCGATAGCCGTCGTCGTCGACGATGAAGGTCGATCCGGACCGAACGCGGTCGTCGAAGAAATCAAGCAACGTTTCGCGCACCATGAGAGGATTATGGTCGCGGCGTCACAGAGCCTACTTGAACGACGCCCCGATGCTGAGCACCATGATGGTCATGCGCGGCGACCCGGGGTCGTCGTCCATCTGCTGGAGCGGGCTGATCGCGTAGAAGCGGAGATCGATGGAGAACGCGAGATGCTCGCTGTTGAACCAGCGGGCACCACCGCCGTAGTTCAGCGTATTGGACGACCGTGCCATCGGGGCCTTGGTGTCGACGCTATGCAGCAGCAGCCGTGACGGCCCTAGGCCGCCGCTGATGTAGCTCCAGCCGTTCCGGCCCCCGAAATTGAAGGAGAGCTGGGACGCGAACGCGGTGAACCGCTTGCGAATGCTCGGACCGTCCGGATCCGGGGAGCGCTCGCCTGGGCGCTGATTGGCCGCTGAGGAATGGACACTGCCGCCTAACCCAAAGGTGATCGCCTTCCAGCGGAAGACGTAGACGTGGGCGCCGGCTTCGAATCCAAGGCCTAGACCAGGGGTCTGGGGCCCGGCGAAGCCGCGTAACTCAGCGAATTCGGCATTACGGCCGAACGGGACGAACGAGCCGCGCAGGTCGAGCACCAACCGCCCGATTGATTCGCGAGGTTGGGCATCGACGGCCCGCGGCACGGCGCACGTCAACGCCGCTACGATTCCGAAAGCGAGGACCGAACGGCTGGCAGTCGGCACCAACACGGACCACCAAGTATACGACCCGAGTCGTCCACGAGATGGGCATGCTGACTACGCTTGCGGACATCGACGCAGCGGCAACACGTATCCGCGCAGCCGTCGCGCGCACACCGCTCGTCGACGTCTCGGCGGGTGCGGGTCGTCGGTTGTTGCTCAAGTGCGAGAACCTGCAGGTGGCGGGTGCGTTCAAGATTCGTGGCGCGTTCAACTTCATCACCCAGATCCAAGACGCCGAGCGCGCGCGGGGGGTGATCACCTACTCGTCGGGCAACCACGCGCAGGCGGTCGCGTACGCGGCGCGGGCGCTCGGATCTCCGGCCGTCGTCGTGATGCCGGAGACGGCGCCAGCGGTCAAGGTGGACGGCGCACGGTCGTACGGAGCCGAAGTGATCCTTGAGGGGACGACGTCCATCGAACGCAAAGCGCGCGCCGAGTCCGAGGCGGTCCGCCGCGGGTTGGCGATGGTCCCGCCTTTTGACCATCCCAATATCATCGCTGGTCAAGGCACTGTCGGGAGGGAGATTCTCGAGGATGCGCCCACCGTCGGTACCGTGTATGCACCGATCGGCGGGGGCGGCCTGATTGCCGGTGTTGCCGCGGCCGTCAAACTCCGGCGACCCACGACGCGGGTGATTGGCGTCGAGCCGGTCGGTGCGGCCGCTATGGCAGCCTCGCTTCGCGCGGGCGAACCGATCACCCTCGATTCCGTCGGGAGCATCGCCGACGGGCTGCTCCCGGTGCGACCTGGCGATCTGACCTTCGCGCATGTCCGCCGCTTCGTCGACGACGTGGTGACGGTCGAGGACGACGCGATCGGGCGGGCGGTCGTCTGGCTCGCGCGTCACGCGAAGCTGATCGTTGAGCCGAGCGGTGCGGCGACGGTCGCCGCCCTGCTGTTTGGAGGATCGGAGCTCGGAGGTCAGGTCCTGAAGGACGCTCCCGGACCCGATCCGGAGACGGTCGCGGTGGTCAGCGGCGGCAACGTCTCGCTCGATACGATTTCGACGCTCGTTGAGCGGTACGGCTAACGGTCGGCGGACATCGCGTCGACGAGCGCTCTAGCGGCGGTCTTGCCATCGTCGAGCGTCCGGATCTCACCATCGAGCTGCCGTTCGTACACCTGGCGGAGCACCTCGCCGACGCGTGGTCCGGGGGGCATGCCGAGCTCGAGTAGATGCCGCCCGAGCAGCAGCGGTTTGGGCGCCTCATGCTGCACGCCGAGTACTCGTGCCCGTTCCAGAAACCAGTCCATCGCCGAGCAGTCGAACTCGCCCGTCCTACCCAAGCAGTCCGCCTTCGCCAGACGCGCGAGAAGCTCCAGGTCCACCTTGCGGGCTAGGCGGCGGAACGCGCCGTCTCCGACACCGTCGCGGGCCTTCCGCCACATGCCGGGCTTCAGGTGGTTCGCCACGAGTCCGAGCACGTGCCGCCGCACATCGTATCCGTCGAGCGTGTGAATGTTGATCCGGTCGAGGAACGCCGTGGCCGGCGCGACGCCCATCTCCTCGTGGTTGAGCGATCGGATCCTCCCATCGATCGTCGCGGTCGTGGCCGGTTTCCCGAGATCGTGGCAGACGGCACCCAGCATGACCGCCACCTGGGCCGGTCGAGCGAGCCCGTTGATCCGTTCACGCGCCCGGTCGATCACCAGCAGTGTGTGCACCCAGACGTCGCCCTCCGGATGCCACTCCGGCTCCTGCGAGCAATCGACGAGCGCGGCGAGCTCTGGAAACAACCGCTGGATCACACCCAGCTCCAGCGCAAGTGCGAAGCCGATCGACGGGCGTGCGGCTTTGAGGAGAAGCTTCTCAAGCTCTCCCCAGATTCGCTCGGCGGGCAGGTCATCGAGCGAGATGGTTTGGCAGAGTGCCTTCGTCGTCTCGTCGAGTTCGAGCTCGAACCGCGCGGCGAACTGCAGCGCGCGTAGGACACGGAGACTATCGTCGGCGAACGTCGCCGGGTCGACTGCCCGAAGCACTCGCCGTTCGAGATCGGCCTGACCGCCACACGGGTCGAGGAACTCCTCGGTCAGTGGGTCCCATGCGATCGCATTGATCGTGAAGTCGCGGCGCCGCGCCGCCTCCTCGAGTGGGAGGTCGGGATTGCCGGTGACCGTGAAGCCGCGATGACCGCGCCCGGTCTTCGATTCCCTCCTGGGCAAGGCGACGTCCAGCGGTCCGACCTTGTAGACGGTAAAGCTCTCGCCGACGGTGTTGACCGGTCCAACCTGTTCGAGCAGTGAGCCGACCGATGCGACCGGCACGCCGTGAATCTCGAGGTCGATGTCCTTCGAGTCGTGTCCGAGCAACCGGTCCCGCACCCATCCGCCGACGATGAGGGCACGCCCGCCGGCACGCTGGACGGCTCGCGCGACGTCGAACGCGAGGTCGAGCTCAGCCATTCACGTCGTCCTGCCGTCTCGCGTGATGGTCCGAGTGACGCCTGACAACACGAAATCCGTAGTCGGCGTAGCGAAACGACGGGTCAAGCTTGCTCCGTGCGGCGCAGCGACTGATCGTGAGTGCGTGACGCCACGAACCACCGCGCGACGCCCGTCGAACTCCTGTTACGGGACCGACAGGATTGCGCTGCACCGAGCGCGCGTAGAATTCACGAGAATGCCAATCGGCGCACCACTCGTGAATGTTAGCGGCGATGCCGTAGAGCCCAAAGTCGTTGGGCGGCCCCAGGGTGACGGGCCATGGGGATTCGAGGGGGCCCTTGCCGCCGTTGGGGATCCACTCCGGAATCCGGTTTCCCCAGGGGAAACTCTCGGCTTCGCGCCGTCCGCGCGCCGCGTGCTCCCACTCCGCCTCGGTCGGCAGATGCATCAGGTCACCCTCCGACGACCGCCAGAGACAGTAGACGACCGCATCGTTCCAGCTCACGCCGACCACCGGAAGCGCGGGATCAGCGAAGGCGGGGCTGTCCCACTCGCGCGGGGTCGCGCGCCCGGTCGCGTTCTTAAAGCCGGCGTATTCCCGCCGTGTGACCGGGTAGACAGCCATCTCGAAAGCGTCGACCCAGACCCGGTGGATCGGAGCTTCGTCGGCCTGACCATCGTCGCTTCCCATGAGGAACCAGCCTGCTGGAATGGTCGCGAAATCGGCCATCGCGTCGATCATGACATGGTCTGCGACTCCGACGGCTGAGCGGTGGCACGCGACAGCTGCGAATGGGTGCTCGGCCCATTTACGATCCCGCGTTACGTCGTTAACTGCGAGTAGAAGGCTATGTGTAGGGCCGCGAGGGAGGTCGTTACTGCTGCAGACGCTCCGGCGCGGTTGCTGACGCGCCAACAGCATGGAGCGGAGCTTCGTCAGAGGCGCCTCACGGCGGGGGTGCGTCCCAGACCATCCGCCCTTCGAAATCGACCCAGTCGTCTCCGTCGAGACGCTTCACCGGTGCCCGCCCGTCGACCTGGAGCAGAGCGCGGGGTTCGTCGTTCGAGAACGTCAAGTGGACAGCGTCGACAAACCAGCGCACGAAGAAGTTGGCCGGTCGAAGTCGAAACACGACGGCCGGCCGGTCGTCGCGTTCGATTTTGTCGCGCATGGACACCTTGAAATCGACGATGTCCCCCCTAAACATGACCACGAATCGAATCGGCAGCTCCTCGCTCGTCATGAGCAGGTCCCAATGGGTGCGGATGTAATCCGGGAGCTGGTCGATGATCACTGTGTTTGCCGTCCACTCCTCCTCGCTCTCCCTTGTCTCTCCGTCACGGGTGACCTCAAACAGCGCGCGATCGTCTACGACGCGCAACACGTGCCGCTCATCGACCTGGTGCTGATGGGACTCATAACGCGCTACGGCGCCATCCTCGTAGAAAACACGTTCGTACAGCGCAAGGCCCCCAGCGGCGTCCTGGAACCAGACCTCCACCTGCGTGTCGCCTCGCTCGGTGCGCGCGACGCGTTCGAACGAAAAGAGCGGCGCGCCAGCACTGCCCGCGCCGTAGAGCGTGGCTGTCTCCCGCGTCCCGGTTCCGAGCTGCGTGCTCGAGACGAACAGGGCAAGCGCAACTTGCACGGTCAACGAGATAGGTCGTAGCATCGTCGTCGTCTCGGCCCCGTTCGGTGCTTGGCGACCAGACCCTGGACACCGGGCGGCTGATATGATCTTGGATCCAGGACGCACGCGCGGTCCAATGTGGGTCGAAATACGGTGAGATGTCGATGGCTACCCTGGATCGCGCTGGTGGGCGCCGTGGCCGTGTCGGCGCCGGGGTGCTCGTTGCGCTCCCTGGCGATCAATGCGGTACTGCCCACCTTGTACAACCCGACGGTCTACCTCTCCGAGGAAGACCCGGAGATGGTGCGCGAGGCGTTGCCGTTCCTTCTCAAGACGATCGAATCGATCCACGCGGCCGATCCCGAGCGACAGGACGTCATGGAGTACGCATGCAGCGGCTTCACGATGTATGCGAACGCCTTCCTTGAGACCGAGGCCGACCTGGCCGAGTGGGATGACTACGAGCGTGCCGCCGAGCTCGACGAGCGCGCACGCCGGATGTACATCCGGGCACGCGACTATTGTCTGCTGAGCGTGGAGGTTGATCATCCCGGCATCACCGCTCGCCTACAGGCCGATCCCGAGGACGCCGTCTCGGTGTTCGAGGCGGAGGATGTCGAGACGTTGTTCTTTCTCGGCGGATCGTGGATGCTGGCGATCTCGGTCGGTCTCGATCGACCGGCGCTCGTGGCCGACCTTCCGGCGGCGCGCGCCCTGCTGGACCGGGCGCTGGCGCTGGACGAAGGCTACAATCGGGGCACGCTGCACAACGCGTTTGTCACGCTGGAGTCGCTCGGCGAGGTGATGGGCGGGTCGTTCGACCGCGCACGGATGCACTTCGAACGGGCTGTCGAGCTCTCCGACGGGCTCGATGCGGCGCCCTATGTGGCGCTCGCGATGGGCGTTACGGTGGTCGAGGAAGATCGCGCCGGGTTCCGGGAGTTGCTGGAAACGGCGATCGCGATCGATCCCGACGAGGAGACGAGCAATCGATTGCTCAACCTGATCGCCCAGAAGCGGGCGCGGAGCTTACTCGACCATATCGACGATCTGTTTTTCGAACCGCTGGACGAGGAAGACGAGGAGAACCGCCGATGAAGCTGCTTCGCATCACGATCGCCGCCGTGCTGCTGTTGAGCGCGGTGACCGTGACCGCACAACGCGGAGGCTTGGTCCTCGCTACCATCGTGCCGGTCAACTCGGTGTGGGACCGAATCCTCAAGCAGATGGCGTCGGAGTGGACCAAGGTCACCGACGGCCGTGTGCGGCTGCAGATCCGGTCGGGCGGCAGTGTCGGTGACGAGGCGACCGTCATCCGGCGCATGCGTACGAATCGCCCACAGGTCGCCGCGTTGACGCTGTCCGGCCTTGGCGACATCGACGCGGATTTCGGCGTGTTCGGCATTCCGTACTTCTTCGAGTCCGACGGCGAGGCTCGGCACGTGCTCGAGAAGCTGACCGCGAGGCTCGAGGGTAAGTTAGCTAAGGGGGGCCTGATCCTGCTCGGATGGGGCCACGGCGGCTGGGCGCATATCTTCTCCGCCGACCCGGTCACCACGCTGGAGCAGCTGCGGGCGACGAAGCTCTTCGTGCCCGCCGGCGACGATGACGCGCTGCAGTGGTACAAGGAGAGCGGCTTCCAACCAGTGCCGCTTGAGATCGGCGACGTCATGATGGGGCTCAACACCGGAATGATCGACGCGTACCCGAGCCCACCGATTGGAGCGCTCGTGTTTCAGTGGTATCGCGAGGTGTCGCACATGCTCGATGTGCCGCTAGCCCCGGTGTTCTTTGCGACAGTCATCACGGACCGCACCTGGCGCGGCCTCGATGCTGCTGACCAGACGGCGATCCGAGAGAGTGTGAAGGCTGCCGAACAACGCATGTGGGCGGAGATGCCGCGGCAGGATCGCGAGGCGGTCGCGGAAATGGAGAAGCGCGGTCTGACGGTCAACACGGTCGACGCCTCGACTGCCCGCAGCTTTCGAACTCTGGCAGACGAGCTCACCGCGTCGTGGCGCGGCGAACTGGTGCCGGCTGACGTCTACGATCTCGCTCTTCGCGAGCGGAACGCGTTCCGGGCCGGCAACGGCGACCAATAGTCCGCCCACTCGGGTCGGACGATCTCGATGAGCGCATTCCAGCCGGACGAGGCCGCACGCCCCGCCGCGCGTCTGCTGGGCGTCGTTCACGCTACTGAAGAGCTGTTGGCGGCGCTCGTGCTCGCGCTGATGGTGTTGCTGCCGCTGGCCGAGATCGCCACCCGCCCCTTTGCGAGCGGCGGCATTCCCGGGTCAATTCCGTTCGTTCAGCATTTCACGCTGCTCGTCGCGTTCCTCGGCGCGGCACTCGCTGCGCGTCGCGGCAAGCTGATCGCCCTGGCGACGGCCACCTTCATACCGGAAGGCGCATGGCGGCGCGCGGCTGAGATGTTTTCGTCGGCGGTCGCGGGAATGGTCACCGCCGGTCTCGCCGTCGCGTCCGTCGACTTCGTTGCGGATGAGATCGAGTTTCCGCAAGAGGTGGCGCTTGGTGTACCGACCTGGCTCTTCACGCTGGTCTTGCCCGCGGCATTCGGCGCTATCGCCCTGCGGCTCACATGGCGCGCGGGTGGCTGGCCGGCGCGCGGGGTGGCCGCGGCTGGCCTCCTCGCGGGAGTGTGGCTCGCACGATCGTTTGAGATCCTCGACGGGGCGGCCGGCTGGCCGTGGGTGGCCCTGGTGGTAGCAGCGGCGCTGGCCGGCGCGCCGATCTTCACGGTGCTCGCCGGCGCGGCGTTGTTCCTCTATATGACCATCGCCGCCGAGCCCGCGACGGTCGCGATCTACGCGTACGACCTCGCGACCGAGCCGCATCTGCCAGCTATTCCGCTGTTTACCCTGACAGGGTTCATCCTCGCGCAGGGGCAGTCGTCTGAGCGCCTGCTGCGCGTCTTTCGCGGGCTGGTGGGTTGGGTGCCCGGCGGCACGGCCGTGGTGTGCGCGGTGGTTTGCGCGTTCTTCACGATTTTCACCGGCGGCTCGGGCGTCACGATTCTCGCACTCGGCGGGTTGCTGCTGCCAGCGCTGCTCCAGGACGGGTATCGCGATCGCTTCTCGGTCGGCCTGCTGACCGCGTCCGGCTCGCTCGGCTTGCTCCTGCCGCCGGCGATGCCACTCATCCTCTACGCCATCGTGGCGCAGACGGCGCCGGAGAACCTGTTCATCGGTGGTCTCCTGCCAGGGGTGCTCTTGATCCTCCTCGTCGGCGGGTGGGGCATGCGCGAGGGGATCGTCACCGGCGCCGGGCGGCACCCGTTCGCCGGCCGTGAGGCGGGCGCGGCCGTCTGGGGTGCGAAGTGGGAGTTGGCGCTCCCGCTGGTTGTGCTCGGGTCATTCCTGAGCGGGCGGGCGACGCTGGTCGAAACCGCTGCGCTGAGCGCGCTGTACTCGGCATTCGTCACGGTGGTCGTCCATCGTGACTTCCCGGTGGGCCGCGGGCTCCGCCAGGCGTTCGGAGAATGCGTGGTCCTGATTGGCGGCGTCCTGATTATTCTTGCCGTGGCCAAGGGGTTCACCGCCTACATGGTCGATGTCGACATCCCGTTCCGCTTGCTCGAGTGGACGCGGGCAAACATCGACTCGCCGCTGCTGTTTCTGCTGGCACTCAACGTCTTTCTGCTCCTCGTCGGATGTCTGATGGACATTTTCTCGGCCATCGTGGTCGTCGTCCCACTCATCACCGAAATCGGCGCCGCGTACGATATCGACCCTGTCCACCTCGGCATCATCTTCGTCGCCAACCTGGAGCTGGGGTATCTGACACCGCCGGTCGGGTTGAACCTGTTCCTGGCGTCCTATCGGTTCGAACGGCCGCTCCTCCAGGTCTATCGTGCTTCGATCCCACTGCTAATCATCCTGGGGATTGGCGTCCTCATCATCACTTATGTACCATGGCTTACTCTCGGGCTGTTGGACCTGGTCGGTCGCCGGTAAGCGGCGGGTGACCGCGCGTGCGGTGGCCCTTGCGGGAACACTCGGTGGAGAGAGGACGGACACGTCATGTCGAGACGCCAGTTGAATCGGTTGACGCTCGTGAGCGTACCGTTGGTCGCGCTCCTGGCGTGTGGGTCGGCGCCCGAGGAGACATCGGTCGCACCACCGCCCACTCCTAGCGGGGGCGTGGATGTGGGCGAGACGCATGTCACCAACCTTGTACAGCTCACCCATGGCGGGGAGAACGCTGAGGCGTACTTCTCGTTTGACGGGTCCGAGCTGATTTTCCAGACGACGCGGGATGGCGTCCCGTGCGACCAGATTCACAGAATGCGACTCGACGGTTCCGACCTGCAGCTCGTGAGCACCGGTGACGGTCGGACGACATGCGGTTTCTTTTACCCGGACGGCGAATCGATCATCTATGCGTCGACGCACCTCGGTGGGGCGGAGTGCCCGCCGGCGCCGAGCTTCGAGATGGGCTACGTCTGGGCCATCTACGACACCTACGACATCTTTCGCGCGGCGCCCGACGGGAGCTTGCTGACGCGGTTGACCGACACGCCGGGCTATGACGCCGAGGCCACGATTGGTCCCGACGGACGAGTCGTCTTCACCAGCGTCCGGGACGGCGACATGGAGATCTACTCCATGAACGGGAACGGCACCGATGTTCGGCGCCTCACGAACCGGCAAGGCCCGGATGGTGGTCCGTTCTTTTCGCCGGACGGCGCGAAGATCATCTTCCGGGGGCGTGAAATTCCAGACGGCGAGGAGTACGACGAGTACAAACGTCTGCTCGACCAGGGTCTGTGGCGTCCGACTGCACTGGAGATTTTCGTGATGGACGCCGACGGGGCTAACCTGCAGAAGGTTACCGACCTCGGTGGCGCAAGCTTCGCGCCCTACTGGCACCCGGATGGTCAGCGGATCATCTTCTCGTCCAACTGGCACAATCCGCAGGGGCGCAACTTTGACTTGTTCATGATCAACCTTGATGGATCCGGTCTGGAACGGATCACCTTTAACGACACGTTTGATGGCTTTCCGATGTTCTCCCCCGACGGGAACCAACTCGTCTTTGCCTCGAACCGTGGCGCGCGGTCGGAAGGCAACACCAACGTGTTCATCGCCGACTGGGTTGAATAGCTGCACGACACCCTTACCTTCCTGAAGGACCTCATCGCGATCGATTCGGTGAACCCGACGCTCGTGCCGGGCGCGGCGGGCGAACGGGCCGTCGCCGAACGCGTCGCCTCTGAGCTCGGCTCCGTCGGGCTCGACGTCGAGGTTCACGACGCTGCGCCAGGGCGCCCCAACGTCGTTGGCGTGGTCGAGGGTCGTCGCCCTGGCCGCACATTGATGCTGTGCGGGCACCTCGATACCGTCGGGGTTACCGGCATGACCGCGCCCTTCGATCCTTCCGAGCGCGAAGGCCGGCTGTACGGGCGTGGAACCCAAGATATGAAGAGTGGTGTTGCGGCGATGGTTGGTGCCGCTGCCTTCGTGGCGTCGCGTGGTCTCGAGGCGGGGCGTCTTGTCGTCGCCGGCGTCGTTGACGAGGAATATGCCAGCGTCGGTGCTGACGCGCTCGCGCAGCGCTGGACCGCTGACGCCGCTGTCATCACCGAGTCGACCGATTTGGCCATCGCCACCGGTCACAAGGGGTTCGCTTGGGTCGACGTCGAAACACGGGGGCGGGCGGCGCACGGGAGCCGCCCCCGCGATGGGCGCGACGCTATTCTCGACATGGGCCGTGTCCTCGGGCGCCTCGAAGCGCTCGACCGCGAGCTCCAGGCTCGGCCGGCGCATCCGCTCCTCGGAACGGCCTCGCTGCACGTGTCGACGGTGGCGGGAGGGCGTGAGCTAAGCGTGTATCCAGACCTCTGCTCGCTGAGCTTCGAACGGCGGACCCTGGTCGACGAGCCGGACGGTGTCGCGTTGGCCGAGGCCCAACACATCCTGCGAGCACTCCACGCCGACGACCCGGCGTTCGACGCGTCCACGCACCTCTCGCTCGAGCGTCCCGCGTACGAGCTGCCGAGAGACCATCCGTTGCCACGGGCGATCGCGACCGCACTAACCCGCGGGGGTCGCGCGGCGCCGGTGGTCGGAATGTCGTTCTGGACCGACGCGGCCATCCTTGGCCGGGCGGGTGTTCCGTCGGTGCTGTTCGGACCGACGGGGGCTGGTCTGCACAGCGTGGAGGAATATGTCGAGATCGCCTCTGTGCTGACCTGTCGGGAAGTATTGGCCGATCTGGCGTTCGCGTTTTGCGCCGGCTGATGGAACGATACCCGGCGCGCCGCAACATCGAAGCGGCCTCGGACCGGCGGTTAGGCCGTTGTGCGGCACAAAACGAGAGTTCGACCCGTTGTGGACCGTCGGGAAACGGCCAAGGCGCGCACGGCGCGGGGGTTCAGTCCACTAGTCCTGACCGAACGTGCGCTGATCGCCGAGCTGCTCGTAGAGCAGGCTGCGTGCCACGAACAGCGCGTTAGCCGGTCGCTCGGTGAGACGCCGCATGAAGTACGGGAACCAGTCGGCACCGAAGGGCAGATAGACCCGCACGGCGTAGCCCCGTGACCGCAGCGACGCCTGGAGGTCGTGCCGGACGCCGTAGAGCATCTGGAACTCAAACTGGTCCGGCGGCCCCGTGCCGTTGCCGCGGCGGCGCAGGTCTGGTCGAGTATCCGCGGGTCGTGCGTCGCAAACGCCGGCCCGATGCCTTGCTGCAGCAGCACGTGCATCAGGCGCACGAAGGCATCGTCGACATCCCGTTTTGATTGGTAGGCGACGTCCGCCGGTTCCTTGTACGCACCCTTGACGAGCCGAACGCGCATACTCAGCCGGTTGATGCGCTCGAGGTCCGCGTCGGTTCGGCGGAGGGCCGACTGGAGGACGACACCGACGTTGTGCACGCCTTCTCGTCACAATCCTTCGACGACGTCGAGTGTGGCGTCGACGAGCCCGGCTCTCTCCATATCAACCCGGACGAAACAGCGCTCACTGGCGGCCGCTTGGAGGATCCGTCTCAAACCGTCGGCGCATGCGTCGGGCGCGATCTCTAAACCGAGCTGCGTCAGCTTGACTGACAGGCTGCAGCTCAGTCCGGCAAGCCGAACCGCCTCGATCATGGTGATGTAGGCTCGCGTCGCCTGTTCGGCTGCATCGAGGAAGCGGACGTGCTCGCCCAGATAGTTGAACGTGTGGAGGAGCCCGCGCTGCTCGAGCGAGCGCGCGGCGGCAATGGCCGCGTCGACGTTGCGGCCCCCGATGAACCGGCGTGCGAAGCTCCGTGGCCCGCGCATCCCGTAGCGGCCCACGGTGCGATGAAGAATTGCGCTGTCGGCGAGCGTCAGAAAGAGATGACGAGAGAGGGCGTCCAGCACGTTCGCGTCTCGCGCGACGCTCTCGCTAGGGTCAGTGCATCAGTCCGGACCCACCTCGATGCTTCAGCAGATGGTCGATCGTGCGGGCGTAGTATCTGAGGACGTTGCGCTCGCGCACCCGATAGCGGTCGCCCTCGACGACGATGATACCGCGTGTGGCGAGCAAGTCAGTGGCGGCGTCCACCGCGGCGCGACCGCTGGTGACGTCGAGGTTGGCTTCCGCTGACCGAAGGATCTCGATCATCTGGTCGATTCGGTCCTCGAGCTCCGCGCGCGCGATGGATGGACGAATGGCGGCGGCGACGAGGGCCGTCGGCACGACCTTGTATAGACGTCCGACCGCTTCACGAACCCGCAGCCGCAGCCGCACCATGTCGCGCCGCGCGTCGGGGTCGTAGTCGCCGATCTGAATCGGCCGGCCGAACGTGACGATGCCGCGGGACTGGTAGCCGACCGCGTAGCGCACCATCTCGGCGAGCTCGCGCCTAAATGCACGTTGGGCGCGTTTGACGCGCTGCCGTGCCAGACTGAAATCCTCTAGCACCAGGTCGTATGCGATGGCCGTTGGAATGATGACGAGGTCGCTCCGTTTGGCCTGGACCGCCGCGTGGAGCAGCCCGGTCTTGAACGGCTTGAGTTCGCCGCTGTAGCTTCGCCCGCCCTCGAGGTAGAGAAAGAGGTCGTGGCGCTGCAACAGCTCGGTCACATACGCCTTGAGCGTCACCAGATACGCCGGATCTTTCGTCTCACGGCGGATGGGGATGGCGCCGATGACGTGACGCTGAATCAGCCCGAGCGCTCCGCCGAACAGGTTGATGCCTGCGGCAATGATGGGTGGCCGCACCCCGTTGTCGTCGAGCACCAGTGGTTCGATGAGGTAGTCGGTGTGGCTCTTGTGATTTGAGGCGTAGATGACACGACCGGCACGGGTCGCGGTCGCGACCGTGTCGATGCCCTCTTGGACGCGTTCGATTTTTCGAAGAATCGGGTAGAGCGGGTGTTGCAGCGCCCGGTACATCCGGTAGCGTTGCGTCGTGCGCAGCTCGTCGAGGTAGCCGTGGATGGCCGCGTGTGCTTCGTCGGGTGTCTGGCCGGCGCCGCCCTGGAGGTACCGGACGACGTCTTCACGGGAGAGTACGGCTTCCGTAATCTCGTCCCGCTGCACGCGCGCACTATAACACGCTGGTTTCGCTCGAGTTAGGACCCGTGAAGGTGCTCAGCGCTCGACTGTGACGGTTGCGGGACGCGAGAGTCGGACGGTCACCCGCGATCCGGCCGGCAGCGTGGCCGGGTCAGTGTCACCCGCCATCGTGGCCGCCGTGCCGCCGGCAGCGCCCGCCGCACCGCCGATGGCCGCACCGCGTCCGCCGCCGAAGATAGCACCGAGGATGGCACCGCCGACAGCGGCGCCGCCGATCTTCGCGGCGTTCGCTCCGCCCTTCGAACGGCTCTCGCGATAGACGGTTTCGGTGACGATCGGCACCTCGATACCGTCGTCGAGCACCACCGTGTGGAACCGGACACCGAGGCGGGACACACCCTTGATCTTTCCGCCGTGCTCGATGAGCACGACCGACCCCATCACGAGCGTTCCAGCGGGAATGGCCACCTCGTCGGCGACGACCACATCGCGCGTCACACGGGCCCAGACGTCGTCCTCGACCTGTGCGTGCTCCGTCGTCACGAACGTATCGACCTGCAGACCCATGACGGAGTCGGCAGAGATGACGAGTTCTTCGATGATCAGCTGGACCTGTGGGGGCGGTTCCGTATCCCGTGTCGCTCCGGTCCACGGGGGATCGACCGTGGCCAGGGTGATCTGCTCGGGTTCCCTCGCGGCGCGCGTCGCTGTCGGCGACGTGTCCGCGCGCTTCCAACCGTCCACGTCGGGAAGGTCATCGTCGGTCACGCGGGGACGCGCCGGTACCGGCCGCGACTCGAGCGGCGTGTTCTCGACCGGTTCGGGTTCGGAGCGGATCGGAACTGCCGGGGGTGGTGCCCGATCCGCGACGCGTTCCTCGATCGGCGCTGGCGGCGGCAGCGCGGCCGGCACCGGCCGGCCGACGGCGACTGGGTTCGGGTCGGCCGTTGGCTCGGCCAACGCTCTGTCCATTGCGTCGTCGTCACTGCTCAGCGCCACGATCTGCTCTGTGGCGTTGACGGCCTCCGGCTCACGGCGCTCGTCGCGCGGCACCGCCCCGGTATGTACCAGGTCGACCCGGGTTTCGGAGGAGGCCTGCGTCATCGAAGCGGTATCCCGCGGCGCCGTCGGCGCGTTTTGGCGCACGGCCAGATAGGCGCCGGTACCGGCAGCCAGAACCGCCAGCGCTGCTACCATCACAAACGTGAACGGTTTCGTCACCATACGGAACACTCCTCGCCTACGAGGAAGTGAGCAATAGCCGTACCGGCCCCAACCCGATCGATTATGGCAAAATCCCAACGGTTTTCAAGGGCTCGTCGTCTCGGTGTCCCCGGTCCGTCCGCTAGGGAGACATCCTCGTCATCCGAAGAGGACCACGTCGGCTCCGGGATCCCGGAGCCCTTTCGTGTAGTATGTGTGTGCTCGGAGTCGATTTGGTGGCCGCATCGTCGGACTCCCCACGCCCATCCCTCTCGGTTCTATCCCGTGTTGCTTCGGCCGTCCTGCTGCTGTTCGTGTTTCTGCTGGGCGTCAAGGGGCTTGGCGACGGCTTCAAGCTCCTCGGTCAGGATCTGATCGGAGGGTTCTTTGCGGCGACCGAAGACCCCTTCGTCGGCCTGATCGTCGGCTTGCTGGCCACGACGCTCATGCAGAGCTCGTCAGTGACGACTTCGATGATCGTCGGCTTGGTTGCGGCGCCGGAAAACCCGCTTCCGCTTGCCAACGCGGTGCCGATGATCATGGGCGCCAACATCGGAACGACGGTCACGGCGACTATCGTGTCGCTGGCCCACATGGGACGCCGCGAAGAGTTCGAGCGTGCGTTCCCGGTGGCGATCTGCCATGACATCTTCAACTACCTGAGCGTGTTGGCGCTGTTGCCGATCGAGATCGCCACGGGCTTCCTCCGCCGCACCGCGACACTCATGGCGTCGTCGCTCGAGGGCATCGGCGGTTTCGAGTACGAGAGCCCCCTGCGCGCGGTGCTGGGCGCGGGGTTCGCCCCGTTCACGGGGTTCGCGGAGTCGGTCATTCGTACCGATGGCAGGCAGGCGGTCTTCCTCATCGGCGTGAGCGGTCTCTTCATCTTCTTCGCGCTGTATCTCCTCGTGCGCGTCATGCGGAAGCTCATGCATACGCGTGTCGAGAGAATCGTGAACGAGGTCCTTGGCTCGAGCGCGGCGCTGGCAATCCTGGTGGGCATCGTCATGACCATCATGGTGCAGTCGAGCTCGATCACGACGTCGGTGCTCGTGCCGCTTGCCGCCGCCGGGCTGCTCAGGCTCGAGCAGGCGTTTCCGATCACCATCGGCGCTAACGTCGGCACGACGGTGACAGCATTTCTGGCTGCGCTCGGCGTTGCCGGTCCGAATGCGCTGGTCGGTCTGGAGATCGCGCTCGTGCACCTCCTTTTCAACGTCAGTGGGACCCTGCTCATCTACCCAATCAAGGTGATTCGTCGCGTGCCGCTGGCCGCGGCGCGAGCGATCACGCGGACTGCGGTCGTGTCCCGAAAGATGACGGTGCTGGTGGTGGCGGCCTTGTTCTACGGTGTGCCGGCCGTGGTCCTGCTGGTGGTGCAGCTACTCCCGTGAAGTCGACGAGGTGATCCGATGTTGCACGAGCTGCTCAGCATTCTTCGAACCAGCGATCCTCTCCGGGCGATTGGCGAAAACTTCGCCAAGATGGTGACGACGACGCACGAGATGACGATCACGGCAGGGGACATGTTGTTCGAAGGACGTGCATCGCCAGAAACCCGCAGTGAGCTCCGTCGTCAGGATCGCAAGGTCAACCAGATGCAGCGCTCGATCCGCAAGAAGGTCGTCGCCCATATGTCGGTGCCCGGCAACCGGTCGGACGTGCCGTACTGTCTGCTGGTCATGACGCTGGTCAAGGACGTCGAGCGGTTGGGCGATTACGCGAAGAACCTCTCGGAGATCACCGACATCCGGCCGGAGCCGTTCCCCGATGAGGAGATCACGCATGAGCTGCTTGAGATTCGGGAGGGGGTCGAGGCCGCTTACCAGCACGCCCTGGAGATTTTCACCGCCTCCAACGAGGAGCGCGCCATCGAACTCATCCGCGAGGGACGAGATATTGCCCAACGTTGCGATGCGCTGGTGCGTCAGATCAGTCGGAGTGCGCACGACGCGACGACAACGACCGCGCTGGTCCTCGCGACTCGGTATTACAAGCGGGTCGGCGGCCATGTCCTCAACGTGCTGTCATCGGTCGTCATGCCTCTCCACAAGGTTGACTACTACGACGAGGACGAGATTCCCACACCTTGATTTTCGAACCTGCGGCGCCCGAGGCGACGGCGCGGCGCGGACTTCCTCCCCGAGTGCTAGACTTCCCGGCTGGATGGGTGACGGGACACTGTCGCTGTGGAACGAATCTCGCACGTAGTGGTTGTCGGCGCTGGGATCGTCGGGTGCGCCATCGCCTACGAGCTCGCCAGGCGTGGCGTGAAGGTACAGGTCGTTGACCGGCGCGACGTGGGTGCCGGCGCGACGCAGGCGTCCGCGGGTGTACTGGCTCCCTTCATCGAGGCGCACGACCGCGGCCACCTGCTCGACCTCGCCGAGCGCAGCCTCGGTCTCTACGACGAGTTCGTCGCCCGCGCCGTCGAGGATTCGGGATCGACCGTGCAATACGTGCGTTCGGGGACGCTCGAGGTGGCGCTCGACGACGCCGCACTTGAGCAGCTCGAGGCCATCGGCAAAGTCTGCGCCGTCCGGGGCGTTCACGCCGAATTGCTCGATGCCCGAGGCGTGCGAGAGGCGGAGCCGCACCTCACGCCGGCGGTAGTAGGCGGGCTGCTCGTCGAGTTGCACGGCTTTGTCGGCGCGGCGGATCTGACCGGAGCGCTGCGCGGCGCCTCCGCTGCCCACGGGGTCTCGTTCGTGGCGTCGACCACCGCGACGCGGATTGCCTCCGACGGTTCCGGGGTCCTCGTCGAGACCGCCGGTGACGCGTTCGCGTGCGACGTGGCGGTGCTGGCAGCGGGTAGCTGGACCGGTCGCGTCGACGTGGCCGGGGCGACGCCGGTGCCCGTGCGTCCCGTCCGTGGGCAGCTACTGCATCTCGGGTGGCCAGCGCCGCCGCTGGCGCGCGTGGTCTGGAGTCCCGGCTGCTACCTCGTGCCGTGGAGTGATGGCTCGGTGCTGGTCGGTGCGACTGTCGAGGAGGTGGGCTTCGACGAGCGGGCGACGGTGGCCGGCGTGAGGAAGCTGATCGACGCGACCTGTGAAGTGGCGCCTCGAGCACACCATGCGTCGTTCAAGGCGGCTCGCGTGGGATTGCGGCCGGCGACGCCGGACCAGCTTCCAGTGATCGGTCGCTCGACTGCAGTTCCGGGTCTCGTGTACGCATCCGGACATTTTCGGAACGGCATCCTGCTGGCGCCGCTCACCGCGGCCCTGGTCGGCGATCTCATCGTGGACGGCCGACACGATGAGGCGCTTGAGGTGACGACACCCTCGCGTTTCGGGGGGTGCTGATGTGAAGCTGAAGCGGAGCTATAGCGCGCGGGAAGTGACCGCGCTGACCGGCCTGTCGGCCAGACAGCTCTCGTGGTGGGATTCGCACCACCTGCTGTCCGCCACGATCGCGTCTCGCCGCACTGCTGCCGGGGGGTTCACGGAACGCCGCTACTCACCCGTCGAGCTCTACGAACTGGTGGCGCTCGCCGACCTGCGCCATCGAGGGTTCTCGGTACAGAAGATCAGAGCGCTGTTGAAGGCGCTTGGCCAGCAGTTCGGCGTGCGGCTGTACGACGCCCTTGGCGAGGGGGGCAAGGTTGCGCTTTTGACGGACGGCAGGGAGATCTACGCGCGCACGAGCGCGGGTGAGTTCTTCAACATGCTCCGCGCGCCAGGCCAGCCGTTGCTCGTCGTCGGCGGCGAGCCTGAGCTCAGGGGTTTGAGCTCGCGGGTGAAAGTGCGCCGGAAGAAGACCGCTCGGAAGAAAAGTCCCCCAAAGACACCCTAACTGTTCTTTCCCCTCGCGACCACGGGAAGATTTTCGATCACGTCGTCGCCGTCGACCAGACGCAGCAGATCGGTCAGGTTGGTGACCACGCAGGCATGATTCGGAATGACGCGGACCCGATCGCCCGGCGCGAGCCTCCGCGGCTGATCGCGCGAGACGAGGACGACGGCGTGTTCTTCTGACAGCCGCTCGATGACGAGATCTGGCGAAAGCCGAGGCGTCCTCCAGTTGAGGCAGACGCCGCCGTAGCCGGCGCGGGCCCGCGCTCCTCTCGCGATGTCTGAGGACAGCGTCTTGCTGCCGGCATCGAGGATGATCCGATCGCGGGATGGCATGCTCACCACCGTGGCAAGCACGCTGAGCGCGCAGTCGTCGACCGTCGCAGCGCCGAGCGCGACCTGCGTCAGATCGAAGAAGACGTAGTTCCCCGGGCGGAGCTCGGTCAATCCCAGTTGGCCGAGGCTGTGGTGCGCGGTCGGCGTCGAGCCGACGCTGATCTCCTGGACCACAGCGCCACGAGCGCGGACCCGGTCCGCGAGCCGGGACAGCGTCGCAGCCTCGTCGCGCGCAATGCTCTCGATCTCGTCAACCGAGGCGGCGCCATAACTATGCCCGGCATGGCTCAGGAGACCGCGAAAGCGTAGACCGCTCAGCGCGCCGACCCCGATGACGAAATCGACCGCCGAGGTGGCGCCCGGGTCGATCCCGCAGCGATGGAAACCCACGTCGACCTTGACCAGCACGTCGAGGATGCGCCCAGCGTCGATCATGGTCGCTGACCACCGTGCGGCGACCTCGGGGTGGTCCACGATGATCGACACGCGCGCGCGTTCCATCAAGCGGATCACGCGTGGCGCTGCAGACGGTGCCACGGGGTATGCGAGGCGGATGTCGGTCACGCCCGCGTCGGCGAACACCTCGGCCTCACCGACCTTGGCCACGGTGATTCCAGTCGCGCCGGCCTCGAGCTGCCAGCGCGCGATCGCAGGGCTCTTGTGCGTCTTCGCATGCGGCCGCAGTAGGAGGTCGTGGGCGGCCGCCCCGGTCTGCATGCGTGTGATGTTGTCGTGTAGGCGCGCGCGCTCGACCAGGACGGCCGGTGTCGGGAGATCGGCGAGCTGCACCGAGTCATGCTATCAGCCACTAGGAACCGGCGTGCGTCGCGGGCCGGTTTCCTTCGAGAAAGCCAGTGCACTACTCTTGACGCGACACAACGAAGGAGCTTCGTCGATGATCAATGCCCGCGTCCGCGTCCCTGCACCCACGAACGAGCCGGTCCTGAGCTACGCGCCAGGTTCGCCTGAGAGACGATCGCTGATCGCGAAGCTCGACGAGCTCGCCAGTCAGAGGCTCGAGATTCCGCTGATCATTGGTGGCCGAGCGGTTAGGACAGGAAACCTCGGGTCGTGCGTTCTCCCGCACGATCATCAGCACTCGCTGGCGTCGTTTCACAAGGGGAGCGCGGCCACGGTGAACCAAGCCGTGGCCGCCGCGGCTGCCGCTCGGCCCGAATGGGCCGAGATGCCGTGGGAAGCGCGCGCGGCGATCTTCCTCAGGGCCGCGGATCTGCTCGCCGGAAGATATCGGCAGATCCTCAATGCCGCAACCATGTTGAACCAGAGCAAGACGTGCTTTCAGGCCGAGATCGACGCGGCGTGCGAGCTGATCGACTTCTTCCGATACAACGTCTCGTATCTGCCGCAGATCTTCGAGCAGCAGCCCGACAGCTCGCCGGGGGTGTGGAACTATGTCGAGTACCGACCGCTCGAAGGCTTCGTGTTCGCCGTCACGCCGTTCAACTTCACATCGATCGCTGGCAACCTACCGACCAGCCCGGCGCTAATGGGGAACACGGTGGTTTGGAAGCCGGCGTCGACCGCCGTGTACTCGGCCTACTGGCTAATGCAGCTCCTCAAGGAGGCTGGGCTGCCGGATGGCGTGATCAATCTCGTGCCCGGCAGCGGCGGCGACATCGGTGACCCAGCAATGCACCACCCCGATCTTGCTGGAGTGCACTTCACCGGGAGCACGGCCGTGTTTCAGGGCATGTGGCAGACGGTCGGCGCCAACATCGCAAGCTACCGGAGCTATCCACGCATCGTCGGTGAGACCGGCGGCAAGGACTTCGTCTTCGCCCATGCCTCGGCGGATCCGGACGAGCTCATCGCCGGACTGATCCGCGGCGCGTACGAATACCAGGGGCAGAAGTGCAGTGCGGCCAGCCGGGCCTACCTGCCGAAGAGCTTCTGGGACGCGCACGGCGACCAATTGTGTGGCCAGGTCGAGGCGATCACGTACGGTGACATCACCGACATGACGAATTTCATGGGTGCGGTGATTGATCCCTCGGCCTATGCGACGAACAAAGGCGCCATTGACGCTGCCCGTGGGGCCGGCGAGGCCGATGTCATTTGCGGCGGTCAGTGCGACGATCGCACGGGCTACTTCATCTCGCCGACCATCATTCGAGCACACGACCCGCATTACGCGACGATGGAGGTCGAGCTCTTCGGCCCGGTGCTCACGGTCTACGTCTACGACGATGCCGACTACGAGCGGACGCTCGAGCTGTGTGACAGCACGTCGCCTTACGCGCTGACCGGCGGAATCTTTGCGACCGATCGGAAGGCCATCACACTCGCGCACGACAGGTTGCGGAACGCGGCCGGCAACTTCTACATCAACGACAAGCCAACCGGCGCCGTGGTCGGCCAGCAGCCGTTCGGCGGATCGCGCGCGTCAGGAACCAACGACAAGGCCGGGAGCTCCCTGAACTTGACCCGGTGGGTGAGCGCGCGGACAACCAAAGAGAACCTGACACCTCCACGCGATTACCGCTACCCCCACATGCAGGCGGAGTGAGGTGCGTGGGCGGCGCTCCGGGTGCGTGTGCATGACGAACCTGCATGCACACGCCGGGCTGCCGTCACACCCTACTTCGGCTGCGGCACGATCCGGATATAGGGCAGCGGTGACTGCCAGCCGTCCGGGTACTTCTCCTTGGCCTCGTCGTCCGAGACGGTGGGAAGGATGATGACGTCGTCGCCCTGCTTCCAGTTGACCGGCGTCGCGACCTTCTTGGTCGCTGTGAGTTGGCACGAGTCGAGCAGGCGGATCACCTCGTCGAAGTTTCGACCCGTACTCATGGGATAGGTGAGCATCGCCTTGATCTTCTTGTCTGGGCCGATGATGAACACTGATCGGGCGGTCGCGTTGTCGGCGGGGGTTCGACCCTCGCACGTGTCGCCCGCCTCCGCTGGCAGCATCCCGTACGCCTTGACCACTTTGAGCTCGGGATCCCCAATCAAAGGAAAGTTGACCGCGTGGCCCTGCGACGTCTCGATATCCTTCGACCACTTCTCGTGGTTGCTGACTCCATCGACGCTGATGCCGAGGACCTTGCAGTTGCGCTTGTCGAACTCGGGTTTGAGGCCGGCCATGGCGCCGAGTTCGGTCGTGCAGACCGGCGTGAAATCCTTCGGATGCGAGAACAGCACGGACCAACCGTCACCCATCCATTCGTGAAATGTGATCGAGCCGTCGGTCGAGTCGGCCGTGAAGTCCGGAGCGTTGTCGTTGATTGTGAGCGCCATATGGTCCCCCCCCCCCCGAAGAAGCGGAACACAGAGTGTATCGATTTCCGGCTTCCCGTGTCAGGCAACGGTCGAAGGACAGAAGGACACTACCGCCGGCCGTGGAGGTCGTCGAGCACCGCGCGGCTCGCGTGCCTGCCGGAGGCACCGGTTATGCCCGCGCCTGGGTGGGTGCCGGACCCACAGAGATAGAGGCCGCGGACCGGCGTGCGGTAGCGGGCCCATCCCGGCAGCGGACGCATTGCGAACAGCTGGTCGAGCGCGAGTTCGCCGTGGCGGAGGTGCCCTCCGGTCAATCCGTACGTGGCCTCGAGATCGGCCGGCGTGAGCACCTGCTGATGCACGATGGTCGACGCGACGCCTGGCGCGTACTCCGACAGCACGCCTACGACCGCCGCAGCCAGTTCGTCCCCGGCGTCCTTCCAACGGCGGCCCCTCAGCGCGTGCGGCGCGAACTGTGCCCGGATAGACATGACGTGCCGCCCCAAGGGTGCCAGTGTCGGATCTGCGACCGAAGGAATTGTGATGTCGAGGATCGGGGCGTCCGACCACTGGCCGTACTTGGCCGCGTCGGCGGCGTGCTCGAGGTAATCGAGCGTCGGTCCAATATGGATCCGCCCGGCGAGCGCCTGCGCACATGTGCATTCGTCCGCCGAGCGAAGCGCGGCGAACGACGGCAGCGTCTCGAGGGCCAGGTTGACCTTGGCAACGGTCCCCGCTGAACGATAGGCCTCCAGGTCTCGGCGGATGCGCGGCTCGAGCGTGTTCGGGCCCACCAGGCGCAGCAGCGTGCTGCGCGGGTCGGCGTTCGAAACGACGATCGGCGTATCGATCTCGTCGCCGCCGGCGAGCGCGACCGCGTGAGCGGCACCGTCCCTTGTCGCGATACGCTCGACAGTCGTGCGGGTTCGGATCTCAGCGCCGGCCGCCGTCGCGGCTGCAGCGAGCGCTTCGGTGAGGGCGCCCGGTCCACCGGCGACCGCAGCGGGCGCCGTGGCCGGGTCGCCGTTCGCGGCGGTCTGCAACAGGAAGTTCAGTCCGGTGCCACCGGCCCGCGGGCCAACGCCGACCCCATCCAGCCCGCGAGCCGCCAGAGCGCTCTGAAGCAGGTCCGACTCGAACCAGTCGGCGACGAGGTCGGCGACTGGCTGCGTCAGCCAGCGCAGTAGCCGGCGCCGGGTGGTACGACGCAGCCGATAGAACGCCCTACCCGCGGTCACCAAGGACCACAGGTCGCTCAACCCGGTCGCGTCGACATCCGGCGGCGGGGCGGCCGCGACTCGCTGCACCAGGGCGTGCAAGGCCGAGACCTCGCGGTGCCACTCGTCGTATCGCTGCGCATCCCGACGCGAAAACGTTGCGATCGACTCGGCCGATGCTCTCGGGTCGCAGCCGAGGACGAGGGCTCCGCCGTTCGGAGCGAGCGCTACCAGCGCACGCGGCCGTTCGAGCCACCGAAGCCCGTGGCGCTCGAGCCCAAGGGTGCGGGTCACGCCGTCGGCCAGCGGTCCGACGACGTGTTCGACCGTCGGACAGCGATATCCAGGGCACAACTCCTCCGTGACGGCGATGCCGCCGACGACCGGACGCTGCTCGAGTACTAGGGGGCGCAGACCCGCCCGTGCCAGATAGCCGGCGCAGACGAGGCCGTTGTGACCCGCTCCAACGATTACGGCGTCGTATCGCGGCATCTAATGCCCGTCTGCAAGGATCGCCCGAGCTGCGTTCAGTCCCGGCGCGCCCATGAGGCCGCCGCCGGGATGCGCTCCGGAGCCGCACAGGTAGAGGTGCCGGATTGGCGTCCGGTATCGCGCCCACCCTGGCGTCGGGCGCAGGAAGAACAACTGGTCGCGCGACAATTCGCCGTGAAAAATGTTGCCCTCGGTGAGCCCGAACTCACGCTCGAGGTCGAGGGGGGTGAGAATCTGACGATGCAGCACGATATCCCGGATGTTCGGTATGAACTCCGCGAGCGTGTCGATTACCGCATCGCCGAATCGATCGCGCGACGAGTCCCAATCGCCGGCAGCCAGCGAGTACGGCGCGTACTGCACGAAGCACGACATGACGTGCTTGCCGGGGGGAGCGACGGTTGGATCGCTCACGCTCGGGATGACGATGTCGAGATACGGGCGCGGCGACCACTCGCCGTATTTGGCGGCGTCGAAGGCGCGCTCCATGTAGTCGACGCTCGGGGAAATCGAGATGGCACCCTTCAGGTGCGCGCCAGGGCCCGGCCGGCACGAAAAGTCTGGCAGCGCATCGAGCGCGAGATTTACCTTGCCTGACGACCCGCGGAACCGAAAGTTCTCGATTGCCGAGCGGAACTCGTCGGGCAGGTGCCGCGCGCCGACGAGACCGAGGAACGTTCGGCGCGGGTCGACACCTGACGCGACCGTCGTGGCCGCGATTGACTCGCCATCGTCGAGCACCACGCCGGTCGCACGACCCTGCTCGATGACGATGTGGTCGACCCCGGCACCCATGCGTATCTCCACTCCGGCGGCGCGCGCAGCGCGCGCGAGCGCCTCCGAGAGAGCCCCGGTCCCTCCCCGTGGAAGGCCCCAGGCACGATACGCGCCGTCGATCTCTCCCATGTAGTGATGGAGTAGCACGTACGCCGTCCCCGGGGAGCGGACACCGAGACAGGTGCCGATGATTCCCGATGCGGCGAGGGTCGCCTTCAGCGCGTCGTGCTCGAACCAGCGATCGAGGAAATCGACTGCGCTGGCGGTCATCAGCCGCGCGAACTCGTTGCGGGCGTTGTCCCCTAGCGCCCGGAATCGCTGGACCTCGCCCCAAAACTGGAGCCAGGCGCGCGGATCGGGGACGGTCGGATCGCGCGGCGCCATGGCCAGCAGCGGCGCGACGAAGCGGGCCATGGCCGACATCTCCCGGCCGTAGTCGGCGTAGAGGTCGGCGTCGTGTGTCGAGTGCCGGGCGATCTCCCGGTGGGTCTGCTCGGCGTCGTCCACCCGCCACAGATAGTCGCCCGGGTCGGTGCCGAGCGGCGTGAAGGTGCCGTTGAGCGGAAGCAACTCGAGCCCGTGGCTCGCGAGGTCGAGGTCGAGGCTGATCTCCGGTCTGAGGAGCGAAACGACGTAGGAGCAGACCGAGTAGGTGAAGCCCGGATGGATGTCGGTGCTGACGGCAGCGCCGCCGACGACCGGCCGGCGCTCGACGACGAGGGTGCGGCGGCCCGCGCGCCCGAGATACGCTGCGGCGACCAATCCGTTGTGGCCGCCCCCGACGACGATCGTGTCGTAGCGGGCACTCATCGCGTGTCCTCGGTGTTCACCTTCTCGGCGACGAAAGGCCGACCACCCTGCCGCGGGCGCTCCGCGGGGACCCCGAGAGCCCCACTCTGCGACCGCGAGGCGAGCCGTGCGCGCCTTGGGCGGCGTCGACGCGCGGCTCGCGCCGTCCTGCTCCTAGACGGGGGGCGCAGCCCCCGTCTAGGACTAGAACCGCACGACGGCCGCGATATGCGGCCGGAACAGCCAGTTGTTCGGCTGCAGATCAGCGACTACGAGTCGCTTCGAGATGTGCACCGTGACATCCCAGCTCAGGCCAGGCAGGAGCATCCATGAGGTGTTGATCATGTGGAGGCGGATGTTCGTTCCCGGCATATCGCTGAAGACGAACGCCGACGGGGTGACCTCCTGCTCGATCCAACCGTACGTGTACGACGCCTCAAACGACCCGGCCGCGCCGGCTGATCCGAACTCGGCCTCGGTCCAGAACCCACGGTCGCGGTCATTGGCGGCGCGAGTGTTGCGCGAATACTCCGCAAGCAGCCGCACCGGGTACTTACTGTCGCCAAACCGCAGCGTCGCTTCGCCGATCACATCGACGACGTTGAAGCGTGAGGCGTAGCCGGTCACCTGGCCGCCCACATCCCGGACGACGGCGTTGGTCAGAATACTGCTCAGCGGTCCCACGGCGCTCCCGATCGCAATTGGATCAACGTTCCCCCAACCGTAGTTAGCCGCGGAGATCTGTAGGGTGGAGCGACCCAACGCGAAGTTGATCTCTCCATAAGCTGCGATCATGTAGGTGTCGTCCCCACGCGAGACCTCGTTCACGGCGGTCTGGATCGCGATCAGGTTGACCCCGACCGTATCGCTGAGGCTCCAGGCGGCCTGCTCCCACCCTCCCTCGAAGTTGAGGTCGTCGTCGAAAATCATTTGTGTGCGCGTCTGCGGTAGGCCAAACTTCCCCATGCCGAGCGTCATGGCCGACGCCGCTAGCGGGTTGTACGCGACGAACGCACGGTCCAGACTGAACGGTTTGGGGCGAAAGAAGCTGGTGAACGTCTGGTTCGTCGACACGGGCGTGCCCGGGTCGCCGCTGGCGACCTGGATGCCGAGTTGGGTGTCCTCGTTGATCTGGCTATCAAGCCGAAGCCGGAGGCGCAGTCGACTGCGATGTCGCGTCGACTGTCCTTCCTGGTAGAACCCCTCGTACCGGGATCGAAAGTCCCCACTGAAGCGGACGCGTTGCCACCAGGCGAGCGGCTCCGACTCCTGTACCTCGGTCGCGGACAACTCGACCTCGTCCGTGGCGCCCCGTCCGGCCGGTGATTCGCCGGGACCGCCACCATCGGTGAAATCGGGGCGGTGGACCGTTTGCGCACGCGCCGGGGCCGCTGCCCACGAGAGTGCCGTAGCGAGGACCAGCGTCGACGCAGTCTGCATAGGGAATCCGTAGGAGAAGACGACGTGACGTGAGAACAGTTGCATTCCTTGACAATGCCTCAGGCAGTTCTTACGTGTCTTACGGTCGGGTGAAGCCCAAGCTTACGTCCTTTCCTTCGCGATTCGGACATCCGCTCATCGCCATCCGGCCACCTCGCCGACCTGATACGCCTCGCGGATCCAGGCTTTCAACTGCCGGTTGACATCGGCGACAGACGTCAGCTTGACCGTGTGCACGACGGCCCGCGTCGAGATCCGCTCCGTCTGCGGGATACGTGGGTTCGAGATTTCTCGCGTCAGCACGAAGCCGAAGTTGACCCAGTTCCTGCGGCTCCCTACGCCACCGAACGACGTCTGGGTCAGCAGGTTGATCGGAGTCTTTGTCGGCACCGCGCGATAGCATCCGTTGGATGCGATGGCCCGGTCGAGCGCCTCGTCGATCGCGCGAGCCTGGGGCCGGCCCTTCCCGAGATGGGAGGCAAGCGATGTGCGCTGACACGAGTGGGCCTGCTGTCACCTGGCGAAGCGCCGGCCGCAGGCTGGACATCGCCACATCGCCGAGTTGCCCGCGGTTCCGGCCGTAGCTGGGTGGCGCTCAGGAGGCGCTGGTCGTCTCGGCTGTCGACCAGGTGGGTGCGGTCTCGGCAAGCGTCATCGCGACGCACACCATCACGTTGACGCCGAGCGCCGCGACACCCGCGTGGAGGTTCCAGAGTTCAGGAAGCCCCGCCAGCAATAGACCAACATACGACGCGGTGCCGGCGAGCATGCCCGACAGGGCGGCCCGCGTCGTGAGTCGCCTCCAGGTGACACCCAGGACGAACAGCGGTGCGACCTGCGCGAGGATCTCCATCTTGATCTCGGTCAACCCCCACAATGTGATCCGCGGGTTCAGCGCGATTAACACCAACACGACGACGATGCCCCAGGACAGCCGCTTTCCAACGCGGGTCAGCCGTTCCTCGGACGCGCCCCGCAGGAGCGTCGTGCCGAGGACGTCCTTGGCGAGAATCGATGAGAGGCTGAGCAACACGGAATCCGCCGTCGACATCACGGCAGCGACAATGGCGGTGATCACCACGACACACAAGCTGTAGAGCAACATCGAACGAGTGCTCCACGTCGTCAGCAGCATCGGGACCACCTGGTCCGGGTCCGCCACACCGCCGAGCTCCCGGATGGCGAGGATGCCGACCATGAAGACGACCCCGGTCGTGACCAGCGGGAGAAACACCATCATGGCGAACGCCCGCTTCAACGTCCGCGTGTCACGGGCGGCGTAGATGCGTTGGATCGCGTGCGGATAGACGGCGCCCGAGAACCCGATCAGGATGATGGTGCTGATCCAGTTGCGGCTGAGCGCCCAAGAAGGCACAGCGACTTTGTCAGGCGCATCAGAGGCGATTGATGTAGTGAGTTCCGCGAGATGCTCGGGCGTCGGCGCCACTGCCACCAGGAGCCCGACCAGTCCGACGATGAGCATGATCCCCTGGACGCAGTCCGTCCACGCCACTGCCCGCATGCCACCGACGGTTTCGTAGATGATGACCACTAGGCTCAGCAGGACGACACCGACCCAGTACGGCACAACGCCACCCGAAAGCCCCTCCGTGACGTGGCCCATGGCCATCAGCTGGGCCAGCAGGTAGTTGGAGATCGCGGCGATGAGCAACACGTTGGCGAACAGCGTCAGCGCGGCCGAGTCAAACCGGTAGGCGAACCAGTCGCCCGGCGTCACGAACGCATGTCGTCGGGCGAGTTGTTGGAGCCTGGGCGCGAAGAGCAGGTAGACGACGATGATCGCCATCATGAAGCTGATGCTCATGACCCACGCGAAGCCGAGGCGGAACGCCTCCCCGGGGTACCCGAGCAGCGTGTTGCCGCTGTATTGCGTCGCGTAGAGCGTCAGCAGCAGGACGAAACCGCTGAGGCTGCGGCCGGCCAGATAAAACTCACCGAGTGCCGCTTGGGCTCCGCGGCGGCGAGTGGCGTAACCGACCGCGACGAGCACCAGCAGGTAGAGGCCTACGGCCGCGCCCGCGCCGACCGCCAGGCTCATGTTTCGCGGTCCTCAATAGGCGCCGGCGGTTCATCATCCGCGTTCTCCGACCAGAAGCGCGAAATCACGAACACGGTGAAGAGCGCGACGGCAAGGCTCGCCGAGACGGAAATCACGACCCAGTGCGGAAGCCCGAACCACAAACGCAGCGGGCCGCCGGTCGGGAGATACCATGGCACGGATGCGCCGAAGAGCGCGATGTAGACGGCCCAGATCCACGGATGGGATCGTGGCTCACGCATCTCGTGTCCCGCCATGCGTAGAAGTGAGAGTGTGCTGGTGACGCCCCGAGGGCGCACCAGCGAACAGACGAACCGCCCTATGATAGTGCCGAGCGAGGTGGTGGATATGGCCGATGCGGTGGGAGTGCTACGTCGTGCGGTGCCGTGCCTGGTGCTCGCGATTTCGGTGGCGTCGGTCGTTCGAGCCCAGACCGATGACGTCTCCCTGGTGGGGGTGGTCGATTTGCACTTCCACACCGGGCCCGACTCACGACCGCGGTCCGTCATGGACGTCGAGGCGGCGCGTCTTGCCCGGGATGCAGGGCTGCGCGCCATCCTCCTGAAGAACCACTTCACTATGACCGCGGATCGCGCGGCGCTCGCGATGCAGGAGGTCGACGGCATCGAGATCTACGGGGGGCTCGTCCTCAACCGGGCGGTCGGCGGAATCAATCCGGAGGCGGTGCGTCAGATGGTGCAGTTCACTGGCGGGCGCGGCAAGGTCGTCTGGCTGCCGACGTTCGACGCCGAGTACTACGTCACGGCAGCGGGAGGGCACGGGCCATTTGTCTCGGTGATGGCGGACGGCGCGCCGGTGCCCGCGGTGCTTGAGGTCTTTTCACTCATTGCTGATCACGATCTGGCGCTCGCGATGGGGCACTCATCCCCCGGGGAGGTGCTGCGTCTGATCCCGGAAGCGCAGCGGCGCGGCGTGCGCCGTATTCTCGTGACACACGTGTTCGGCCAGGAGGCGACGCGGGAGCAGATGCGGGAAATGGCCGCGTTGGGCGCGCTTATGGAAATCGACTGGCTCGCGGTGCACTCCGGTCGCCTCGCGATCACGGACTACGCGTCGGCGATTCGCGAGGTCGGTGCCGAGCGCTTCGTGATGTCGTCAGATCTCGGGCAGGCCGACACGCCGCTGCATGCCGATGGTCTACGCGCCTATGTTCGAGCTCTGCGTGGCGAGGGCATCTCCCAGGACCAGATCGACGTCATGGCGCGTCGCAATCCGGCGCGTCTGCTCGGGCTGGAGCCATGGTAAGGCAAATTGGCGGGGTTCCGGGTTCCGGGTTCCCGGTTCGATTGAGGTAGCCCGAGCGGGACCTGGAACCCTGAATCTCGAACCCGGAGCACAGGCTACCCAAGACCTGCGCTACGGATGCCACGCAAGTGATCTCCGGGGTTTAGTGCAGCCTGTACTTGCTCCGGTGCTCCTCCCACTCCTGGTCCTCCGCGCGCTCCTCCGCTTCCCACTGCCGCCGTCTCTCGGCACGACGCCGCCGGTGACGCCAGATCGCCACGAGTGAGAGCGCGGTCATCACGCTCCACAACGTGTACGGACTGGCCGCGATCGTCAGCCACTCCTCCCAGCCGCTCGCGCTTTGCCAGAACAGGCGCGCGGCCCGCGTCACGGTCATTCCGGTGACCGTCAGGAACGCCTGGTCGAAGGTGTCGCCGGCCGCCACGCGGTCCAGAATTCGGCGAACCGTGCCGGGACCGAATCGTTGGAGGAGACTTCTGACGAACGCGTGTGACAGCACGTAGGCTCGCACCGATTCACGACGACCCCCGTCGAACAAGCCTTCGAGCTCGGTCACCGACACCTTGCCGGCCACGATGGACTCCCAGATGAACCGGGACCGGTTTGCGAGGCTCCAGCTCCGTTCCGCGGTGCTGGCGACACCCTCGTTGAACCAGCGCGGCAGGCGGCCACCTCCGGCGGCGCGCGCCGCGAGGACGTGGGCCACCTCGTGATGGATGACGACCTCGAGCGAGTCGTACGGGTAGGCGCCGATCCGGTCGGGAAACAGGACGATGAGATCGCGGCCGGCGTCCGCAAACGCGGCAATCCAGGGCGCGGTGTCACGCGCAATGCGGGAGTTCGCCGGCACCAGCACGACGCGGATTGGGCGTCCTGGCGTCGTAAACCCGGTAAGGCGCATCACCGCGGCGAGCCGGCCGGCATCGAGTTGTCCGATCCGGTCGGCGATAGGGCTCAAGTGGTCCGGAGCCTCGACCACCAGTTCCGGCAGAGCCGACGGCTGCGCGATCGCGGCGCTGGGTAACCCACTTCCGGCCCAGGCGGCGAGCGTGATGACGGCGAAGCACGACGGCCCGTGCCGGGCACTAGCAGGCCACGGCGAAGTCCGCGTCATCAGGTTGGCTAATCGTATGAGGAGGATCTCGTCGCGGCCGTCTTGGTGGCCCGCCGATACTGAATGTTAGATGACGAGGGAAGGAACTTCCATTTCGCCCTTCTGGAAGGTGACCTAGAAGGCCTCGATGACCTTTGGGTCGAACTCGGTTCCGGCGCCCTTGGTGAGCATCTCACGCACCTCGAACGGTGACATGGCCTTCCGATACGGCCGGTTGCTGGTCAGCGAATCGAACACGTCCACCATGGCAATGATGCGCGCCTCCGTCGGGATGTCCTCGCCGTGCGTCTGGTGATATCCCGAGCCGTCGTATTTGTCGTAGTGCGACAGGATGGTCGGCAGGATGCGACGCAGTGATCCGCCGACCGGCTCGAGCATCGCGATACCCTTCTCGACGTGCTTCTGCATCTCGATGAATTCGGATTCCATCAGCCGCGCGGTCTTGTGAAGGATCTGGCGGCTGATGTCGAGCTTGCCGATATTGTGCAGGAGCGCCGACGCACGAATGTCCTCGATGCGCTCCGAGTCCATTTTCAACTGGGCGGAAATCTTTGTAGCGTCGACCGACACCCGATAGGAGTCGTTCTCGGTGCATTCGTCCTTCGAGACGAAGTGCCGGAGGATCAGCTGTTCGTCTTTGGCCTGGTAGAGCGTGCCCATCATGTAGCCGGTGACGATGAGCATGCTGCCCCACACCGTGATGTCGATCCACTCGCCACCTGGCATCGTCGCCTGGCCGGCCCCGGCAAAGGCGGCGATGAGCGGGTTGAAGTAGACGAGCAGGACGACGATGAGAACGCTCGCCGTTGCGGTGATGATGGCGTGGCGCCGGCCGTACATGTAGGCGAAGAAGACGGTCGGGAGCGTATAGAACGCCAGCACCATCTGTTCGGCCGACACGAGGTTGATGAGCAGGGCGATGACGAACAGCGACAGAACGAGCCAGAGCTCCTTGTTGATCAGCTCGAGTTGTTGCTGTGCGGACACGTTTGCCTCCGCCTCCGCAGAGTCTAGTCTAGCATTCAATCAACGGACGCTCTCCAGGACGCGCGCGAGCTCATCGCGCGCGTCCGGCGCCAACGGGCGACTTCTCTGACCATCGCGAATCACGATGCCATCATCCTCCGGCCTTACGACGGCAACCACGTTGGCGGGAATCCCGGCCGTGGTAAGCGCTGCGGTGACCGACGCGGTCGCCGCCGGTGGGGTCGCGACCAGAAGCGCGCCGGATGCAATCAACCGCAGCGGGTCGACGTCGAGACATTCACAGATGGTCCGTGTCTCGTCGAGGACCGCGATCCGATCGGCGAACACCTCAAGTCCCCGACCGGCCGCCGCGGCCAGCTCGGCCAATGCGCACGTCACGCCGCCTTCGGTTGGATCATGCATGGCATGGATGTCGCCGGCGCCGAGGGCGACACGGACAGCCGGCAGGACGCTGATCCCTGGGTCGAACAACAACCGGCCGGCGCGCTCCAATAGCTCATCCGGCACACGGCCATCGAGTCGCGGCCGTAGCTCTCTCGCGAGGATGGCGGTCCCTTCGATGGCCGCGCCCTGGGTCAAGATGACGTCGTCGCCGACCGCCAGCCGAGATTTGCGCACCAATTGTTGAGGCGACACCTCGCCCAGCATCTGCCCGACGACGATCGGGCGTTCGATGCCGGGGGTCGTTTCGGTGTGCCCACCACAGACCGTCACGCCGAGCTCGTCGCAGGTGGCGCCGATGTCGTCCATGATGGCCCGGGCCAGTCCTCGCGTGCTCGATGCCACGGGTAGCAGCACAACGGCGAGGAACCACCGCGGCTGGGCGCCCATGACCCCCACGTCGTTGGCGTTGACGTGCACCGCGTACCAGCCGATGCGGTCCGTCGCGAACGTTACCGGATCGGTCGCGGCGACAAGGCAGCGGTCGCCCAACTCGATGACGGCTGCGTCCTCTCCCGGACGGGGTCCGAGCAACACGCGGGGATCAGCCGCCGGGAGCGAAGCGATGATCCGGACCAAATCCTCGGACGGCAGCTTGCCTGCAGGGAGTCGGTCCGGGATCGAATGTTGGGGCACCGTGTTCAGATGTACGTCGTGACGTCGGTCAACCGTTTCTTGATGATGCGGGGGACGACGGCGTCGTCGCGTGGGTGGCCGACCACAAGAATCAGGAACGGTCGTTCCGTAGCGTGCCGCTCGAGCACCTCTGTGAGGAATCCCATCGGGCTGGGTGTATGGACTAGCGACACCAGGCCGGCGTAGTGGACAGCGGCGACCAGAAGCCCGGTGGCGATCCCGACCGATTCGGGCACGTAGTAATGCTTGACGCGACGTCCGCCTCGCTCTATGTGATACGGCTCGGCGAAGATGACGATGAGATACGGGGCGGTTTCCAGATACGGTTTGTCGTCGTCGGTGCCGAGCGGTGCCAGCGCGTCGAGCCACGCGCGCGGGGCGCGTTCCGCATAGAACGCGCGCTCCTCCTTCTCCGCCGCGAGCCGGATCCGCCGCTTGACCACCGCGTCGCTGACGACGACGAAGTGCCACGGTTGCAGGTTGGCCCCGCTCGGGGCACTGGCCGCCGCGTCGACGCAGCGGTCGATCACCGCCCGTGGAACCGGTCGCTCGGAGAAATGCCGCACGGTGCGACGGCGGCGCATGCAGGTGGCGAACGCGTCGGCCCTGCGGAGCATCTCCGGCTCCGGGTAGGTTCGATGCCCCTGCAGCGGGACGAATCGCGCCTGTCGGTTCCCTCCCGGCCTATCCATCCCTCACTCCGTTCGGCTGCGCTCGAGGATGGCAACGGTGGCCCCGAGATGCGATTCGGGGGCATCGGTAAAGGCGCGCACGAGCGGATGGCGTTCGAGCACAGCCTGGACGATGCCGCGCTGTACGCCGGTGCCGCGGCCATGGATGAGACGCACCTCGGTCACGCCGGCCTGAACCGCGGCTCGGACATACTCTTCGACGACAGATTTCACGTCGCGGGGCGCAAAGGCGTGAAGATCGAGTGCCCCGTCGATGGGCACGACGTGCGCGGTTTCGCCGTCATCGGTCATCGTTCGTAGGTGGTCGTCACCTCAGTGCTGATGCCGCCGCGGACCGAGAAGGCTCCCACGACCGTCATCCGGCGGGGGGAACAGGCGGCGACGAGGTCGTCGAGGATTTGGTTCGTGGCCTGCTCGTAGAAGATGCCGCGATCTCGAAAGCCGATTAGGTAGTACTTCAACGCCTTCAATTCGATACACCGTTCGTCTGGCACATAGGTGATGACGATCTCTCCGAAGTCCGGGAGGCCGGTCTTGGGGCAGACGGAGGTGAACTCTGGACATCGAATGGCGATCTCGTAGTCCCGCTCCGGCGTCGGGTTCGGAAACGTCTCCGGTAACGTGTCCAGCATGGCGTGATTCTAGCAAGGTGGTCGCCAGGCCGCCGTTCGCGTCCGAGAGCGGTACGGCGGTACGACAGAGCCATTGACACTGGCATACCCGCGCGCTAGGATACGACGCGTTTTCTCTAGGGTCTTCTTGCCCGCGATGGTCGTTCGCGCGCGCGGCCGAGTCAGCGGGTGCATCTAGCGCGCTCAGAGCCAGGGGGACGCCGATGGCCGACGCCCGAAGAATGGGCAAGACGGAGCTCTTCTCGCACTTCGCGGAGCGCTTCGATATCAAGCGCACACAAGCGCGGGAGTTCTTCGATGAGCTTCAGAAGCTCTCGGAGAAAGAACTGAAGCGATGTGGGGAGTTCGTGCTTCCGGGAATGACAAAGCTGGTTGTTCAGAAGCGCAACGCGCGGATGGGACGCAACCCCGCAACCGGTGAAACGATTAAGATTCCGGCCAAGACCGTCGTCAAGGCCCGTATCGCGAAACAGCTCAAAGACTCCGTGCTGCCTCCCTCTCGCAGGTAGGCAGCGCTCGCGGCTGTCCCCCGCCGTCGTCGCGGGGCCAGGGTCCCGGGCGGCGCGGGCGCGTATCGTCACGCCACGTAGACGCATCTCGTCGCGAGCATCCGAGTGTGTATGGAGGCCGCGACGAGGCAGGCGATCTTCGACTCCAGTCCGTTCACCGAGTCGTCATCCAGGATGACCTCCGACGAGAATCGTCTGCGCCTCGTAATGGCGCAGGGGATGCTTCCGCTTCGCCACGTCGATGTCGTCCGTCTTGATGAGCTTGCGATACACAGGAGCCCCCTCTCCTGGCTGGCGACGACCGCGGCCGAAAACGGGGCCTGGCCGTCTGTGGAAGCTCGAGTAAGAACGTAGTCCTTTCGCCTTCCTCGGAGCGTTCACTTACCCGCACCTCGGTCCGTTGAGCGCCTCCTCTCTTGCCGCGGCGAGGAGGATCTGATATTCGCGCTTCAGGATGGCGCAGAGGTCGTCGCCCATTCCTTCGTCGTCGTCGGTGATTAGTACAGTTTCAGCCTTTACAATCATAGAGATAGGTGGATCGAACCGCATCGTAGACACCAAGTTCTCAGGTATACAAGACGGCCACTGCGGGCGGGCCATATGGTGTCGATGGGTGCGCGATCCGAGGTTGTGCCATCGGTATAACATCCTGCTGGATAGCGAATTACTCTACGTGCCGGGCGTCCGATCCGGAGACTGAGTCAACCAGCTTTCTGACACCGGAGACTTGATCGTGTCGACCTACGTTCTGATGCCTCAGCTCGGCGAATCAATCGCGGAGGGCACCCTCGTCCGTTGGATCAAGCGCGTCGGCGATCGGGTGCATCGCGACGAGCCGCTCTTCGAGATCTCGACCGACAAGGTGGATGCGGAGGTGCCATCACCCGCGGCCGGTGTGCTGGCCGACGTGCGCGTTCAGGTTGGCGAGACTGTTCCGGTCGAGAGCATCGTGGCGGTGATCGCCGATGGCGCCGATGACATGAATACCTCCGATTTGCCCCCGGCCGACAGCGCTTCAACCAAGTCATCCGCGATCGACGTCCCGGCCGGGACGCTCCGGCCGACTGGACCACGTGGCGGTCGCCCGGTGTCGCCGCTCGTGCGGAAGCTGGCGCGCGAGCATGGCATCGACGTGGCGAGCGTGACCGGTACCGGAGGCGGCGGTCGGGTCACCAAGACCGACCTGCTCAAACACGCTGGAGCCGAGCGGGTTAGCGGGCCAGTGGTGGCCTCGGACTACGGTGCTGAGGCCGACGCGCGGACAGGTATCGAGGAGATGTCGGTCATGCGCCAGCAGATCGCGGAGCACATGGTGCTCAGTCGTCGCACGGCAGCGCACGTTCACACCGTGTTCGACGTCGATTTTTCGCGCGTGCGAACCCTGAAGGATCGGTACCGGACGAACAACGAGCGTGAGGGCGTCCAGCTTACCTACCTATCGTTCGTCGCCAAGGCGGTCACCGCAGCCATCGCTGATGTGCCGGTGATCAACGCGTCGCTCAGCGATGATGGCACGCGCATCATCCACAACGCCGACGTCAACCTCGGCATCGCGGTCGCGCTAGACCAGGGGTTGATCGTGCCGGTGATACGCGAGGCGAACCACAAGAGCCTCGCGGAAATTGGCCGCGCCATTGCCGATTTGGCAGCGCGCGCCCGATCCAACACGCTCGCACCGGACGACGTCGGGGGCGGCACCTTCACCGTCACCAATCCTGGCGCGTTCGGATCGATCTTCGGGCTGCCGATCATTAACCAGCCGCAGGTCGCGATCCTCTGCGTCGGTGCCGTCGAACGGCGACCCGTGGTCGTCGACGATGCCGACACGATTTTGGCCCAGTCCCGCGCGTATCTCGCACTCGGCTTCGACCACCGACTGATCGACGGCGCGGTGGCCGACCGCTTCATGATGGCAGTCAAGACGAAACTGGAATCGTTCGACGCGGATCTTCTCTAGCAGACCGCGATGAACGCGCAAAGGCTCGAGGTGCGGCGTCTCGGTGTCGTGCCTTACGTCGAGGCCGAGGAGCTACAGTGTGAGCTGGTGCGCCAGCGGCAGGCGGGTCGCGTCGGGGACCTCCTCCTTCTGCTCGAGCACCCGCACGTCATCACGCTCGGTGTCGCGGCACGTCACAGCCGTGCCAATGTGCTGGCCGGTCCCACCGAGCTAGAGCGTCGGGGCGTCGAAGTGTGCGAAGCCAGGCGCGGCGGCGATGTGACCTATCACGGCCCTGGCCAGCTCGTGGGTTATCCCGTGATCAGCCTGAAGCCCGATCGGTGCGACGTCCATCGATACGTGCGGGACCTTGAGGAAACAATGATTCTGACCGCGGCGCGTTTCGGAGTGGCTGCCACTCGACGGTCGGGGTTGACCGGGGTGTGGGTCGGCGACGGAAAGCTCGGGGCCATCGGCGTCCGCCTGTCGCGGTGGGTGACCAGCCACGGGTTCGCGCTGAATGTCGCCACCGACCTCAACTACTTCAGCCTGATTCGCCCCTGCGGCCTGGTGGATCGCGGCGTGGCGTCGCTAGCGACGCTGACCCGTCGGCCACCGACGGCCAGTGCAGTCGCCGACGTGGTGGCCGCGTGCTTTGCCGAGGTCTTCGGTCGGCAGATCGCGCCGTCGTGATCTGGGAATAGGCGGTCACTGGTCGGTGTTCTAGCCAAGAGAGAGGCAGGACACCGATGGTGGACCGAGGAGTGGAGCAGGCGCTGGTCGACCGGCTGCGTGCCGGTGACGAAACGGTCGTGCGGGAGCTTTCGGCGACGTATAGGTCGAGAATCTACCAGCTCGCCCTGCGCTATGTATGCAACCACGAGGACGCCAAGGAGATCCGGCAGGATGTGCAGCTTCGCATCTTCCGAAATATAGATCTCTTCCGAGGCGATGCCGCCCTGTCATCCTGGATCCATCGAATCACCGTCAACACCGTGATGACGCGCAACCGTAGGTCCAGCCGTCGACTGCGTGCGGTTATAGTGGCCGATCTCGTGGGATCGGTCGCCGACACCGAGGACGGCTTACCCCGCGGCGACGTCGCCGATTGGTCGTCGCTGGCCAACGATGAGTTCTTCCGCGGTGAGTTGCGGCGACGCCTGATCGGCGCACTCACCGAGCTGCCGGCGATCTATCGCACACCGGGGTTGCTCAGGGACATGCGGGGACTGACGACCGACGAGGCCGGCTCCATGCGGGGGTGAAGCCGTAGACGCTCAAGTCACGTGCATCGAGGGCGGCTCGTCCTGCGCGAGCGACTCAGTGAGTTTACGGCCGGCCTGACGCTGCATCCTGCCGCGTGGCTAGCTAGGCGGTTGCGCTCGTTCCTGATCTCTTAACGCGTTGTCGAGCTGCACCCGCTCGTACGTGCTGAGCGAGGGCTCGACGACGCGCGCGATGCCGAGGGCATCGAGCTCGACAGGGACGGCCGCTGACCGACGCGACACTCCGAGCTCCCCTTCGAGCACAGCGAAGCAGACCGGCGTCCTGCCGGTGCGGTCGACGAGGGACGCCGCAACCCGTCCCGCTGCTGCAGCAAGCGCGTATGGGCCTGGTGGCCAGAGTCGTGTCGTTCGTGCGCGCACGCGCGCGAGACGGGCCACCGACAGCCGCCGCTCGACGCTCAACCCGGCGACCGTCACCTGACTCCATGGTACGACGGCGCGCCGGGGTGGGACACCGAGGACGGTGAGGGCGACATCCGACGCGGCACATCCGATGTCGAGAGCCAGAAGGGCGCTCAGCGCGGCACGTAGCGCCTCCGGCGCAGACCCGATGAGTCCCCGGCGCGGTAAACCGCACTCTCGCACTCCACGCTCGACGAGGCTGCGATGCGAGGCACCAGCGCAAATGACAACGGGACAGCGAACGCCCGCAGCGAGCCGCTCGATCACGGCGAGTCCGGCATCATCGCCAAACTCCGCTGTCTCCCCGCTGGCCGGCCCCGCGAGGATGGCGACGTCCGCATCTGCCGCCGCCGCGACATCCTCGGAGGCGTTGATCGCCGTTCGGAAGCACTCGACTGGCGCCGCTTGCTGAATATCGAGCGCCTTGCCGGCGGCGATGTCTCGCGCCTCGTCGATCAGCCGTACCTCGTGGAACCTGTCGCGCGATGCGATCGCGTGCGCGATCGCTCCGCCGAGCGTGCCCGCCCCGACAATGGCTACGACTGACATGAAGCTCACGTTATTCTATTCTCGGCGCTCGCCCGAACTGGCGCCGAGGGAGCTTGCGTAGTGTGGGGCTTCGGACCCGCATGGGCCGCGCCGTCCACTTATTATCGGTGAGGCGTGGGATTGGTTTCGCGTGACAATGGTCGACATGTTGCGGTTCTCCGGCAAGGTCGCCCTCGTCACGGGTGGGTCACGCGGCATCGGTCTCGCCATCGCCGAGACGCTCGTTGCCGGCGGCGCGATGGTGGTCGTGTCCGGGCGATCCGCGGCGGCGTTATCCGAGGCTCACACGCGTCTGGCGGCGCTCGGCGCGGGCGGCGCCGATCGTGTCGCGGTCCTAAGAGGCGACCTGCGTGAGGAGTCGACGGCCGAGCGGGCGGTCGGCACCGCTGCCGACCGGTTCGGCGGTCTCGATATCCTGATCAACAACGCCGGGGTCGGGCGCTTCCATGACGTTGCGACCTTTCCCGCGGACGCGTGGCGTGAGGTGATCGAGACGAACCTGAACGCCGTCTTCTACTGCTGCCGCGCGGCGATCCCCTTTATGCGTCAACGGGGCAGCGGCTGGATCATCAACGTCAGCAGTCTGGCTGGGAGCCACCCGTTCGCCACCGGCGCCGCCTACTGTGCGTCGAAGGCCGGTCTTGATGCGTTCACGGTGGCCCTGATGCAGGAGCTCCGGCATGACGATATCCGAGTGAGCGTCGTGGCGCCCGGTTCGGTTGGCACCTCGTTCGCCGGTGGCGACCGACACGCGGTCGCCCCGTGGAAGCTGACAGCTGCCGACGTTGCCCGCGCTGTCGCCGATCTACTGAGCCACGAGGCCCGGAGCCTGCCCAGCCGGATCGAGTTGCGGCCGTCAAGACCACGCAAATGAGGCTGACTCGCAATGCGGGACCTAACACGCGATGATAGGGAAGGTCGGCCACTTTAACCTTCCCGAGGAGCCTTTGGATGGCGGTCTCTGTCGCGCGTGCCGCGCGCGCGATACGGTTCACGGACGGACCGTGCTCATCAAGGTGGGACCCGCGGAGTTAGCCGAGCCGGGTTCCCGCCGCCGGCGGTCGTGGCGGTGTTGCCGCTCGAGTTTGAGGCCGACGCGTCGCGATACTGCGTCGATGGATTGAGCGAGGATCTTGCGGCACGGATTGGTCAGCGGCCGGGCGTGTCGATGGTCGGTCGCGCCGCGGCCGCGCGACGGCGGCTGTCGCCGAAGAACTGCAGGCAGTAGTGCTCTTGCGAGGAACGGTGCGAGCGAGCAGAGACGTTGTGGAGGTGGAGCTCAAGCTTATCGACGCAAGCGACGCCGGCGCAGTGTGGAGCGTCGGCGAATCGCGTTCCGCCCGGAGGATTCTTGCGACGCAGACCACACTCGCCGAATCGGTCGCCAAGGCGATCGGGGTCGAGCTCGCCCCGAGCGCTGCACGCGCACGCAAGAAATCGTTACCGGTCAGCGGCGGCGAGGGTTTTGCCGAGCTGTATGCGGTATTGGCCTGCGCGCTTCACGCCGAGACCGAGCCCGACGGGGCGCAGAGCGAGGCAGGTCGCATACGGCTCGGCGAGGTCGGAGTACTTGCTTCCGCGTCCGACGTTGATCTGCAGCGAGCGCAGATTGCCAGGGCGATGGCAGACTGGAGTCGCGGTGAAGCTCTGACCTTTTTTTGTCAGACATCGGACCTCGACCCGTCGTACGCCGTGCCGTACGCGATGGTCGCGGAAAATGTGGTCGCCGTCGATCCGCAACTGGCCGAACAATTCAGCGCGCACGCGCTCGATCCCGAGCTGCCGAGGACGCCGGTCTCGAGCGATGGCACCTCCAGGATATCGACGACACAGGCGGGCTGGGTGACTCCAAGCGGCAGCTGCTAAGACGCTGCTCCAGCGAGTGCTGCCAGGCGCCACGCGGCAATGAGGATGGCGACCATGTGGATCCTTAAGTGCGCCGACGAGACGCGCGACCAGATGTTTCGCCTTCCGGCAGGCGCGATCAAGACGATCGGTCGCGGCCCCCGCTCGGATTTCTCGCTCGATGCCACGCTCCTCTCTCGGATGCACTGTCGGCTCACGTCTACGTCGGATACGCTCGTCGTCGAAGACCTCGGGAGCACGAACGGGACCTTCGTCAACGAGAGGCGAGTGGACCGGGCAGAGCTCGCTGAGGGCGACCGGGTGAGGCTAGGACGTCTGGTCTTCGAGGTCTCGAAGGAAACGGGCTAGGGAAGGACGCGCCTGATCCAGGCGGCTAGCGACTCGACGACCCGCGGTGCCACCTGCGGGTCGGCCGCACTCGCGTCCGGCGCGACGCCGGTGGAGGCCGCTGACGTCAGCCGATGATCGAGACCGGCAAGTCGGACGACCTCTACGGTTGACTCGCGTCGCGACCGCGCGCTCGCCGTCCGAACGAGGCGGTCGGCATGGTAGGCGGGAACCTGCTTGTCGAGCTCGCCTTGGACCACCAGCATCGGTTGCCTGACACGGCGGATCGCATCATCCGGCTCGAATTCCAAAAACGACCGAAACGATGGCGTGTCGGCCTGCCGCCGAAGCGCGTCGGGGACATCGTCCCACGATCCGTCACCGGTCACCGCCGCATGGATGCGACGCTGTAGCTCGCTCTTCTGTTGGCGTTCGGACTCGGTGACCGCGAGACGCGTCAGCTCGCTCTGCTGCTGCTCGAGGACGAGGTCCGCTCCCCCGATTCCCGGTGTCGCGAGCAGCGCAACCGCTTTGATCTTGTCCTCCCGGGACGCCGCCAAGAGGCCGACCCATCCGCCCTCGCTGTGGCCGACGACGATGATTCGATCGCGGTCCACGTCATCGCGATCATCGAGGTATCGGACCACTTCGCGCAGGTCATCCCCGTAATCAGCCAGCGTGGCGGATTCGGCTCGGCCGCCGCTCTGACCGATGCCACGCTTGTCGTATCGGACGACGAGAAACCCTGCGTTCGAGAGGTCGCGCGCCAGTTGAGCGAAGATGGGAACGCCGAAGACGGTGGCATCCCGGTCGACCGGCGCGGAACCAGGCACCAGCACGACGGCCGGCCAGCGACCGCCGGCAGGAGGATCGCGACCGCTGGGGGTGGTCACCGTCGCGGCGAGGCTGAACCCGCTGGAGGGGACGCGCACATCGTCGTCGCCGGGCAGTCTTAGGCTCGCCAACCGGGTCGACACGGTCACAATGTCATCGCGCGCAACTTCGAGACCCACCGACGGCAGGCTGAACCGCAGCAGCCGTTGCCCCTCATCGGTCCAGATCTCAGCGGGCAGCGGCAGCAGCGGATCCATGAACGTGACGCGATGGATCCGGCTTTGCAGCGTTCCCTCCGCCGTCTGGATTTCTCGCACCAACACGTCGTCGACGCGCACACTGATCTGGCCGCCGGTCGGGGGGACATAGACTGGTAGCTCGTCGCCCGGCTCGGTCGCGCCGAGACGGACAGCGAGCGCTTCATAGCCGGCGAAGAAGAGGTTGGGTAGCGCCACGGCAGCCGGGTCGACCGAGTCCTCGTTGCTCGTGTGGCGAGTGCCCTGCTCGAGCTCGTTTGCTGCGGTGCCATCTGTGAAGGTGGTTTGCAGTGCAAACGTCGTCCCCGATCGTGTGCCCTCGATCGTCAGCCGCCTTGGACGCCACGACGCGTCGTACGCGGCCTCGAACAGCCGGGTTTGGAGATCGATCGGCGCCGAGATCTGACCGTTCGCGCGGATGGTCCAGCCGTCTGCGGTACGGCTCACGAGCGTGCGTTCGAATCCGACGGGCGTCGAGCGAAGAAAGACGTTGAACGTCGCCTCGCCCTCGGTCGGCTTGAGCGGAGGCTGTGCGGACGCGATTGCCGTTACGATCAACGTCGCGCTCACGACGCCGGTGGCAGAAAGCTGCACGGTTGTCAGCATATCATTGCGTTCGACACGGTTCGCGACATGTCCGAAGACCTCACGGAACCGCCACGCGGCTATCACCGCCTCCGGCACGACGTCGGTCTGGTGGAACGATCGGCGCGCGGCCTCATCGAGATTAGTGGCACCGATCGAGGCGCCTACCTCCAGGGGCTGCTGACGAACGACATTGAGCACATGACGTCTGGCGAGGGCTGCTATGCGACCTACCTAACGCCTCAGGGGCGCATGATCGCCGACCTCGACGTCCTCAACATCGGAGACAGGTTGCTGCTCGACGTCGATGGCGGTCTCACGAAGCGGTTGGTCGACCGGTTGGACGCGCTCGTGTTCGTGGAGGACGTCCGGGTCGTGGACCTGCGTGACACCTGGAGCAGTTCCGGCATCTATGGTCCCGGTGCCGCGCATCTGCTGTCGGAGGTGTCGGGCGCGCCGATCTCGGAACTCACCCTTTATCAAAGCCGTTCGATCACCGTGGGTGATGCGACGGCGCTCGTCGCACGATGCGACGCGATCGGGATTCCCGGCTATCACCTGCTGGGCGAGCGAGTCGCCGTCGTCGCGATTCGTGCCGCCGTCAGCGAGGCTGGGGCAACGGATGTGGATCATGAGGCGGTCGAGGCGGTGCGGGTGGAATCGGGGCGACCGCTGTTCGGCGCTGACATGGATACGGAGACCATTCCGCTCGAAGCAGGGATCGAGGACCGTGCGATCAGCTTTGACAAGGGGTGTTACGTTGGCCAGGAGGTCATCGTTCGGATCTTGCATCGTGGTCAGGGCCGCGTCGCGCGCCGGCTCATCGGCCTGACACTGTCCGGGACGGAAGCCGACACATCCGGTGCACCGCGACCAAGCCCCACGCTGTGGCACGGCGAGAATGCCGTGGGTCGTGTGACGAGCACGGTGCACTCGCCGGCTCTCCGTGTGCCGATCGCGCTTGGATATATCTCGCGGCCGTTTGCCGAGCCGGGCACCGAGGTGGAGGTCGGCGACGCCGGCGCGCGGCGGGGCGCCGTCGTGACCGCGTTGCCGTTCGTCAGCCCCGGTCGGGGTTGAACGGGAACGACTTGCAGATCGGCCGCATCGGACAGACGACGCACCGCGGCTTCCGCGCCACGCAGACCATCGCGCCTAGATCCATCAGCGCCTGATTGAAGTCGAATACGTTGCAGCGTGGAAGCAGGGCTCTCGACAAGTTCCACAACCGTCGCCGCATTGCGTGAGCCGAGGGATTGCCCTGCCCCACGAACACTCGACACAACACCCGCGCGACGTTGGTGTCGACGATGGGCGTGCGCTTCCCGAACGCGAAGCTCCGGACCGCTCCGACCGTGTAGTCCCCGAGACCCTTGAAGGTCCGGAGCGCGGCCTCGTCGGAGGGTAGTGCCCCTCCATAGTGGCTGACGACCTCACGCGCGATGGCATGGAGTCGCCTGGGACGCGCGTTGTACCCGAGGGGGTACCAGGTGCGTGTCGCCTGCTTCTTGGTCGCCGCAGCGAGCGCCCGGAACGAGGGGAACCGCTCCAGCCATTCGGCGTATTTCGGCAGTACCCGATCTACTTGCGTCTGCTGCAGCATCACCTCGGACACGAGAATCTTGTATGGGTCGCGGGTTTTTCGCCACGGCAGATCACGTCCATGTCGGGCGTACCAACCGAGCAGCCGGCGACGGAAGCGGCGGCGGACAGACGGGTCGGGAAGCGAAGTGGATGCGCTGCGCACGTTGCGTGGGCTTGAACACAAAACGGGGAACTCGGATAATCGAAACCATGCCACTCTATACCGGTGCTGGAGATCACGGCGAGACGTCGTTCTTTGACGGCGCGCAGGTTTCGAAGGCGGACGTGCGCGTCGCGGCCTACGGTGAAGTGGACGAGCTGAATACCACCCTGGGGATGGCGGTGGCGTTTGGTCTGGACGCCGACCTACGGGAGATCGTGGTCGCCACCCAGCGGCACCTGTTCGCGTTGGGTGCGAGGCTCGCCGACCCGGGTTCCCGCATCGCCTCGCGCGTTGCTAAGGCGAACATCACCGAGGCAGACGTCAAGCAGCTCGAGCGGTGGATCGACGACTTCGACGCGACGCTGCCGGAGCTCAAGAGTTTCATCCTCCCTGGTGGGGGACGCGCCGGCGCCTCGCTGCATCTTGCGCGAACGGTCTGTCGTCGGGCGGAGCGATGTGTCGTGGCGTTGGGCGTCGATCTGGTGGAGCCGTTGATTCTGCGCTACGTCAATCGGCTGTCGGACCTGTTGTTCGTTCTTGGGCGTGCCGCCAATCACCGAGCCGAAGTTGCCGAAGTGGAGTGGTGACCTGATCGCGGCCATCCCTTCAGAATCCGGCTCCCTCGGGTGACATCGAGTCGCTTTCAGGAGCGAAGGGCTTCGTCTCGCCAAAGGCAAACGGTTTCTTCCGGAAAGTGCGCGACCAGTGCAGAAGATTAGCTACCCGATAGGCAGAGCGTCGCTGAAGAGATAGGCGAACGCCCCCGCGCGGTTCGGCGCATCACCCGGCGGCTCCGACACGTCGGCGCCCAGCGCCAGCAGACTCCCCACGATGTCGCCCGGGCCGGGCGACCACGCCGCGCCGGTGAGCACGAGCGAGAACGACGTCGGCGGGTTCCAGACGCTGCCGGCGCCGCGCGCAAGTCGGCCGACGCTTCCGTCATCCGAAGCTGGCGCTAGAGTAGTGAGGCCTGCCGGTCGTCGGCGGGAGAGTCGGCGGTTTGATGGACGAAGCCGCGGAGATTCCGGGTAAGCCGTTGATACGCCTCACGGTCCTCTCCCCTGAAGGCGAGCACCTCGTCGATCGGTACGTCGCTCAGGTCGACACCCACCGGTTGCGTGTCGAGCGACACCATATGGGCCTCGGAAGTTACCGATGACCTCGGTGAGGGCGCCATGCAGCTCCCGTCGGTCCGTCTCGGGGCACAGATACATTCCCTGTTTCCGGCCGGCGGGCTGGAAGAACTGGGCGAGAATCACAAGCAGAAGCGACTGGACGACCGGATGCAGCGGCCCGGCGGCGCCCTGTGAGCCGATGCCGCGCGCGTGGAGCTCCTGGTTCTCTGCCAGCCTCCCGTCGCTCATGCAACCAAGCTGGGAGTACGCGAGCGCCTGGAATTCGGTCTGCCGCGCGGCGAGCTCGTCGAGCGAACCCGAGGCAATCAGGTCCCTCAGCGCATTGGCGACGGCCTTTACGCCCCGGCAATCGACGAACGTGTTGAGATCGACAATCTGCAGCAGCCCGTCCGCCTCGAGTCGCGAAGCGGTGTCCTCGTCCTCCTCACTTACGCGGGTGCCGCGATGGTGCATCGCGTACCCCGTCCCATGGTTCGACCGGCTGCGGCGGCCGCCAGCGGAGGTCTCCCACCGGGAACGGGCGCGCGCGCGAACTCGGGGGCCAGCAGAACGATGCCGTCGAAGAAGGGGATCAGGCTCTTCAGCCAGTTGTTCTTCGACCAGACTGGGCTCGGGTAGTAGAAGACCCACTCGGGCGGGAGATTGCTCGGTGCGTTCATCGATGGCTCGATTCAATCGTGCGCTTCACCGCGCCGAATACGCGTCGCGCCAAATCCTGGGAGATCCGTTCTCGGATCGCGCCGCACTCGACCAGTACCGTCTCGTCGTCGGTTTCGATGGAGACATCCCAGCGGTCGCGGGCCAGGCCTTCGGGCCGGTCCTCGACGACCTCGGCAGGCACCAGATTGCCCTCGTCGTATCCCCGCGCGATGCTCGCCGCGATCGGCGCCCCGTTGATCAACACGCGGGCGGCCTTGATCGTCGATTTCGGGATGGACCGGTCGCCGTAGTGGAACGCGTCGGCGTCCTCGGTGAACAGCGTAAGACCGTCGTTGGTCGGGATCTCGGCGAGGATGACCTCGCCGCGTGTCCGGACGTCTCGTCGTTGCTGTCGTCGCTTCCGACGATCCGTCGTCAGCGACGTTGCCAGCCTGAGTGCGACGACGATCAGGAAAATGGCCAGTCCAGCGGCGGTGACGTCTCGCATGCCGTTTCATCGTACCAGACGCGTACAATGGGTCCGGAAGTGCGCGCAGACGCAGCACGGCCGTTCCGCGACATGGCGGCGACCTATATTCTCGGCATCTCGGCCTTCTATCACGATTCCGCAGCATGCCTGCTTCGGGACGGCGAGATCTTTGCCGCCGCGCAGGAGGAGCGGTTCACCCGCAAGAAGCATGACCACCGGTTCCCGCGTCATGCCGTCGCTTATTGCCTCGCGGAAGCCGGGATCACGCCGCGTGATCTGAGATTCGTCGCCTTCTACGACAAGCCGTGGCTGAAGTTCGAGCGGTTGCTTGAGACCTACCTGGCGTTCGCGCCGGCCGGACTGCCGTCGTTCATGAAGGCGATGCCACTGTGGCTCAAGGAAAAGCTCTGGATGGGAGACGTGGTAAAGGATGCAGTCGGCTTCGATGGCCAACTGCTGTTTCCAGAACACCACCAGTCACACGCCGCCTCCGCGTTCTTCCCGTCGCCCTATCCGCGGGCGGCGGTGCTGACCATCGATGGGGTCGGGGAGTGGGCGACGGCGTCATGGGGGACAGGGCGCGACAACCGCGTGGAGCTCGCGTTCGAGCTGCGGTTTCCGCACAGCCTCGGCCTGCTCTATAGTGCGTTCACCTACTACACCGGGTTCAGGGTCAACTCGGGTGAATACAAGATCATGGGTTTGGCCCCCTACGGCGAGCCGACCTACGTGCAGACCATTCTCGACGAGCTTATCGACCTGAAGGACGACGGATCGTTCCGGTTGAACATGAAGTACTTCAACTATTGCCAGGGTCTGACGATGACGTCGACGGCATTCGAGGATCTCCTCGGAGGGCCGGCCCGCCGGCCGGAGTCGAAGATCACGGCGCGCGAGATGGACCTGGCCTGTTCGGTCCAGGAGGTCACCGAAGAGGTCGTTCTGCGCATGGCGCGTCATGTGCGTGCGGAGACCGGCGAGCGCCAGTTGTGTCTAGCCGGCGGTGTTGCGCTCAACTGCGTCGCCAATGGCAGGCTGCTCCGCGAGCGTGTGTTCGACGATCTCTGGATCCAGCCGGCCGCCGGCGACGCTGGCGGCGCGATCGGCGCGGCGCTCGTGGCCTGGCATCACGTGCTGGACGAGCCGCGCCGGGTGTCGGGTCCGCGTGACCGGCAGCGCGGGTCGTATCTCGGGCCGCAGTTTCAGACCGATCGCATCGTGGCATGGCTCGAGCAGCAAGGCTACCCGTTTCACCCGAAACACGATGGGCAGCTCCCGGCCGATGTCGCGGAACTGCTGGCGAACGGCAAGGTGGTCGGCTGGTTCAACGGGCGGATGGAGTTCGGACCGAGGGCATTGGGTAGCCGGTCGATCATCGGGGACCCGCGGAGCTCGACCATGCAGTCGGTCATGAACCTCAAGATCAAGTATCGCGAGTCGTTCCGACCCTTTGCACCCAGTTGTCTCGAAGAGGATGTCGACCGCTACTTCGAGATCGATCGCCCTTCACCGTACATGATGTTCGTGGCTCCCGTCCGCAAGGAGCGCCGCGTAGACATGAGCGCCGAGCAGCGACAGCTGTTCGGCATCGACAAGCTCAACGTGCCGCGCAGCGACATTCCCGCGGTGACCCATGTCGACTACTCGGCGAGGATTCAGACCGTCAACGCGGCAGATCACCCCACCTATCATCGATTGATCGAGGAGTTCAAGCGTCGCACGGGTGTCGGGGTGATCATCAACACGTCGTTCAACGTTCGCGGCGAGCCGATCGTCTGCACACCCGAGGACGCCTATCGTTGTTTTATGCGGACCGAGATGGACGCGCTGGTGCTGGAGGATGTGCTGCTGCTCAAGCCCGAGCAGCCGCCGATGCCTGATGGCGACGATTGGCGGTCTGAATATGACCTGGATTGACGCGCCGGTTGCCCCAATCGATCCGAACGCGCGCCGGCGTGTACTCCGGAACTTCGGGTTCGTGATGGCGGGTGCCTTTGGCCTCATTGGCGGCGTCGGCCTGTGGAGAGGTCGGTCGTTCGCATCCTATCTCCTCGCGCTCGCTGTCGCTTTGCTCCTTGCTGGTCTCCTCGCGCCGCGGTCGCTCGATGCCATCGAGCGTGGGTGGATGAAGATGGCCCGAGTGCTGTCGGCGGTGATGACACGCGTCATCCTTGGGCTATCCTTCGTATTGGCGATCACACCCGTCGGGCTGTTGCGACGGCTGGTCGCAGGCGATTTCCTCGGCCTGCGGCCCGATCGGGACGCGACGTCCTACTGGATCAAGACGGAGAAGGACGGGCCGGCGAGCCGGCCGGACAAGCCGTACTAAGATTGGAGTGCGAGTAGCGAGATGTCACTGCGGTCGAACCTGGCGATGATGTGGGATTTCCTCCGCGTTCGCAAGAAGTGGTGGCTGGCCCCGATCATCATCGTCCTGCTGTTTGTGAGCCTCCTGATCGTGTTGTCGCAAGGAAGTGCGGTGGCACCGTTCATCTATACGATCTTCTGAACCTTGAGTGACTGACGACCCGGCCCTACGCCGCGCCTACGCCAGCTGCCAACGCCTCGCCCAACAGCACTACGAGAACTTCCCGGTCGCCTCTCGACTGCTTTCCGCCGCCATCCGGCCACACATCGCCGCCGTCTATGCCTTCGCCCGGCGAGCTGACGATTTCGCCGACGAGGGGACGCGGTCCCCCGCCGAACGGCTGGCGCTGCTCGATGACTGGCAGGCCCGGCTGCTCGCGTGCCAGACCACGGGTAGCGGCGACGATCGTCTCACGCCGGGCGAAGCGATGACCGACGACGTCTTCCGTGCCCTCGCTCATACGATGCGCTGCTTCGACCTGCCGCCGTCGTTGTTCGTCGACTTGCTGAGCGCCTTTCGGCAGGATGTGACGCAGCACCGCTACGGCAGCTGGGACGCGCTCCTCGACTATTGCCGCCGCTCGGCCAATCCGGTCGGTCGTATCGTGTTGCGGATAAGTGGGTACCGGGACGATTGGCTCGATCGCGCATCGGACTGCGTCTGTTCGGCGTTGCAGATTACCAACTTTCTCCAGGACCTCCGCACCGACTGGCGACAGGGACGGCTCTACGTGCCCGCCGAGGTCTACGATGCCTGCGGCGCCCACGTCGACGACCTCAACGAGACGCGGCTGACCCCGGCGTGGCGGGCGGCGATTGCCTCGTGCACGGAGCGTACCCGTGGGTTGTTCGCTGACGGCCGCCACGTGTGCAACGGCGTGGGGGGGCGTCTTCGGCTCGAGCTGCGGATAACATGGCTCGGCGGCATGCGCATCCTCGATCGGCTCGAGCAAACGGGATACGATTCGCCGACGGGCCGTCCGACCCTGGGGCTTGCCGACGCGTTGCCCCTGTTCTGGAACGCGCTCGTGTGGACGTGAGCCGCGATACCAACTTCTATTATTCGTTCCTGGTTCTTCCAAGCCAGAAGCGTCGCGCGCTTGTCGCGGTCTGGGATTTCTGCCGCGCCGTCGACGACGCGGTCGACCGCCCAGCGACGAGAGCCGCCGGCGCGCCGCCGGTCGACCCAATGCGCGAGCTCGGGCGCTGGTGGGCCGAGCTCGATCGGTGCTACGGCCCTGGCACGCCCGAATCGTCACAGGGGCTCGCATTGAAACCGTACGTCGAGCGTTTTGGGCTCCCGCGAGCGCCCTTCGACGATCTGGTAGACGGCGTCGCGATGGACGTGAGACAGCAACGCTACGCGACGTTCGACGATTTGTATCAGTATTGCCTCCGGGTGGCGTCGGCGGTTGGTCTCATCTGCATCGAGATCTTCGGCTATCGCAATCGAGGGACCCGTGACTACGCCATCGCGCTCGGTGTCGCGCTCCAGCTCACCAACATCATCCGGGACGTCCCGACCGATCTCGACAACGGGCGCATCTATCTTCCAATGGCCGATCTGCAGAAGTTCGGCGTGAGCGAATCCGACCTTGGGTCGGGTCTCTCGGCCGGTGTGCGCGGGCTACTGGCGCACGAGTGTCAGCGCGCGCGTTCCTTCTACGAGAAAGCGCGCGCCGCACTGCCGGCCGAGGACGCGCGCCGGCTCGTCGCGGCCGAGATCATGGGCGGCATCTACCTCGCCATCCTAGATCGCATCGAGCGGCGCGATTACGACGTTTTTCACGAGGTGGTCCGGGTGCCGCGGCCGCGGCGCGCGCTGATAGCCGCGAGTGTGTGGGCGAAGGTGATGGTGATGGGAGCCGCATCCTGAGGGCGCGGAGCATACGATCGCCCAGGGCGGGCGGCTCGGAGTTCAGGGTTTCAGGTTTCAGGTTACGGCTTCCACCAAGACACTCAAACTCAATCACGCGTCACTCCTCAGAACCCTGAAAACCGGAAAATGCAATCCTTCGACACCATCGTAATCGGCGCCGGGTTCGCCGGGCTCAGCGCCGGGGTCGATCTGGCCGCGCGTGGCGTCGGTGTCCTCGTGCTGGAAGGCAGACTACGACTCGGCGGCCGCGCGACGTCGCTTCGCGACCGAGCCACGGGCGAGTTGGTCGACAATGGCCAGCATGTGCTCTTCGGCTGCTACCGGGAAACCTTTCAGTTTCTCAGACGTTTGGGAGTAGACGGCGATGTACGGCTGCAGGCCACGCTCGGTGTCGATTCGATCGACCGTCACAATCGCCGGACGCGGCTCGAGTGCCCGCAACTGCCCCCACCGCTGCACCTTTTGGCGGGGATCCTCGTGTGGGATCGGCTGCCGGTCCGAGAACGATGGGCGACGCTGAGAATGCTCGCCCCGCTCCACCGGGCACGCCGAGAAGCAGCGGGAAACTCGATGCCAAGCACCGCGCCGACCGCTGAGACCGTGCGCCAGTGGCTGGTGCGCCATGGACAGGGCCCGCTCGTCAGGGAGTTGCTGTGGGAGCCGCTGGCGCTGGCAGCGCTCAACCAGCAACCGGACCATGCGGCGGCTGCCCCGTTTGCTCGCGTGCTGGCCGAGCTGAGCGGATTCCACTTATCAGACTCCGCGATCGGCGTGCCGTCGCGTCCGCTCGAAACGCTCTACGCGGAACCTGCACGGCGCTTCATCGAGGAGCGCGGCGGGTTCGTTCGCACGAAGTCGCCAGCGACCCTCGGAGTCGGCGGCAACGGGAGTCTACGAGTGGAGACCGGGGGCGAGCAGCTTAACGCCCGAGCCGTCATTTCCGCCGTCCCTTGGTACAGCTTCCGGCGTCTCTTCGAGACTCCGCCGGCGGTGCTTGCACCGTCCCTCGATCGGGCCGAGGCGATGGACGGTTCTCCGATCGTGACGGTCAACCTTTGGCTTGACCGCCCGCTGCTGCCGGCGCCGTTTCTCGGATTACCCGGTCGCACGATGCAGTGGGCCTTCGACAAGCACGCCGCGTTCGGTGGCTCCGCCTCGTACCTGTCGATGGTGGCGAGCGGTGCCGCCGAACTACTCGACTTGCCAAACGGCGACCTTGTCGCGCTGGCGACCGACCAACTGCGTGACGCGTTGCCGTCGCGCGGCTGGCGCGTCCATCACGCGAGCGTGATCCGGGAGCCGCTCGCCACCTTCTCACTTGCGCCGGGTCAACCGCCACGCCCAAGTACGACAACGCCAGTACGTGGTCTCTTCCTCGCAGGCGATTGGATCGAGACCGGACTGCCGGGTACGATTGAAAGCGCCGTGATCAGCGGCCATCGCGCCGCCGCCGCTGCGTTCCGGTCGCTCGCGTCGTAACTAGACGGGGCTTCGCCCCGAACACGGAACGTCAGCCTTCGGTCGTTGCACCATGGACCCTGAACCTTGAACCCTTCAAGTTCCCCCTCCGTCATCGTCCATTACCAGGAGATCGCGCTCAAGGGACGAAACCGCCCGTGGTTCGTCGAACGTCTGGTGCGTAACCTGAGGGACGCGACCTCCGATCTCGATGTCGTCCGCGTGCGTGCGCTCATGGGGCGCATCGAGTTAATGATGGGTCCGACGGCGGAGTGGGGCGAGGTGCGCGAGCGGGTCGCGCGGATTTTCGGCATCGCCAACTTTGCGCGCGCTCGCAGCACCGGTCGCGAGATCGACGAGATTGCCTCCGCGATCCTCGGCGATCTGAAGGCGACCAACGGCACAGAGAGCTTTCGGGTGCGAGCCAAACGGGCGGACAAGTCGTATCCGCTCACGTCGCCGGAGATCGAGCGAGAGGTCGGCGGACGGATCAAGGCCGCACAGGGTTGGACGGTGGACCTGGAGCAACCAGCTCTCGACGTGCACATCGAGGTGCTGCCCGACTGTGTGTTCTACTCCCTTGACAAGCAGCCTGGCCCAGGCGGCCTCCCATCGGGGACCGGCGGCAACGTGATGTGCCTGCTCTCGGGCGGTATCGATTCGCCGGTGGCGGCCTACCGTCTCATGAAGCGCGGTTGCCGTGTTCGATTCGTGCACTTTCACGCCTATCCCATCCTGTCGCACGCGTCGCAGGAGAAGGTGGAGGAGATCGCCGATCTGCTGACACGTTACCAGCTTTCGTCCCGCCTCTACGTTGTGGCGTTTGGCGAGCTGCAGCAACGGGTCGTCGTGTCGGCACCGCCGCCCTTGCGGGTCGTGCTCTACCGACGTCTCATGGTGCGAATCGCCGATCGGCTGGCGCGAACGTCCAAGGCCAAAGCTCTGGTGACCGGTGAATCGGTCGGGCAGGTCGCCTCGCAGACGCTCGAAAACCTCGCGGTGATCAACGACGTCACCACGCTTCCCGTATTGCGTCCACTGATCGGGTCCGACAAAGAGGAGATCACGAACGAGGCGCGGGCGCTCGGAACCTATCCCATCTCCATCATTCCGGACCAGGACTGCTGCACGCTGTTCACGCCGAGGAACCCGGCCACCAAAGCGCGTCGAGCGGCCGTCGAGCGTGCGGAGGCCGATCTACCGATTGCCGAGATGGTCGATACCGCCGTTGCGCGAGTCGAGCGTCGCGATCTGTCGTTTCCGGTTGATGTGGAACGCCGAGACCCTCGGACCCCTATCGACGTGGCCACGGGTTCCCGCGCGCCGATCGACTAGTGCGGCGCACTAGTTCCTTGCCGGCACTTCTGTCTCTTCGATCGGTCAGAGATAGCTCTCCCCTACGTAGCTGATGTAGATGGTGTCATCGAGGAGAGTGCCGTCCCGGTCACCGAGAAACTGCACGACGCCATTCGGGGAATCGAGGCGGTTCCCGTTGCGCTGATGCTGAGTACGTTGTCCGTGAGTTGAGCTGCCCGACGACCAGGTGCCGAGCAGCACCGGTGTGCCGAAGACGCTTCCGGCGATCACGGACGGGTCGATCGGGTTGACGCCGTCCCTGCTCTCGAAGTCGAAGCCCGCCACTAGAATCGTCAGCCCACCAACCAACGTTGTAATCGCGACGGTCTTGCGCATGCCGACCTCCACGCGTTTGGGGAGCGCGTAGCGATCGATGCAACTTGCGAGCCGTCGCGCCCGCTCGCGACGGTTCAAGGTTCCAGACTCCTGGTTCCTGGGAGGCCGGATCGGGCCGCTTGCGGCCTCGCAGCGGTCGAATCGCCGCCGGGTCAGTCAGTCGGGGAGTGCAGGATGCCCTTCAGATGGTCTCGCAGTGCATCGCGGGTGCTGCGGAAGGCGAACTCATCCCACGGGAGGTCTGGCACGTCGAACCAGGCTGCGTCGAGCGATTCATCGTCCGCGCGCAACTCGCCGTTCATGACGGTCGCTGCATAGACAATGATGATCGGCACCACGCCCGTATAGGCATACAGGTTGATCAGCCCATCGATACGGATCTCGAGGTTAGCCTCCTCCTTGGCTTCGCGGAGGGCGGCAACCGTCGGCGGCTCGCCGCGGTCGACGTAGCCGCCCGGAAAGACCCACTTGCCGTACCCCGGCTCGATCGATCGGCGAACCAGCGCGATCTGGCCGGCGTCATTCCTGATGATTGTGCCGACCGCCACCTTGGGGTCGAGGTAGACGACGTAACCGCATGCACGGCACACCGGCCGGTCCGGCTCTCCGTCCTTGACCAGCTTCATCGCCAGTCCGCCGCCGCAGACGGGGCAGAAGCGATAGACGGAAGAGTGGGTGTGGGTGGGGAGCAATGATCGGGGTTCAGGGCTCAAGGTAGAAGTTCACGTTGCGGGGTTCCAGGTTCAGGGTTCGTGGTTCCAGGGTCCCGGAGCCAGCCCGAGGCATGTGCAGCCTCCAAGTGCGAGACGACCGTAACGTATAATCCGGAACGATGTCTATCCTGAAGGTCGCGCGGATGGGACACCCAGTGCTGCGTGCGCGCACGCCGCCGCTCGACCTGGATGAGATCGGGACGCCCGCGATCCAGCGACTCATCGATGACATGTTCGATACGATGCGCGAATACGAAGGGATCGGACTATCTGCGCCGCAGGTGCACGCGAGTCTCCGGCTGTTCGTTGCGGGCGTCGATGACCCCGACGCCACCCTCCGGCCGGTCGTCATGATCAACCCCGAGATCGAGCCGCTCGGCCGGACGGTCGAGGAGGATTGGGAGGGGTGCCTCAGCATCCCCGATGTTCGTGGTCGCGTCCCCCGGCCGGCCGAGATCCGCGTGCGCGCGCTCGACCGGCACGGGCACCAGCAGCAGATGACCGCCGATGGATTCCCGGCCCGCGTGATCCAGCACGAGACAGACCACCTCGACGGTGTCCTGTTTATGGACCGGATGACCTCGTTCGAGAGCCTGACCTTTCTGGAGGAGTACGGGCGTTACTGGGAGAAGCCCGCCGAGGAGGTGAAAGTAGGCCGCTAAAGGGTCCCGGCGGGCTCCTGACCTCCGAGCGCTCGACGGGACGGCGCGAGCGAGCGAGGCAACGTGCAGTTCATCGATCTCCAACGGCAGTACCGCGCCTACCAGGCTGACATCGACGCACGGATGCGCAACGTGCTCGAGCACGGCCAGTACATCTTGGGCCCCGAGGTGGCGGAGCTCGAAGGACTGCTCGCACAGCGCATCGGCGTCAAGCATGCAATCACCTGCGCCAACGGCACGGCGAGCCTGGAGATCGCGTTGCGCGCGATCGGGATCGGTCCGGGCGACGAGGTCATCACAACGCCGTTCACCTGGATCAGCACGGCCGAGGTGGTCAAGCTCGTCGGGGCGACTCCACGGTTCGTCGACATCGACGCCGAGAGCTTCAACCTCGATCCGGACCAATTGCCCGATGCCGTGACCGACCGGACCCGGGCGGTGATCGCGGTCGATCTCTTCGGACAGATGGCCGACTATGAGCGGATCCGTGCTGTTGCTGACGTGCACGGCCTGACGGTCATCGAAGACGGGGCGCAGAGTCTCGGCGCAACGAGAAACGGTACGGCGAGCTGCGGTGCTGCGCCAATCGGAAGCACCAGCTTCTTCCCAACCAAGACGCTCGGTTGTTACGGGGACGGCGGGGCGCTCTTCACCAGCGACGATACGGTGGCCGAGCGCATTACCGCGATCCGGGTACACGGCGACCGCCGGCACGAGCATCGCTATCTTGGCACGAACGGTCGCTTTGACACGTTGCAAGCCGCCGTTGTGCTGGCGAAGCTGCCCAACTTCGACCGGGAGCTATCGGCTCGGCGTCGGATCGCTGATCGCTACACCGCCCGGCTGCGCGACGTGTGCCGAGTACCTGTGGTCTGCTCGGGCAACACGCACGTGTATTCGTGCTACACAATTCGGGTGCGCCACCGCGATCGCGTCGCCGAGGCACTGCGGGATGACGGAGTTCCTACAAGGATCTATTACCCGCGATGTCTCCACGAGCAGCCGGTGCTCTCCGATCTCGGCTATGGCCCTGGCGACTTTCCGGTCGCCGAGCGCGCCGCGCTTGAGGTGATCAGCCTTCCGATGCATCCGTTTCTGACGGACGCGGAGCAGGATCGGGTGGTGGATGCGGTGCGACGCGCGGTAGAGCGCGTGGAGCCGGCGGTCACGGACGGTCACTGATCGAGGCCGCGCTGCCGGCCTGCTTTCGCTCACTGGCCCGCTCCGCTTGGAGCCGCTCCAGCTCGACCGTCGAATGGTCGACAAACGTCATTGCCTCCGCGATGGCGGTGTGACCTGCCTTGCGCGCGATCAGCTCATGCATCTTCTGGCAGACGCGTCGATAGGCGGGATGGCCTTGCGGCGCCGTCCTTAGCTCGAGGACGTGCATCGCTTCCCGCGCATTCATCTGCATGTAGTAGCGGATGCGGTAGGCCATCGACACCGCATACTGCGCGACGAGGGGATGGCAACGCTCTGCGAGCCTGGCCTGCAGCGCCGCAGAGTCGTCCATGACGCGTCGCCAGTCGTCCAGCGCCCTCACGTCCTCGATCGCCGACGGTTGCACGTAGCCGTGCCTCGCGGAGAGGTCCTGCCAGTCGATCGACAGCATGCGGTGGCGCTGGAGGTCTCGGAACGCGCCATAGTCCGACAGCACGTCGAAGCAATACGACGCTCGCTCGAACGCGCGGCCCGGACGGTGCCGCCGGTTGTCCCGTTCGCCGACATAGGCACGCAGGACACGCAGGCGGTCCGCGGTCGTCATCGCGCGGGATGCTGATAGGAGCTGCGTCTCAGGCAGGATCGAGCTGGCGTAGAGCGCCGCCGCCACCACCTTGACCTCACCGTCCGGGTCCCATTCGGTCAGCTCGACCTCCACTGATGCATCGGGCTCGGCGTCGCCGAGGAGGGTGTCTGCTACCAGGCGAGTGGCCGCGCGTCGCTGGGCCAGGTACTCGCTCCACCGAACACCGCGGTCTTCGCGGTCAACGCGCGAGAGAAACGCGGGGATGACACGCCTGAGCTCGGGAAGCATCGACGCCGCCGTCTCCTGCGCCTCGCGCAACGGATGGGCGCGCATGTTCAGCAGCAGCGCTTCGTAGGCCTGTCCGGACCCGAAGATCCCGACATTGGAACGGGTGGCGGCGGGGAGCAGGCCGCGTAGCGTATCGAGCGCCTTCGCCCTGATCGCCGCACGGTAAACGCCGTCCGAGTCGGCATCGGACTTCGGATGCCGCGCACGAAAGTGTGCCTGCATCGGCTCGATCCAGTGTGCGTAGACTTCGAATGCTCCGTCGAGCGTGGTGACGTAGTCGGCGGCAAGCACATCATCATCAGCGATCTCGCCCGGCACGACGTACTTCCACTTGCCGCCAGGTTGGTCGGTGTACGGCACGTAGCGCGTCGATTGCTCGAGATAGGCCATCAACCGGCCGCGTTCGAGGATCTTGGTGAGGACGTTGGACACGCCCTCGCAGGCGATGTGCGCGCCACCGAGCTGGGCGACCGAATCATCGCCGTAACCGCCGAAGATGCGTGCATAGAGGCGCTCCGCCCGCTCGACACCGACCTCCGTGCCGCCGGCATTCTGAAGCATCGGCACGTTGCCCTGGAACTCTTCGAGAAACAGACGGCGGAGGGACTTCGCGGAGCGCGAGTATCGTGCGAACAGCGCGCCCTTGACCACTTCGGGGAGGTTGGTCAGCACGAAGACCGGGCGGTCGACGTTGGAGAAGAACGGCGACAGCACCTCCGATTCGCTTGCCGTGAACGTTTCCGGAGCGGGAAGTTCGGAGTGCACGCAGTATAATCGCCGCGCCCTCATCGTACCGTCAACTTACCACTCACGTGACGCCCGCGTTCACCGATCGCATCACGCTGATCCCCGGTTTCAACCCGGGTCCCTACACCGGCGACGGCAACAACACGTACCTCCTCCGGGGCGCCGAGCCGACGCTCATCGATGCGGGGGTCGGTCACGCTCGCCACCTCGACGCGCTCGGCGCGGCGCTCGAAGCGGACGACACGGAGCTCGCCCGTGTCGTGGTCACACATGGGCATACGGATCACGCGTCGGGAGCAGAAGCGATTGCGCAGCGCTGGCCGCGCGCCGAGTTCCTGAAGATGCCGTGGCCAGACCGAGACCCGCGGTATCGCGTCGACTGGTTGGCGCTGAGAGACGGCGTTCAGGTGCGCGCCGGCGACGCCGTTCTGCGTGCGATCCACACGCCTGGGCACGCACCCGATCACCTCTGCTTTTTTCACGAGGAGAGCCGAACCCTTCTGTGCGGTGACCTCGTCATCAAGGGTGGAACGGTCGTGGTGCCCGGCAGCGGCCAGGGCAGCCTTCGCGCCTACCTAGCATCGCTGCAGCGTGTGCTCGAGGTCCGACCGGCAACGTTGCTACCGGCGCACGGCCCGGAGATCGGCGATCCAACGCCGCTCATTCAGCACTACCTCGACCATCGGCGCCGGCGCGAAGAGCAGATTGTCGCCGCGCTCGGTGACGGCTGTCGCACACCGGAGGCGATCGCCGATCTCATCTATCAGGGGCTTGCCGCGGATCTGCGCGGGGCCGCCGTCGAGAGCGTGCTCGCGCATCTCGGCAAGCTCCGAGAGGATCGGCGGGCAGTCGAAGCACCGAACTCAGAGTGGGAGCTGGCGTGACAGCGACGCTCGATTCGCTCTTCGCGCTCTCCGAGCACAGCACCTCGGTGCGAACCGAGGTGCTCGCCGGGACGACGACGTTCCTCACGCTCGCGTACATCATTTTCGTCCAGCCGGCGCTGCTCGCCTCGGTCGGGATGGACTTCGGCGCCGTGTTCGTCGCCACCTGCGTCGCTAGTGCCCTGGCGACGCTGATGATGGCGTTCTTCGCCAACTATCCCATCGCGGTCGCGCCGGCGATGGGTCACAACTTCTACTTCGCGTTCACTGTCATCGTAGCGATGGAGGTGCCGTGGCAGGTGGGGCTCGGCGGCGTGGCTGTGGCCGGTCTCCTCTTCATCCTGACCGCCGGCGTCGGCCTGCGCGAGCGACTCATCACCGCGATACCCAAATCGTTGAAGCACGCCATCGCTGTCGGGATCGGGTTACTCATCGCGATGATCGGGCTACAGTGGGCCGGCATTATCGTCGATTCGCCCGGCACCCTGGTCACGCTGGGAGAGCTGACGCGACCACCGGTTCTCGTCGCGCTCCTCGGCTTCGTCGTGGCGGCGGTCTTGACTGTGCGCGGAGTTCGCGGTGCGCTCCTGGTGAGCATCGTCACATCCGGCGTCGTCGCGTGGGCAACCGGCCTGACGACGTTCGAGGGCGTCGCGAGCCGCCCGCCGTCAATCGGCCCGACGCTGTTGCAGCTCGACGTGGCCGGGGTGTTCCAGCCGGAGATGGTCGCCGTCGTGTTCGTCTTCTTCTTCCTCGCGTTGTTCGACTCGGTGGGAACGCTCGTCGGCGTGGCCGAGCAAGCTGGGCTGATGCGCGACGGCACGCTGCCACGGGCGCGCGGCGCGCTCATGGCCGATGCCGTTGGCACCGTGGTCGGCGCCGGTCTGGGGACGTCGACCGTCACCGCCTACATCGAGAGCGCCACCGGGGTCTCGGCGGGCGGACGGACCGGTCTCACGGCCGTAGTGACGGCCGGTTTGTTCGTCGCGGCGCTCTTCTTCTCGCCGCTTGTCGCAATGTTTGGCGGCGGCTATCAGACGCCGGACGGCCAGACGCTCTACCCGGTAATCGCTCCGTCGCTCATCATCGTTGGCACGTTGATGATGAAGGGCGTGCGACTCATTGCCTGGGACGATCCGACCGAGGCGGTGCCGGCGTTCCTGACCATAGTTATCATGCCGCTGAGCATCAGCATCACCGATGGCATTGCCTTCGGGTTCATCGCGTACACGGTGCTCAAGCTCGCAGCGGGGTGCCAGCGAGAGGTCCACTGGCTCGTCAAGCTCTTCGCCGTCTTGTTTCTGGTGCGATACGTCACGCTGATGTGAGCTCGGGCGCGGAGATAGATTAGGCAGTCGAAGGAAGATGCCTAGGGGATGTGGCGAGTCTTCTGGCGGTCTTGGCGCCGGCCCATCCAGTCGGCCAGTACCACGGTGCTCGCGACTAGCAACATCCCTCCCAGCATGACTAGTGCGGTCGTCATGAGTCTCCCCCCTGAAGCATGGTGGCGAGCATGAAGAAGCCGACCCGGATGCCGACGCCTTCCAGCGCCGCCAGCACCGAGAATCCCCGACCGCTCACGACTCGGGCGAACACTAGAGCCCCGGCCGCCAGATTGCCAATGTCACAGGCCTTGGACGGGAGCAGTTCTCTTTGACGTGAGTTCTACTCTAGGATCGTGGTCTGTGGCCGACGATTGCAGAAACGGAACCGATCCCGCGGTTTTCGACCGCTCGCAGTGGAGCAGCAAGACCGGTACCCGGTAGAGTCGTCACGCACTGTTGTTTAGGCGCAGCCCTGAAGAGTAGTCACCCAATGGCAGACAACCTAAAGGGCTACGCCAATCCCGAGCTGCTGGTCGCGCCGGGAAAGCTTGCGGAGCAGCTCGGAGTTCCTTCCGGCTCGGCAGCGGGGCATCCGCCGGAGACGAGCGACCGGACCCCGGTCGTCATCGATCTACGTCCGACCGAGGCGTTCGCGACCGGGCACATTCCTGGAGCCGCGCACCTCGATCTGTTCGGGCTCAGCTTGATCGACACCGACCCTGCACCACTCGATGCGTTCCTCTGGATGATCGCGCACCTACTGACATCGCGCGGTGTCTCGGCCGACCGACCGGTGGTCGTCTACGATGAGCAGTCGGGGATTCGCGCCGCTCGGGCGTTCTGGTTCCTGGAATTCTTCGCCCACCCGGATGCGCGGCTCCTCGACGGCGGTATCGCCGCCTGGGAGCGCGGCGGGTACTTCACTACGACTGAGGCCGCGCCGCCGAAGCGTGGTAGCTGGGCCGTAAGTCGCGACGACGCGCGCCTGGCCACCTGGCGCAATGTTCGCGATAGCCTCGACGCCGAGAACACGGTCGTGCTCGACACCCGCAGCGACGGCGAGTATCACGGTACGACCGTGCGCGCGAAGCGCGGCGGCGCTATTCCGGGGGCCGTGCACATCGAGTGGACCCGGAACCTCGGTGGCGACGGCGCATTCAAGCCGGCCGCTGAGCTCGAGGAGATGTACGTCGACGCAGGGGTCGCCCCTGACAAAGAGGTGATTTCCTACTGCCAGGGCGGCTATCGTGCGGCTCACAGCTACCTGGCCCTCCGACTCCTCGGCTATCCGAAGGTGCGCAACTACATCGGGTCGTGGAAGGAATGGGGCGATCGAGGAGAGCTGCCGATCGAGATACCCACTGCGACATTCTAGTACTGCTGCGAGCCTGGTCTAATCCATCAGCTGTCCGACTTGGATGCTGAGGGTGGCAACACCCGGCACGATTAGGATGTCGTTACGGGCCAGCGCCAAGTGTTCGCGGTACACCCCGTCGGCTGGCATGGACGTCGACGGCCGGTGTGGCCAGGTCAACGATGACGAGTGCCGGAACCCCCCCCGCACGCATATACGGGCATCTTCACGCCGCGATCGTATCCAGCGGACGTGTCGGCAATCTCGAAGACGACCACGACGTCGTGCGGTTTGGGATGTGCCTAGCTGTAGAAACCAGGGCGCGGCTTTAGGATCGCGAGATCGGGCTGCAGCTCGGTCCGGTCGCTGCACACCACAGGGTTCTGCACGGCGACGACGGCGTCTGAACCGAGCGCGGCGGTGAGCAGGCGGGTCAGACGATTGACGCAGCCGGCGTGGCAGCTGCCGGTCGGCGTCATCCGGATGATCTCCCCAGCCAGAAGCTTGAGCTGGTCGTTCTCGCCGAAAACGCCCACCTCGGCCATCCAGTGGAACTTGCCCACACTGAACGCTCGCCTGAGTACCTGGGTGTCCATAGCGTTCTCATTATCGTACGCACCAGCTGCGAGCTCCCTCCGCGAAGCCGCACCGCTCGTATGCTGGAGCCGTGCCAGTGAGGAATCCTCTAGAATGCGGCTGCCGACGGCAACGACACAGCGATTTGTGCCACATGCACGCGCCGTCCATATGGCGCGCTATTAACTGCTATGGACAACGTCATCGACTTCATCAACACCAACCGCGACAGATACGTCGACGAGCTCAAGGCGTATCTGGCCATTCCAAGTATCAGTGCGCTGCCGGAACACGCCGAGGACGTAAAGCGGTGTGCCGAATGGACCCGTGAGGAACTGACCCGCATCGGACTGGAAAACGTGCGGCTTATCGACACGCAGGGCAACCCGGTGGTGTACGGCGACTGGCTGCACGCGGACGGTGCGCCGACCATTCTCTTCTATGGCCACTACGACGTGCAGCCGGTCGATCCGCTCGACGAATGGGAATCACCGCCGTTCGAAGCGACGGTGCGCGAGGGCGAGATCTACGCGCGCGGCGCGGCGGACGACAAGGGCCAGATCTTCATGCACTTCAAGGCGATCGAAGCCTGCATGAGACAGGACGGCCGGCTCCCGGTCAACCTGAAGGTCGTCCTCGAGGGCGAGGAAGAGGTCGGCAGCGAGCACCTCGACGGCTTCATCCGTGACCACCAGGCGGAGCTCGATGCCGATGTCGTCGTGATTTCCGATTCGCCAATGTTTGACCGAGGGGTGCCGTCCATCTGCTACGGCCTCCGAGGGCTGACGTACTTCCAGGTCGACCTCCGGGGAACCACAACAGACCTTCATTCCGGGTCCTTCGGCGGCGCGGTCGCCAACCCAGCGTTCGTTCTCGCGCAGTGCCTCAGTCAGATGAAGGACCGGAGTGGGCGGGTCAAGATCCCGGGGTTCTACGACGATGTTCGCGCGCTGACGGATGACGAACGGGCGGAGTTCGCGAAGCTGCCGTTCAACGAGCGACGGTATCGAAACGCGCTAGGGGCGCCAAAGCTCGCTGGAGAGACGGGTTTCACGACACTTGAGCGGCTCTGGGCGCGGCCAACGTTCGAGGTCAACGGTCTGAAATCGGGTTTTATCGGAGACGGAGCCAAGACGGTCATCCCGGCGGTGGCGATGGCGAAGGTCAGCATGCGGTTGGTGCCGGATCAGGATCCAGGCAAGATCGCCGACCTGTTCGAGGCCTACGCGAAGAAGGTCGCGCCGAAGACCGTCGGGCTGTCGCTGACGAGAATGCACAGCGGCAAGCCGTGGATGACGGCGTTCGACAACCGGTTTGTCCAGGCCGCGGGCCGCGCGATCGAGCGGGGTTTCGGCCGGCGGCCTGTCTTTAACCGCGAGGGCGGTTCGATTCCGGTGGTGTCGACGTTTCAGGAGGTATTGGGGCTGCCGTCGGTACTGTTTGGAGTGGGCTTGCCGGACGAGAATGCGCATGCGCCGAACGAGAAACTCGACCTGTCCAACTTCCACAATGGCATCATCGCCTCAGCTGTACTGTATGGCGAAATCGGAAGTCTCTGACCGTAGGAGTGCTGTGCTCTAACGGAACACTAGGCGTGCCTCGTTTTTCACACAATGAGACGACCCAGGTTCAAGCCGTCGGGAGTTCTGGTGTGGGAGAATAGTCGTAAGCACCTTACGATAAACACTTTGCGTGGTTGGCCCTGATTTTATTTTGGGGTCCACGGCGTGCGAGTGACGGGCATGCCCATTGGATTATGGTATTTGGTGGTCCGCTCGCGCGCTGGTGAGCGGTCCGAGGCGCTGATTTTTCGGGTGCAGCATGATTGCTCGATGTGAGTGACGGAGCGGTAGCTTGAGCGATAGATGAGCCGGCCGAAGAGCCGCGGAGGTAGTCCGCTATAGGTCGCTTTCTATACTTCTGGTCCGTTTCGGTTTCGGTCTGATGGCCTATCCTTGCTCGGTTTTCATCATCGACGGTGTCATCCTGATCCTACTGATGGGCGGGGTCCGGCTGGGTAGACGGATCTGGCGCGAGATCAGCGGGCTCCGGGGAGACGAGCCCGTTCTGATCTATGGCGCTGGTGATGTCGGCGAAACGCTGGTCCGGGAGATGCGGAGAGACCCAAAGCGCGCGCGGGAGCCAATCGGTTTCATCGATGATGATCCTACGAAAACGGTCGAGCGAATTCACGGCGTTCCCGTGTTCGGGACGTCCGCCGACCTGCCGGTGGTTATGGCGCGAGAGCCCTGTGCAGCGCTGTAGGCGCCGGCGAGTGGGAGGGTTGGGAAAAGAGCCTCACGAAGCTCGTCAGGGCGCCCTGGCGGACACCAGGGGCGCCTACAGGCGGAACGTCGGCGCCAGGGCCGTTCCGACGAGCTTAGCGACGAGCTGAGTCTTGGGACCAGCCGAGACAGGCGGGCCAGCTCCGGAGGGTGGACGGATATACTCCGGAGCCGGCGGGTGGTCTACGCGTGGGTGGTTAGGTCGGCGTTCAGGCCGGCGCCGTGCGTGATGATCACGACGCTGGCAACGCGCTCGCGTCCAGGGCGGACACCGTCGCTGAGCAGGCAGGTGTTGCACAGGAGCGCCCGCTTGTCCGAGTGGGCTGTGCGGTAATCGCGCGATGCGGGGCAGGTGGCTTCGCCCCGTAGGGAGCGGGTTCGGGGCGCTCGCTCGAGTCGACCTGGCGAACGCGAAACGTACGCCACGGCGGGATTAGGCGTCGCGCGCGGTGCGCGGACTGTCGACCAAAGCCACTATTCACAGCCGCTGCAACTCCGGCGCCCGGCGTCACTGGTGGGTAGAGCCCGTCCATCGCCCAGACAACTTCACCAGGGACCGTAGGAGGGGCACCGGGACGTTGGCAGGGTCGCCACAAGGAGACGTTCCTTGGCCGGGTCGCGAGGAAAGCTAGGTTGGCCTAATCCGACCTTATACTGCGCACTGGTGACTGCTGAGCAGCTTTGGGGATCAGCGCCTCCCCGCGTCAGTCGCTGTGGAACCAGTTGCTAGGCCAACTTTCCAACGAGCCGGCCGTGCTCCCGGCGGTGGTGCATGCGGAACTGCTCGTCGGTGTATAGCCCGCAACGCGCTGCCGCGCGACGCGCACGCATCGACGCGCTTTCGGTTCGGGTCCCGTTATCGATTTCGGTGCCGCGATCGCCGAAGAGTGGGCTCGGCCTGTTTGTAACCCTCAGCCGGTCGGTCAGCTCATTCCAGCGACCGACCTGGCGGTCGCCGAGACGGCGGCGCACTTGGGCTTCCCGGTGCTGGTCGGGCCGTCCGACGAACGTCACTTTCGCCGGGTGGAAGGCCTTGGCGTCGAGGTGCTGAGGATCGGCGGGTAGAACACGCGCGATGCATCCGTGCCAACGCTGGGAACGCTAGTTCAAGCTGGCGACTCGCCACCCGTTGCCTGAGCGCCCTGACGTACTCCAAATTTGGGTTTGACGTCCGCCCCGCGCGCGGGCATTCTCGACACACAGCGTGGCGACAACTCGAACCGAAGGTCGGACTCGCCCCGGCGAGCAAGGGCTACGCAAGCCTAATGCGGCTGCCAACTGTGACAGATGAAGTGCAGCGACGCGTGCTCATAACGGCGGTGCCGTTCGGCGAGCACAATCAGGCGTCGCTGGGACGGCTTCGGGATGCCGGGCTCGAGTACGTGCTCAACCCCCTCGGACGCCACCTGAGTGAGATCGAATTGGGCGGTTTTATCCCGCCGTTTGGCGCACTGGTCGCCGGTACGGAGCCGATCACTCCCGCAGTGATGGACAAGGCCACGCACTTGAAACTCATCGCACGGGTTGGTATCGGCTTGGACAATATCGATCTTCTGGAAGCGCGCCGTCGAGGCATCGGCGTGACATACACGCCGGATGCACCGGCGCCCGCTGTGGCCGAGCTCACGCTGGGTATGGGGCTGGCGCTGCTGCGGCGGATTCATCTGGCTGATCGCAGTCTGCGCGCCGGTACCTGGTCGCGCTTAATGGGTCGACCTCTCACTGGTTCGACCGTCGGCGTCATCGGCGTTGGCCGCGTCGGTAGCCGGTTGATCCGTCTATTGCGCGGGTTCTCCGACGTCAGGCTCCTGGCCAACGACATCGAGCCGGACCGAGCATTCGGGAAGACGCACAGCGTGTCGTGGGTCGATAGGGAAACCCTCTTTCGGGAGTCGGATATCGTGAGCGTGCATGTGCCGTTAACCCCCGAGACGTATCGTCTCGTGGGCCGAGCGGAACTGACTGCGATGAAGCCCACCGCTATGCTCATCAATACCGCGCGAGGTGGCATCGTCGACGAAACCGCGTTGGCGTGGGCGATTCGGGAGGGACAGATCGCCGGTGCCGCGGTCGACGTGTACGAATCGGAGCCGTATACGGGAGAGTTGACGTCGCTGGAGAACTGTCTGCTGACCTGCCACATGGGGTCCATGTCCGAGGATTGTCGGCTCCAGATGGAGCAGGAGGCCGTCGACGACGTTATTCGATTTTTCAGCGGGAAAACGCTTGCGCGACCAGTCCCGTCTGACGAATACGAAGTCGCGGCGATAGCAAGTCCCTCACACGAGCTCAGCAGGGGGCGCTCGTAGCGTCGACCGAGGATGCCGGTCGCTAGTTCCGCGCGCCCAGCGTCACCTTCAGGGCCTGACTTGCGCGTTCCCTTCTTCCGTCCTGATCTCGGCGATGCGGAGATAGCCGAGGTGGTGGCGGTCATGCGATCGGGTTGGCTGACAACCGGGCCGCGTGTGCGCCAGTTCGAAGAGGCGTTCGCACAGGCAGTTGGGGCTCGATATGCCGTCGCCGTGAGCTCCGCAACCGCCGCGCTGCATCTGGCATTGGACGCCGTGGGTTTGCGCACCGGTCAGGCGGTGCTCGTGCCGACGATGACGTTCGCCGCGACGGCTGAGGTGGTGGGCCACTTCGGGGCGTTTCCGATCCTGGTGGACTGTGATCCGGTCACCCTCGGACTCGACCTGGAGGATGCGGACAGGAAGCTGGCGGCGCTTCGGAAGGGGACGCTGTCGGATCGGATACCGGCCGACGCGCCGGTCGCTGGCGTCATCCCGGTACACGTAGGCGGTTACGTGTTGTCGTACGATGCCCTCTGGAAGTTCGCCGAGCACCATGGTCTGTGGATCATCGAGGATGCGGCACACGCGTTCCCCGCAGCGTGGCGCCACGGCGACGACACCCCCTGGGTCCGCTGTGGCGAGGACACGGCGTCCGTGACTTGCTATTCCTTCTACGCCAACAAGACGATTACCACCGGTGAAGGCGGGATGGCGGTCACCGGAGATGCCGAGATCGCGGCGCGAATCCGGACGCTGTCCCTCCATGGGATGACGCGGGATGACCCCGCCGGTGCGGAGCGCCTGGGGAGATGGGAGGACGACATCGTTGCTCCCGGCTACAAATACAACCTCACGGATCTCGCCGCGGCCATCGGTATTCATCAGCTAGCGCGAGCCGAGGAGATGCGTTGCAAGCGAGAGCGGATTGCGGAGACTTATCTCAGCGGGCTGGCCGGCATCGACCAGTTGGCACTTCCGCCCGTATCGAACGATCGTCTCTGCTCCTGGCACCTGTTCATCGTGCGTTTACGCCTGGAGTCGATGCCGATCGACCGGCGGGAGTTCGTGCAGGAGTTGAGGAGGCTCGGCGTGAGCTGCTCGGTGCATTGGAAACCACTACACCTACATCCATATTACCAGGCCACCTATAAGTGGGATCCTGGTCTATTCTCGGTTGCCACCGATCTCTGGCACCGCCTGGTCTCCCTGCCCATCTTCCCGACGATGTCGGATGACGAGATTTCGCATGTCGTCTCCTCGGTACGGGCGCTGTGCTCGCGGCGTGGGGGCAGTGGGTGAGACCCGGTTGGATGCTGTCGGGGAGCTGCAGGGCCGCCGATCGTTCGCTCAGTTCAAGCTCGCCACCCGCCGCCGGAGCGCCTTGACGTGTTCCCAGATCTCGGCGTGCTCCTCGTTCCCACTCACCTCGCTGTCATCTCCCGCCTCCACACTCACGGTGTCCCGGCGTGACGTGAAGCGCAGGTAGCCCTCCAAATCCCTAAGCGCCGCGGAGAAGTCATTCAGATGGTAGGCGAGGAGGCCACGGTCGCGGAGCTCTGTCATGGCTGACGGGTTGAGTCCGAGGAGGAGCTCGGTGATGGTACGCGCCTGCGGGAACGAGCGCATCCGGACATAGATGCGCTTGAGGTTGACGAGCACCCTGACGAGGATTTGCTGCTTGCTTGCGCGCATGAGCAGCCGCTTGTCGAAGGCGGTGTCCTCGCCGGCGTGCTTGCGCAGTAGATTGCGGCAGTCCACCTCGGAGAGGACGGCCCCGGCGTGAAACGGATCGACGATGACATGGTCGTCCATGTCGAGGGCAACGCGCGGCGGCTCCGGGAGCCGCAGCAGGAAATGGCCGGGGAAGTTGACGCCGTCGACGCGCACGCCGGCGCGTCGCGCGACCTCGATATAGACGAGCGCCAGCGTGATCGGGATACCGGTGTGGCGCTCCAAGACCTGGTTCAAGAAGCTGTTCCGCGGGTCGTCGTAGGAGTTTGTGTTTCCTTTAAATCCTTCTTGCTCAAAGAGATATGAGCTGATGGCCTCGACCTGTCGCATCGGCGACGCGTCGTCGCCGATGCGTGCAATTTGCTTCGCGGCTGCCGCGCCCATCGCATCGAGCTGATTGAGATACGGTGTCGCGTCCAGATTCGGGTATTCGAGGCGAGCGATGTAGAGAGCCGCCGGCGCCAGATCGGGATCGGGTCCCTTGGCGATCTCAGTGAAGCGGTGAATAAACTCGGAAAAGAGCACGACGATCATGTCCTTTATCGCATATGTGTCCGGCCGGCGTCTAATAGGGACGCGCGCCTCAGTCGAGCGCCAGGAGGAGCGACACGATGAGCGGGGTGACGAACGCACTGATGGCGTGGGTGAACTCTCACCAGAGGTCGTAAATCGGTCCCTCTAACAAAGTTCGGCGAGCAGGGCGAGGTCGATACTTGACAGATCAGGCAAGATCCGGCCAGCGCGACCCAACGCCGCGGCCGGGTAGGTGTGGGTCACTGCGACGCACGGGATGCTGGCTGCCGCTGCTGCCTCGATGCCCCACCTGGAGTCCTCGACGGCTACGACGCTCGACGGCGACACCTGCTGCCCGAGGCCGGCACCGAGGAGTTCGATAGCCCGTGTATAGGAGTCTGGCGCCGGCTTGGGACGCTCGACGTCGTCCGCCGCGACGATGCAGATGAAGTGGCGCCTCAAGTCGGCCCGCGTCAGGATGAGGTCGATCTCGCTATGAAGCGCGCCTGACGCTACCCCGAGCGCCAAGTCGGCCGAGAGTCGCTCGACGCACGCCCGCGCGCCAGGAAACAGTACGTCTTCCGTCCCGAGCAGTTCCAGGAACCGTTGGCCCTTGGACTCGATCAGGTCCTCGAGATCGGCCGGGCTCACTGAGACCCCGCTGTCTGCGGCGGCGGCGGCAAAGACACCTACGTCGTCGAACCCGAGGTAGCGCTCGTAGTACGCCGTGCGGTCTAGCGACATCCGGCTGTCGGCGAGCACGTCCTGATATGCCCGCAGATGGAGCGGTTCGGTGTCGGCAAGCACGCCGTCGAAGTCGAAGATGACGCCAAGCAGCGGCACGTCTACCTACCGCTGCGGTTCAAGGTTCCAGGTTCAGGGTCCACGGTTCAAGGGGTGAGTGGCCCGGGTTTCTAGGTTCGGGGTGCCACGGTGCAATGTGCTACAGCTGAGAGTTGTTGGTCGCAGGATCTTCCGGCGGCGGCACGAGCGACGTGAGCGGGATGCGGCGATCGTCCTCGGGCGGTAGCTTCTCGCCGGCCAGCACCTTCGTAGTGAGACGGTTCTGTGGCGGTGGGTACGGGCAATCGTACGCCTCGTCGAAGTAGCAGTCGGGATGATACGCGCGGTTGAAGTCGAGGTCGTACACGCCGGTCGAGCTGACGTCGATGTCGAGGTATCGACCGGCCGGGTACGTATCCGTGCCGCTCGTCTGGTCGCGGAACGGCACGAACAGCCGGCTGAAGTCCGCGGCCGGTAGCTCGACCAGCGCCGCGAGTCTTCGCGACTCGCCGTTCAGCACGAACTCAAGGTGGCCCACGACCTGAAAGTTACGCAGGTAACCGGCGGTGCTCGGGATTTCGACAACCGGTTGATCGTCTGATATGGCGAGCTGCGCCGGAACCCGGTACGCCAGGTCTGGCTCGTAGTAGCGCAACGGCAGCATCCACGACCGCCGGTCGAGCGGCACGCGAGAGTCAGGACTCGTTTTGAGGAACTCGTCCTTGTATGCGCGGTCCTCGACGAGGACGGTGAGGTAGTTGCTGTCGTCCGGTGCTGGCGGACCGCAGGCCGGCGCCATGAGGAGCCCCAGCGCGACGCCGGCCAGCGAGCGGGTCACGTTGATTCGCAAGCGGCGATCCCTCAGTCGTCGATTCATTCGTTGCGGTGTATCCCTATTCTCTCTACATCCGAGGCTCGCGGGCAAGGCCCCGGAACACCTTGGAATCAGAAGATGTACCCGGAGCGTTCCACAGATTTGTCAGCCAGCGCCCGACGGATGGCGACGGTGTTGATCGGCGCGACCTTCAACAACCGCCGGAGCGCGGCCAGATGCGTGCGGAGCGTATCACCTTGGGTCATCGCCGCCAGGGCCGACCGTGCGGCAGCGTCGATTCGGACCGCGGCGTCGTTGACGTAAGCTCGTGCCGCCTCGGCTTGGAGGTCGGGCTCGCGTCCGCCGGCTGAAGGTGCATGCAGCGCGCGAAGGACGACGCTCTCAGCGGCAAAGGCATCCATGAGGATGTCCGAGGCGTATGAGAGCACTTCTTGTTCGTCCGAGAGCTTGTCGCCGTAGGTCTGGAGCGCCAGACCGAGCACCGCGAGCGCGACCTTCTTGAACATGCCGACGGACGCCTGCTGCGCCTCGAGCAGTCCGTCACCCTGCGGGGCGGCGGGCGCCGGTGTCATGATCTCGTCCTGGAGCTTCTTCGCTGCCTCAATGAGCGGCAGTCGGCCATTCATGGCGCGCTTAACGAGCATTCCGGGAATCAGGAGGCGGTTGATCTCGTTCGTGCCCTCAAAGATGCGGTTAACGCGCGAGTCGCGGTAGTGCCGCTCGGCGGGGTAGTCCTTCACGTAGCCGTTCCCGCCGTGGATCTGGACGTTCTCGTCGAGCACGAAGTGCAGCGCTTCACTGCCGGCTACCTTGAGTATCGACGATTCGACCGCGTACTCTTCGAGCGCTGCCAGCACCGCGGCGTCGTCGTCAGCGCCTGCGTCTTCGAGCGACCCATCGATGAGGCCGGCCGTCCGGAAGACCATCGATTCGATCGCGTAGGCGCGGATCGTCATCTCGCCCAGCTTGTGCTTGATGGCGCCAAAGCTGGCGATCGGTTTCCCGAACTGATGCCGCTGGGCCGCATACCGCGCCGACTCGCCGATGGCGGTCTGCGCGCCGCCGACGGTCGAAGCGCCAAGCTTGAAGCGGCCATAGTTCAACACGTTGAACGCGACCTTGTGGCCCTTCCCGACCTCGCCAAGCAGGTTCTCGGCCGGGACACGCACGTCCTGAAGGATGACGGGCGTAGTGGAGGAGCCGAGCAGCCCCATCTTGTGTTCTTCGTTCCCGCTCGTCACGCCGTCATACGCACGCTCGACGATGAAGGCGGTGAACTGCGCGCCGTCGACCTTCGCGAAGACGATGTAGACATCGGCGAAGCCGCCGTTCGTGATCCACATCTTCTCCCCGGTCAAGACGAAGCTCCCGTCCGCCTGCTGCACCGCTCGCGTCTTGGCGCCGAGCGCGTCTGATCCCGAGCCTGACTCGCTCAGACAGTAGGCGCCGACGATCTCGCCGCTCACGAGCCCCGGCAAGTACTTCTGCTTCTGCGCCTCGGTGCCGAAGGTGCGGATCGGCATGATGACGAGACCGGTTTGCGCTCCGAAAGCCGAGCTGAACGAGCCGGCTTGTCCGAGTCGGCTGGCGATGATGGCCGAGCTCACCTTGTCGAGCTCGACCCCGCCATACGTCTCCGGCACGTCGGTACCGAGCAGTCCCACCTCGGCGCAGCGGCGGAGCATCTGGCGCGCGAGATCCCAGTCCTTGGTCTCGAGCTGGTCGTTGCGCTCGACGACCTCGTTGGTGACGAACTCTTGCGCCGTCTGGTTGATCAGCCGGTGCTCATCTGTCATTCGCTCGGGCGTGAAGACGGCGTCCGGCGGCGTTGCATCGAGGAGCCAGCTGCCGCCCGTGAGGATGGTTTTTGTTGCGGTAGTGGTCATGGCGTGAAACTCCCGGGGTTCAGGGTTCAGGGTTCCAGCTAGTCCATCCGCTCGAAGATGCCCGCGGCGCCCATGCCACCGCCGACACACATGGTGACCATGCCGTAGCGACCATTGCGTCGCTTCAGCTCGTAGAGCATCGTCGTCGTCAGCTTCGCCCCAGTCGCGCCGAGCGGATGGCCGAGGGCGATCGCCCCGCCGTTGACGTTGAGCTTGTCGGGGTCGATTGGGAACTCGCGCAGGCAGGCGAGGGTCTGCGCGGCAAATGCCTCGTTCAGCTCGATCACGTCGATGTTATCGATGGTCAGACCCGCCAGCTTGAGCGCCTTTCGCATCGCAGGCACCGGTCCGAGCCCGAACAGCTCAGGCTTGACGCCGGCGGTCGTGTAGGTGACGAACCGGGCGAGCGGGGTGAGGCCGACTTCCTTCGCCCGCTCGGCGGTGGTGACGACCACCGCGGCGGCGCCATCGCTTGTCTGCGACGAATTGCCGGCGGTCACCGAGCCTCGGACGTGGAACACCGGCCGGAGTTTGCCGAGCACGTCGAGCGAAGTGTCCCGTCTCGGCCCTTCGTCCGTCGCGAAGGTAATCTCGCGGGTCTCCGGTCGGTCATTGTTCCCGTTCGGAGGGTCGGCCAGCGACACGGTCAGCGGCACCGTCTCGTCCGCGAACCGCCCGCCATCGATGGCCGCCACGGCTCGCTGGTGACTCCGGAGCGCGAACGCATCCTGCTCTTCACGCGAGATCTTCGATTGGTTCGCGTGGTTTTCGGCTACCAGGCCGGTGCTGAGATAGACGTCGGGATAGTGTGCGATCAGCTCGGGATTCGGGGCCACTTTGTGACCGCCCATCGGCACCAGGCTCATCGACTCGGTCCCGCCCGCCACGATCGTGTCGGCCGACCCGCAGATGATGCGCTCGGCGCCGAACGCGATCGCTTGTAGGCCGGACGAGCAGAACCGGTTGATTGTCACGGCCGACGCCTCGACCGGAATGCCGGCGCGGAGGCTCGCAATGCGCGCAACGTTCATCCCCTGTTCGGCTTCTGGCATGGCGCACCCGAGGATCACGTCGTCTACCTCGGCGGCCTCGATTCCCGCGGCGCGGCGCAACGCCTCCTCGATGGCGAGCGCGGCCATCTCATCCGGGCGGGTCGTGCGGAGCGTGCCCTTGGGGGCCTTGCCTGAGGGTGTGCGAACGGCTGAGGCGATGACGGCTTGTCTCATGAGTGCACCATTGGGGAGTGTACCTGGGGTTCCAGGTTCAGGGTTCCAGGGTTCGGGTTCACTGTGCAAAGTTGCCGAGTTTCCATGTTCCACGGTCATGCTTCGTGCACTGCGACGGCGTGGAAGTCGCCCAACAGTTCCTCGATGGCGTCACCGACTTCGCTGACGTGGCCGTCGAAGAGATGATTGGCGGCATCGATGACGACGAGCTCCTTCGGCTCCTCCATCTGGCCGTAGACGGTCCAGATTTTCGTGAGCGGGATCAGCTCGTCGCGCTCGCCGTGAATGAGGAACTTCGGTTTCGGGCTCGATACGACTGCCGAGAGGTCGTATTCGGGCTTCGTGTCGACCGGCGGGGCGATCCCGATGAGGGCGGAGACTCGGGGATCGGCAGAACCGACCGAGAGCGCGATCCAGGCGCCGAATGAGAAGCCCGCCGTCCAGAGCTCGACGCCGGGATACCGTGCGGCCACGAAGTCGAGCGCGGCCCTGTAGTCGTCCTGCTCGCCCCGCCCATCGTCCCATGCGCCAGCGCTGAGCCCGACGCCGCGGAAGTTGAACCGGAGGGTGGCACATCCGATGCGAGCAAACGCCTTGGCCGCCTGGTAGACCACCTTGGTGTGCATCGTGCCGCCGAACTGCGGGTGCGGATGGCCGAAGACGATCGCGGCACGGGGGGCAGGCGCACGACCGTCCGTCCCGCCCACTGGTTTGGTCAGCAGCACCTCGAGCGGGCCGGCCGGCCCCGGAATCTGACGGACGGCCGGCGCGTGATCATGGCTCACGCCGGCACCTCCACTGGAGTGTCCACCGCGGCATGGGCTGTGACGAAGTCGGCCACGGCGACGGCGAACCGCTCCGGTCGGGTCACGAGCCCGATGTGGCCGGTTCCGGCGAGCGCGGTGTAGCGCGCGCCTCTGATGTCATCGACGTACTCACGCGTACTGGAAACCGGTACGACGCGGTCGAGGCTCTCCTGACCGGTCACGACATGGGTCGGTGCCGTCACCCGCTGGCAGTCGGCCGCGAAGTCGACCTCCGCGGCCGCACGGACGCGTTCGGCCATCCGAGACGGCGCGAACGGATAACGCGTCACGCGGGCGAGATGACGCGCGGTGAAGACGAGCCGGTCGACCACGTCGGGACGCGGGGCGGCGATCTCCGGGTAGAGCCTGAACGGCGACGACAGGGCGAAGAGCGGCGAGAGTAGGTGCGGCGCGCGCAGATACCACTCGACGTGGCACGTCGGCCGCCAGGTCGGTGGGGGGGGCGAGGTGAGCGTCAATGAGGTGACGCGTTCGGGCCGCGTGGCCGCGTAGTGCAGCGCGATCCAGCCGCCGTACAACACGCCGCAGAGCGCGGCGTACTTGAGCGACGCCCGATCGAGGAGTTCGTCGACCCAGGTGAGGTGATTCTCGAACCCAGCCGCTGGGTCGGGCGGCGGCATCCCGCCGGCGTCTCCGACGAGCGACTCGCTGATGACACGGCAGCGTGCGGCGAGCGCGTCGACGGCTGGCCCCATCCACTCCCAGCGCCCCTGAACGCCGGGGATGAGGACAAGCGGTGGGCCGTTCCCTCTGTCCACCATGGCTCTGATCAGTTCCTCAACGTCTTGCCGGTCTTCAACGTGTGTGCCATCCGCTCCTGGGTTTTTGGCTCTCCGCACAGGCTGAGGAAGGCTTCCCGCTCAAGATCGAGGAGATGCTGTTCGGTGACCGTCGCGGCGTGTGGGACGTCGCCACCGGCGAGGATTCGCGCCAGTGCGCGTCCGATGAGCGCGTCGTGATCGCTGATGCGCCCACCACGCCACGCCAGGTGCACGCCGAGCGCGAGCGCCGCCCGGATGCCGTCGCCCCCCACGGGGATGTCTCGCCGCGGGGGCGGCGGCTGATAGCCCGCTCGGGCGAGGCCGAGGGCGGTCGCTTTGGCGTCGCTCATCAACCGCTCGCGGTTCATCGTGAACCCGTCGACGTCCCGGAGCAGCCCGAGCCGTCGGGCGTCGGCGCCGCTCGTCGACACCGTGCCGAATCCGATCAGCTCGAACGCGCATTGCACGAACGGCAGCGAGTCTGCAGTGCCTGGCGGCGCCTGGTCGACGAAGCGAGCCAGTAACTCCTTCGTCCCGCCGCCCGCCGGCACCAGACCGACGCCAACCTCGACCTGCCCCATGTAGGTCTCGGCTGCCGCCTGGACGCGGTCGCCGTGGAGAACGATCTCACAGCCGCCTCCTAGAGTGAGGCCGGCGGGGGCGACGACCACTGGCACATCTGCGTAGCGCAGCCCATTGACCGCCGACTGGAACGCCCGGACCATCAGGTCAATCTCGTCCCAGTTCTCTTCCTGCGCCTCCAGGAGCACGAGCATCAAGTTGGCACCTGCCGAGAAGGCGGCGGCGTCGTTGCCCACGACCAGCGCCTCGAAGTTGCGTGGCGCCTCGGCGGCCCCTGCCATCAGCATGGCGACCGTATCGCCACCGATGGCGTTCATCTTCGAGTGGAACTCGACGGCCAGCACTCCGTCGCCGAGGTCCACGAGGCTCGCGCCAGCGTTCTGCTTGACGATCGACTGGCGGTCTTTCGCGCTCCGGAGCAACTGGAGATCGACGGCCGCCGGTGGGACGACGCCGCCGCGGAAGCGCGCGCCGGTCGAGGCCGCGTCCTTCGGAGCCACGGCGCGCAGATCGCGAACCAGCTCCGGCGGCTCGGTCACACCGCAGGCGTCGATCACCGTCTCGACCCCGATGGCGTCCCACAGCTCGAACGGTCCGAGTTCCCAGCCAAAGCCCCAGCGCAACGCGCGGTCGACGTCGTCAATCGAGTTGGCGATCTGCGGCGTGACGCGCGCGGTGTAGACGAGCGTCTCGCCCAGCGTCGCGCGCAGGAGCGCACCGACGCGGTCGTCGCCCAGAAATAGGGTGCGGACGCGCTCGCCGACGTCGTCGATTGCCATGGCTGCGTCGAGGGCGGGGAGTCGAGGCGGCTGCCGCTCGCGATACTCCATCGAGGCCGGATCGAACGACAGGATCCGGCTCCCACCCCCGTCGCTCTCCCTTCTGTAGAAGCCACGCTCGGCCTTGGCCCCGATCCAGCCGCGGCCCACCATCTGGGTCACCAGCGGAGGCAGCGCGAACAGCGCCTGCTCGTCTCCCGCGAGTCGCTCGGTGAGATCCCCCGCCACGTGGGCTAGGACGTCAAGGCCGGCGATGTCCATCGTGCGTAGCGTTGCCGATTTCGGCCGGCCGATGGCAGGACCGGTGATCGCATCGATCTCCTCGACCGTGTAGTCGCCGTTGGCTAGGAACGTGAGCACCCGCATCACGCCGAACAGTCCGATCCGGTTGCCGATGAAGCTCGGCGTGTCCTTGGCGACGACAACGCCCTTACCGAGCACGCGATCGCCGAACCGCACCATCGTCTCAACGACCGCGGGGTCCGTATCCGGCGTCGGGATGACCTCGAGCAAGTGCAGATAGCGGGGCGGGTTGAAGAAATGTGTGCCGAGCCAGTGCTGGCGGAACTCTGCGGACCGCCCCTCGGCGATGCTGGCGATGGGAATACCTGATGTGTTCGACGTGACGATGGCATCAGGCGCGCGGTGCGGCTCGACCCGCTCGAGCAGCTGCTGTTTGACGCCCAGTCGCTCGACGATCGCCTCGACAATCCAGTCGCACTCGCCGACGCGCGGCAGGTCGGTGTCAAAACCACCGACGGTGATTCGCGACGCGGCGTCCTTTGTGAAGAACGGATCGGGGCTCAGCTTGTGCGCCCGCGCGAGGCCGTCGCGCGCGGTCTTGGCGTCGAGATCGAGGAGTAGCGCGGGCAGTCCAGCGTTCGCGACGTGGGCCGCGATCTGTGCCCCCATCGTACCGGCACCGAGCACCGCGACTGAGTGAATATGTCTCATCACACCTTTCCGGGGTTCACGGTTCCCAGTTCAGAGTTCAAGGTACAGAGGTCGGCATCCCATGTCGGTCGTGACAACCCGGAATCCGGAACCCCGAGCAATGAACCCTAACTCCTCCTCATCCCATTCACGAGCAGATCCACGACCGCGTCGGCGTCGTCCACCAGCGCCTGCCGACGATTGCTCAGAATCCAGTTCGTCGCCATCTCGTCGAGTGCACCGGAGACCGCCTTGGCGGCAAAGGTCGGCCTGAGCGCCGCGTGCTGAGAGGTTAGAGCGAGCCTGCTGATCGACAGCGACTTACTTCTGAAATCGGGGACCTCGACGTGGTCGGCTACGCTACCAATCGTGCCGCCACCACTTTCGTGAGCGCCGATGCAGATTTGGGATTGTCCGTGTGGGAGGTGAAGCCGAGAGACCATGCGGTCGCCGGTTGATTTCACCGCTTCGTAGGTCCACGGCCGAAGGGCCATCGTCGGCTCCGCGCAGGGACGCGGTCAGCGAGAACCTGGCACCATAACGTTGAATCTACCGTCTTCCTTCACGGAAGGGATCGGATTGGCCATTGTTTCCCGAAACGGGAGGGACCACCAACGGACGCACCCCGATTCGAGCCTGGGGCAGTCCGCACACGCCGAATCGTCCGCTACGGCAGCGCGCTCAGCGTTGCCGTCGCTTGGGTACCCTCGTCGGAATTCGGGTCGACATCCACCACCTGCTTGAAATACTTCTTGGCGGTCTCCATGTCGCCCTTGTTCAAAGCGACGAGGGCGAGCTTGAAGAGCGGCTTGCCCCAGTTTGGGTCGGCCATCGTGGCCTTCTCATACCAGCCGGCAGCGGCGTCGACGTCGCCCTTCGCGAACTCCAGCTCGCCAAGGTTGTAGAGGTCTTCCTTCTCGGCATCGAGTCCAGACGCGGCCTGCTCAAGCTCGGCGGAGGCGGCTTCAAAGTCTCCCATCGACAATTTTGCGCGGGCAATTCCGGCCTGGGCGTCGCTGTCGTCTGGGTTTTCCTGCAGGGCGCGCTCGTAGGACGCGATGGCGTTGTCGTATTCGCCCTTCTGCGTGAATGCGTTTCCGATTTGTACATACAACATGGTGAACGCTGGGACCTGGGTGAGGAGCGACTCGTACCCGGCGATCGCCTCGTCGAAACGATCCTCGTTGAACGCCGCGTCCGCCAGCTCGAGCTCGGCTTCAAGCGCCTCCGGATCCAGTCCTTCAAACGCCTCTTCACCGAGCGCGAGCTCCAGTGGGTGCGGGATGCGCACCAGCGTCAGGTTGACTGGCTGGTTCCGCCCCTGCGTGACTCTCCATTCAGCCGAGACTGTCTGATACCCCTCGAATGCGGCCTCGAACTGCCACCGCCCGCTGACGAGGCCGAGGAGGGCGAACCGCCCGTCATCGCCCGTTATTTCGTCGAACCGGGGAGCGCCGCCAGCCGTATCCGTGGCGATCACCGTCGCGGCAATCGCCACGCCCTGCATCGCGTTGCCGTCCTCGTCGACGATGAGGCCAATGATACGCCCGCTCTGCTGCGCCGAGGCCGTCGTCGCCCCAACGACGAGCAGCAGGCCCGTGACGAGGACAGATCGGATCGCACGCTGGTGACACAGGATCATGACGGACTCCTCAGTAGTGATCGGATTTGCCAGAAAGGCCTCATCAGTATACCGCATGGCTCTCCAGAGGAAGGGACATGCGGTATACACTCTGGCGATCCTCCCGATGCGCTCCACGCCCGCGCTCGTGGCCGCGTGCACCGCCCTCGCAGTGGGCGTGGGCGCCGGCCTCGCGATGGTCTCCGCCCAGGTTCCGGACTTGCCCCGCGTCGATGCCGCCCGGCTAGCGCGGATCGACGAGGTGGTGGGCGACGCGATCGCCGCCGGCCAACTCCCGGGAGCGGTCGTGGTGGTGTGGCACCGAGGACGCACCATCTACAGCCGGGCGCTGGGCCATCGAGCGCTCGTGCCCGCGCGCGAGGCGATGACGCTTGACACGGTCTTCGATCTCGCCTCGCTGACAAAGGTCGTGGCGACGACCACGAGCGTGATGGCGCTGGTAGAGGACGGTCGCCTTCGGCTGACCGATCCCGTGGTGCGCCATCTGCCCGGGTTCGGGTCTCACGGCAAAGACACCGTCACCGTCGAGCAGTTGCTGACGCACGTTTCCGGACTGCGCCCCGACCTGCCGCTCGAGGAATCGTTTTCCGGCTACGAGACCGGGATCGCCCGTGTGTTGGACGAGCGACTTGTGGCGACGCCGGGCACCGCCTTCATCTACAGCGACCTCAACTTCGTCCTGCTCGGCGAGATCGTGTCGCGGGTAAGCGGCGCATCGCTCGATGCCTTCGCGCGCCAGCGGATCTTCGGGCCGCTCGGGATGGACGACACCATGTTCCGACCGCCCGCCGCGCTGGTGCCGCGCATCGCGCCGACCGAGGCGTGCACGACCCTCGGATGGCCGTGCGGTGAGCCGGGCGCGGTGATGCTGCGCGGGACCGTGCACGACCCGACGGCCCGGCGCATGGGCGGGGTCTCGGGGCACGCCGGTCTGTTCGGTACGGCGGCCGACCTCTCCCGTTTTGCTGCCATGCTGCTCTCGGGTGGTCGGCTCTCGGCCGAGAGCCCGCGGATACTGGCGCCGCTCACCGTGGCCCGCATGACCGCGCCGGCCACGCCGCCAGGGGTCCGCGATCGGCGGGGGCTCGGCTGGGACATCGATTCTCGTTTCTCCGCGAATCGTGGCGACCTGTTCTCGGCGCGCTCGTTCGGACACACCGGGTTTACCGGTTCGTCGATCTGGATCGACCCGCGCGCTGACGCGTTCGTCATCTTTCTGGCGAATCGGGTGCATCCGGCGGGCAACGGCGATGTCACGGCGTTGCGCGGCCGGGTGGCGACCCTCGCGGCGGCCGCGCTGAGCGACGTTCCGCTCGACTCGGTGCGTGTGCCGGCCGACGCGTCGGGCGACGGCGGTGTGCGTGGGACAGGCGTGGACGTGCTGCGGTCAGAGCGGTTCGCGCGACTGCGGGGTAGACGCGTGGGCCTCGTGACGAACCAGACCGGACGCGCCCGCGATGGCCGCTCGACCATCGACCTCCTGCACCGGGCGCCGGAGGTCGAGCTGCGCGCGCTCTTCAGTCCCGAGCACGGGATTCGCGGAAACCGCGGCGGTGCCGTCACCGACTCGCGGGATGAGGCTACGGGGCTCCCAATTTACTCGTTGTACGGCGCGACGCGGCGCCCGACGGCCGCGATGATCGACGGTCTCGACACGCTGGTCGTGGATCTGCAGGATGTCGGGGCGCGCTTCTACACGTACGCCACGACGATGGCCTACGTGATGGAGGAGGCCGCGCGCTACGGTCTAACGCTCGTGGTGCTGGACCGGCCCAATCTGATCAACGGCGTCGGGGTCGAAGGCCCACTCTTGGATGACGATCCGTTGGTGCGCGGTTTCACCGGCTACTTTCCGATGCCGATTCGCCACGGGCTGACGCTCGGCGAACTGGCGCGGCTGTTCAACGGCGAGCGCCGTATCGGCGCCGACCTCGAGGTGGTGGCGGTCGAGGGGTGGTCCCGCTCGAACTGGTTCGACGAAACCGGGCTGACGTGGATCAATCCGTCCCCAAACCTGCGCTCGTTGAACCAGGCGACGCTCTATCCCGGGATCGGCGCGATTGAAGGGACGAACATCTCTGTGGGCCGAGGGACCGACACCCCGTTCGAGCAGCTCGGTGCGCCGTGGGTGGACGGTGCGGCGCTGGCGGCGGCCCTCAACGCCCGCGTCATCCCCGGTTTGCGGGTCTATCCCGTCCGCTTCACCCCGGAGTCGAGCCGATATGCCGGGCAGGTCTGCCACGGCGTGTCCCTTCTCGTCACCGACCGGACGCGGCTTCGTTCGGTGCGCGCCGGAGTGGAGATCGCCGCAGCGCTCGCGCGTCTCCATCCGGACGAGTTCGAGATCGACGCCGCGGTGCGCCTCCTTGGATCACGCGACGTCGTGCGGCGGATCCGCGCCGGGGACGATCCTGCCGCGATCGCGGCTAGCTGGGTGGCGGGGGAGGAGCAGTGGAGAGCGCTCCGGGAGCCCTACCTGCTATATCGATGAGCCCTATTTCGCGGCGACCTTGTCCTCGTACATCCGCTGGTCCGCCTCCCGGACCCGCTCCATGACGTCGTCCTGTGGCGACACCACCTCCGCGTAGCCGACGCTCAGACCGACGCCGGACGGCAAGTCGGCGGTCGCGCTCCGCACGGCGTCCGCGAAGGCGTGTTTCAGCTCGGCCGTTTTCTGCTGGGCGGCGTTCAGGCCGCACGACAGCATAAGCAGGAACTCGTCCCCGCCCCATCGGAACACATAGTCCGCCTCCCGCACGTTGCGACGGAGGAAGAGCGCCACGTGTCGCAGTAGCCGGTCGCCCGCTTCGTGTCCGAGCGTGTCGTTGACGTTTTTAAGCTGGTCGACGTCGATGAACAGAAACGACATCGGAATGGCAAAGCGCTCGTGACGCTGCAGCTCGCGGCTGATTACTTCATCGAAGAAGCGGCGATTGTGGCAGCCGGTCAACGCGTCGGTGATGACATGCTCACGCAATTCACCCTGAGCCGTCCGGAGCCGCCGGTTGGTGACCCGAAGCTCGTAGGTCATGTCCTCGAAGACAAGAATGTGCATGCCGAGTGCCGCGAAGAGATACAGCAGGGCGTTCGCGATCAACAGTTCGGGCGGGACGATCGCCTGCACATCGGCGGACACCGCGACCGCGATCCAGAGATGCGACGCCGCCAGCAGCGCGAACGTCGCTCCGGTCACGCCGGCGCCGAGGAGGCGCGCGCGCCGAAGCAGGGCGAGAAAGGCAACGGCGCCGGTCGCGAGTGCGGTGGCGCCGATTAAGTACCCGGGCACGAGCGCCGACCGGCTGCCGAGCACGACCGGAGCAAGCGTGAACCAGATGAGGAGCGGCAGCAGGCCGACGAGATACCGCCGACCCAACCACCGCCGTTCGTAGTACGTGTCAGCGCCCAGGACCAGCAGGAGAACCGCGACGATGCCGAAGAAACGCGAGAGCCCGAGCATGGCCAGCCCGACGGGTCGCACCGTGTAGTCGAGCGACACGAGGCCCTGACCGGTCGCCATGACGAGCCACCCCAGCATCCAGTGCAGGATGAACCGCTTGCGCCGGTAGCCATAGAGCAGCAGAAACAGCGCGGCCAGCACGGCCGCTCCGAATGCGGCGGTTCCGGGAGTTGTCGACGGCGACCACGGACCGAACGGATTCGTGCTCGCGGCGGTCACGGTGCCTGGCTGCGCCCAGACGGGCACCGTGACCGCCGCGAGCAGGAGGAGCGGTCCCAGTGCACCGCGCAGCGCGCGCATCGAGATGGTCGCCGTCGTGGACCCGTAGTATCGAGCCGGTGAGGCTGTTCAGGATCGTAGCAAACTGGGGGCGAAGCCGCCTTGAATCCTTGGTTTTCTGGATCCTTGGTCACCCATCCATTCGATACAACATCCAGTAAACGACGACCCCGGTAACTGATACGTAAATCCACATCGGCAGCGTCCAGCGGGCGAGCGCGGCGTGACGGTCGAACTGGCGCCGGAGTGCGCGCCTCAACGTCATCAGCGCCATCGGCAGGATCAGCGCGGCCAGCACGACATGACTGATGAGCACGGTGAAGTAGACCACCCGCACGGGCCCTCGGCCCGTAAACGGGACCGAGCCGACGTTCACGTGATAGACGAGATATGAGACGAGGAAGAGTGCCGAAGTCGTGAATGCGATCACCATGCACGCGCGGTGCGAAGCGACGCGGCCGCGCCGGATGCATCCGTATCCCGTCATCAGGAACAGGGCCGAGATGCCGTTCAGCGTCGCGTTCACGCTCGGGAGATCGGTCAGTTCCATTGATTACACGCGGCGAGGTCCAGAACTTTCCAGAGTGCCAACATCACGGTTCGGGTCCCACCTCCGGGAACCCTGGAACCACGAGAGCCGCGATCACATGAACCGCTCCGCTACCAGAGACGCCCAGAGCAACGGCAGGTAGACGAGTGATCCGCGAAAGAGAGAGCGCGCGCGGCGAGCGGAGGGGCTGAGCGCGAAGCCGATGGCCAGTCCGACGAACCCCGCGCCCAACAGCGACGCCAGCGCGAGGTACGGCCACCCCGCCATCCCGATGAACGCGGGCGCGAGGCTCATCGGCAGCAGCGCCGCCGCGAACGCGACGGCATGTCGCGCGGTGCGCCGCCCGTCGGTGTCGAGCGTCGCAACAAGCGGCAATCCGGCACGCCGGAAATCGTCGCGATGCAGCCACGAGAGCGCGTGAAAATGCGGCAATTGCCATAAAAAGACGATACCGAACAGAACCCAGGCTTCGATGGTGAGCCCACCGCGCGCGGCGGCTAGGCCGATCACCACGGGCAGTGCCCCGGGCACGGCGCCGACGACGGTCGCCCATGGCGTGAGCCGCTTCAGCGGCGTGTAGACGCCGATGTAGATCACGAGCGTGGCGAGCGCGACCGCGGCGGCGTTTGGGTTCGCCCCGGTCGCCAGCTCGACGAGGCCAACGGCGCCGAGGGTGACGGCGAACGCCCGGCCTTCGCGGGGCGTGACGCGCCCCCTGGGCAACGGGCGTCCGCGCGTCCGATGCATCGCTTCGTCAATGTCTCGTTCCGCAATCTGATTCAGCGCCGCCGCCGCACCAGCGACTAGGCCGGAGCCGAGCATGACGTGTAGTGTGGTGACGAGGTCGAGCGGCGAAGCTGCGCCCAGGACGTAGCCGACGCCGGCCGTCAGGACGACGAGCGAGTTGAGCCGCGGCTTCGTCAGCGCCAGAAAGTCGGTAACTCGACGCTGATCGGGTGCGATCGCGATCGCCTCGCCCTTCATGACCCCGCCCTACTCGGTGCTGCCTCGATGGCCGCGGCGCCCATGCGTGTGGCGCGATCAGCCGTAACATCGGAGAACCAATGCCGGTGCACGCGGAGGGCCAGGACGGCGGCGGTGACGAGCAGCGCGCCGCCGGTCGTCACATGGGCCGTGTTGATCGCGACCTGCTTCGCACTGAGGACGGTCCACGCTCCGAGCGCGATCTGGACGAGGACTAGCGCTGCGAGCAGCATGGCTGGCCGAGTTAGCTCGCGGTGCGCGCCGTGGTGGGACAGCACACGACCGGCCGTAGCAAAGATGACGGCAGTGACGACCACGGCACCGACGCGGTGCGCGAAGTGAATCCCGATGGCGACGCTCCATGTTGGTGGGAGGAGGTGCCCGAACGCGAGCGGGAAATCCGGGATCGCCAATCCGGCGTCGGTGTGGCGCACCGTCGCCCCGATCAGAATCTGCACGTAGATGATCGACGGCGTGAGGAGCGCCAGCCGTGCGAGTGTCCGGTCCTCGATCGGTGCGGACCGACCGTAGTGCGCCAGCCACCCCGGCGAAGTAAAGACGCCAAGGCTGACGATCAGCGAGAAGAAGACCTGCGCCAGTCCCGCGTGCCCGATCGAGATTGGCGCCGGAAGGAAGTAGAGCACGGTGATGCCGCCCAACACGCCCTGCGCGATCACCACGACGAGCGCGGTCCACCCGAGCCGTCGCACCCACGGCCGGGGCTCCCCACGCGACAGCCACACCGCAAGCCCGATGGTGAGCAGACCGACCGTGCTCGCGATCAACCGGTGCCCGTGCTCGTAGAAGATCCCGCCGACCATCATCGATGGCGGGAACGCAAACATGAAGTAGCCGTACGTGTTCGGCCAGTCGGGGACGGCGAGCCCGGTACCGGTGCTCGTGACGAGCCCGCCCGCAGTGACGAGCAGGAGCGATGCCGCTGCGAGGAGCTTCGTGTACGCATGCAGCCAGCGCATAGGCGTCGGCCGATCCGGCTGCGAGCGGACTGGCGGGCCGTCGGACCCGCCAGTCCGCCGGAGATCATATGTTCCGCTAGCCGACCGTGAAGGTGAACGAGACGTCGGCGGTGGCGCCTTCGCCAACCGTGACGCTCTGCGTTTGCGTCCCGAGCTCCTCGTGCCATGCCTCGACGACGTAGTCACCCGGCGGTAGTGTGCTGATGTCGAACGTCCCGTCGTCGCCGCTCACCGCGAAGAACGGGTGATCGACCACGCCGACGTACGCGTTCATCCAGCTGTGGACGTCGCACTTGAACGGCACCATCACCTCGGCAGTATCGAACGTCCGGTCGAAGGTCATTCCCTGGATCGGTTGCCCTGTGTTGAACTCCTGGTTGTTCATCGGCGTCGCGTGAATGTTGTGAAGCGTCATATCGCCGTTGTGGACCTGGAGGGTCTGGCCGACCTGGATGCCGAACACGTGCGGCGTGTACCGGCAGCCCTCCTGGTTGAGGACGACGATGTCGGTTGCTGCCGGGAAGTTCCCCTGGAGCCCTTCCTTCACATAGACGAACACGTTGCCGAGGCCGCCGTTTCCGCCCACGACGTAGTAGTGCGTCTCGTTGTCGGTGGCTTCCTTCGTGCAGACCGGGTCCGAGTTCATCCGGATGGTCTCGGCCGCGGGAGGCGTCCCCTCGATCATGATCGACCCGGTGATGTTGCCCGCCGTGGCGGGATCGAACGCGGGGGCCGCCGGAGCGGCCGTGGCGGCCGACTCGGCCGGGGCGTCCGACCCGCCACCGCCGCAGGCCACCGCGGCGGACAGCACGAGGATTGAGACGAACGCCCAGAGGGGTCGGTGTTGCATTGCACTTCTCCTACACAAAGAGTGGGAATGAGAGAAGCCTGCAGGACGGTGCTAGGGCCTCCCTCACGGCACGTGTCAAACCGGACAATTATACGCGAACTGGACCGCGAAGCGAGGACCGATGGCGAGGTCGCCGCTGCCGCTCGACCGCTACCCGGCTTCACGGAGTTTCCGCAACACCCGGTCCTCGATCCAATGCTCGTCCCACCACTCAACGGGCGTCACCGGGCGCCCCTGCAGCAGCATGGTGAAGTGCAGGTGGTCGCCGCCGGCAAGACCGGTCTGTCCGCTGAGCCCGATCAGCTCGTCCCGGGTCATGTCGTCGCCGACGTCCACGGCGATCGAAGACAGATGGGCATACAGTGATTGCAGCCCCATGCCGTGATCGATGATCACGCAGTTGCCGAAGATGCCGAGGTACTCTGCGTAGACGACCCGCCCGGCGTTCGCGGCGTGGATCGGGGCGTTGGTCGTCGACGCGAGATCGAAGCCGAGGTGCACCTGCTGGTCGATTTCGACACCGTCGTGGAAATACGTTCGATGATCCGCGAAGCCCGACTCCACCTGCGAGTCGGTGAGCTGCCGGAACGGGCCGTTCCACAGCCAGCTATCTGCCGTCGTCGCGGCCAAGGCAGCAATCGTGTCGCCGTTGAGGCGCCGGAGATCGCGGTTGACGAACAGATAGAGGTCGAGCAGGTTGGCCTCGTCCGAGCCGGCGTCGACCTTCTCGTCGGCCAGCTCCGGCGCGCGCGAGGCGATCTGCGGCACCACGCGCCGCAGGAATCGCTCCCGCACCTGGATGCGCGACCGTCGAAAGCGTTGTTCGAAGATCCGGTAGTTGAAGTCGGCACGCGACTCGTTACCTGCCGGATCGCGCGCCCAGAGATCGATCGTCGTCCCGAGGTCCTGGTCGTGCGACAGCGCGAAGAAGGCGACGCGGAGATCATCATCACCGTCGAGCCCGGCGCCTGTGGCCGGATAACCGGGATAGTGCCGGTCGCCGACGCGAACCCCTGAGTCGGCGTCGCCCGGTTCGACGCGATATACGATGAACTCGGCGCCGCCGTGGTTGATGTAATGAAACCGAGACAGCGGCGTCAGCCGGGGCGGGTCGAGTCTTACCTCGACATCGACGGCGGCTTCAGCCGACCGTTCGCGCAACCCGAACAACACGGGTCGAGTCGCCCTGACGATCACGCGCGCGGCGCCGGGGCGCAGGTCAGGGTGGCTGTCGCGGTCGAAGCGTCGCGTGATGCGCAGGCGGGTGCCGCTTTCCTGGCGGAGTGCGGCCGCCTCCGCCGGCGCATCGAGCGAGTACAGGGGATACGTTGTGCCACCCTGCTCGACGACCGCGTCGAGCGAGCTGAGCGCGGCGTCGGGCGTCTCGACGGTCGCGTCGAGGCTAGCCGACCGGCCGATGAATCGATCGGGCTGCGCGATCTCGATGATGGGTGCGTCAGCGCGGCCGGCTGACACCCAGACGGCACTCCCGAGAGCGACGATGAAGGCGACGATGAGACCGCCGATGATGCGCGCCACCGGTGTCTATCATAGCGCCGGTCGTTGACCAGAAAAATTGTCGGTTGCTAGAATTGACGTCTCGCGCGGTCTGTGGCGGTATCGTCTAGGGGTTAGGATACGTGGTTCTCAGCCACGGGAC
>CAZYFH010000001.1:0-212136 GCA_964646815.1 uncultured Vicinamibacteraceae bacterium | reverse complement strand
ACGACGCCGACTACGAGTACTTCTTCGGCGAGTATCTCGACGAGGGCTACCGTCCCCGTCTGCCGCAGGAGGTGAAGGAGTTTCCTCCGATCGAAAACACTCTCTCGAGCGGCGACGCGACCAGCGGTTCATTGGCCTCCCATCTGCGCTGGCAGTTGTCGTTTCAGACAAGCGACGAGCACCCCCGCGACGTTGGGTCGGCCATAATCGGCAACCTGAACGAAGACGGTTACCTCGTCGCGTCTGTAGAGGAGATCGCAGCGATGGGGGAGTGGCCAATTGCCGAGGTCGAGCGCGTGCTCACACTCGTGCAGCACTTCGATCCCGTCGGAGTGGCCGCACGGGATGTGCGGGAACGTCTTCTGCTGCAACTCAAGCATCTTGGACACGAGGGCGAGCCGAGTGAGATCATCGTTAGCGATCATTTAGCGCTGCTCCAGAATCATCAGCTCCCGGAGCTCAGCCGCCGGATGGGCACGGGGATCGACAACCTCAAGGAGCACATCGACATCGTTCGGCGCCTCGAGCCAAAGCCTGGCAGCCGACTTAGCCCGGTGACGTCGCAGTATGTGATCCCTGATGTCTCCATCGTTAAGTTGGAAGATCAATACGTGACTATCTTGAACGAAGACGGGATGCCGCAGCTCCGCATCAGCCCCGTCTACCGCCGGATGCTGGATAAGAGCAGTAAGAACTCGGATGAGACCCGTACGTACGTCAAGGAGAAATTTCGATCGGCGCTATGGCTCATCAAGTCGGTGGACCAACGACAGAAGACCATCCACAAGGTGGCAACCAGCATCATCCAATTCCAACGCGAGTTTCTCGATCGCGGCATCGAACACCTGCGACCACTCGTGCTACGTGACGTGGCGAATGACATCGGGATGCACGAGTCGACGGTCAGCCGCGTCGTCAACAACAAATACATGCATACGCCGCAGGGCGTGTTCGACCTGAAGTACTTCTTCCACAGCGGCATTCACAGCTCGTATGGGGAGAACGTCTCGTCGGTGACGATCAAACAGCGCATCGGCAAGATCATTGACAAGGAGGACTCGCGGAAACCGCTGAGTGACTCTCGTATCGTCCGGCTCCTCCAGGGCGAGGGCCTCGTCCTCGCACGCCGCACGATCGCGAAGTATCGCGAAGGCCTCAGGATTCCGACATCCAGCCAGCGTAAGGTGCTGTACTAGCGGGCCATTGTGGCAACTCCACGTTCGCCGCGACCCCGCTGAGTCCTCAATGAAGCGTAGCCGGGGCACCGCGGTTCAGAGCGCATCAGGCCCGGGCTTCATCGTGGTCACCGGGTTGTCCGGCGCCGGCAAGTCAGCTGCGATTCACGCCCTCGAGGACCTCGGCTACTTCTGCGTTGATAATTTGCCGACACCGCTCGTGCCGGCCTTCGCGGATCTCGTGGTCGCGGACTCGACGCTGGCCACAGGTGTCCGGCGCTCTGCCGTCGTCGTCGATGTGCGAGATCCGCAGTTCCTCGACGAGTTCCCGCGCGTGCTGCGCGGCCTGCGCCGCCGCAAGCGACTCGGCGCAGTCGTGACGTTCATGGACGCGGCCGACGAAGCCCTCGTGCGCCGGTTCTCGGAGAGCCGGCGCCCGCATCCGATGGCCCTCGGGGGATCCGTGTTGGACGCGATCCTCGAGGAGCGGACACGACTAGCGTTCATCAGGCGCCTTGCGGACAACGTCATCGATACAACCGATCTGACGGTGCACGAGCTGCGTCGGGCGTTCACAGAGCTGTCACGCGGCCGCTCCAAGGTGCAGCTTATCGTGGACCTGGTGAGCTTTGGGTACAAGCACGGGATCCCACTCGAATCCGACCTACTGCTCGACGTCCGGTTTCTACCGAACCCGCATTTCGTCCCCGCGCTCAGCCAGCACACCGGCCGGCATCGAAGCGTGCAGCGCTATGTCGACGGCTGCGATGCGACGAAGCTCTTTCTGGCAAAGGCCGCCGAGTTGCTGAGGTTCCTAGTGCCGCAATACGTGCAGGAAGGCAAGAGTTACTTAACGATCGGCGTCGGATGCACGGGCGGGCGTCATCGGTCGGTCGTCGTCGCGGAACGGCTACGCCGCCGGTTGACGGGGCTCGACGGTGTGCGCCTGCGTGTGAAGCATCGCGATATCTCGCAAGAGTAACTCGCGCGGCTCACGGCACGATCCGGCGATGCGAGAGGAGGGAAAGTCGTGACCGATCCCGACGTCCATCGAGTGGACAAGCCGTGGGGGTATGAGCTGCACTGGGCGAAGACCGATCGCTACGTGGGCAAGGTGATTCACGTCAACGCAGGACATGCGCTCAGCCTGCAGTACCACAATCTGAAAGACGAGACGATCCTGCTGTGGAAGGGGCGCCTGCAGTTCGAGATCAGGCGAGGCGATAACGTGGACACGTGGGAGATGGCGGCTGGCGACCGGGTACACGTCGCGCCGAAGACTGTTCACCGGATGACCGCAATCGAGGATTGCGACATCATCGAAGTGTCGACGCCGGAGCTTGATGACGTCGTGCGCCTCGAAGACCGCTACGGCCGAGTGGCCACGTAGCGGTGGTGCTTGCGTCTCATCACTCCGGAACTCACGTGAGTGGTATCCGTAGCCGTCAGGCCTGTGAGGCTAGGCGAGAGCCTCGCCCTACACGGGCAACATACGTGCGCTCTAGGGTTAGAAGGGAATATCGTCTTCTGTGAGCTCCGGAGCCGGCGCGCCGCTCGTCGCGGGCGCTTGGTCCTGCTCCTGGCGCTCTGGTCGAGGGCCACCTCCGCCGCCGTCATCGCGGCGACCCAACAAGACGACGCGGTCAGCGCGCACTTCCGTCGTGTGCCGGGTGTTCCCGTCGCGGTCATCCCATTTCCGCGTCTGGAGCCGCCCTTCCACGTAGATCTGGCGCCCTTTGAGCAGGTACTCCTGCAATGTCTCGGCCTGTTTTCCCCACAGTACGACCCGATGCCACTCGGTCTTTTCCTGTCGCTGGCCCGACGACTTGTCGTTCCAGGTCTCGGTCGTCGCCAGGCTGAGCGTCGCGACAGCGGCGCCACCTGGCGTATAACGGACCTCTGCATCGCGCCCCAGATTTCCGATCAGAATCGCTTTGTTTACGCTGCCCATCAGGAGCCTTTCACCGCGACGATTGATCCAAGCGGTCGAGCGCTTGCTGCGCGAGCGCCGCCATGCTGCTCTCGGGATAGTTTTTGACGACGAGTTCAAACGCCTGCCGCGCACGAGCGGGTTCGGCCAGTTGATCAAGCGCCAGTCCGCGCTTGTAGGAGGCCTCCGGCACGATATTGCCATCCGGATAGGTCAAGAGCACATTCTCGAACGCGTCCACGGCCTCCGGGAACTTACCCTCCGCAAAGTGTGTCTGCCCGATGTAGAACGCCGCGTCGTCAGTCAGCTCCGAGCGCGGAAAGGTCTTGATATATGCCTCGAACCCTTGCAGGGCCAACGCCCACTGCCCGTTGGTGTAGTCGGCCCATGCCGTGTCATACATCCGCTGAGGCGAGACCCCGGCGCCGACCGGCGCGGGTGCGACCGCGCCCGGGGCGTTCACCGGCAACCCCGTCTCGGGATCGATCAGGAGTTGGGTTAGCTGCGGGAAGATCGGCGGAATGGAAACCCGCACCGCTTCGACTTCCTGCGATAGCGACGCGATGCGCACGTTGGTCTCGTCGAGTTTTTCGCGAAGGATGCGGACTCCCGTCGACACGTTGTCAACCAGGAGACGTTGATCCGCAGACGCGCGCCGCATGTCATCGCGCTGGGCATCGACCGTGGCGGTCAACCCTTCCAACGCCTCATTGATGGCGCTCATCATGAGCTGTAGCCGCTGCGAGTGCTCCTGGAGCATGCGGATGTCAGCCATCAGCTGTTCATGCTCCCGATCGGCGGCCTGCAGGGGCATAAATACTACCGACAGCACAAGAATCCCGACCAGGGCGACAGTGCGTCTCATACTTCAACCTTTCGGATCACGATACCGTACTCCGGTTTCCCCGCGGAACACGAGTTGCCCGCACCGGCGATGCGCAGAACGGCTATCTCATCGTGATGACGAAGTGAGCGCGGCGATTCAGAGCCCGGGCACGGTCATCGTTACCAGGATCGAACGGGAACTCCTTGCCGTAGCTAATCGTCCGCAGCTGCGCGACCGGCAGGCCGAGCCCGACGAGATACTCTCGAACCGCGAGCGCTCGGCGCTCACCAAGACCGAGGTTGTACTCCGGTGTCCCTCGCTCATCACAATGCCCCTCGATAGTGACCACCCAGGAGGGAAATTGCTCCAGCACGTCGGCGTTGGCTTCCATGATCGTCCGCGCGGCCGTGTCCAGAACGGAGCTGTCGTAACCAAAGAAGACCGGCTCGAGCGGTGACTCACGATTGAGCTCTTCGAGCGATCGCGACGCGAACTCATCCTCGGCCACGAGCGGCGGTGGTGGCGGTGGCGGCGGCGGTTCGGGCAACGGCGGTGGGCTCGGCGGCACCGGGTCGACGCTGCGGGCACCCGGTGGCGGCGCGGTGGGCTCCGGCTCGACCGGCGGCGGGTTACCCGCGCACGACGCGCTGAGCAGGGCCACGACGACCGCCCCGGCAACGACATGGCCGCGGCCGGCCGCCGCGTGAAGGACGCAGCTGTGCAAGTATGACAGTGAATACTTCACCCTCGTGTCCCTCCTTACCTGGACCAACTTGGCATTTCGTTGTTGCCGGTGCTCGTAATGCGTCGCAGACCGCGTCCATCGCGCCCGATGAGCCATAGCTGCTTGTCCCCGCTGCCGCGCGTCGATGAGAAGACGATGTGGCGCCCGTTGGCGGCATAGCTGGGGCTCTCGTTCGTGCCGAGTCCGAATGTCAGCTGGCGCGTCTCGTTTGTTGCAAGGTCGACGACCTTGATGTCGAAGCCGGGCCCGGTTCGCGACGTGTACGCGATCTCGTTGTAGGGGGGCGGGGACCACGTCGGGCGATCGCAATAGGACTCGAACGTGATGCGCCGGAGCCCAGTGCCGTCGACGCCGACGACGTAGATCTGGGGTGAGCCCGTGCGATCGGAGGTAAAGGCGATCTGATGGCCCTGTGGCGACCAGGTGGCGCTGGTATCGATACTCGGGTGGTTCGTCAGACGCCTCTGTCCGGTCCCGTCCACGTTGCTGATGTAGAGCTCGGGGTTGCCGTCACGGTTCGAGTTGTACGCGACCTGGCGTCCATCGGGCGAATACGCCGGCAGCCAGTTGTGGACGTACTCGCTGCCACCCATGGGCGCTTCGAGGCGTCCTTCGTAGATGTGCGAGATAGCGACGTCCTGCGGTCCGTTGCGATACGTCGTGTAAGCGATGGATCGGCCGTTCGGTGCCCACGCCGGATTGATGTTGAGCGAGCGGCCGACCGTCACGCGCCGGACGTTGGCGCCGTCGTAGTCGGCAACGTAGACCTCTTTGGTATGGCGATCCTCGACCAACCCGAGCACCGATTCGCTGTCACGATCGGAGACAAATGCAATACGCGTGCGAGCAATGCCTTCGAGGCCGCGCTGCTGCCTGTGGATTTCGTCCGACAGCTGATGGGCATACACCCGGACGTTACGGATCGCTCCGGAGTACTCGACGCCAAACGCCGACTCGAGCGATCGGACGTTGAACAGCCTCGCCTGGAGTCGAATCTGATCATTCGGCAGCGCGCTGACGGTGCAGCTAACAACCCCGTCTGCGCCCAGCTCACGCCAGGCGCCGAAAGGCAGGTCGGTCAACGAGCGGGAACGCGGCACCGTGCCATAGGTGTCCCGCGCAAGCATCCGAAACTCACGCTCGAACTCAAGATCATCCCAGAGCACTTGCGCGATGGTCTGTCCGACCGCGACGACGTCCGGTTCGGCGCCCGGCGTCAGGCAGTCGGGCACGGCAAACCGTGGCGGTGCGCCGATCCGGTCGCCGATGACCAGATCGACCTCGGTGCGTTGTCCCGACAACCGATCCGACGGCTGCTGCTGTGCGACAACCAGCGCACCTCCCACAAGGAGCGTCAGAAACAACGGCGGGAGCGATTGAGGCGGCTTCGTCATGGTCGATACTCGAACGTGAGACGCACGATCAGCCGGTCGTCTGGAAATCGCGACGGCAGAGGCTGGATCTGGCGTGTGAGCAGCACCGCGCGCTGGGCAGCGAGATCGAGGGCCACATACCCGCTCCCGCGGTCGACTCCAACATCCTCGATCACGCCGCTACGGGGAATGGCGAATCGCACGACGACTGTGCCTGGAACACTCTGGTTACTATCCCACCGACGCTCGATCAACTCCAGCATCGTCTCGAGGTACTCCATACAACAGAAATCGCTGATGCTTAACTCCCCGCCGATACCGCCGAGCCCCCCGGTGGAGAGTCCGATGCCAAGTCCCTCGACACCGGTGTCGGCCATCGTCGACCCCTCGACGGTCTCGGGCCCGGTCGTGGGGGTCCGGCCGCGCGCCTCCTCTGGCACGGTGACGACTTCGGTGACCGGCTCGGGGCGCCGGCGCGATTCCTCTTCTGGTACCGGGAGGATCATCTTCGGTGGCGTAGGTGTCGGCGGCTGGACCCACTCTGGTCGGCGCGCCTCATCTAACGTCACCACTGCCTGCACCGGACGCCCTCCCAACGGCGTCAAGCCCCCTTCGCCGGGACCTTGAGGACCGCCGAGCCGAAGCGTCATGATGTCAAGCGCCTCATCCGCCTCCTGGCCCGAGATCCAACCACTCGGGCCCAGCAGCACGGCGCCGATCACCAGGACGTGCGCGCCGAGCGACATGAGCAGCGTCCACCGCATTCCGTCGGCTTCGCGTGCACGCTCGACGAGTACGTGGGAAGCTGCTTCCTTCACCCTTGCGGTCCGTAGTGACAGTCCCACATCGCACCGAGACTCCACTGAATCCGAAACGCGTCCGGCCATCGCAAGGCACGAGGAGGGAGAATGCTCTCAGCGTGTGACCGATGAGTAGCGCCGAGAGGCGGGTTGGAGCGCCAGTCGAATGCAGCGCGACGTTCACGACGGACGACTAGACTGCCGTTCGGCGTCACCGGTCGCCGCTGGGTCTCACGATGGGCCGCCCCTGTCGTCCTCATCGGTCGCGCGGCACCTCCAGCACGAGCCCGACCTCTTCGACGCCGGCCTCCTTCAACAGATCCATCACGCTGACGAGCTCGCGATAAGTAATCTCCCCGTCGCCACGCAGAAACACCTGCTTCTCCGCCCGGTCGATCATCTCGAGCCGCATCCGCTCCGCAAGTGCGCCCACGCGCACGTGGTCATCGCCTACCTGCACAATACCCTCAGTGCGAAACGCCAGCGGCACGGTGACGAAGAGCCGCTCCGAGACGAGCGGATCGGCCCGACGCGACTCCGGCAGGTTGACGGCGAGGCCACGCTGCATCAACGGCGCGGCGACCATGAAGACAATGAGCATGACCAACATGACGTCAACGAGGGGCACGACGTTGATCTCCGAGAGAGACGTGCCGACCCGTCGCCGCGCGCGGCGACGTCGGGTGCTGCTCTCGTACCCCCCTGCTGTTTGGACGGTTGGCATGACGAAGGAGTTGAGGTCTCAGCCAGAAAAATTTCGCTCGGCGATGTTGAGAAACTCGAGCGAGAAGTCATCGATCGTCGACGCGACGACCTTCATCCGCTGCGTCAGGTGGTTGTAGAAGTACACGGCCGGAATCGCAGCAAAGAGGCCAGCCGCCGTCGCAACCAACGCCTCGGCGATCCCCGGTGCTACGACATCCAGATTCGTCGACCCCGTCATGCCAATGCTCTGAAACGCCACGATGATGCCCACGACAGTGCCGAACAACCCGATGAACGGTGTGATGCTCGCGGTGGTGGCCAGCACTGGCACGTGACGCTCGAGCTTGTTGACCTCCACGTTGGACGCGCGGAGCAGTGCCCGATCGAGCGAGTCGAAACTCCGCAACGCTGGCCGCGCTGGCGGTCCGTTCGTGCTATCCGATCCATTCAACGCGCCTGGTTGGCGCAACTGCGCGTTGAGTTCCACATAACCAGCTTGGAATACACCGGTGAGGGGGCTCGCGGCGAGCGACATACAGACGGCTTGCACCTCCGAGAACTTGCTGCTTTTGCGGAACACCTCGATGAAGGTCGACGTCTGAGCATCGACACGTCGAAACTCCCAGAGCTTGTACAAGATGATCGCCCACGACGCGATCGAGAACAAGAACAGGGTGACGAGGACCCCGCGGGAGAGGGGGGACGACTGCGCGATCAGCCCGATAATGCCGCCACCGAAGCTCCCCCCAGCGTCATCGCTCGCGCCGGACGCCTGGAGAAGAGCAAAGGCAAAGTATCCAGGGATACGCACCCCACCCTTCCGTCACATAGATACTGAGGCGCCGCTGGGACAGCGCGGTAGAGCTTAAGCGTACCACGGAGCTGTAATGCTGTCAAACGTATGATACGATGGGGGTTCCTACCTGTGCACGGTCCCAGAGCCCACGCTTGGTAGTGCCACCACCTACACGTTTATGATTCGCTTTCTCTACATCAGCAACCTGGCGATCGTGGACGAGATCGAGCTTGAGTTCGAGCCAGGGTTCAACGTGCTGACTGGCGAGACCGGAGCAGGAAAGTCGATAATCGTCGGCGCGCTCGGACTGCTGATCGGTGAACGCGCAAGTGCGGCCCTCGTCCGTTCGGGACACGACAAGGCCATCGTACAGGCGACCGTCGAGATTCCGGGGGACGGCGAGACAATCATCAGACGCGAAATTTTCGCGCGAGGCCGCAGTCGGACCTTTGTCAATGATGCGCTCGCCGCGGCGACCACGTTGAAGTCACTTGGGACCCGGCTCGTCGACCTGCACGGTCAGCATACGCATCAGGCACTGCTCGACGCGGGAACCCACGCAGAGGTCGTCGATGCCTACGGTGGAGCACTCCCGCTGGCGGCACGCGTCCGCGAGCAGTTCGACAATTGGCGCGTCGCGATCCGCAACCTCGCGCAGTCGCAACTGGGCGAAGAGGAGCGGGCCGCCCGTTCTGAGCTGGCGCAGTTCCAGTTGGCGGAGATCGATCGAACGGCTCCCGAACCCGGGGAGGACAAAAGACTCGTGGCCGAGCGCAGCCGGTTGGCCAACGCAGAGCGGCTGCAGTCGCTATGTGGCGAGGCGTACGCTGCACTCTACGAACGCGATGACGCGATCCTCGCAGCCCTCGGCAGCGTGTGGAGGCAGCTAGACGATCTGGCACGACTCGACCCGGGAGGCTTCGACGCATACACGTCGCTTCGGGATTTGGTCGAGCCACCGCTCGACGATCTGGCGATGTTCCTCAGGTCGTATGTTGCTGGGATCGAGGCCTCGCCGACGAGACTCGCCGAGGTCGAAACCCGGCTTGCGGAGCTAGAGCGCCTCAAGAAGAAATATGGGCAGACCCTCGAGGCTGTGTGCACGCGGCGGGCGGAGCTGGCGGCGGAAGTCGAAATGACCGCTGGTGGAAACACCCGACAGGACGAGCTCGCGCGACAGGCGGCGAGCGCGAGGGACGCGTACCTCAGCGTCGCGCGCCGGCTCTCGACGCAGCGCGCGCGGCATGGTCGCAGTCTCGGGCAGCGCCTTGCACGTGAGTTGACCGAACTCGCGATTCCGCATGGCCGTGTCGAGGTGCGTGTCGCCTCCGCGCTACCGGAAGAGCAGTGGACGGAGCGGGGCATCGACGAGGTAGAGCTGCTGTTCTCGGCCAACCCTGGCGAGCCGCTACGGCCGTTAGTCGACGTCGCGTCGGGCGGCGAGCTCTCACGTGTGATGCTGGGTCTGAAGACGCTCGCGTCGACGGACGCGGCGGGGAAGACGCTCGTGTTCGACGAGGTGGATGTCGGGATTGGCGGAGCAGCAGCCGAGCGTGTCGGCGCGCGCCTCCGAGACCTCGGTGCAACGCTGCAGATTCTCTGCGTCACGCACGCGCCACAGATCGCCGCGGCGGCTACGACCCACCACCGCGTGTCCAAAGAGGTCCGCGATGGCAGGACGCGAACGGTCGTCGAGCGACTCGGAGCGAGTGGACGGGAAGAGGAATTGGCGCGCTTGATGACGGGCGCTGTCTCACCGGCGGCGTTGGCGAGCGCACGTGAGCTGCTGGCGAGCAAAGAAAAGACGAACGCAGAAGCCGACATGGCGAAAGAGAAGGGGCTACCGCGTGGCTAGGACGTACTGCATCGAGACGTTCGGTTGCCAGATGAACGTGCATGACAGCGAACGGCTCGCCGGGCTCCTGGAACAGGCGGGATACGAGTCAACGCCCGAGGCAGAGAACGCCGACCTGGTCATCGTCAACACCTGTAGCGTGCGCGAGCGGGCCGAGGAGAAACTCTTCGCACGACTTGACCGTTTCCGCGGTCGCGCAACAGAGGATCGTCCCGTTATCGCCGTTACCGGTTGCGTCGCCCAGCAGGAGGGCGCGCGGATCCTCGCGCGCGCACCGATGGTCGACGTCATCGTCGGAACCCAGGCCATGACCAGGCTGCCGCGACTTGTCGAGCGCGCAACGCAAGGCGCCGCGCCATCGGTTGAACTGAATCCGCATGACGATGTGTCATTCCCGCTCGGCATTGCTGTGCGTCAAGATCCGGTCAAGGCGTTCGTGACCATCATCGAGGGGTGTAACGAGTTCTGCTCCTTCTGTGTCGTCCCGTATACGCGTGGCCACGAGCGGATGCGCCCGGCGGCCGAAATCGTGGCGGAGGCCAGTCAGGCGGCGGTGACAGGACACCGCGAGATACACCTATTAGGGCAGATCGTGAATCACTATCAGGCCCCAGATATCGAAGGCTGCGATTTCGCCGGTCTTCTCAAATTGGTGAGCGCCACGCCGGACGTGCAACGGATTCGCTTCGCCAGCCCGCACCCACGGTATGTCACGCCGAGACTGATCGCGGCGATTCGTGACCTCCCGCAGGTGTGCGAACACCTCCACTTACCAGTGCAGTCTGGATCTACACGGGTGCTCCGAGCGATGCGGAGAAGACACACGCGAGATGGATTCCTTCGACTTGTCGATGACGTCCGCGGGGCCATCCCGGGGATTAGCCTATCGACCGATATGATCGTTGGATTCCCGGGCGAGACGGCAGAGGACTTTTCAGAGACGTTGTCACTCGTCAAGGCGGTCGGTTTTTGCAGCATGTTTTCATTCAAGTATTCCGCGAGACCCAACACGCTTGCCACTCATCGGTTGGTTGACGACGTCGATGAAGAAGAGAAGGGGCGGCGCCTGAGCGAGCTCCAAAGTGTCCAGAAGGGCATTCAGTTAGCCTTGCACTCGCAAATGCTGCGACACACGGTTTCGGTCTTGGTCGAGTCGAAGAGTCGGCGACGCCACGGGGAGCTCTCTGGACGGACCACCGGCAACACGGTCGTCAACTTTCCCGGGGAACCGGAGTGGCTGGGCCGCCTATTGAAGGTCACGATTGAGCGGACCGGGCCAAACAGCGTCTGGGGCCGCGTCGCGTAGCCAAAAGGAAAACCGATGCAAATCGAGATGACGATCAAAGGGTTGATGGTCGATCCGATCACCAATATGCCCATCGTCATCCTGCGTGACGATGACGGCGAGCGCGTCCTGCCAATCTGGCTGGGTATTTTCGAGGCCAACGCCATTGTGTCCCAGATCGAAAACGTCGCCACACCCCGGCCGATGACACACGACCTCCTCCGCAACGTGATTCAGGATTTGAAAGCGGCGGTGGAGAAGATCGTCGTCTGCGACCTGAAGGAGAATACGTTCTACGCGCTCATCCAACTTCGGCTTGGTGGAGAACTCATCGCGATTGATGCGAGGCCAAGCGATGCGATTGCGCTGGCACTCCGTGTGCGTGCGCCGATCTACGTCGAGGAGACGGTGATTGACAACGCCAAGAGCATCGACTTCGCTCCGGACTCGGGCAACTCGGAACGACTAACCAAATGGCTCGAGAGTCTCGACCCCGAGGATCTTGGCAAATACAAGATGTAGCGTGCCGGCCCATCTCACGGTCCACTCATCCACCCCGATTGTCGGCCGGCCGACAATCGTTTGAACCTACGTCAGACAAGCAGGTTGCGGCGATCTCAGAACCGCGCGAGTGCCGTCTCGACGGGGCAGTCACGTGTCGTTGCCTTGACACTGCCACGAGGCACTCCTAGAATACTTGGCAATACTCATGTGGCCGCTGCCTTCGGTCTCATGCCTCACGAGCGCTGATCGGCGCGCCGGCGCCTCCCGATGATCGTCGCCATCGCGAACCAAAAGGGCGGCGTTGGCAAGACCACGACGGCGATTAATCTCGCGTCCGCTCTGGCATTGCGGGGCAAGCCTACCCTGCTCATCGACCTTGACCCGCAGGGGAACAGCACACTGTCGGTTGTCGAGCGAGAGCAGATCGAACAGACGGTCTACGACGCCATCACTGACACGAACTGTCCGATCGCCGACGTCGTACTGCCGTCGTCTCAGGACAATCTCTGGGTCGCTCCGGCGCGGATCACGTTAGCCAAGCTCGAGGGACGGTTGGTTGGGGAGCTCGATGCGCATTTCCGGCTGAGAGATTGTCTGGCGACTGTTCGCGACCAGTACCCGTACATGGTGATCGACTGTCCGCCGACTCTCGGATTGTTGACGGTTAATGCACTCGTCGCGGCGACGCACTTGCTCATCCCCATTCAGTCATCCTATTTTGCGCTCGAGGGCACCGACGACCTCCTGGAAACCATCGAGAAGGTCCGGGGCCGAGCGAACCCGTCGCTCAGCATTCTCGGCGTCCTCATCACGATGCACGACAAGCGGACGTCGCTGGCCAAGGACATCCAGGTCCAGATCCACAAGGTGTTCGGCACCAAGGTGTTCAAGACGATGATCTCGAAGAACGTGAGGCTGGAGGAAAGCCCGGCATATCGCGAGTCGATCTTCAGTTTCGCACCTGACTCCAAGGGAGCGACCGACTACTACAGCCTGTGTGAGGAGGTGATGGACCGTGCCTAGGCGGGGTTTGCCTCAAACCGTGCGAATGCGCCACGACGCGCACTACGTGGAGGCGCTCGCGGCATCATCAGGGGCGCCGATTGGACGCCTGATCCCGATCGACCAGATCGACCCCAACCCGGATCAGCCGAGACAGGTAATGGGAGACCTGTCCGAGTTGATGGCGTCGATTGCGGAGAAAGGCATCATCGAACCGTTGATTGTTCGGCAGCGTGGATCTCGGTTTCAGATCATCGCCGGTGAACGACGGTACCAGGCCGCCGTCCAGGTGGGGATATCGGAGGTGCCTGCGGTGATCCGCGACGTGGACGACGGCGAGCTCATCGAGATTGCCCTCGTCGAGAACATCCAGCGGAAGGACTTGACCCCATTCGAGGAGGCCGACGCGCTGCACGCGCTAGCGGACCATTTCAACTACACGCACGAGGAACTGGCTCGCCGTCTGGGGAAATCACGCACCTCCATCACCGAGGCGCTCAGCCTGAACGCGATACCCGATGAGGTAAAGAGCCTCTGCCGCCTTGCGGACATCAGCTCCAAGTCGCTGTTGCTAGAAGTCATGCGACAAGGCGACCCTGACAAGATGATCGCACTCATCGAACAGGTCACGCGTGACGGCGGTGTCACGCGAGCAAAGGTCCGCCACGCGACAGCGCAGCAGAAGCAGGCCAGGAGCGGACGACTCCAGCCGTTCGTCTTCAACTACGCCGCACCGAACAAGAGCTTCAAGTTGCGGATGGCGTTTCGGAGGACGCGAGTCCCGCGCAATGAGCTCATTGCGGCGCTCGAGGAAATTCTCGCCGGCCTGCGGGCCGAGTCGTAGAAACCCCCACAAGTTAACATAACACTCCTTATCAGACGCAGGGGTCTTGGGTAAATCACCCTCGGAAAGCCCTCGGCTTTCTGTGTCCGACGAAGGAGCTACACGTTCCTCGGTGGTGGGGTCTTGACGTTCGGGTGAACGCTGGCGGTCGGCCGGCGGATCCTCGATAGAGGTCTGACTCCAGCTCTCCCGCGCACCATCCTCTCGTTGACTGATGGGACCGCGTCGGCTTGGCGGATGGGCCTGCGACCGATACGATGAGCGAAGCTAGCGCGACCTATGCTGAAGATCACTGACCGGTACATCTTGCGTGAGGTCCTACCGCCGTTCGGGCTGGGATTATTGGTACTGACCTTCTTGCTGATGCTACCGCCGATCATGGATTACGCGGAGGAACTCATCGCCAAAGGGGTCGATGGGGTCACCATCCTCAAGATCATGGCGACGTTGATCCCGCAGGGACTCGGCATCACCATTCCGATGGCCTTGCTGATCGGGGTCCTGATTGGCCTCGGCCGGATGTCAACCGACCGGGAAACTGTGGCGTTGCAGGCCTGCGGCGTCAGCATCTATCGCATGCTCGCACCTCTGTTTCTCCTAGGGGTCGGCGCTGCCGCCGCGACCTGCTACACCATGGTCGTAGCCCTGCCGGACGCCAATCAGGCGTTTCGCGAAATTACGTTTCGCACGGTGGCTAGCCGCGCGGAGGGCGAGGTGAAGTCGCGCGTCTTCTACGACGCCTTTCCGAACGTGATGCTATACGTCCGTGAGGTGTCGGCAACGGGCGATGGGTGGTCGGACGTCTTCCTGGCCGACACGCGCAACCCGAATCGGCCGGACGCGTTCGTCGCCGAGCGAGGGCGGGTCGTTATCGATCGCGAACGGCGTCTCGTCGACATTGTCCTGCACAACGGCACGCGCCATGTCTCCGATACGACAGATCCGACGGCCTATGAGACACACGACTTTGAGGAGATCATCATCGGTCTTGACCCAGAGTCGGTGTTCCCCCGCACGGGACCCCAGCGGGGCCTGGCCGAGTTCACCGTGCCCCAACTGCGGGCCGAAGAGACACGACTCGAACAGCTCGGGCTCCCCCCACATCGCCCCATCATGGAGAGGCACCGTAAGTTCTCGATACCGGTGGCCTGTCTCGTCTTCGCGCTGATCGGACTCGGTCTTGGCGTCACAAGTCGGAAGGATGGCAAGCTGGCCAGCTTCGTGCTCGGCATCGGCGTAATCTTCGCCTACTACGTCGTCATGTACACGGGAGAAGCGATGGCCAAGGGCGCGCTCGTCGCACCGCACCTCGCGATGTGGCTGCCCAACATCGTCCTCGGGGTCGTCGGGCTTGGGCTGATCCTGTGGCGATCGCGCTCGGTCGAGCGGCGGCTCGCCATCCCCCTGTTATCACGGCGGGATCGTCCGCCGACCGGTGCGGCGAAAGCGGTGGACGGCAATAACGCGCCCGGGCGGCTCTTGACAGTGCCGCAGGGAGGGCTCGGCAGTCTCACGCTCCTCGACTGGTATGTCGCGAGGCTCTATCTCCGGTGGGTGGTGGTAGCCTTCGTCGGCCTGCTCGGGATTTTCTATATCTCGACCTTCATCGACCTGTCGGACAAGCTGTTCAAAGGACAGGCCAGCGGCGCGATGTTGCTCGAGTATTTCTGGTATACGACGCCGCAGTTTATGTACTACGTCCTGCCGATCTCAGCGCTCGTAGCGGCGCTCATCACGATCGGGCTGATCACCAAGTCTAGCGAGCTGACGGTCATGAAGGCGTGTGGGATCAGCCTCTATCGGACCGCGCTCCCTATCTTCGTGCTCAGCCTGGCGTGGAGCGCCTGCCTGTTTGGCCTGGGAGAAAGCGTGCTCGCGAGCGCGAACCGGAGGGCCGAGGCGCTGCGGGCCCAGATTCGCAGCGGGTCGACGCAGGCGTTCGACGTGCTCAACCGGAAATGGGCGGTCAGCAGCAACGGTGGGATCTACCACTACCTATATTTTGACCCGGACCGAACCGAGCTCCATAACCTCTCGGTCTATGAGTTCGAGGGACGACCGTGGCAACTCAATCGGCGTGTGTTCGCCGCTCACGCCGCGTTCACCGACGAGTGGAACGGCCGCGACGTGTGGATACGAGACTTCCCTACCATGGCCACCGATACCGGGACAGCGACACCCTATGCGTTTGCCGCGTCGCAACCGCTCCCCTTCGTCGAACCCCCGACGTTTTTCAAGACCGAGCGCCCGGATGCCGAGCTGATGACCTTCGCGGAACTCGAGCGGTACATCGAAGAGCTGCGTGCCAGCGGATTCGATGTCGTCGAACTTGCCGTCGCCCTGCACCGCAAGGCGTCGTTTCCATTCGTGACGTTCATCTTGACCCTCATCGCCGTGCCGTTTGCCGTTACGACCGGACCTCGCGGCGCCCTCTACGGCGTCGGCGTTGGTATTGCGCTGGCGTTCAGCTACTGGGTCATTCTGAGCGTCTTCGGAGCAATCGGCAGCGCGGGTCTGCTAGGACCCGCCCTCGCGGCATGGGCCCCCAACGTCCTCTTCGGCGGATCAGCGGCCTATCTTCTGCTAAGTGTCCGTACTTAGTCGGCAGTGAGTCGTGGTGCGATCATCGAGACCGTCCCGGCAGTGCCGGGTGGCGTGTTGACCGCGTCCACAACCACCATCACGCTTTCAACCAGCCCCAGGTCGGGCCGTGCGGCAAGCGCGGGCGTCACCGGAGTCAGCTCTGTCAGCTGCACGCGAACGGACCGGGTCTCCGGTCCGGCGTAGAACGACCGCCGCCAGCGCAGATCTTCTCGACCCGCGACCCGCAACTGCACCGATGCCCGGACGGGCTGGCTCGAGACGACATCAAAGTTGAGCCAGTCGTAGCCCATCAGCGTGCCGGCGGCGACCTCGTACACGGCCGCCGCGTGCGGCGCCGGACCCTCAGCGAGTCGAAATCGTAGGCGCACGACCGTACCGACGGTGTCAACCTCGGCGACGCTGTCGGCGTCCTGCTCGGCGTGCCAGCCATCCGGTCCGTCGAGCGCCGTAACGGACGCGGGAGCGGCCCTCGGCGGCGTCACAGCGACGACCCGGTCGCCGACGTAGATGGGATTGCCGACAATCCAGGGCACAGGAGGCGTCCCCGGTGCGGCAGGCAAATGCACTTCGACCCGGTACGCCGCCGCCGGTGCCCCAGCCGGGATCAGATGCTCCAGTTCTGCCCGCGCACGTGCGACTGGGAGGCCGTTGCGCACAAGGACCATCTCGGCTTCGGGCGGGCCCGCCACGCGCGCACGAAGCGACACCGGACTCGTGGTATCGACGCGCCCTCCCATCTCCACGAGCTGCGCGCCTCGTTCCGCGAAATAGCTGAAACGGGCCGGGTGCGCAAGCGCGTCGATCGCGGTGAACGTGCGACCGACGCGGATCGCTGACAGCAACGCCTGCGCGTCAGTCATCGCGTCGCCGCGCCACGCGCGGGACAACCTGACGCGAACGGCAAACGCGCGAAACAGCGGTTCGTACCCTGGAAAACTCACCGCCAGGGATTCCTCGTATCCGTCTTCTCGAACACCGGTCGCCAACCGGGCGTGGGCATCCGTTCCCCCGATCCCGACGACAGGACGGACTGCGGTCTGTGCATCCCACTGCGCCAGCGCCGCGTCTGGCCGATCGAGCAACCTTGCCACGCTCTCTGGCGCCCTGAGCCAGTACCCCATCGCCGCGAGCGCCAACGCGCCGACGCCATCGTCCCGCCACTGACTGTCGCCGTTGAGCCACTCCACGCCGTCCACAGGTAGATTCCAGTCCCGCCAACGGAGTGTTGGCTTCGGCGAGGCCGGGTGCGCGACCACGCCGAACCCTCCCAGCCGCGCCACGTCCTCGACGACCCCGTGCGCCTCGCCGCCTAGGGGATACGGCGTCACCGGTAAATTGAGCGCAATGTAGTGGCCGCCGTCCGTACTGATCTCCACGGCGTCGACGCAGAGCACCCCACGGTGATAGGTCGGCGCACGCGGCGGTCGCGTGCCGTCGCCGTGATCCGTCAGGATGACGAAATCGAGACCCGCCCGCCGAGCCGCCTCGGCGATCTCGTTGAACGAACCACTGCCATCCGAGCGATCGCTATGAACGTGAAACGCGCCGCGCACGACGGACGCCCCGTCGTCACGACGCGCAGGGTCTGGAACGACAACCACCCGCGCCAGCGGCGGCATTATCAGAAAGAACAAAACGGCGGCCACGATGGCCGCCATCATCGTGATCGCGAGATTGCGTGTCGCGGGGCGCGACATGGAGGCCAGTGAGCTTGAGTAGTGAAGCGTTGAATCAGAACCGGGCCGCGGCGCCAGGCTGACACGGCGTGATGGGGGAACATATTCCGCACACACGACCACACGGATCATGGGTCGGCGCCGTCCGTGCGGCGCTTCTCGGCCGGAGGCCGCTCAAAAATCGAATGTCACAGTCCACTACGTGTCCCGATCCGCTCACAGCCCTGCCGCTGAACGCAGTCCGTCGGTTTTGTCCGTCCGTTCCCACGTAAACTCCGGCTCGCTCCGGCCGAAGTGCCCGAACGCCGCCGTCTGCCGATAAATCGGGCGGCGTAGGTCCAGCGTGTCAATGATCCCCTTCGGCGTCAACTCAAACTGCTCACGAACTGACCTGCTGATCGTCGATTCGTCGACCTTGCCAGTACCGAAGGTCTCGACGAGAACCGACACCGGGTCCGCCACCCCGATCGCATACGCCAACTGGACCTGGACACGGTCGGCAAGGCCCGCCGAGACACAGTTCTTGGCGATGTAGCGCGCCATATAAGCAGCCGAACGGTCGACTTTCGTCGGATCTTTGCCTGAGAAGGCACCTCCCCCGTGCGGCGCCATCCCACCATAAGTGTCCACGATGATCTTTCGCCCGGTCACTCCGGAGTCACCGTGCGGACCACCGGTCACAAAGCGACCCGTCGGATTAACGTAGATCTTCGTACGGTCGTCGATCAACGCGCCCGGCACCACCGCGTGTATAACCTGCTCGCGAATATCGTCACGGATCTGCGCTGTGGAGACCTCGTCGCTGTGCTGGCTGGACACGACCACCGCGTCGATTCGAACAGGTCTATCGTCTTCGTACTCGACGGTCACCTGCGACTTGCCATCGGGTCGCAAATACGCGAGCCGACCGTCTCGACGTACCTCCGACAGTGCCCGCACGAGGCGATGGGCGATCATGAGCGGGAGCGGCATCAGCTCCTCCGTTTCAGAGCAGGCGTAGCCGAACATCATGCCCTGGTCCCCCGCCCCACCCGGATCGACCCCCATGGCGATGTCCGGCGACTGGCCGTGCAGCGCCGAGAGCACCGAGCAGGTGTCAGCATCGAACCCATACTTCGCGCGCGTGTATCCCACGTCGCGGACCGCGGCCCGCGCCACATCGCTGTAGTTGGGGGCGGAGCTAGTGGTGATCTCACCTGCCAGTACGATCAGGCCGGTCGTCAGCAGCGTCTCGCAGGCGACACGTCCGGTGGGGTCCTGCGCGAGGACCGCGTCGAGGATCGCATCCGAGACCTGATCCGCGATCTTGTCAGGGTGCCCCTCCGTGACCGATTCGGAGGTGAAGAGGTAGTGACCTGTCCTGCGCATGTCGTTCCTTCCGTACTACCAACCGTCCGTATTGCCTAGCGAAACGCTAACCCTAGCAAAGCGCGGTTTCCAGGGTCAATCAGACGCGCGGGTGGAACTCGTCGTAGACGGCTTTGAGACGCGCTTCGAGAATATGCGTGTAAATCTGTGTTGTCGACAGATCCGCGTGACCCAAGAGCGTTTGAATCGATCGGAGATCCGCGCCGCGCTCCAACAGGTGCGTGGCGAAGGAGTGCCGCACGACGTGCGGGCTGAGTCCCGGTGAGAGTCCGGCCAGCCGGGCACGCTTCTTGAGGATCTTCCAGAAGCCCACCCGACTCAGTCCACGCCCGCCGCGCGCGTTCACGAACAGCCACGGTGACGCCTTGCCGCCAAGGAGCGCCAGGCGGGCAAACGCCGCGTATCGCCGCACCCAGTCGACAGCGTTCGCCCCGATCGGAACCAACCGTTCCTTCGATCCCTTCCCAAAACATTTGAGGTAACCCGCCCCGAGGTTGAGATCGCTCGGACGGAGCGACACCAGCTCCGAGACACGCAGCCCGGTCGCGTACAACAGCTCGATCAGCGCCCGATCACGCACGCCAATCGGCGTCGTCGTGTCGGGCTGCTCGATCAACCGGTCAACGTCTTCGACCGACAGGAACTTGGGGAGCGCGGGCCACGACTTCGGGGCCCGAACATCTTCGGCCGGATTGACATCGACATGACCATCGGTCACGAGGAAGCGGTAGAAACCGCGGATGCACGCGACCATCCGTGCGACCGAGCGCGGGGCAAATCCTGACGCGCGACGATCGCGCACAAACTGCTCGAGATCTTGTCTGGTTAGCTGGTCGAGACGGTTCCGACCAGAGTCCGCGAAGCGTGCGAGGCTCGTGAGATCTCGCGCGTAGCTCTCGATGGTGTTGTTGGCCAGTCTGCGTGCCACGCGCAGCTCGTCGAGATAGGCGTCAGCGAGCTGTGCGTTAACCCGCGCGCGGGCGGTGCGGCGCTCGGCCACACCCCACAGTAGCACGGCGGTCGCGCCGAGGTCGTCCTGGCCGGCGGCAGCGCGACAAGCAACGGTTGAAGTCTGCTAATCCATGGTCCATAACGAGTTACGGCACCGCTGGGCATTGCGACGCTGTCTCGTCACGTTGTATACTGACGCAATCGATTTTGCGCTCCCCAGTCTGATGTCTGTGTGCGGTCGACACTCTACGAGGACAGGCTCATGGCTTCACAGTTGAGCATAGGTGCCCTGCTGGTGAGCGGCATGCTGATTGCGGTGTCGGCCTGCGCTCAGACACGCCAGCCACCCGACACTAGTTTGGCTGCACCCCTGGCACCGGGCGGCGATCTAGCCACGCAACTCGCGCGGTACGTCGACGCGCAACAGGCATTGGCTGCGGACGACTTCGATGGCGCGCGGGTTGCGCTGGAAGCCTTGCTCGTGGTCGCGGACAACGTCACGCGACCGCTGACCCAGGTCGCGGCAGGCTCGGACAACATCGAGACGATGCGCGCCGAGTTCAAGCCGCTGTCGGAGTTTCTCGCGGCAATGAATCTCCCTACAGGCTTTGCGCGGGCCTACTGCCCCATGTACGACGGGGGATCCAATTGGGTCCAGCTCGACGGACCAGTGCGGAACCCCTACTACGGGTCTACCATGCTGACCTGCGGCGTCGTGGACGCCGCCCCGGGGGCGCACATGGATCACACCCCGCGGCACGGGGGCACGGTCTTCATGGCGCCCGACAGTTATCACCACATCGAGGGCGCCTACCCGGAGGCCGGCCGCTTCCGTGTCTACGCGACGGACAATTTTCGAGAGCCGGTCGACGTGAGCTTCTGGATGGGACGGGCCGTCCTCGAAGAGGAGTACGACGAGGCTACTGACGAGTTCCGCGAAGTGGTCGCTTTCCCGCTGCTCCCCTCGCCCGACGGCGCTTATCTGGAAGCCGAGATGGGAGACATCGCCGTTCCGACTGAGATCACCGCCAAGCTGCAAGTGGTGGAGGATTTTCCGGAAGACCGGTTCGATTTTATCTTCATCGAGTTGTCGTCCGAGGCTGGCGACAGCGAGCCGCTCTCGGTCGCGGATGCCGCCCCGGTAGCGGTGCCATTAGCCGAGCGGATCCGCCCGCGGATTCCAGAGCTTACGAGCGAGATCGTGACCGGCATCAGCGGTCGCAACCTAGAAATCAGCGACCTGGTGACGCGGGGTGCGTTCGCGGAGATCTTCATCCCGGCACTTCAGGCGAAGGAGCTGGCGCTCGCCCTCAATGACCGGGCGGCCGACTTGCCGACCCGGGCCCGAAATGACGTCCGCATCGCGATTCGGAGTCTGGTGCGCGCAGCGTGGCTACTTGATTGGTACGGCGACCTGGGGAACAAACAGCAAGTCGGCGACGCCTACGCCATCTTCGTCGAGGCGGTCGAGAATATCACCCGCGTCTACGCGGCAGCCGACGCGCGGTAGCGCGACGCCGGCGGCGTGAACGCGACGGGGGACGGCACATGCGACGATACGGCTGGGGTCTTGTCCTGCTGGTGGTCGGTTTCGCAGTGAGCACTGGTCCCGTGACGCGGAGTCACACGCCGATCGCGTCCCGGTGGAACTACAACGAGCACCTCTTCCCCATCTTCCGTGACAACTGTGGCGCCTGTCATCGGAGCGGCGGCATTGCGCCGATGTCGCTAGTCACGTATCAAGACGCATATCCGTGGGCGCAGTCCATTCGAGAGGAAGTCCTTGCACTGCGGATGCCGCCGTGGAAAGCCGAAGATGGCTTCGGCGACTTCAAGAACGGGCACGCGCTCCCAGCTCACGAGATGGACATGATCCTCGAGTGGTCGAGCGGCGGGTACCCGCAGGGTCCACGCGACAAACCACCTGAGGCGATCACGGCCCCAAGCGGATGGTCGCTCGGCGAGCCCGGACTGACGGTCACCATGCCCGAGCCATTCGTGCTCGACGCCGGCACGAGCGAAGCGACCCGCTTTTTCGTACTGCCGTCCGAGACCGCGGCCGACCGCTGGATCACCGGGGTCGACATTGTGCCTGGCGCCGGTGCAGTCGTGCGTGGGGTCGGGGTATACGTCGATGCGGGCGACACCGCTGAGGGCCTCGATGCGACGGACGCTGGACCTGGGTTCGCGCGATCCGACGGCCAGCCTTTTCCCACGACCCCACCGATCGCAGTTTGGTCGCCGGGTCAGCAGCAGGTCCCGCGGGAGAGCGGTATGGCTCACCGCTTTCCTGCGGGCGCCGACATCGTGATACGGATCCACTACAAGAAGACGTGGATCACCGAAGGCGAGTCGTTCAGCGATCAGACGCAGGTGGGCTTGTACTTCCGAGACGGTGATGCCGCGGCGATCGAGTCGATCCTGATGACGTCTCCGACACCCATCGAGGGCCGCAACATTATGTTCGCGCACAACCTCGAACACGACGTGCGGCTGCTCGCCGTTTTTCCGGAGATCGACATCGAGGCGAAGGATGTCCAGGTGATCGCCGTGACACCAGACGGTGATCGGATGCCGATGCTATTTCTGCGCGAGCCAGATGCGGCATGGCCGACCCGCTACTGGTTCGAAGTGCCGATGGACCTGCCCGGCGGGAGCGAGATCGAGATCCACGCCGCGCTTCGGCCCGGCGCCGACGTCACGCCCGGTGCATCGCTGCTGGGGACCGACAGCACATCTCCGATCCGCCTGCTCGTCGACTACGCGAGTGGCGACCTGCAAGCGAACGACAACTAGCCCACGCCATTGGCAGAGTCCGCGGCGATCGGGGAACGTCAACCCGTTCCCCGACTCGACCGGCACGACGTCAGCTATTCGACATTTCGCGTCGGTGGGTTGACCAGTTGGTCGACCACGCGGATCGCGGCGTTCTGCGTCCTCACGTGCACCGCCTGCACGATCGAGGCCCCGTCCCCTGTCCCCGAAGTGACGCTGGCGGTCGTGAACGCCACGGTGTGGACGGGCGACCCCGCCCGCCCAGTCGTCGACGCTGTCGGCGTATTGGACAATCGAATCGCCGCGGTGGGAACGAGCGCGGCAGTCCGGGCGCTGGCAATCGACGACGTCGTGATCGATGCCGGCGGCGCGATGATCGTGCCCGGCTTCATCGACTCGCACATCCATCTCATCGATGCCGGGTACCAGCTCCTCGAGGAGGCGGATCGCGACCCGGCCGGAACGCCCGTCGCGAACTCTATTGGTTCGACGGATCGCGATGTCGCCGCCCTAGAGGCGGCGCTCGACCACCTGGGCGCGCGAGGGGTGACATCCGTCCACCATATGGGTGGCTGGTCGGACGTGGCCGCCTTCCAGTCCGCCGCGGCCCGGCGCAGTCTCACCGCACGTATCTATGTCGCGCTACCGCTCTCAACGTGGCCGCGCCTGCGGGATGCGATCGCCAGCGGTGCCTTTGGCGGCGCGAATGGCCGTGGCAACTCCTGGCTACGCGTCGGCGCGGTCAAAGGGTTGGTCGATGGCACCCTGGCTACGCGAACGGCGGCGCTAGACAAGGCCTATCCCGGTTCGGAGGGCGACCGTGGCCTGCTGCTCTACGATGAAGACCAGCTGTATGCCTGGACCGCCGCTGCCGACCGTGCCGGCCTGCAAGTGGCCATGCACGCCATCGGAGCACGCGCGACCCACCTCGTCTTGAACACCTACGCTCGCGTGATTCGAGAGAACGGTCGGCGGGACCGGCGGTTTCGTATCGAGCACGCCCAGCATCTCCGCGCGGCGGACGTTCAGCGCCTCGGCCGTCTGGGCGTCATCGCCAGCATGCAACCGACGCGATTGCTGTACGACGCTTCGCTGATCGACGCGCTGGTCGGGCATGACCGCGACACGACGGCGCTGGCTATCCGATCGCTGCTCGACAGCGGTGCGCGCGTCACCTTCGGGACCGATTGGTTCTACTCACCAGTCAACCCTCTAGATGGACTCTACGCCGCCGTCACCCGCCGGCCGATCGACGGGCGCGGCAGCGGCGGATGGATCCCGACCGAACGGGTGACGATTGCCCAGGCGGTCGATGCCTACACGCTGACCGGCGCATACGCCTCGTTCGAGGAAGCGGAGAAGGGCCGGCTGGTGGTCGGGCAACTGGCAGACTTCGTGATGCTCGACACCGATCTGCTATCCGCGCCATCTCTCGACATTCGTGACACCAGGGTGCTCATGACGGTGGTGGGTGGCCGCATCGTGTTCGATGGACGGCAAGACGCGCCGGACAGCCCGATGGCGCGGCCCAAATGAGAAGAGGAACACAATCATAACCGGCGACAACAAGGCCCTACTCCGGACAGCCTTTCCCGACCTACGCATGCACGTCGACGAGTGTCTGGCCGATAGTGACCTCGTCGCCATTCCGGCCACGTTCACTTGGACCGGGCGCGCAGCACCCGCAGGGTTCCAGGCGAAGCCCGTCTACCTATTCGAGGAGACCGTCCGCGCGCATCAGCTCCGCATTCAGTAACGCGGCACCCGCGGCGCCGCGCACGGTGTTGTGTCCGAGCACGACGAACTTGTAGTCGAGTACCGGACACGCGCGGAGGCGACCGACCGACACCGTCATCCCTCGGTCACGATCGACGTCGAGGCGCGGTTGTGGCCGTGCGGGTCCCTCAAGGTAGACGACCGGTTTTGGCGGAGCGCTCGGGAGGCCCTCGGCCTGCGGACGCCCGGAGAAACCGCGGAACGCCGCCTTCACGTCGTCTATCGACGGCTCGGTATCGAACGCGACCGACACTAGCTCGGTGTGACCATGAAGCACCGGCACCCGCGTCGTCTGCGCGCTGACCGTCATCGGGTGCGGCGTCACGGCGTCGTCCTCGAGAGACCCAAGAATCTTCTGGGTCTCGGATTCCATCTTCTCTTCTTCGCCGGCGATGAACGGGATGACATTACCCACGATGTCCAGCGAGGCAACGCCTGGATAACCTGCGCCTGACACTGCCTGCAGCGTCGACACCGTCACGGACCGGAGGCCGAACCGACGAAGGGGCGCCAGCGCCATCGTCAGCACAATCGTCGAGCAGTTCGCGTTCGTGACGATTCGGCCGGACCATCCCCGCACCCGTGTCTGTTGACCGAGCAACTGCAGGTGGTCGGGGTTGATCTCGGGGACCAGGAGCGGCACGTCCGGTGCCATGCGATGGTTGCGCGCGTTGCTCACGACGGTGTGACCCGCCGACGCGAAGGCTGTCTCGACCTCACCGGCCACCGACGCGTCGAGACCGGAGAAGACCAGGCTCGGTGCACCAGTCGGCTCACACCCGTTCACGACCATCTCGGACACCGATACGGGCAGCGCCGACGGGAGCCGCCACGTCGTTGCGTCGCCGTAGCGCCGACCAGCCGATCGCTCACTGGCGGCCAGCCACGTCACGTTGAACCACGGATGTTCCACGAGCTCGGCGATGAACTCCTGACCAACCGTACCGGTCGCACCGAGGATGCCGACGTCGAGTCGACCGTCCATCGCTACCCGGCCGACCCTGCCGCGACTGAGCCGGGCTGTGGAAAGAACTCGTCGTGAACCGCCCGCACGGCGTGGTCGACCTCGGCTGCGGCAATGACACAGGCCACCTTCATCTCGGACGAGCTGATGCAGTCGATGTTGATGCCCTCGCGCGCCAGGACGGCGAACATCCGCGCGGCCAGTCCGGGCGTCGACGCAAGACGTGACCCGACAATCGAAATCTTTGCCACGTCGCGCTCGACGGTCCCCTCACTGGCGACGCCGTCCGCCTTCCACTGATCAATCAGAGTGGCAGCCCCGTCGGCGTACTCAGCATCGAGCACGAACGTGATCCGGCCCCGGCCGTCGGAGCTCGCGCTTTGAATGATGAGACGCACGCTGATCCCATCAGCCGCGAGGTCCTGAAACACCTGGGCGGCCATCCCGGGTCGGTCCGGCACCTCCAACAACGTGACTTTGGCGATCTGTTTGTCGCTGCTGACAGCGACCACCGCCGCTTGTTCCATCACCATGTCGTCGCCTCCGCCAATCCACGTCCCGTCGTTCATGTGGAAGCTCGATCGCACGTGAATCGGAATGCCGTAAGCCATGCAGACCTCGGCCGCGCGTGGATGCAGCACTTTGGCGCCGCTCGACGCCATCTCGATCGCTTCCTCGTAGCTGATGGCGTGCCACCGAGTAGCATCCGGGACGGTGTTCGGGTCCGCCGACATTACGCCGTCGACGTCCGTGCAAATCTCGCAGACGCTGGCATCGAGCGCTGCTGCTACTGCGGCCGCCGTGATATCGCTACCGCCACGTCCCAACGTCGTCACCTCGTGATCGTGGGTGACACCCTGAAAGCCCGCGATGATGACGATACGACCCTCATCCAGCTCGCCGAGAATACGCCGCGTATCAATAGACTCGATCCGCGCGATGTTGAAGGTGCTGTCGGTCCGGATGCCGCACTGTGGCGCCGTCAGCGAGACTGCGGCCACGCCCTTGTCCTGAAGCGCCAATCCCAGCAACGACACCGACACCTGTTCGCCCGTTGACAAAAGCAGGTCCATTTCGCGCCCCTGTGGCCGCCTCGCCACCTCATGGGCGACGGCCACGAGGCTATCCGTGGTCTTACCCATTGCCGAGAGCACGATCACGAGCCGCGGGTGGTCGGGCAGGCAGAGCACGATACGATCTGCAACCGCGCAGATCCGATCTGCGGTCGCGACCGATGTGCCGCCGTACTTCTGCACGACAACCGGCCCGGACGCGGCGGGATTCATCCTGTCGTCCCTTCCAGCGTCGACGGAACCACGACCGGCGCCGGCTCGCGCAGTTGCACACTCAGCTGGTGCAGGAACAGGCCGACGTCGGTCACGACCCCCACCGTTTGCGATGACCCGCGATCGGACAGTTTCGTGACAACAGCCGGGTTAATGTCGACGCACACGACACGGACCCACGACGGCAACATGTTGGCGACGCCGATGCTATGGAGCATCGTCGCAAGCATGACGACCATGTTCACGTCGCGTAGCGCTGCGGAGTACCGGTCCTGCGCATCCACGAGGTCCATTATCGTGTCCGGCAGCGGACCGTCGTCGCGGATGCTCCCGGCGAGCACGTAGTCGACCTCGCGCGTGATCGCCTCGTGCATTATCCCCGACTGCAGCACGCCGGTCGCGACCGCCGGCCGCAGACCGCCCGCGCGCGTGATCGTGTTGATCGCGCGCATGTGGTTCTTGTGACCCCCCTCGACGGCGACTCCGGCGTCAAGGTCGATGCCCAGCGAAGTGCCAAACAGCGCCTGCTCAACATCGTGGACGGCGAGGGCGTTCCCCGCCAGCAGCACGTCCACGAACCCGCGCCGAATGAGATCGGTGAAGTAGGCGCCGCCGCCGCTATGCACGACGACTGGGCCGGCGACGAACGCGATTCGCCCGCCAGCCGCTTTCACCTCGCCCATCATCGCCAGGACCTTGGCCACCGTGACCTCGACCCGTCGTTCGGTTGACACGTCGTTGGTCATGAACGCGAAGCCGAGTCGGTCGCGCTCGCGAAACGCCGGTGCCACGCGGATACCGTCGACACCGCACACGACCGGGTCACCCGCCCGCACGTCGCGCAACTTTCGGCAGGCCGCGCCGGCAGGCTTCACCACGATGACGGCGTCCATCCGCTGCTCCCCGACCTCCAGCCATGCGCCGTCATGGCGAACGTGGGTGCGATGGTTGGTCGTGGCGTAGAAATCGTCCCGCACGCATCCATCCGCTTCGGCCCGCTCGAGCACGACCTCCCGCTCCGGAGCGGGATGGCACCCGAGCGGCATAAGCTCCTCGAGGAGTTGGACCAGCCGTGGCCGATCCGAAGCGGTCACGCGGAGTCTAAGCCGCGAGAATTCGTCGTTCGTCCGACCGATATCGAACTGCAACACCTCGAACTTCGCACGGCGCTCGATGACCTTGTCGAAGATGGCGTTGAGCAACTGCGAGTCGATCAGGTGCCCCTCCGCCTCGACGATGATGCCAAGCTCTGAGCGAGTCACGTGCGCCGCTCACGCTGGTGCTGCTGATCCTGCTCGGCGACGAAGGCGTCTACGTCGCGCAGCGAGCGTGCGAGCCGCACCGGTTCGGGTAATGTCGAGGCCACCGCCTCGCCGGTCTTGTATCCGTTTCCGGTGATACAGATGACCGTCGCCTCGTCCTTGTCAATGACGCCGTCCCTGACCAGTTTCATGGTCACCGCGAGCGTCGTGCCGCCGGCCGGTTCCGTGAAGATGCCCTCCGTCCGCGCCAGTAGGCCGATGGCGGCGAGGATCTCGCTATCAGTGGCGCTCGCGCCCCACCCGCCCGTGTCGCGCACAGTACGGAGCACGTGAAACCCGTCCGCCGGGTTTCCGATGGCGATCGATTTGGCGATGGTGTTTGGCTTCACCGGTTCAGGATGATCCAACCCCGACTTGAGCGCGTGAACCACCGGCGCGCACCCGGCCGCCTGAGCTGCATGAATTCGCGGCAGATCCCCCTCGACCAAGCCCGCTTCCCGCAGCTCCCGAAATCCGCTCCCGATCCGCGGCAGCAGCGTCCCACCGGCTACCGGCGCGACGACGTGGCGTGGAAACCGCCAACCGAGCTGCTCGACGATCTCGAAACCGTAGGTCTTCGCGCCTTCCGCGTAATAGCTGCGAAGGTTGATATTTGCGAACCCCCAACCGTATCGGTCCCCCACCTGCGTACACAGCCGATTGACGTCATCGTAGGTACCGTCGATCGCGACGACGTGCGGTCCCGCGATGGCCGACCCCAGAATCTTTCCCGGCTCAAGAGTGTCAGGAATGAACACGTAACAGGCCAGCCCGAGACGCGCGGCATGCGCAGCGACGCTGTTCGCAAGATTCCCCGTCGACGCACAGCCAAACACGGAAAACTCAAGCTCGACCGCCCGCGTGGCCGCTACCGCCACCACCCGATCCTTATATGACAGCGTCGGATGATTGACGGAATCGTCCTTCACCCACAGCTCCCGCATGCCGAGCTCGGCCGCCAGTCGATGGGCGCGCACAAGGGGCGTGAACCCCGAGTGGAGACCCGTGAGCGGGTCGCCGTCGATCGGCAGCAGCTCCCGATATCGCCAGAGGTTAGGGGGTCGAGATGCGATGACCTCGCGGGTGAACACGCGGCGAATCGCGTCCCAGTCGTAGGTCACATCGAGCGGTCCAAGACACTGATCGCAGACGTAGAGCGCCTGGGGAGGAAACGCGGTCCCGCACAACGAACACCGGAGGCCGGTAACGAAGCTCATGACCGTCGCTGTCCTCGCACGAGAATCGGCAGGCACAGCGGTCGCTGAGTGTGAAAGTCGAACGACTCGATCTCGACGAGCGCGGCGCTGACTGCCGTCGAGCTGCACGACTCGAGGGTGACCACGAACGGAAGCTGGGCTTTCGGACAGCCCGGTTCCTGCAGTACCGAATCGACGTTGACCCCGTGCCGCGAAAAGACATCCGCCAGCGCGGCGATGATACCGGGGCGATCCGACACGATGAATCGGACGTAGTGTGGCGCCATGAACTCGCGCTCGACGCACTCCGCTCGGCTGATCTGCCACTCGGCCGCCGCGTCCGTATGGCCACGAGCGATCGACTCGAGATCGGAGACGACCGCCACGGCGGTGGGATCGCCGCCGGCACCGTAGCCGGAGAACGCCGTTTCGCCACCGATGGTTCCCTCGACAACGACGACGTTCTGGTTACCCTCGATGTGGGCTAACGTGGAAGACAGCGGGACGAGGGAGGGCATCACCGACGCAAGAACGCGCCGATCGCCCCCCACGAGTTCCGCGCGAGCCACCTGCCGAATCGTGCACTCTAGCCGGCGGGCGTAGATGAAGTCGAGTGGCTCGATGGCACGGATTGACGCGAGCGGAATGGTCGGAGCGTCGATCTGCCGACGAAGTCCCACCATCGACAGGATGGCAAGCTTGGCCTGTGCGTCGGTGCCGTCGACGTCCGCCGTCGGGTCCGCTTCGGCATACCCGAGCGATTGGGCTTCGGTTAGGGCATCGGCGAACGACACCTGGGCCATCTCCATGCGGGTCAAGACGTAGTTGCAAGTACCGTTAAGAATACCAAGCACACGGCACAGTTGGTCGCCGGCGAGTCCCTCGCGCACACCCCGCACAACGGGAATCCCACCAGCAACAGCCGCTTCGAAGAGCACGTGGCACTGTTGCTCCCGAGCCAGCGTTAGGAGTCCGACACCGCACTGGGCAACGACCTCCTTGTTCGCGGTGACGACAGACTTCCCGGCGCGAAGGAACCGATGGATCCAGGTAGCTGCCGGCTCGACGCCGCCGATTACCTCGACGACCACGTCGGCCTCGGACTCGACGACCTGACTGACCTGCTCCGTCCAAACGACATCTGGCGGCACCCAGTCGACCTTCTTACGTTCGACGTTGCGGTTGGCGATGTGGGTCAGCCGCAGCCGCGGGTGCGCGTCCGAGCACAGGATTCGCGCGACGGATTGCCCCACCGTACCGAATCCCACCAGCGCGATCTTGAGCACTGAACTCTAGCGTCCTAAAGAAAAGGGCCATCACCCAGCGACGGATGATGGCCCGTGAGAATCACTGACTCGCGGCGGCTATATCATCCAGCACCGGCCGAAGACCGGGTCGGAGGGGTCGACGTCGGCGTCAACGTCATGGTCAAGCAACGAGTGGATACGACGCATGTGGGCCCGTAGGCTCTAGAATAATCGATAGTTATATATTGTCCGTTTGGGGCAAGTCAAACTAGGCGCGGGCCCTCACCGGCGGGTTAGTGGGTCGTGGTCTGTCCATCCACGACCGACGCGCACGCCATCCGGTCCTTGGCTCCCGCAATGGATCAACGTCGAATGCCTACGTCATCGAAGTGGAAAGATCTGCCCACGGAGGCGATCAATCCCAATACGCTCGCCATGGATGAGGCATCGACCGATGACCTCATCCGCCTCATGCTCAGCGAAGACCGCAAGGTCCTGACCGCGGTGCGACGCGAGAAAGCCAAAATCGCGACCGGCGCCGACCTGTTGACCGCGGCGCTGCGACGCGGAGGCCGCATCATCTTCGTCGGCGCGGGCACGAGCGGTCGACTCGGCGTGCTCGAGGCTGCCGAGATGGTCCCCACGTTCAGCACGCCTGCGCGCCAGGTCCAGGCAATCATCGCCGGCGGGCGCTCCGCGTTCTTTCAACCGAAAGACGGTACCGAAGACAACTATGACGAAGGCGGCCGGGCGATCGCCAGACTCCGACCTAGCAAGAAGGACGTCCTCATTGGGGTGTCCGCGAGCGGGATGACCCAGTTCGTGCGCGGCGCGTTGACGCGCGCACGGCGCGCCGGCGTCAAGATCGTCTTTGTCACATGCTGGCCGGGTACCGAGCTCCAGACGTTCGTAGATGTCGTCATTGCCCCCGCGGTCGGACCGGAGGTCATCGCCGGATCGACCCGCCTCAAAGCCGGCACCGCCACGAAAATGGTGCTCAACATGTTGACGACCGTTTCGATGGTCCACTTCGGCAAGACATACGGAAACCTCATGGTCGATGTGAAGACGGGCTCAGAAAAGGCGCGGGACCGCGCGCGCCGCATCATCACCACCGTGACAGGACTCGACTACGATGCTGCCGGGAAACTGCTGCGACGAGCCGGGTGGAACGTCAAGGCGGCGATCGTGATGGAGCGAACGGGTGACAGCCATACTGCGGCGATCGATCGACTGAAACGAGCCCACAACGTCGTCAGGTCTGCGCTCGGGGAGAACGCCGGCGACGCCCTTCCCCACTCGCCGCGCGCACGGTGATGGATGCATCCGGTCGATCTCATCGTTGTCGCCGCGTACCTGGTCACCGCTGTCTGGTTCGGCAAGCGACTGTCGCGCGGCCAGACCGGCGTGCGCGACTATTTCCTGACGGGCCGTCGCGTTCCATGGTGGGCCGTAACGGGATCGATTGTCGCCACCGAGACGAGCACCGTCACGCTCATCAGCGTCCCTGGCTACGCGTTCGGCTCCGATCTAACGTTCTTGCAGATCGCCGCCGGTTATGTCGTCGGCCGCCTCTTCGTTGCGCTCATCTTCATCCCGCCGTACTTTCGCGGCGAGTTCGTCACGGCCTATCAGCTACTGGCGCGTCGGTTCGACCGTCGCATTGGACGTCTGACCGCCGCGATCTTCCTTGCGACCAGGAACATTTCCGATGGGCTCCGCCTGTTCGCGACCGGCGTGATACTTGCGGCCGCCATGCTGACATTTACCTCCGAGCAACGGACGAGTGCGGTCCTTCCCGATGCTGCTCAAGACACGACAGTACTGGTCGCCGCGGTCGCGGTCATCGCCATCGTCACGCTCGCCTACACCTGGCTTGGTGGGATGCTCGCGGTCGTCTGGCTCGACGTAGCCCAACTCGCGATCTACCTCGGCGGCTCGGTCATAGCCGCGGCCGTACTTGTCTCGACCATCCCCGGTGGATGGCCCGAGGTCATGTCTAGCGGTCACGCGGCCGGAAAGCTCACCGTGCTCGACCTCACGTGGACACTAACGCAGGACTACACGTTCTGGTCGGCGATGGTGGGCGGCGCGTTTCTGACTGCCGCAACGCACGGCACGGACCAGATGTTTGTCCAGCGGTATCTCTGCTGTACCTCAACTCGTGACGCTCGCCGGGCGCTCGTTGTCAGCGGCCTTATCGTCTTCGTGCAATTCGCGCTCTTTCTCATGATCGGCGTCATGCTCTGGGCGTACTACACGGCACACGCGCCAGGTCTGCTCAGCCCAATTATGATCGGCGACCGGGTCCAGCCCGACCGTGTGTTTCCGCTGTTTCTTATGACGCACCTCCCCGTCGGCCTTCGCGGGTTAATGCTCGCCGCCATCCTCGCTGCGGCGATGTCCACGTTGTCATCGTCGCTGAACTCCTCCGCCGCCGTGACGATCGGCGACTTCTACATGCAATGGGCGGGACGTGATCGACCCGACATCGACTATCTCCGTGTCGCCCGGTGGGCGACCGTCGGGTGGGCCGCAGTGCAGGTCGCGGTTGCGCTCGTGGCAATCCAACTCTCGAGCCGTCTGATCGATGAGGTGCTGGCCGTGCAGTTCTTCACGGGCGGACTGCTGCTCGGCATCTTTCTCTTGGGTACCTGCACGGCGATCCGATCGCCCGCCGCCGCTGCCGTTGGCCTCGGCGCCGGCCTCGCGGCCACTCTTTCATTGGCCCTGTTCACTGCGGTCTCCTACCAGTGGTACACGCTCATCGGATCGATGACGACGCTGGGCATGGGGTGGACCGCCCAGGTAATCAGCGTTCCACACACTGAGGACGCCGACCATGGCTGACTTAGCCGCGGTGAGCATACTCCTGACTCAGGCGGTACGCAGCCGAGCGTTCCCGGCGGCGGTTGCCGAGGTGGGGACCCGCGAGAGTCGTGTCTGGGAAGGCGCCTTCGGCGCGTTGGGCGCGGACCCGACCCGTGCGGCCGCCCCGGATACGGTGTTCGACCTCGCCTCGCTGACCAAGGTCATCGTCACGACCACCCTCGCCATGCGAGGCATCGAGGCCGGACGCCTGGCGCTCTCCGACCAGGTCAGCCAATGGCTGCCCGCCTGGCGCGGGACGGACCGCGCCACGGTAACGCTCTCAGATCTCCTCGAGCACGCCTCTGGGCTCACCCCGCACCTCCCCTTCTTTCGTGACCATACCGGCCGCGCCGACTTCGAGTACGCCATCTGCACACTGCCTCTCGAGTACGCTCCACGGACCCGATCCGTCTACAGCGATCTTGGCTTCATCCTCCTCGGCTTCATCCTCGCCGACTGTGACGCCCGGCAACAGCCGATCGACCAACAGTTCTCGGCGCTCGCGGCTGCGCGGGGGTGGGGCGAGCTTCGGTATCGTCCGCCGAGCGAGTGGCGGACGCGCACGGCGCCTACGGAAGTCGATCCGTGGCGCGGACGGTTGGCCGTCGCCGAGGTCCACGACCAGAACGCGTGGGCGCTCCAAGGGGTCGCCGGGCACGCGGGCCTCTTCGGGACCGCCGCTGCAGTCGGCCGGTTTGCGCGAGACCTCCTGCGCACCATGAGTGGCGCGACTACGCGCGGCGGCCATCTCGTCTCACGCGCCACGATGGCGAGGTTTACGACGCCCACCACGGTACCGGGAAGCTCTCGCGCACTTGGGTGGGACACCATGCGGCACACGTCCTCCTGTGGTACGCACATGTCACCCGCGGCGATCGGCCATACCGGTTTCACCGGCACCTCTCTCTGGATCGACCCACAGGCAGACGTCTATGTCGTATTGCTCACGAACCGCGTCCACCCGTCTCGCGAGAACGATGGCATCCTTGCCATCCGCCCTGTTTTCCATGACGTCGTGATGGCGGCCATGGCACCGTGATGTCATTGACGGCGCTCGACTGGATCGCCCTCACGCTCGCGCTGGCCGTTCCGCTCGGCGTCGCGATGTGGCACGTGCGCCGCGGTGGTGCCAGCCTCACGCAGTACTTCCTTTCAGGCAGGGATCTCCCGTGGTGGCTGGCCGGGACCTCGATGGTCGCGACGACGTTCGCGGCGGATACGCCACTCGTCGTCACCGGGCTCGTCGCCGTAAACGGGATCGCGGGCAATTGGTTGTGGTGGAACGGCGCGCTCGGCAGCATGCTCACCGTGTTCCTTTTCGCGCGTCTGTGGCGCCGCGCGGGGATCCTGACTGACGTCGAGTTCGTCGAGCTGAGATACACCGGACGGTCCGCTGCACTTCTCCGGGGGCTGCGTGCCCTGTACCTCGGTTTGCCGATTAACTGCCTCGTCATCGGCTGGGTGAACCTCGCGCTCATGAAGGTGCTGTCGGTCACGCTCGGGTGGAATCCGCTCACCGCGGTCCTCGTCGGACTGGCGGCTAGCGGTGTCTACGCCGCCCTGGCGGGTCTACGCGGTGTCATCGTCGCGGACTTCGTTCAGTTCGGCATCGCCATGCTAGGCGCCATTGCCCTCGCCGTATTCGCGTTGCGACTCCCCGCGGTCGGGGGCATCGACGGACTCTTGGCGCAGCTACCGGACTCGACGTTTCGTCTCTGGCCGACCATCACAGAACCCACGGCGGGCGCGGCCGTCCCCGCCCCGACCCTAGTCCTGCCTCTCACATCGTTCGTCGCCTATCTGGGCGTGCAGTGGTGGGCGAGCTGGTACCCCGGCCAGGAACCTGGCGGCGGCGGGTACATCGCCCAACGGATCATGTCCGCGCGCAACGAGCGCCAAGCTCTCCTCTCGACACTCTGGTTCACCGTCGCCCACTTCTGCCTCCGGCCGTGGCCCTGGATTCTCGTCGCACTGGCGGCGCTCGTGCTCTACCCAGACCTGGCGGACCGCGAATCCGGGTATGCACTCGTCATGCGCGACCATCTTCCTCCGGGGTGGCGAGGCCTCCTTATTGGCGCGTTCTTCGCCGCGTACATGTCGACCGTCTCCACGCAACTCAACTGGGGAACGTCGTATCTGGTCAACGATGTCTACCGCCGATTTCTGCACCCGACCGCGACGAACCGGCGTCTCGTCGCGGTGTCGCGTAGCGTAACTGTCGGAGTGATGGCCACCAGCGCCGTCCTGACGTTCTATCTCGACACCGTCCGCCAAGCGTGGGAGTTGGTGCTCGAGTCAGGGGCAGGCCTCGGCCTAGTGATGATCGCCCGCTGGTATTGGTGGCGCGTCACCGCGACATCCGAGATCGCGGCCGTCGTTGCGGCAGTCGTCGGGTTCGTCTACGTGCAGGGTTGGACCGATCTCGTCTTTCCGGAGACGCTCCTCTACCTCGTACCGTGGACGACAGTCTGCTGGCTCGGCGCGACGTGGCTCACGCCGGCAGACCCGATGCCGCACCTCGTGGCGTTCTACCGACGGGCGCGTCCGGGAGGGCCCGGCTGGCGATGCGTCGCTGCGGCTGCGGGCGATCCGAGGCCTGCCCCCGTGACGCGCGCATTAATCCGCTGGGGTGCCGGATGCGTGCTCGTCTACGGTGCACTATGGGGATCGGGCGAGTTGCTCTTCGGGTCGCGCGGGGGCGCGATCACGCCGATCGTCGCCTCGGCGCTCGCGGCGGTCTGGCTCTACCGCGGGCTGGCCGAGGAATCCAGCTAGGAAAGTGATCGTCAGCGGCGCGATGGGCCAACGGCTCGGCCGGAGGTGCTGTCGCTACCGGAGGCCGAGGGCGCCCGGGCGACCCTGGCCCTCTTGGTCGGCGGCGCCACCGCCCGCCGTACCAAATTCCTGGCCCAAGCCCGCTCCGCCCTGCCCAGGCTGTGCAAACCGTTGAACACCTGGTTGCCCAGTCGCGCCACGCGCCTGTACCGACGTGAACACCCACTCGTTGTACCGCTCGCGACCGTTGTATTGGCTGAGCGATTCCTCCGTGCTCTTGCTCACCACTCCAACGATGCCCCCTTGTGCCCCACTGGCTACGGTGCCAGGACCGGATGCAATCTCACCGAATGCCAGCAGCCGTTGAACACCGTCGCTCTCAGGCTCTGGTGTTTGACCAACTAGCTGGCCCGGGGGGAGGGGCGGCGCCGGCTCGCCATCAACCTGCACCAGCTGCGCCTGGAGAATCAGCTGAAACTCCCCATCTTCGGTCATCGGATCCTCGTAGATCCGGCGGAGATAGCGCTGCTCGACCAACATCTCGAGATCCGCCGGAAACGCACCCGCCACCTGCCGCTGATACAGCTCGATCGCCCGCCCGTACTGCTCGCCCCGAAAGATCAGCTCGGCCTCCCGTTCTCGCTTTGCGGCCACACTCCACACCGGTAGCGCCATCGCCATCATTAGCCCCATGACCGACAGGCTAACGAGAAGCGCCGCCATGGCAAAGCCGCCCTCAGGGGATCTGGCGATGCCCTCTTGCTTGTCTAAGTGCATGTCACAAATATGGTTAGTCGATATTGTCCATCGTAGCATGCCGCGAGACGACGGCATGGATATCCCCGCCGCGGGTGTCCGTGCGCCGACCCGGCGTTAGCGTCAGCCTGCAAGAGCGTCCCGCTCCTGGCCACTAACGAGCCGGCCATCACCGTCTCAACGAATCGAAGCATCCTTCCGATAGACGGCGAAACTGCCATCAACGCGACTGCCCTGGTCGAGCAGAACGGCAACCCCGTCCACAACGCGAGCCGGTCACATTCACGACCACGCTCGGCGCGCGCGAAACCCCGTCCCGGGAGCCACTAGGGACGGCGACCGCCTACCTCCGCTCCGGTGGCCGATCTGGCTCCGCCGAGGTCGGCGTGATCTCGGGAAGGTCCGTCGCCGAATCCATCACGATCCAGGTCGGTGCGGCCGCCGCTGCCGCGGTTCTCCCGAGCGCACCCCAGGCACTAACCCCTCGAAAGGGAGCAGAGTGACCTTGGCAGCTGTCGTTACCGTTTCGAGTAGCAGCGGCCTCATTGGCGTGCCGGTCTCGTTTGCCGCGTCAGCTGGCTCCCTCTCCGCCACCAACGACGTCACCGACGTGAACGGCGACACGGGATCGACCCTGACCACGAGTCGCCAGACCGAAGTCACAGCCAACGCCGGCGGGCAACCGGCCAACGTCACGGTCGAGGTGGACGCAGCCCCGACGCTTACCCCCACCTCCGGTCAACCTACCTGTTCTCGGTGATCGTAACCGCTGTCACGCTTGCCTTCGGCAATGGTCAGTTGCAGGTGCTCGGGGTTACGACTGAGAGCACCTCCCCGAGCCACATCTATGACAAGCCGGGGACCTATGTCGCAACGCTCACCGTGTTCGCCTCCGTGGGCCAATCGGTCGCGACTTCGACGTCGAGCGGAAGCAAGGTTTACCGGCGCGCCGACCCGCCTGACGGAGTGATTCTGCGGGGCTACGACGCGGGGAACGGGGGTCTCGCTAAACCTCGACCTACCAATCGGCGTACGCTGTCCCATCGATCGCGCTGCCCTCAAAGCCGCTCTTCACGTCGAAGATGCCTTGCGCAATTGGATTGGCAGGGTCGAGGTTGGCCAACACCGTCTGCCATGTATCAGGAGAATTCGTGAAGGGGTCGTCTGGGATCGAGCGCAGATAGCCGGCTTCGACGAGGCTGGCAAGATCGCTCGGATACTCGCCCCGATCCGCGTAGTACTGGTCGAGTGCGTCGCGCATCCGAAAAAGGTCCTCCTTCAGCACCGCTTCGCGCGATCGGGTGATGGCCGTACGATACCCCGCCATCGCCATGCCAGCAAGAATCGTGATCAGCATGATCACGATCGTCAGTTCGACCAGCGTCCAGCCGTCCTGACTACCGCGGAGGCGCCGCGTCACCACTCCCTGTACCTCGTCCCGTCGAGGGCCGTGCCTCTCGCCTGCGTGTACACGTCGTAGACGTTGTCGCCGCCCCACGAGGTTACGTCGTGGTCGTCCTGATACGACCGAAGGCCCCACTCGCGGTCTCGCGTCAGGGGATCGATCGGGATACGCCGAAGGAACCGAAGCTTGCGTCCCGTCGCATCGTTGAGGACCTCGACCCCCTCGACCAGCGCATCAAGGTCCGGAGGATAGCCCTCGCTACCGGCTTGAACGGCATCTCCGCCGATCACGCCGAGGTCTACCGCGTCCTTGTAACCGTCAATCGCCGTACGCATCTCCCGCAGCGCGCGACGTAGCTCGGTTTCACGCTGGCGTTGAATCGTGACCCGGCTCAACGGGATGATGGCGGACGCGAGGATCAGGATGATGACCGTGACGACGAGTAGCTCGACGAAAGAGTACCCACGCCGCCGACGAACCCGATACATCCACGACGCGCGCGTATTGGTTGGCATCGACGGCATCACTGCAATTCATCATAGCAGCCGGCCATGATCGGATTGGCTCACCCGTCAGCATTCAGAGATTTGTGGCCTGTATGGAACACCGGCAGATGAGTCCGCCGACGGCGTCTGTGACCGGCGGGCGGGGGACGCGATCGCCAAAACTGCAACAACGATCAACAGGCGACTAAGAGACCTCTAACTCGGCCCAGTAGTAGGTGGCCAGTCCGAGCGTTAACACCTGTGCCGAGTCGTCTTCCTCCCCTTCGTTCAGGGCGATCTCTTCGATGACGATGAACTCCGGCGCGGCCTCCAGCGCGTAGACGAACTGTCGGATGTTTCGGTACTCCCCCTCTAGAAGCATCGTCATGCGAAGCCGCGCCAGCTGGCTGGCAGCGTCGCGGTCGCGAGCCGTGCTTCGTCGCTCCAGGATCAAATGGTTTTCGGCAGCCAGTGTGGCCAATCGCAGCGCGGTAATGCCACGTGCACCCGCCAGGCCGCGCGGAAGGATGTCTCTGTAGAAGCGGCGCAACTCGGAATCCGCCTGCGTCTTCCCCTCCAGCGTCGCCTGGGCCGCCCCGAAGCTCTGCTGGACCAGGACGCGGTTAGCATTCGCCCGTTCGGCCCGCCCGGCGGCGTTGCGCACCTTGATCGACCACGGATAGACGGCAAACGCGTAGAGTCCCGCATCGACGGCGATTGCCGCTGCGACGAGCAACACCAGGAAGCGCTTTTCGCGCAGGACGCGGGTCACCGACGTCATGGCGACGACCCCGTGTCCGGCGACGGTCCGGCCCGGCCCGTTTCGGGGAGATACCGTCCCAGCACCTGGGCACGATACGTGCCGTCGTCCGTGATCTCCTCCTGCCGGGCGAGGGTGTCAGCGAACGCTCCGGTGGCCTCCATTCGCTCAATGAACTCGTCGATGTCGGCGACGCTCTTCCCGATGACCCCAACCGACACCGTGACGCCGATCTCCCCATGGTCGGGACGGATGCCAGTGAGCATCACGTTGGCCGGCAGTGTGCGCTCGATCCGATTGAAGAACTCGGTCCAGGAGAACACCCGCTGGTCGATGAGCTGGTTGGCCTCGGAGGCGGCGTCCCTCAGCGCAGTCAGCTCGGCGTCACCGATCCCGCGAAGAATAGCTGCCGTCTGCGCTTCGACACCAGCCGCTTCGCGCTCGTCCTCGTCGGCCGCCGCTGTCAGCGCCGTGTGCGACCGCGCCAGATCGACGAGCCGAACGACACCCACCGCTAGCACGCTCACTGCCGCGATCCCGAGCACCGCCAGCACGAGATGCACTGCCCGTTCGTTGTAGAACGGTCGCGTGGAGAGATTCGTTGTCAGCATGACTACCTCGCCACCTCTGACGGCGCCACGAGACGGTCGCGGACGAGCAGTCCGACCGGGGCGGCCAGTGTGTCGAGAAGCGCCGCATCGGCGCCGGTCTCGTCCTTGACCGGCGCGCGCATCACCGTCGCGATGGACTCGAGTCCGGTGCCCAACCGCTCTTCCACTGCTCGCCGCATAGCCCCAGGACTGCCACCGAGCGCCTCCAGCTGGGGCTCTCCAGCCAGCAACGTCAGGCCGAACCCCGTCCCGCCAAGCCGGTCCTGGTAGTACATGGCCGTCTGATGCACGAGGTCGGCGAGGTTGCCGTCCCCCTGCGCCGGCCGATTACGGAAAAAGATGAGCTCCCCACCGCGGACGATTGCCAGCGTGCTGTATCCCACCGCAACATGCACGAGCAGCCAGTCAGCTGATGCGGTCCCTGTGGACGCCGCCAGTGCCATGTTGATGACGTTAAAGCTGGCCAGATCGATGAGCCCGGCGTGCGCGCCGGCCATGGCGCACACGCGCTCGTACTCCTCGACGACGGCACGCCGCGTCAACGCGATCACGAACTCCCTTCCATCACCGTCGACCGCGGCGCCCGGCGTGTACGTTATCTGCGCTTCCTCCAACCGAAACGGCGCGGCTTTCCGTACTCGCCACCGGATCAGTTGCTCCAGGTCTACCGCTCGCGTCGGAACCTTGTCGAAACGGACCAGTGAGACCTTGGCTGCGCTGTCGGGCACGACCAGCGCTACGCGCGATGGGCGGCGCGGGAGGCGACCGAGCACATGACCGAGCGCATCGGCCACCGTCTTCGCGTCTGGTATGTTCGGGCCGGCGACCGCGGGCGTGAGTGTGCCAGGGGGAAGCTCGGCTCGCGCGTGCGCGGTGATCGTCGGTCGATTCTGACTCCAGGCCAACTGCACCGCGCTCACGGCGTCCGCGGCCAGTGCGATCGCCGCAGTGGGACCGGGCATCGACAGGCCGCTGAATCGCGTGGGCCGCCTATTCAACGAACGTCACCTTGTTGATCTCGCGCAGCGTCGTGGTCCCCAGGAACACTTGCTCAATCGCCGACTCGCGGAGGAAGCGCATCCCTTCGTCGCGCGCTGCCTCTTTGATCTCGGAGGTTGGTCGGCGCTCCAAGAGCATCTCGCGAATCCTGTCGCTCAGGTCCAGCAACTCACAGATCGCCGTGCGGCCCCTGTAGCCGGTGCCACCGCACTCGATGCACCCGCCGCCTTCGTAGAACGCATGGCCGGCGGCTGCCCTCGGGTCGATTGCCGCATCCACCAGCGCGCGCTCGGTCATCGCCTTCGGACGTTTGCAATCCGCGCAAATCATGCGGACCAGTCGCTGGGCGAGGACGCAATTGAGCGCCGAGACGAACTGATACGGCTCCACACCCATGTTGAGAAATCGCCCGAGCACGTCGACGACATTGTTCGCGTGCACAGTGGTGAAGACCAGATGACCGGTAAGCGCCGACTGGACCGCGATCTGCGCGGTCTCGGGGTCGCGGATCTCCCCGACCATGATCTTGTCGGGGTCGTGCCGCAGGATCGATCGCAGGCCCCTGGCGAAGGTCAACCCCTTGCGCTCGTTGATCGGAATCTGCGTAATGCCCGAGAGTTGATACTCCACGGGGTCTTCGATCGTGATGATCTTGTCCTCGGCGCTCTTGATCTCGGACAGCGCTGCGTAGAGCGTCGTCGTCTTTCCACTGCCGGTCGGACCGGTCACGAGCACCATGCCGTACGGCTCCGCGATGTAGCGCCGAAACCGCTGTAGCTCGTCTTGAGGGAACCCGAGGATGTCGAGGCGGAGCTCGCTGAATTGTTCGCTGATCGATTCCTTGTCAAGGATGCGAATGACCGCATCCTCACCGTGCACGCTAGGCATGATCGAGACGCGAAAGTCAATCGTCTTGCCCGGCATTCTTAGCTTGAAGCGACCGTCCTGCGGGACTCGCTTCTCGGCGATGTCCAATTCTGCCATCACCTTGATCCGCGAGATCACGGCGCTGTGGTGGCGCTTGTCGATCGGCTGCATGGCCGCCTGCAGCACGCCGTCGATGCGGTATTTCACATAGACGGCGTCGTCCTGCGTTTCGACGTGAATGTCGCTCGCGCGTCGCTGAATCGCGGCGTAAATCATCGAGTCGACCAGCCGGATAACAGGACTGATGTCGCTCGTCAGGCGTTCGACGGTCAGGTTCTCCTCGCCATGCTCGTCTTCGCGAAGCAGCTGGAGCTGAAACCCTTCCGTCGCCTCGTCCAGGACCCGCTGCGAGCTCTCACTCTTCTGCAGAATCGACTCGATGGCCGACGGGGTCCCAACCGTCACGGTGATCGGCGTACCGAGCAGCAGTGCCAGCTCGTCGAACATTGGCAAATCCGTCGGATCAGAGACAACGATTACCAACGCCTGATCATCGCGCCGGTGGGGAACGAAGCCGTATCGCAACATCAGATCGGCGGGAATCGCGCGGAACAACCCCTGATCGATATAGAAGTGTTCCATGTCGACGTAGTCGAGGCGGTAGCGATCCGCGAGTTGCCGCGCACGCGTGACCTCGGCGGCAACGTCTGTCTTGGTCTCCTCTCCAGCCGCGACATACAACTCTCCCGGGGACTCAGAAGACTCCGAGGGGGAGGGCGCGACCGTATCCAAAGGTTTGGCATCACTCATGCCACGACGGCTCCCAGCTGCAGTAGCGGCCAGTACAACGCCAGCAGCAGTGCGGCGATCACGATTCCCATCACCACCAGCAACACCGGCTCGACGAGGGTCATGACCCGGCCGAGCGTCGCTTCGATCTCCTCATCGAAAAAATCGGCCACGTTGTTCAGCATGTCCTGCAGCGCCCCTGTCGACTCGCCCACTTCCACCATCTTGACGGCGACCGATGGAAAGACACCGCGCGCCGACATCGAGGTGGAGAGCGCCTGGCCCTCGCGCACCTCCCGCGAGATCTCCGCGAGCTGACGCGAGATGTGCCGGTTGCCGACCGAGCGCGCCGCCACATCGATGGCGTTGACCAGTGGTATTCCGCCGCCGAGCAGTGTGGCAAGCGTGCGCGCGAGCTGCGACGTCGCGAACTTCGCCGCAATCGCGCCAACCGCCGGCACCCGTAACAGTATTCGGTCGATGGTCGCGCGGCGGCCCGGCTGTTTGAGCCATCCCCAGAAGCCCGTCGCACCAGCGGTGCCGCCAACGATGATGAACAGGAACGTCTCCCGTAGGGTCTCCGACACCGATGTAAGCACGCGAGTGGCGAGAGGCAGGTCGGCGCCCATCCCGTCGTAGAAATTCCCGAACTCAGGCACGACGAGCAGCACGATGATGATGACGACAAACAAGGCCAACGTGAGAAGGATCGCCGGGTAGATAAGCGCTGAGAGCATCTTGCGCCTGACGCCGGCGACGAGACGCGCGTAGCTGATGAATCGTCTGAGCACCTCCTCAAGGCTGCCGCTCTTTTCTCCGGCCATGATCGACGCGGTGTACACGCCTGGAAACATCGCCCCGTGCGCAGAGAACGCCTCCGAGAGCGCTGCGCCACTCCGCACCCGATCATGCACGTCGTCGAGCACCGACTTGAACATCGGGTTCTCCACGCGCTGTCGCAGGATATCGAGCGACTGCACCAGCGGCATGCCGGCGCGGATCAGCGCAGCGAGTTCCTGGTTGAAGATGATGAACTCGCGGGTCGCTATCCGCTGCCGCTTCGGCAGCGTGAGCCCTTGCCAACCCAGGGCGCCCCGTTGACGCAGCGAGAGGACATAGAGCCCCTTCTCCTCGAGATCCTGGCGCAGCGCCGCCTCGCTGTCTGCGACGTAGACGCCCTCGAGAATCTCACCGGTGTCGGTTCCGAGTCGGCAGCGGAACTCCATAGGGGCGGCGCCAGGACGACGGCATCACCGTGTACCTTATCGGTTGCTTACCCGTGCAGGATTATAGCAGACGACCTTAACGAGTTGAAGTGAAAGGACTTACTTCAATACGAGAGGTGCCGCACTGGGCACCCGTCGTCACTACCGCCCGACGGCATCGGCAACGATCTTGAGCACGCGGCTCACAAACCGGCGGGTTTCGGGATAGGGGGGAATGCCCCGAAAGCGTCGCACCGTGCTCTCGCCGGCGTTATAGGCGGCGAGGGCACCTCGCGTGCCGAACTCCTCCAGCAGCGTCTTAAGATGGCGTGTCCCAGCGTCGATGTTAGCGCTCGGATCGAACGGGTTTCCGACCGCGTATCGTGCCGCGGTCGCCGGCATCAGCTGCATCAACCCCATCGCGCCCTTGGCCGAGTGGGCATTGGCGCGGTACCCCGACTCGACTTCGATCAGCGCATGCACCAATCGCGCGTCGACACCGTGACGCGCCGACGCGCTGGCGACGAGATCGGCGTACGGCTTCGCCAGCAGACGCGGCCTCGACCCCATCGCGCCTTTGGCCGAGTGCGCATTGGCGCCGTACCCCGACTTGACTTCGATCAGCGCATGAGCCAATCGCGCGTCGACACCGTGACGCGCCGACGCTCTGGCGACGAGATCGGCGTACGGCTTCGCCGGCAGACGCGGCCTCGACGAGCGGGCCCTCAGTGCGAGCGGCGAAACAGGCGAGGTGTCCGTCTCGATGCGCACGACGAGACGCGGGTCTACGAGCACCTCCCCACCATCCCGAAGGTGAAATCTGAGTCCGCGCCCGTCGACCGCGTGACCCACGATCGGCAGCACCTTCCCAGTCGTGAAATACACATACTCTGCAGCAGGGGGCGCGCCGGTCGGCTGGCCCAGCAAGTACCAGAAGACGCCGCACCATGCCAGGACCCATCGGCGACAAGGCATCCGTCCAAACTAGCACAGGCCGCGTGGCGTCTACAACACGAACGTGTGACGCGACGCAAAAACTATTCCAACGGTGACCAGCTCCGCAGAGCCGCCATTAGACGAAATGGGCCAAGCTAGCGCGGTTCGAAGAACGTGTAGAACACACGAACCCCGAGCTCTCGCGTATCTTCCGAGGAGACGCCGTGCTCGGTCGGGACGAACGTCGGCTCTACGTGCAATTCAAGATTCACGATCTCCGATGTTCCGAGATCGGCGGCACTCAGGAACTGCTCGACGTAGACGCGCTCGTTCGTCTCGAGCACGATCTCCTCGACGACCCGATCATCGACGACGAGTGACACCGTCTGCTGTCCCTCGAACATATCGGGGCGCCCCTCGAGATCGATTGCAAACGACGCATCCGTGCCGGGATTACGCAACGACAGGACTGCGCGTCCGGTCGTCCACCGCCACTCGTTGCTCCAACTCTCGCCGAACTCAGGTCGATGCCAGCCGTCGTCGTAGACCAGAAAGCTGCTTTCGGGTTGGGGCACGAGGTTCGCGCTCGCGACCCGATACGCCTGCTGACCGAGGTCGTCACCTGCTAGCGGCAAGCGCTCACCCGTCTTGAGCGAATAGAGCCCGACCGCCACAAGCACCTCACCGACATAGGGATACATCGGGACCGTCATCCGACGCGCGTATTCCACTCGCTGTCCCTGCTGCCAGGTCGACGTCGGCACGGGCGGGTCATGGTCTTCCGCCCACAGCAGGTCCCCATCGGCATTCAAGAAATGCAGCAGCACCTGGTAGTCCTCGGTCAGCGGTCCGAGGTCAGGTGCGACGTCGAACCGGATACTGACTTCCAGCGGACCGCCGAGCGGGACGGTGGTACGGCTCAGGCCCAGCGTCGGTGTGGCGAGGGGCGTTGGCGGGTCGGCGCAGGCCGACTGGAACGAGGCTCCGACGACGAGCAGACACACAGTGACGAAAAGACGGTCGTGCCGGATCATCCAGTGCGCCACGCGGGGACACTAGCGTGTTGCCGACGCGAATGCAATATGCTACGGTTCCGATGCGTTTTGCTCGCGCACAGGGCTCATCCTTCCCACCCGTGGGAGCTCACGTCTCATGACACTCGAAGCGCTTGGCATGATCGAGACGAAAGGTTTGATCGGCTCGATTGAGGCCGCCGATGCGATGGTCAAGGCCGCCAACGTGCTGCTCATCGGAAAAGAGTACATCGGCTCCGGCTACGTCACCGTGATGGTCCGCGGCGATGTCGGCGCCGTCCAGGCGGCGATCGACGCCGGGGCCGCAGCGGCTCGGCGTGTCGGCGAGCTTGTGTCGGTGCACGTCATCCCATTACCGCACAACGAAGTCGAACAGATACTCCCCGCGACCAAGGACGCGTAGCGGCCGAGCGAATCGCCACCCGCGTCCGGCAGTCCCTACGCTCGCATGGCTGACCTGACGGCCGCATCCGACCGAGATGACCTCGCTGTTCGAGAGGCGACCCACCTCGCCGAGCGAGCGCAACTGGCCCAGCACCGCCTGGCGGAGTTGACGCAGGCCCAGGTCGACGCGATCGTCAGCGCGATGGCCGTTGCCGCCGCCGACCAGGCCGAACCGCTCGCCGCGGCGGCCGTCGAGGAAACCGGGTATGGGGTCGTCGCCGATAAGGTCCAGAAGAACCTCTTCGCGGCCCGCACCGTACACGACTTTATCCGCCCGATGGCAACGGTCGGGATTATAGCCCGGCACAACGACCGGCGCGTGGTGGAGATCGCGGAGCCGTTCGGCGTCGTCGGGGCAATCGTGCCATCCACGAATCCGACGTCGACCGCCATCTACAAGCTCCTGATCGCAATCAAGGCGCGCTGCGCCATCGTGGTCAGCCCGCATCCCGCGGCTGTCGACTGCATCACCCGTACGGTCGAGCTGATGTCACGTGCAGGCACGTCCGCCGGTCTGCCGGATGGGGCAATCGGCTGCATAGCGACCGTGACGCTCGCCGGCACCCAGGCCCTCATGAAGCGGCGCGAGATCGCCGTCATTCTCGCGACCGGCGGGCTCGGACTCGTCCGAGCAGCGTACTCCGCGGGCAAGCCGGCATATGGCGTCGGACCAGGCAACGCGCCTGCCTATATCGAGCGGTCAGCGGACGTATCGAAGGCCGTCGACGACATCATGACCGGAAAGACCTTCGACAACGGCGTGTTGTGCTCCGCCGAGAACTCGGTCGTCGTGGACGCCGCCATTGCAGACGACGTGCGGCGCGCGTTTCAGTCCGCCGGTGGATACTTCATGGGCGAGTCGGAGAGCACCGCCGTCGCGGCGGCCCTCGTGACTCCGCAACGACTCCCCAATCCGGCGCTCGTCGGCAAGACCGCCCGCGAGATTGCCCGCCATACAGGCATCGACGTGCAGCCCGAGACACGGGTGCTGATTGCGCCTCTCGCTGGTGTCGGACGCGATTTTCCATTGTCGATCGAGAAGCTCTGTCCGGTACTGTCGTTTTACGTGGTCGACGACTGGCGCGCCGGCTGCGCGCGCTGCAAGGATATTCTCGGATACGGCGGCCTAGGTCACACGATGGCCATCCACTCTCGCGACGATGCAATCGTCCTTGAGTTCGGCTTGAAGAAGCCGGCATTTCGGATCGTGGTCAACACGTCAACGACGCTTGGCTCGATCGGCCTGACGACGGGCCTCGAACCAGCAATGACGCTCGGGTGCGGCGGCCACGGCGGCAACATCACGTCTGACAACATCACGCCGCGGCACTTGCTGAACATCAAGCGCGTCGCGTACGAGACGCGCCCGGCGCCACGACGCACGACCCCTGAGGCACCGACTGCGCGTCGCCTTCCGGCCGCGCCGCGTCGTTCCCCACCACCGACGCTCATTCCGCAGGTACTCGCCACGCGCATCGACGGCTTCCTCGCTGCGCGTGGCGCGCTCAGCTCGGCACCGAGTCGCACCCCTGCCCCGTCGGCGATCTCGTCACCGACCCCGCCCGCCGCACCGGCGGCATTTGTGTGCGAGACGGATGTCCGTGCCGCGATCGACGAGGAGCGCTCAATCCTAATCGACGAGCGGACGATCGTCACCCCGTTGGCGCAAGATCTCGGCACGTCGCACGGCGTATTCGTGGAGGCGGGGCTGACGGGGCACTGACGACTACGCCGACACCCGGTATCTGACAAGCGTCCAAATAGCCGACACGAAGTCCACTATGCGGATCTTCTTGCCTTCGGCAAGGCTCCGACCCGCGAAGCTGATAGGGACCTCGTGGATAACGAAGCCACGCTTGAGCAGTTTCGCCGTGATCTCCGGTTCGACATTGAAGTGATTCGAGACGATGTCGATGTCGGCAAGCACACTCCGGCGAAGCAGCTTATAGCACGTTTCCATATCGGTGAGCGCCGACCGATAGAGAAGATTTGTGATTCCGGTCAGGATCCGATTGCCGACCCAGTGACGCAGAGACATCGAGGGACGCGCATCCGCCAGACGCGAGCCATACACCACGTCCGCCCGTCGTTCGTACGCCACAGCCAGGAGCTTGTGGTAGTCCGCCGGGTCGTACTCGAGGTCCGCGTCCTGGACGATCACGTAGTCGCCCGTAACGTGCTGGATACCGGTCTGCAGCGCGGCCCCCTTTCCCCGGTTCGTGTCGTGGAGGATGACGGTCGGTCCATGGCCGTCCAGCTCCGCCAGCACATCGCGCGTCCCATCGGTGGAGCCGTCGTCGACGACGATCACCTCGGGGTCGAGATCGACGGCAGCCACGCGCTCCAGCACCGTTCGGATCGTGGAGCACTCATTGAACACCGGAATGATGATCGACAACCGCATTCGGCTCAGATCGGGCAACGGGCGGCCTACATCATACCCGCCATACTCGGCCGGACCGGCCCACCTGTTGGGAGTCTGGTAGCGCGCAGTTCGTGCGTCGCGGGTCGCGGGTCGCGCAACCGCATGGCAGGGTTCCCATCGCTCGCCCGGCACTAGTGCCGCCACGCCCGCCGCCGCGCGAACCGCGGGTGCGTCCCTTGCTCCCTCATTGCCCGGCATCGTGTTCGATCATCCGCCTGGTGCTTCCCGCCGCGAACGCCCTGGAAGCAGCGGTCGTGCCAGGCCTCGAGATCGGCCCGGCGGATGAACTCGCTAACACGCTCGAGGTCCTCGCCGTCCGGGCGCCGGCCGCTGCACGGCCTGTCGTACCGGTCCTTGCACAGCCGGCAAACGGTGAGGTGGCCGACGTGTCCGAGGTGAATGCCCAACTCGTCGCGCGAAGTGCTCTCGAAGTGGCCGCCGCCGGACGACACAATCTCCGCCTCGTCGGCCCGCCGGGATCGCGCAAGACACTGCTCGCGCGGCGCATCCCAGATCTCCTGTGAACACCAAGCTTCGACGAAGCCGTTGCGACCAGGTCGATCCATTCCGTGGCGGGACTGCTGGTGCAGTCGACGGGCCTGCTGACCGGTCGTCCCTTTCGCGCGCCACATCACACACCGTGTCGGGCGCCGCGCTTGTCGGCAGCGGACGCTACCCTGCAAATCTTGCCCACAACGGCGTTCATTTTTTTCGATGAGATGCTCGAGTTCGAGCGGCGGCCGCTCGAGGCGTTGCGTGAACCGCTCGAAGAGGGCGTCGTGCGAATCTCACGCGCCGCCCGCACCATCAGTTTCCCAGCTCGATTTCTGCTCGTGGGCGCGATGAATCCGTGCCCATGCGGCGACCGTCGCCGACCCTGCCACTGCACACCGCTCCAGGTCGAGCGATACCAGAGCCAGATGTCGAGACCGCTGCTCGACCGTCTCGACCTCTTCGTCGTCGAATTGCTGGCATTCTCCATCGCGGAACTAGTCGGTGCACCTACGGGGGAGCGATCTCGCTGTCGTTTCGCATGCGGATCTCTGCGGCGCGGGCGCGTCAGGCGGCGCGATTCGGCCAGGGGCAACGTGTCAACGCGGATCTCGCTGACCCTGAGCTGCGCCGTCACTGCGCCCTCGACAAGGAGAGGATGCATCTCCATACCTCCGCGGCACGGCGACTCCCACTGAGTACGCGCAGCTACGACCGGGTGCCGAAAGCGCTCGGACGATCGGCGACCTCGCGGCAGCGATCCGGTCGATGCGTTGCACGTGGCCGAAGCCATGCAGTCCCGGATGCCCGAACGCAGCTAGAACCCGCGGCGATCAACGTTCGTCTCATATCCGCCATTGGGACATCCGAAGCACGGCATCCGCCTAAGTATGGTAAAATTTTTCGATTTTTTGCGGTTCTGCACGTAACCGGGCATGCTCCCGAGACGCTATTCGTTCATCGTTGCGGACCGCGCCAGCGGTATCATCCACCGCTTCACATTGCGTGTGCGCCCGGCGGCTGCGGTGGTCGCCGTCATCTTGGCTCTTCCGATCGGGTGGACGCTCCACGCACGCTGGTCCGCGCACGCCGAGATCGGCCGCTTGCAGCTACAGAACGCACGGCTCGAACTCGAGAATTCAAGCTATCGGGCATCCACCACGGAACTCACCGGCAACATCGCCTCGCTCCAGCTCGCCATCACCAACCTCTCGGCTCGCATCGGTCGCGGTGCCGGCGTCACACCGTTGGTGGACCGTTTACCCAAACCGTTGCGCGTCGCCGCCGTTGGCCGCGCTGGAGCCGCTGGCGAGGCACCGAGCCGCACTTTTGGTCTGCTGAGTGATCTCCTCGGGACCCTAGATCATCGCCTTCGGGTTGTGCAGCGTGGCGTCGCGCAACGCGAGGCGCTTGCGGAGGCCACTCCGACGATATGGCCAGCCGACGGATGGCTCTCGGCAGCGTACGGTTATCGGAGCGACCCCTTCACTGGTGAGCGCGAGTTTCACCCGGCGGTCGACATCTCCACCCGCCGTGGCCAACCCGTTTATGCGACAGCGCTTGGGCGGGTCCGCGCCGCCAGCCGGAGCGGCAACTACGGCAACCTGGTCGAGATCGATCACGGGTTCGGTCTCAACACTCGCTACGGACACCTCGCCGAGTTCGCCGTTGGTCGAGGCGACACCGTGGGTCGGGGTGACCTCATCGGCTATGTCGGCGCGACCGGCCGGGCCACTGGCTATCATGTGCACTACGAGGTCTGGGCCAACGGTCGGACCATCAACCCGCTGCGTCTCCTTCCCGAATCGCGACCTGTCTCGGCAAACTAGCGTATCGTCCTGAAACTCCGCGCGCCGCTCCATGGGCGCCCTGAGCGCGCGCCTTAATCGTCACCAACGCGCGCTGGCATCGTATTCGGTGCGAGCCGCATAACGGCCTCACCGAGACGGGACTTGACCCCAATCCCAACGTTTGGCCGTTGCCGTTGGTCGACAACGAATACGACACTCTCACCTGACCCGCATAGCAGCTTGAGCCCAAACTCCCTCGCCTGCAGGCGGGGAGTCATTCTCGACTAACGTCGACTGAAGGCTCTCCGCACGAGGCAGGCTCCATCGCCCTCGCTCGGACACCTGATATCGCTCAGCGATCGCCGGGGCGCCCCTTGCCACCGAATGTACTCGGCGATCGTTTCGTCCGTCACATTGCCGCGGCGCGCACGAAAGAGCCACGGGCCCACACATCGTGCCCCCGGAACGTCTTCTTCAACCGCAGGTTGTCCCTCAGCCCTCGATGCGACGTCTTGCCTTTGACCGCCTGCATCACGCGGCGCGGGGACCAGTGCGGCGAGGTACTCAGCAACAGGTGGACATCCTCCGCCCGGACGGACCCCTGCAGAATCTCGATGTCACGCCCCCGACAGTGTTGCTGAAGCTACTTGCGAAACTCCAAGCCGAGGTCGCCCTGCAGGACAGGCTTGCGATCCTTCGTGCACACGACGAAATGACTGTGCACCGCATGAATCGTATGGGCCAACCGACGGTAGTCGCGCACGGTCGGCTCTCGTGTCGCAAGCCTCCTGAAAGCGAAGGGGTTCCCCATCCCAGAGTGCGACCCTGACGCGTTCCCGTATGCCCCCCCCGACGCCATCCACGGTCGCGTAAACTAGTAAGGACGCGTTGCCCGCACACTCGGATGCGTGCGACCCTTCAGCACCCTGATGCTAGACACCCTGCTCGCCAAGGTCTTCGGCACCCAGAACGCGCGCGACCTCAAGCGCGTGCAGCCCACCGTCGTCGCGATCAACGAGCGCGAGGGCGCCACACGGGCGTTGTCGGACGACGATCTCCGCGCGCGGACGGCAGCCCTCCGCGAGCAAATCGATCGCGGCGCGACCTTGGACGACCTCCTGGTCGAGGCGTTTGCGATCGTGCGGGAAGCGGGCCGCCGCGTGCTAGAGATGAGGCACTTCGACGTCCAACTGATCGGCGGAATGACGCTGCACCGAGGCAAGATCGCCGAGATGAAGACCGGAGAGGGCAAGACGCTCGTCGCCACCCTGGCCGCCTACTTGAACGCCCTCGAGGGGAAGGGCGTACATGTTGTAACCGTCAACGACTATCTTGCCCGCCGCGATTCCGATTGGATGGGGCGCATCTACCGCTTTCTGGGCATGAGCGTCGGCGTCATCCAGCATGATCTCCGCGACCCCGAGCGCCACGCAGCCTATCGCTGTGACATTACGTACGGTACGAACAACGAGTTTGGGTTCGACTATCTGCGCGACAACATGAAGTTCGAGACGACCCAGTTCGTCCAACGCGAGCACCGATTCGCCATCGTCGACGAGGTCGACAGCATCCTGGTCGACGAGGCACGCACGCCGCTCATCATATCGGGCCCCGCCGCGCAGTCCACGGAGCTCTACGGCGAGGCCGACCGGATCGTGCCCCGACTGACGGCCGGTGCAGTGACCCAGGGCAACGTGCCGGCGGAGCGGCGGGAGGAACTCGAGTCCACGGGTGATTTCATCAAGGACGAGAAGCACAAGACGGTCGCGCTGACGGAAAGCGGCATGGCGAAGGCTGAAAGGCTGCTCGGGAACCGGCTCCAACCCGGCGGTCTGTACGATCCGGACAACATGCCGTTGCTGCACCACGTCAACCAGGCGCTACGCGCGCACACGCTCTTCGAGCGCGACGTGGATTACATGGTGAAGGATGGGCAGGTCGTCATCGTCGATGAGTTCACCGGCCGGCTCATGCCGGGGCGCCGCTGGAGCGACGGACTCCATCAGGCGGTCGAGGCGAAGGAAAACGTCAAGATCGAACGTGAAAACCAAACCCTGGCAACCATCACCTTCCAGAATTACTTCCGCAAATACGACACGCTGTCGGGTATGACCGGGACGGCGGAAACCGAGGCGCCAGAATTCGCCAAGATCTACGACCTCGACGTGTTCGTCGCGCCCACGAACCGGCCCCTCCGGCGGCTCGAGGAACCCGACGCCGTCTACAAGACTGCCAAGGAGAAGTATGCGGCGATCGTCGACGACATCCTCGAGCAGCAGGAGGCTGGACGGCCCGTCCTGGTCGGCACCGTCTCCATAGAAAAGTCGGAGATGCTCTCGACCTTGCTCAAGCGGCGCGGTATCAAGCACGTCGTGTTAAACGCCAAACACCACGAGAAAGAGGCCGAGATCGTGGCACAGGCCGGACGTCGTAGCACCGTGACGATCGCGACGAACATGGCGGGTCGGGGCACCGACATCCTGCTGGGCGGTAACCCCGAGCATATGGCGCGTCGTCAGGCCCTGGTCGAGGGGGTTGCGGAACGGCTACCGGACGGCGTGCAGCGCTTCGTCGACGACGCGGAGTTCGTGTATTTCTTCCAGGACCTATTCTACCGGGTGCCACGGGCCGATTGGAACCGCTTGCTCACGCACTTCAAGGTCGAGACCGACGCGGAGCACGAAGAGGTAATCGCCGCCGGGGGTCTTCATATCATCGGGACCGAGCGTCACGAAGCTCGCCGCATCGACAATCAGCTCCGGGGACGGGCCGGCCGGCAGGGCGACCCTGGGTCATCCCGCTTCTACCTCTCGCTCGAGGATGACCTGATGCGCATCTTCGGGTCCGATCGCATTCAAGGGCTCATGACCCGACTCGGCATGGAAGACGGCGTTCCGATCGAGCATAAGATGGTCTCCAAAGCAATCGAGCGCGCGCAGAAGCAAGTCGAGGCGCAGAACTTCTCCGTCCGCAAGCACCTGCTGGAATACGACGACGTGATGAACAAGCAGCGGGAGAACGTCTACGGGTTGCGTCGCGAACTCCTCGACGGCACGGTGATGCTCGCGGATGATGAAGAGGTCGACAGCCGCGCCTACCTCATGACGCTCGCCGAGGGGCTCGTCGACGAGAACATCCAGACCTATTGCGGCGAAGACACTGAACCCGAGGACTGGGATACGCCCGCGCTCAAGCAACGCGTCGGCGAGATCTTCGACCTCGCCGACGACACGCTTGATGCGCTCGATCTCGCTGATCGAAGCGCCGGGGAGATGCATAGCGCGTTGTGGGCGGCGGTCGAGCAGAAATATGCCGACAAGGAAGACGTCATCGCCGCGAGCGTGCTACGCCGCGTCGAGCGCGACGTCATGCTCCAGGTCGTCGACTCGCAGTGGAAGGACCACCTCTACGGCCTGGATCATCTCAAGGAGGGGATCGGCCTCAGAGGTTACGGCCAACGCAATCCCCTCGTCGAGTACAAACGCGAGAGCTTCACGATGTTCCAGGCCATGAAAGCGCGGATCGACGACGAAACGGTCCGCCATCTCTGGCGGCTCCGACCGGTCGTACAAGGTGATGGAGGACGCGCCAGCGCGGCCCAGACCGCCAGGCGCAGGGCGACACCCGTGTCGCTGAACGACCCCTCCGCCACTGGCGGAGCCTTCGCCGCCAGCGCGACCGCGACGCGTGGTCCCGGGCCGGCGCGGACCGGCGGCGATGACGCCGCCGTGAAGACGGTGCGCCGTGAGACGGCGAAGATCGGACGGAACGACCCGTGCCCCTGCGGCAGCGGTAAAAAGTACAAGAAGTGTCACGGAGCTTGAGCGGATGGATCTCAAAACTGATGCAGTGACTGGACGTTGGTCCGCCACCGAGCTAGCGACAGCACTGACCTTCGACGACGTACTACTGAAGCCGCGGCACTCACACGTCCTGCCGAGCGCCGTGGACGTATCGACCCGACTGACCCGAAACATCGCCCTCAACGTCCCACTGGTCAGCGCTGCGATGGACACGGTCACCGAATCCCGGATGGCTATCGCCATGGCGCAGCTCGGAGGGATCGGTGTCATCCACAAGAACCTCGACATACCCGAGCAGGCCTCAGAAGTCGACCGCGTCAAGCGCTCGGAAAGCGGCATGATCGTCAACCCGATCACACTCTCACCGCGTAGCAGCGTGTATCAAGCGCTCGAGTTGATGAAGAAGTACCGTATTTCGGGCGTGCCGATCACCGAGGACGGGCGCAACGAAGGGCGGCTGGTCGGTATTCTCACCAACCGCGACCTACGGTTCAAGCACGACGTCCACCAGGCGATCTCGGACGTGATGACCCGCAAGAACCTGATCACGGTCCCCGTTGGCACCACGCTCGCACAGGCGAAGGAGATCCTCCACCGACATCGGGTCGAGAAGTTGCTCGTCGTTGATAAGGATTTCCACCTGCGTGGCCTGATCACGGTCAAGGACATTCAGAAGGCCATCAAATACCCGCACGCAAGCAAGGACTCCCTCGGACGACTCAGGGTCGGGGCCGCCGTGGGCATTGCTGCCGACACCATCGAGCGCGCCGAGGCGCTCGTCGCCGCCCATGTGGATCTCCTGGTGCTCGACAGCGCGCACGGCCATTCCCAGAACGTGCTCGACATGGCGGAGCGCCTCCGCCGGGAGTTTCCCTCCGTCGACCTCATCGCAGGCAATGTGGCGACCGACGACGGCACACGCGCCCTGATTGATGTCGGGGTCGACGCCGTCAAGGTCGGGATCGGGTCCGGCTCCATCTGCACCACGCGGATCATCGCGGGCATCGGCGTCCCGATGGTGACAGCGGTCTCGGAGTGTAGCGCCGCCGCAGAACCCCACGGGGTCCCCATCATCGCCGACGGCGGAGTCCGCTACTCCGGCGACCTCACGAAGGCAATTGCCGTCGGTGCCAGTACCGTCATGATCGGTAGCTTGTTCGCCGGCACCGACGAAAGCCCGGGCGAGCTGATCCTGTACCAGGGACGCAGCTTCAAGGAGTACCGCGGCATGGGATCGATCGGCGCCATGCGGCGGGGAAGCAAGGACCGCTATTTTCAGGAGGAGTTCGATCTCTCTGCGTCGGCGGACAAAGGCCCGCAGAAGTTGGTCCCCGAGGGAATCGAAGGGCGAGTGCCGCACAAGGGCAGCGTCTCCGCGATGATCCATCAACTGGTCGGTGGCCTACGAGCGGGCATGGGCTATTGCGGAACCGCCACCATTTCGACGCTGCGACGCGACGTGGAGCTCGTCCGTATCACGCCGGCCGGTGTCCGTGAGAGCCACGTGCACGACGTGGTCATCACCAAGGAAGCGCCGAACTACCGGAGCGAATAGGCGCTCCCTCTGAGGTCAGGGGACATCGGCGCGGGCTTCGGCCAGCACCGCCATCGATATCCGTAGACCGCTACCGGTTGCACCAAGACCATAAACGGTTAGCGGGGGACATTCCCATGCGAGCCGCGTCGCGGTCGGTCCTTGGCATCGTCTCGATCTGCCTCTTCCTCACCGGCGCGTTTTTATCGGCGCAGTCCGTCGCCGACAGCTACACCTCGGTGACCCAGGACATGCTGGTGGACCCGCCACCTAGCGACTGGCTCATGTGGCGGCGGACCTACAGTCACTGGTGCCCCAGCCCACTAGATCAGATCGATTCCTCCAACGTGGGACGCCTGCGCCTCGCCTGGACCTGGAACATGGAGGAAGGCAAGCAGGAGACGACGCCTCTCGTGCATGACGGAATCATGTTCCTAGTACAGGCGTGTGACTTCGTTGAGGCGCTCGACGTGCGCGACGGGTCGCGTCTCTGGCAGTACCGCCGGCCGCAGGTCGAGCACGGTGCGAGCATGGCCTGCGCGAACCGGAACGGGGCCCTCTACGAGGACAAGCTCATTAGCGCCACCCACGACGCTCATCTACTGGCCCTGAACGCGCGCACAGGTGAGGTGGAGTGGGACGAGCAGGTTGGCGACTGGACGATCGGACACCACTACTCGGGTGGGCCGCAGGTCATTAAGGGACGGGCCGTGGCGGGCATGTCAGGCTGCTACCACCTCAACACGCGCTGCTGGGTGTCCGCGCACGATGTGGAAACCGGCGATGAGGTTTGGCGCACTTACACGATTCCGGGCCGCGGCGAGTTCGGATATGACACGTGGGGTGACATCCCGGATGAGATGCGGCGTGGGGGATCGGCCTGGAACGCGCCAAGTTACGACCCAGACCTGAACCTAATCTACACCGGCGTTGGGGTGCCGATTCCGTGGGGCTCCGTGCAGCGGGGACGGCGACGTCCTATATACGAACTCGACGCTCGCTTTCGACGCAGACACCGGGAACATCGTCTGGTACTTCCAGCACATTCCTAACGACGAGTGGGATCTCGACCATCCGTTCGCACGCCTGATCGTCGAGACGGAGGTGTCGCCGCGTCGCGGAACCGTCGCGTGGATGAACGGCGCGATCACCCCTGGTGCGCGGCGCAAGATCGTGACCGGCATCCCTGGCAAGACCGGCATCGTGTGGGCTCTGGGTGCCGCCACCGGGGCCTTCCTCTGGGCCCAACCCACCAATTACCAAAACGTCATCGCCGACATTGATGCGGAGAACCGCAGAGTGCTGCTCAACTCGTCGCTCAAGTTTACGGAGGTCGGCGAGCCTGTGTTTGTCTGCCCGAGCGCGACCGGCGGTATCAACTGGCAGGCGACCGCCTACCACCCCGGGACCAACGCGTTGTATGCACCGACCAACAACACTTGCATGAACTTGACGCTCAACACGTTCCGGGATCGGGCCGGCGCTCACCACGGCTCGGCGCGGATCGCGCTGGAGGAGGCGCCTGACATCGATGGCCAGATCGGCCAGTTCACGGCCATGGACGTGGCCACGGGCGAAACCCTCTGGGTGCATCACCAGCGTGCCGGCATCGGGGGATCGGTGCTGACGACGGGCGGTGGCCTCGTGTTCGTGACCGACGACGCCCGGCGCTTCCGTGCCTTCGATGCCCGGACCGGCGACGTCCGCTGGGAGCAATCCTCAACTCCAGCGCAGGCGGGTATCCGGTGAGCTACATGCACGATGGCGTGCAATATATCGCCATCGCGGCCGGCGGTGGCGTCAGCTACCGGGGCCTCACCCGGGAGATCCGGCAGCCACCTCGCGGCAACATGCTCTTCGTCTTCAGGCTGCCCTAAACCGGGGCGCTACTGCAACTGTGTCAGACCGAGAGGCCTGAGCGCAGCGCCGTAGTTAGCGCGGCTCGCGGTCCGGGTCCGCGCGGCCACTCATGGTCCGCTCGGCATCAATGCAGATCGTGCGCGCGTCGCCGCCGCGGTCGTCGATGTGCACGTGCACCGCGCCCGTTATCGGCCGCGTCAACCGGTCGGCCCATTCAATCGCGACGATGCCGTCGCGAGCCCGCAGATCCGCGATCTCCTCCTCGAGCGCCTCAACTTCCGGTCTGCGAAGACGATACAAATCGACGTGCGCGACGGGCCGTGGTCCGCCGTACTCCTGAATCAAGACGAAGGTCGGGCTGCTGACATCGTCCGCCCGACCGCCGGCACCCTCGACCAGCCCACGGACGAACGCCGTCTTGCCGGCACCGAGATCGCCGACCAGCAACACCACGGCCCGGCGCGGGAGACCGCTCGCGAGCGCGTGCGCGATCTGGAAGGTATCGTCTTCCGATTGGCTCTCGTGCGTGTAGATCACGAACTCGTGAGTGTATTGACCGCGGCGCCAAGTTGCGCTACGAGGTCGCTTGCGGTCAAGGCCGTTTCCCCTACCCGCTCCACTGCTAGATCGCCGGCCAGACCATGCAGGTGAACGCCGACGGTCATTGCGGCCGTTGGATCGCGTAACTGGGCCAGCCAGGCCGCGATTACCCCGGTGAGCACGTCGCCCGTGCCGCCGGTGGCCATCCCCGGATTTCCGGTCGGATTGATGAACACGGTGCCGTCTGGCGTTGCGAGGATGCTGCGCGCGCCCTTGAGCACGACATGCACGCCATGCTCGGTCGCAAACACTCGGGCGCAATCGACGCGGTTCGCCTGGACATCGGTAGTCGTCGTCCCCGTGAGACGCGCCATCTCCCCCGGGTGCGGCGTGATGACCGTCTCCCGTTCCCGACGCGACCGAAGGACTGCCGGATCGTCAGCCAGCGCGTTCAGGGCGTCAGCATCGACCACGAGCGGGACCGGTGCCCGCTCGACCAGCCCGCGCACAAGCGCGCGCGGCCCGTCACCGAGACCGAGCCCTGGCCCGACGCCAACAACATCTGCCGGCAGCGCCAACACCTCCTCGACGGCGGCCGTCGCCGCCATCCCCCCATCCGACTCCGTGAGTGCCGCCGTCATGTACTCCGGTACTGACGCCACGAGACCGGCCGACGAGGCCGGCGTCGCCACAGTGACGATCCCGGCACCTGAACGGAGGGCGCCGAGGCCCGCCAGACGTGCTGCGCCAGTCTTTCCCGGCGACCCCGCCACCAGCACGACGTGGCCACAGTCACCCTTGTGCGCGTCGCGCGCGCGGATGGGAACTCGCGATCGCACCTGCCCCGGCGTCAGCAGTTCGATCCGTTGACCCTCGAGCTCATCGATCACCCGCTCCGGAATCCCGATGTCGGCCACAATGAGCTTGCCGGCGTGGTCGGCCGCCGGCGCGAGCACCAGGGGGATCTTTGGTGCACCGAGCGTCACGGTCACGCGGGCTCGTACGCACGCACCGATCACCTTCGGCGTATCTGCCGAGAGACCCGACGGCACATCAATGGCCACGACAGGTAGGCCCGTGCCGTCGACGTCTGTAACCACCGTCTCAAGGAGTCCCGCGAGCGGCGCGGTCAAGCCGGTTCCGACGAGGGCGTCGACGACGAGATCGCACCTGGCGAGTTCGGGGCCGTGTCGCTCCCAGGCTGCCGTGTCATGACACTCCGCCACCGAAATACCGAGGCGCTTCACGATGTCGAGGTTGGTGCGCGCATCACCGTGCACATCAGCCGCTTGACCCACAAGGAAGACGTCAACCTGGAGACCGCGCTGCGCAAGCGCGCGTGCCACCACAAAACCGTCGCCACCGTTGTTACCGCGCCCGCAGAGGACCGCCACCCGTGAGTGTGCAAGGTCGTCGCACGACGCCTCCATCGCGGCGACGACCTGCCGGCCCGCGTTCTCCATGAGCACAATCGACGGAATCCCGATCTCCTCGATCGTGAGACGATCGGCAGCCCGCATCTGAGCAGCGTCGAGCACTCGCATGACCCGCGGCCGGTGGCAACCCTCCTCTGTGAATTATGTTACGAATAGCAGATGATCGTAGTCGTCAACGTAAACGGCGTGCTCACCGACGAGGGTGGCGCGTCGGTGTCTGTGTTCGATCACGGCTTCTTGTATGGTGAAGGCGTCTACGAAACCCTCCGCACCTACAACGGCCAACCATTCCTCCTCGACCGACATCTCGCTCGCCTGCGCGCCTCCGCCGCATCCATCGCGCTACCCGTCCCACTGGACGACCTGGCGTTCGAAACGTCGATCCGCGACACGATGGCCGCCGTCGACGCGCCCGGCGAACGCTATATCCGAATTCTCCTCACGCGGGGCGTCGGCGAGTTGAGCTACGATCCCAACGCCTGTCCCACGCCGACCGTCGTGATCATCGCTCGACCCCATGCCGAGACGCCGCCGGACCTCGCCGCGCGGGGTGCCACGGTCGTGCTGTCTTCCGTCCTCCGCAATCACCCGGGCGCCGTGAGCCCGCGAATCAAATCGAACAATCTGCTCAACAACGCGCTCGCAATGCAAGAGGCCTTGCGTGCGGGCGCGGATGAGGCACTGATGTGCAGCTACAAGGGCGAGTTGGCGGAATGCGCCCAGTCCAACATCTTCCTCGTGCGCAACGGCGAGGCGTTGACGCCGCCCCTAGCAACGGGACTGCTCGAGGGCGTTACACGGAACTTCGTCTTTGAGGTGGGAGCCGAGGTCGGGATCCCCGTGCGCGAGCAGACGCTGCGGGTCATCGATCTGGACACCGCCGACGAGATGTTCCTCACCGGCACGACGCGCGAGGTGCTTGCCGTGACAAGGTTGGCTGACCGCGCCGTTGGCACCGGGATACCTGGTCCGATCACATGTGAGCTGGCCGCCGCCTTTTCGCGCATGGCGCGCGATCTGACGATGAAAAGCGTCTGAATTTAGAGCGGGCTGCATCCAAGCCCCTGTGACCGCTGCGTCGGAACTCGCGTGCCCACTCCCTCGGTCGCGAGGCACGCTGTGCGCGCGTCGTTTTTGTCCCCAGAAGCCAACTCTTGTGCTCACGGTCCCGGCGGTCACGACAACTAGTGGCCTGTGTCGGATGAATCGGGAGTGGTCATAGGCGCGCGGCCGACAAGACGCGACGAGGGAGCAGACACGCCGGCTATGACCGCGCTGACGCTTGGCCCAGCGCCGGCCATCGCGGCTCGGATCTCACTCTACAAATAGCAGTTACGGTCCACTAATCACGCTCCGCATACGCCTCGACCGGCGGGCACGTGCAGACGAGGTTGCGGTCGCCATGCACGTTATTGACGCGACTGATGGGCGGCCAGAACTTGTTGGCCTCGACGAAGGGCAGCGGGTACGCAGCAGCGCGTCGGCTGTAAGGATGCGGCCACTCGTCGGCCGCAACGTCGGTGGCCGTGTGCGGAGCGTTCCTGAGCACGTTGTCCACAGGATCGGCGCGGCCATCGGCAATGGCCTGGATCTCGTCTCGGATCGAGAGCATCGCCTCACAGAATCGGTCGAGCTCTTCGAGCGGTTCGCTTTCGGTGGGCTCCACCATCAGCGTCCCTGGAACCGGGAACGACACGGTCGGCGCGTGGAATCCATAGTCGATGAGGCGTTTAGCCACGTCTTCCTCGGTAACTCCCGTTGTCTTGTTGAAGGGCCGCAGATCGAAGATCAACTCGTGCGCCACCCGCCCATTCGCGCGTGCATACAGCACGTCGAAACGCGCTTGGAGGCGTGACTTGATGTAGTTGGCGTTGAGAATGGCCACCTTGGTCGCGTCCGTAAGCCCCCCGCGTCCCAGAAGTCGAATATACGCGTATGAGATGAGCGCGATGCTCGCGCTGCCCCAAGGGGCGGCGGACACCGCGCCAATCGCCGTCGACGACGGCACGCCTAGCTGGACCAGTGGATGCCCTGGAAGATAGGGCGCCAGGTGGCCGGCAACAGCGATTGGCCCCATCCCCGGCCCACCGCCGCCGTGCGGGATCGCGAACGTCTTATGAAGGTTGAGGTGGCAGACGTCGGCACCAATGCGCGCCGGGCTCGTCAAGCCGACCTGCGCGTTCATATTGGCGCCATCCATATAGACCTGACCGCCGTGCGTGTGCACCACGGCGCAGATCTCCTCGACGGCTTCTTCGAAGACACCGTGTGTAGACGGATACGTGATCATGAGTGCGCTCAGCCGATCGCGATGCTCCAACGCTCGGGCCCGCAGATCGGCAAGATCCACGTCGCCGTTCCGAGCACATCCCACGACGACGACCCGCATACCAGCCATCGCCGCGCTTGCCGGGTTGGTCCCGTGCGCCGAGGCCGGGATGAGCACAACATCGCGGCCCTCTTCACCACGGTCACGCTGATACGCTCGGATCACCAGCAGGCCTGCGTACTCGCCCTGGGCGCCTGAGTTCGGCTGCAACGAGACGGCGTCGAACCCGGTAATCGCGCAGAGCGCCTCCTCGACCTCCGCGAGCACTTGGCGGTAGCCGGCCGCCTGGCCCACCGGCACGAACGGATGCAGCGCCGCGAACCGTGGCCAGGTGAGTGGCCGCATCTCGGCCGCTGCGTTCAGCTTCATCGTGCAGGACCCCAGCGGAATCATCGACGTGTCGAGCCCGATATCCTTCCGCTCCAGCTGCTTTAGGTAGCGCATCATCTGAAGCTCGGAGTGGTGGGTGGTGAAGACGGGATGGGTGAGAAACGGCGTCGTGCGGCGAACATCCCCTGGTAGCGATGGAGTTGCCGGGGTTTCATCGAGGACCGGTGGTGACGGTTGCCCCGCCGCCTCGGCAAACACCCGTGCTATCGCCGACACCTCGTCGTCACTCGCGGTTTCGTCGAGCGCGATCCCGACGTCGCCAGTCGCGTGGTAACACAGGTTAAGTCGCGCCCGCTCGGCCAGCGGTCTGAGACCATCGAGACGCACACCACACGGGGCCGCCACCCTGATGGTGTCGAAGAAGACGTCGTTCCGCTGTTCGAACCCGAGCGCGACCAGTTGTTCTGAAAGCCTCTGTGCCAGACCGTGTACGCGTGTGGCGATCCCTGCCAGTCCCTGCGGTCCGTGATAGACGGCGTAGAACCCGGCCACGTTCGCCAACAGCGCCTGCGCCGTGCAGATATTCGATGTGGCGCGCTCCCGCCGGATATGCTGTTCGCGCGTCTGCAGCGCCATGCGATAGGCGCGCCGGCCGTGCGCGTCGACCGAGACCCCGATAAGCCGGCCCGGCATCTGGCGCACATAGCGCTCGCGCGTCGCGAAGAACGCCGCGTGCGGCCCGCCATAGCCCATCGGCACTCCGAAGCGCTGTGCGCTGCCCACGACGACGTCGGCCTCGCTTTCACCCGGTGGCCGGATGAGGGTCAGCGCCAGCAGATCGCTGGCAACCACGGCGAGCGCCCCGACCTCGTGCGCGCGCGTGATGACCCCGGCCACGTCGCCGATCGCACCGAACGCGTCGGGCGACTGGACGAGCACCCCGAACGTCGCCGCGCCGGCCCGGCCGATCGCCGCTTCCAGCGACGCCGCGCTCGCCACCTCAACCTCGATACCTAATGGCGCGGCACGACCGCGGACCACCGCGATCGTCTGCGGAAAGCAGCTGGCGGCGACAACGAAGCGATTGGCCGCACCGGAGCGCCGCGCCCGAATTCGATGTGCCAGCGTCATTGCCTCTGCCGCGGCGGTGGCCTCGTCGAGAAGCGACGCGTTGGCTACGTCCATCGCAGTCAGGTCCTCGACCATCGTCTGGAAAATGAGTAGCGCCTCGAGACGCCCCTGTGCCACCTCCGCCTGATAGGGGGTATAGGGTGTGTACCATGAAGGGTTCTCGAGCACGTTACGCGCGATCACACTCGGAGTAACGCAGCCGTAGTAGCCCTGCCCGATGAACGAGCGCCACGGCTCGTTCTTGTCCGCCACCGCGCGCAGTCTGTCGAGGAAACATGCCTCCGACTCCGCGTCCGGGAGCGCGAGGGGCTCGGCTAGCCTGATCCCGGCAGGGACAGCTTGATCGACGAGGGCATCGAGTGACGCGGCACCGACCGCGGCGAGCATGCGCTCACGGTCCACCGGCCCCGGACCGATATGGCGGTCCTGGAAGGACTCACGCGCGGACGATGTCATCCAAGCGGGCTGGTCGTCGAGGACCACTTTACCCAATGTGCGCGCCGTAGCTGGTCGCGTCGAGCAAAGCGGTCATCTCGCTGGCGTTCGCCAGCCTGACCACGATGATCCAGGTGCCATGCGGATCCTTATTAACGGCTTCCGGATGGTCAGCCAGGGTAGCGTTGACTTCAATCACCTCCCCGGACACCGGGCAGTACAGATCGGACACGGCTTTGACCGACTCGACCGACCCGAACTGCTCGCCCTGGGTGAGCGTCCGCCCGACGTCGGGGAGCTCGACATAGACGACATCGCCAAGCTGCCGCTGTGCGTACTCCGTGATGCCGACCCGACCCTCGGCGCCGTCGACCCGAATCCATTCGTGGTCCTTCGTGTACTTCAGCTCAGGCGGGTAGACCACTAGCTCCTCGCGCGTTTGTAGAACGGCATCGGGACGACCCGCGCACGCAGGCGGCGGCCGCGCACGTCGATGCCAAGCTCGGTGTCTGGCGTGCTCACAACAGCTGAGACATACGCCATGCCGATCGCCTTCTTTAGGAATGGTGTCTGCGTGCCACTGGTGACCCGGCCGACCACCTCGGTGCCGTGGCAGACGTCGTAGCCGTGACGCGCAATACCCCGATCAAGCATCTCGAAACCCACCAGGCGCCGCGTCACGCCAGCCGCCCGCTCCTCGGCAAGAGCCGCTTTGCCGATGAACGTGTCTTTGGCCCATCCAACGATCCACCCAAGTCCTGCCTCGAGCAGCGTCGTCGTCTCGTCCATGTCCTGCCCATACAGTCGCATCGCCGCCTCGAGGCGCAACGTGTCGCGGGCACCAAGCCCCGCCGGCCGAAGTCCTCGTGATGCACCGGCGTCCAAGAGCGACGTCCAAAGCGCGTCGGCCGCCTGCGGCGCCACGAAGAGCTCGAACCCGTCCTCGCCCGTATAGCCCGTGCGTGAGATCGTCGCGCGCACCCCAGCCACCTCTCCGGTAGTGAACCAATAGTACCGAATGGCATCGAGATCGACGCTCGTGAGATCCTGGAGGATGGCACCCGCAGACGGCCCCTGGACCGCGACGAGGGCATAGCGCTGACTCGTGTTGACCGCGACGGCGTCCCCAGCTGGCGCCGATTCAGCCACGATCCACGCATGGTCCTTGGCGATGTTGGCGGCGTTGACAACCAGCAGAAAATGTTCCGACGCCAGCCGATACACAAGTACATCATCGACCGGCGTACCGCGTGGCGTCGTCAACGCCGAGTACTGCACCTGCCCAACGTGTAGTCGGCTCGCGTCGTTGCTGGTCATCCGCTGCACCGCCTCGACCGCGTCACCCCCTGCCACCTCGATTTCTCCCATGTGGCTGACGTCGAACAATCCTGCGGCGGTACGCACCGCGCGGTGCTCGTCGCTAATGCTCGAGTACTCGACTGGCATCTCCCATCCGCCAAACGGCATCATCCGAGCACCGAGCGCACGGTGCCGAGCGTGGAGCGGCGTTTTCTTGAGAGTGTTCGGCGGGACCTGGGTCATGACGATGAAAGGCGCGTAACCGTACTATGCGCATGCCACCGGGTCAAGAAATCGCTGCCGTGCAGCGGCCGCCCACGACAGGCGATGCACTCGGTGCGCGTCCGGGATGCGAACGGGCGTCGTTGTACTTCATAGCACGCGATAGCCAGCACGCGGCAAAGAGAGCCAATTCTGCTCAAGGAACGGACGGTCAATGGCACGGTCGTCCTCACGCTCAGTGGCAAGCTCGCGTCGGACGGCCGCCATCTCTCGCTTGACGATCGTACCGGCGAGCGCGAGAGCTATGGTGGGTAAGCGGGTCCCGCTGGCAGTCGTCAACTAACAGTGTCTCTCGATGGAGTCCCATCGAGCCGACCACGCTCTCCTGGAGATACACGCGGAGGTCGTTCTGAGAGTTGGAGGCGATGCGGACCCTCCTCTTGATGACTGGCTCGCCAGTTTCAACCAGATAGATGGCGTTCTGCTCGCACGACGCGTCGCACATAAAGCGTGATCGTTCTGTGTATCCGTGTCGAGTCGAGCGCACCACCGATGTCCCTGGCGAGCTCGTTGAGTAGCACGAGGTCGTCCACGGTACGGGAGAGACGGTCATTCTCGCGCTGGAACCAATCGAGGTCCGCAGCGCACTCTTGGGGAGCGCGTTACCCAGAAAGCCCTCTGCCCCACTCGTCGAATGGGAGCGCCTACAGTCCCTTGCCACTGCGCGCGCTCGCATTCGACGGCATGGTTCGCACCGTTCGAATTTGTCCAATACCGACCGTCGCGACGACAACGCCGTACTTCACACAACGACGAACCGGGCCAAATCGAACTACTGGTGCACGTTCGTCCCGTCTCTGCGTTGGCCACCGATGGGAGCCGCGCGTGAAACCGCGGGGATACGGACAATGTCATCGCGGCGCGAGGTTTTGATACCATTTCATGTTTGCCGTTCCGCCGCCGATGCACACAAGATCGACACGTGCATCGTCATCGAGGTCTGCAACGACACACCCCGAGGCGGACATGTCGCCGTCATCGATCACCCGGCGTGACCATGCCACCCCGTCGGGATCCTGCGCGGTGTACAGATAGAGGCTCCGGGTGTCGCCTCGGTCACCTGTCACGATTTCGTCGCGGCCGTCACCGTCGAAGTCCGCGGTCACAATAGTGTGACCGCCGTCAATCGTGTCGATCACTCGGCGCGTCCACATCTCACCGTCCTCGCGATACACGACGACCTGGTTGCCATGCCACGGCTCGATCGTCGCCATGAAGGCCAGAGTCCCCAGATGCCCGATCTCGACCTCACTCGAGCCGCTCCGTGGCGAGGGTGCCGGATCGCCGCCGGTCATCCGACTTCGGATCCACTGGCCATTGACAAACCGATGAACATGCACGCCTGCGAAGCTCGCGCTGAACACCGCATCCCTCCCGGGATCCAGCCATGGTTTTGCCAGCAGTCCATGCACGACGCCCTGCTCGGACTCCGTCACGATACGCCGCGACCAATCACCCGGTCGATACCAGAAGATGGGCACCGTGTCGCGATATTCCGGAGCTGACGCCGCCGCGCCGACCAGAGGCGCGGTGACCAACACGGGGCGCCCGGTGCCATCGATGTCGGCCCAGCGTATCCGATGCACCGTCGGGGTGCGGTCAATCTCGCGCACCTGCCAGGGTCGCGTCGGGTCGCCCTGATGGGTCAGGATCGACAGGATGCCGAGGCTGCTGTCGTGCGACGTGCCGAAGTCGTGCGCGACCGCCAACTCGGGGACTCCGTCCCCGTCGAGATCCCGGGGAGCGAGATTGATGGCGCGGTTCAGGCCGGTCGTGAGGATGTGCTTCTGCCACCCGGGGTTCTTGAACCACGCGAGCTCGTCGAGGCGGACCGACAACCCAATCACGTCAGGACGCCCGTCACGATTCAAGTCCACCACCGCCGGCTGGTAACCGCCCGTCAGCCCGGTGGCAATCGTGTGGGTTACGAATCGATACCCTAAACCCGGTGGGTCTTGGCCCCCCCCCACAGACACAACCGGCCCCATGGGGGGCACGCTCGGAACGACCAACAGGATCGTCACGGCAACCGCCGTAGCGCCGACGCGATAATGCTCTGGCATCGCTGACTCCAGCTAGTCGTGTGTCTGCCAAGTGCCTCACCACAAATCCCGGCACGCGGCGCCCGGCGGGCAAGGTGCCACGAGGGAGCATATCGCCTGTATGTGAGCGAGCAGCGACGCTGCCAGGCGGGATGCCTCACTTGGAAAGTGTCAAGTCATTCGGCAGACGGGCCCCCAGCGCCCCATGGACGAGTACAAGACGGTGCCAACGTCTGCCGCGCGCCCCCCTCATTCCGTCGCCTGGCACCGCGAAAGAACGTATGGGGTGTGATCGATGGGCTGCTTCAATCTCTTCGACTGTGGCTAGTGTGATGCCGTTGGCTGCGCAACTCTGGATCCCCTCGACGGAGGCTGCGCAGTAGTGGGACAGCATCGACATGGCCGAAGCGCGGCATCCCCATACGTTGCTAGCGTACGGGATGAACGGCGGCGAGCTCGAGACCGGAGAGGGAGCCCCATTGCGGCTGCGCGTCCCACGCCACCTTGGCTACAAGAACGTGAAATACCTCACGCGCACGACCGTCACTGACAGCATGGATTGCTTCGGTCGGGGCCTCGGGTCCGCGCGGCCAGAAGCCCGTTTCTCGTAGTACGCCGGTATCTGAGCTGAGACGGGGTTCCCCCCCCCACACCTCCGCCTCGGACGTTACGCAGGGACGCCGAGAGCCCCGTTCCGCGCCCGCGGGGGCGCAGAAGGCCGTGTTGGCCGGCGCACGGACCACGACTCTGGCACAGATCCGCGATTCGAGCCGCCCGGCGGCGTAGGAGGCGCCTGCTCGCTTTACCGCGGGACCTCAGCGTCTACGATTGGCACGGCCGGCTCACGAATCCCGGGGTGTCCCGCGTCGATCCGCTGGCGCGAGACCAGCGCGGCCGCCTCGAGGGCCAGCTCCTCGTCGGCACGCGCCCCCGTAAGCAGGTTGACCATCCCGTAGTTCCCCTCGTGACATGCGTACTCGAAGAGGTGGTTGAGCGGGTCGCTCGTGTCGCGGCGCGTCATCGGAATCGCTACCGTGAATGGCCTGGTGTAGGTGTTCGGGTCCTCGACGGTGAACTGGTAGTCGATCCGGTTGGCGTCGATCAGGTGGAACTGTTCCACCAGCCGCAAGGTATCCCCCGGGCCGCGGTGCGTCGTCTGAATAATATGCGACGGCTGATAGTCGCCCCCGTCCAGCCGGTTGTGGAATAACTCCGTTTCGACGACCAACGTGTCCCCCTCCCAGCGGCCCCGGCTGTCACCCAACCATTGACGGATGCCCTCGGCCACGTGCGCCCGCCCGTCCAGCGGGATGATCCGCGTCTCGTGGATCATCTCCAGGACGATTGCCACGTGGTCCTCGGTCTGGAGGATCTGATAATTGGCGTTGTAGATGTTCGGGATCATGGCGATGGGCAACGTCCGCGAGATGCACCGCTCCCAGCTGTTGCGGTCGAGCCACGAGTCTCCTTCCCCGCGACCCACACGTGCCTGCTCGCGCGCCACGAGCCGCTCAATCGCCTCCGGCCGCAGCGGCGGAATGCGTCCGTCCGGCGGATCGACTATGAGCGAGGGTCGCTCGCGCCCGGTGGCCTGCTCGAGCCATCCAGCGCCTGTACCGCCGGTTGCCTCGCGCACCGCCTCCTGCGCCGCGTTGCTTCGTGCTTGTTCCTCTTCGGTCAGTCGCTCGAAGGGAATCTGGGTCGAGTTGTTCCAGATGCCCGCCAGGTCCGGCGCCCCCCATGGCGTCCGTGGCAACGGGGCGTCCCCGCTCGGAGGAAGCAGTCCGGCGATGCTCGTATCGGCCCCCGACACGACCCGTACCTCCTGTCCCGCGGATGACCCTGGTAGCAGCGCCGCGACAAGCATGACCAAGGCAACTACATGACATCGATCCTTCATCTCGTCCTCCTCAATCAACGATGGCCTGATACGCCAGCGTCGCCAGATCCTGGCGAATGTTCAGATGGGTATACGGGCGGAGCTGCGTCATCAGGATGCCGATCAGCTCCTCGCGAGGATCGACCCAGAAGGTCGTATTGAACGCGCCCCACCAGAAGTAGGATCCCACGGAATAAGGCATCGCCGCCGCACCAGGGTCGTCGACGACTGCGTAGCCCAGTCCAAAACCATGGCCGGGACCGATCAACCAGATCTCCTTGTCGCCGATGTGATTCATCGTCATCAGCTCTACTGTCTTCCGGCCGAGTATCCGCACACCGTCCAGCTCGCCGCCGTTGAGCATCATCTGGTGAAAGCGGAAGTAGTCGCGTGCCGTCGAGACCAGCCCACCAGCGCCGCTGAAGTAGCTATGCGGCTCGCGGACGAACCGGCTGTTGGCGGTCGGGCCTTCGGTAAGCACCAGACCCTTGGTGCCATCCGGACGGTAGAGCCCTGCAAACCGGTCCAGCTTGGTCGCGGGCAGATAGAAGTGGGTGTCGCTCATCCCGAGCGGCTCGAACACCTGCTCCTGGAGGAATTGGTCAAACGGGCGTCCCGACATCACCTCGACCAGTCGGCCGACCAGATCGGTCGCCCGACCGTACTCCCATGCGTCGCCCGGATGAAAGTTCAGCGGCAAGGTCGCGAGCCGGGTGGCGAAGGCGGCAATAGTATCCCCGGATTGACGCGGTGACGCGATCTCGTCGAAGTCAGGCTTCGTGATCCCGCGGTACGTGTTCGGCAGTCCGGCCGTGTGAGTCAGCAGCTGTTGCACGGTGATCGAGCCGGACGCCGCCACGGTCTTGTAGCGTCCGCGGCCCAGTTCCTGATACGTCGCAGGCGATGCAACCTCCATCTCGGCATACTCCGGCAGCCATTTGGCGATTGGATCGCGGAGCTGGAAGTGCCCCTCTTCGTAGAGCGTCATCAACGCTACCGACGCGATCGGTTTCGTCATCGAGGCAATGCGAAAGATCGCGTCGTGGGTCATCGCCGCATGCGCGTCGATGTCACGATCGCCGAACGCCGAAAAATGCACAACCTTGCCACGACGCGCGACGAGCGACACGACGCCCGCGACATCGCCTCGGTCGACGTAGGCCTGCATCGCCTGATCCAGGCGCTCCAGCCGCGCCGATGACAGGCCCACCTCCTCCGGTGCGGCAGTTGGCACGCCGTCCATCTCGGGCAGGTCCGCCCGCGCGCGCCCCGAACCGCTCGCGACCGACACCAGCAGCAGGCCAAACACCGCTGCCGCGGAGCGGGTGGTCGCCATCCACGTGGTCGTTGTCAGATCCATGGATTCACCTCAAATCGAGCCGCTCCGCCTGACCGGGACACCATATGTCGGACTCAGGGGGTCGCTGTTCGACGTTCCCTCTCGAGGCGCCCCGCGTCAGTCCGCAGACCCTGTCATTGTAGGTGAGTACGCCCCTCGCAGCCCGTGGTGACGGCGCCCCGTCGCACCGAGACTTGCGTTGCGCGGTTGCGACGCAGCCACAGGCTGCTGACCGCGACCGGCGCCGGGATCCCGGCTGGCTGACGTGACGCCCGTCCGCTTTGAAACAACCAAGGACCTGCGATACGCTGACCTCCGGCCGTGGCGAGGACTTGAACGATGCAAACGTACGATCGTGTTTCACGATCTGGGCTGTTCGGTATCACCGTCGTCGTCGCGGCGTGCACGGTCGGCCCACTCCTAGTTCACGCCCAGTCTACGACGACGTTCGTCCCCGTAACAGATGCCACCTTGCAGGCTCCGTTGCCCGATGACTGGCTGATGTGGCGCCGCACTCTCGACGGCTGGGGCTACAGCCCCCTCGACCAGATTGACCGGTCCAATGTCGGTGAGCTTCGCCTAGTCTGGTCGCGCGCACTCCACGCGCCCGGCCGCCAACAAGGCACCCCCCTCGTGTACGACGGGGTCATGTACATGCCGAATCCGAGCGATGTCATCCAGGCGATCGACGCCGAAACAGGCGACCTCATCTGGGAGTATCGTCGGTCACTCCCCGACGACGTGTGCGAATTCATGATGGCGGGTGTCTGCACCACGAACAGGAACCTGGCGATTTACGACAACCTCATCATCGACACTAGTGTTGACGACTACGTCTTTGCGCTCGATGCGATGAACGGAGATCTGGTCTGGGAAACACAGATTCTCGACTATCGGATCCATCCCGCGAATCAGAGCTCGGGACCGATCATCGCTAACGGCAAGGTGATCTCCGGTCGCAGCTGCATGCCGCGGGGCGGACCGGAAGCGTGCGTCATCACGGCGCACGATGCCCTTACGGGCCAAGAACTGTGGCGCCGCCGCACCATTCCCGCGCCGGGCGAACCTGGCGACGAGACGTGGGGCGGCGTACCCTACGACGAGCGCCGGCACGTCGGGACGTGGATGGCGCCGAGCTTCGATCCGGCGTTGAACCTGATCTACATCGGCACCTCGGTGACGTCACCGGCTCCGAAGTTCATGCTCGGCGGCACCGGGAACGCGCACCTGTATCACAATTCAACGCTCGCGCTGAACGCCGACACCGGTGAGATCGTTTGGTACTATCAGCACCTGAACGACCATTGGGACCTCGACCACCCGTTCGAGCGCCTGCTGGTCGATACCGTCGTACGGCCGACTCCGGCGGCGGTGAGCTGGATCAACCCACGACTGCGCCCAGGTGAGGAGCGCCGCGTGATCACCGGGATCCCGGGCAAGACCGGCGTCGTGTACACCCTCGATCGCGCGACGGGCGAGTTTCTGTGGGCGACACCCACAGTAGCCCAGAACGTGATCACGCACATCGATGGGGCAACGGGCGTGGTGTCAGAGAATGCCGAGGTCGTGTTGGGCGGTTTCGGACAAGAAGTGCTTGCGTGTCCGAGCGCGATGGGGGGCAAAGATTGGGAAGCGGGCGCCTACAGCCCACGGACCAACACGATGTATATGCCGCTCAGGAACGCCTGCGCACGAATGGCGGCGCTCGACGACGGCAAGACGTCTCTCTATAGCCTCAGCATGCGATTCGAACTGGCGCCTGGCACCGACGACCTTGGCACTGTCCGGGCCATCTCCGCCGAGACTGGCGAGACGACCTGGACATACGCGCAGCGGGCGGCAACCATGTCGCTCGCGGCAACCGGCGGGGGGCTCGTGTTCGGCGGCGACATCGGCGGCCGCTTTCGCGCGCTGGATGACGAGACGGGTGATGTGCTGTGGGAAATCAACCTCGGCTCGCCCGTAAGTGGGTTTCCCGTGACCTACGCGGTCGACGGACGACAGTACGTGGTGGCCGGCACCGGCACGGGCGGCAACGCGACGCGCTGGAGCGCGATGACGCCGGAGCTACGACCCAGCAGCGGCAGCAATATCTTCGTGTTCGCGTTGCCGGATTGACGGTCAACGAATCACGCGGCCGCTCCAGCCTGTCCGCGTCACATGCACAGACGCCCGTCCATCGGACGGTCGGTCGGGGATACCTGTAGGCCGATACGTGGTCGGCGCGCAACGAGTCCCACGCCACGTAGACGGCCGAACGCGGACCGGACGGTGTCGACATCGCGCATTCGATCGCGCCGAGTGCTCCAAGCAGGACCGCCCCCGCGATGGCCGAGCGCCGATCCGAACGGACTGACACTGTCCGCGCTTACCGCCGGTGCGCCGCGCCGGAACGCCATCAGGCGGTCGGTCCGCGCCGGCCGAACGGCCCATCCGGCCCGAAGAGCAGGACAGTAACGACGCAAAGAAGGGCGAGCACAGACCTATCACATCACGCCACCCTGTCCATTACCTCACTCACACACCATCGTCCACGATCACGTCCAACAACACCGGGCCATCGTGCGAAAGCGCCTCACGGAGCACGCTCGCGAAGTCCTCGGCCTCGGTGATGCGGTGGGCGCGGACCCCCATCGCAGCAGCCAATCCTGCAAAATCGATCGGCGGATCCGTGAAATCCATGCCGACGAAACGCTCGAAGTCGTCGCGTGCGCGCACCCGTTGCTTAAGAATTCGATACCCGCCGTTGTTCGCAATGACGAACACCATCGGTAGCTTCAGATGCGCCGCCGTCCAAAGCGCCTGGATGTTGTACATCGCCGATCCGTCACCGATGACGGCGACGAGCGGACGATTTGGCACCGCAAGACGAATCCCGATGGCGCCTGCGATCGCGAAGCCGATGCCACCGCTCGCCAGACCGTAGTAGCTCCACGCGTCGCGATACGCTACGAGCCGCGGGAGCGCGCGGGTCGAGGTGAGCCCCTCGTCCACGACGATCGCATCCTCGGGTAGGTCTTCCGCAAGACGAAGCATGAGCACATCGGGGTCGAGTAGACTGGGTCGCGTCGCGAGCGACCGCGCGAGTGCGTCGCGCTGCACCGACCAGTTCCCAGCTCGGATCGCGTCGATGCGGTGCGCGGCGGCTGCCGTCTGACCTGAGCTACGGCGCGCGCGCAGCACGGCAGTGAGTGCTACCAGCGTCACACGGACATCCGCCTGGATCGCGACCTCTGTCGGGTAGTTCTTGGCCAACTCCGCGTTGCGCTCGCCAATCTGCACGACCGGCATCCCGTCGGGGAGCGGCGACACCGCACCCGGCACTGACATGCGCAGCAGATCGGTCCCGAGGCACACGAGCAAATCGAATGCCGCCAGGCACCGAGAGACGTCGCTTTGATCGCGACTGAGCATGCCGACATAGCAGTCGTGGCGTGAGGCGAACGGCGCGCCGGTCGGCACCGTGTCCTGGTAGACCGCTGCACCGAGCAGCTCCGCCAGCTCGGCGGCCGACTCGAGGGCGCGGCGTGCGTTGACTTCGTGCCCGCATACGAGGACCGGTCGCTTCGCCGCGAGCAGACGATCCGCCAACGCATCCAACGTCGTGTCCGCTGGCCGATTCCTCGCGTCGATGCGATGACGCCGGCCGAGGTTGATCTCCGCATCGTCGTCGAGGACGTCGCTCGGCAGCGAGATGAACACCGGGCCAGTCGGAGGTGCCAGCGCAGTCTTAGCCGCACGCCGCACCACGCGTGGCAGGTCGGTGAGCCGCGTGACCTCGATAGCCCATTTGACCACCGGACGCGCGATCGGCTCCAGCGGTGCGTACAGCATCGGCTCGGTGAGGCCATGCCCAACCTCGTGCTGTCCCGCCGTTACGATGAGCGGAGACCCTATCCAGTTCGCGTTGAACAAGGAGCCCATCGCGTTCCCGAGACCAGGCGCGACATGCACATTGCATGCGGCCAGGCGCCCACTTGCACGCGCATACCCGTCCGCCATTGCGACGACCGCCGATTCCTGCGCACCCAGCACGTAATCGATCTGCGGGAACTTCGGCAGCGCCGCCATCAGCGGCAACTCGGTCGTGCCGGGATTGCCGAACAGATGGGTCACCCCTTCGTCGGCTAGGAGCGAGAGGAAGGCGGTGCTCCCGCGCATTTTCCTGCCCACCCCTAGTAGTCGGCAGCCCGCAGCGACGCCCGGATGATCTCCTCGTCGTTCCGGTGCACGATGTGACCGTTGGCATACGCGGGGTGAGTCCAGTTGACGAGCCGGTCCGTCCGGTTGGGCCGGCCTGCCGCGGCGTGCGACGTGGGCTCGATGAGCCGAGTTCGGTCCAGCTCTACGTACCCCTCCGGTGTGAACCGGGCGAGCAGCAGGAAGCCCTCGTCGTTGTTTACGAAGTAGCGATCCTGGTGACGCACCATGAACGCGGTGCCCCACCGGTCCTGTGCGGTCATGTCCGGGCTCATCCACACTCGTTCGCCGGTGCGAGCATCGAGCCCCCGTAGTTCGCCGTAGCTCCCGACGCCATAGACGTAGTGGTCGTCGATGATCGGCGTAGTAATGAGCGAGTGCAGCCCGTCAGTCTGATCCGGCATCTCGCTGCGGCCCGACCCCTTCCACAAGAGCGTGGCCGAGGGACGGTCCTGGCTGAGTCGCATCATCATGGAGCCGTAGTAGAACTGAGTCACGAGCAGGTAGTCGCCGCTCTTGACGGGTGTAGCGACCGACAGACCGGAGCCGGCCTCCCACGCCTCTTCCCAAGTGATCGCGCCGGTCTGCGGATCGATCGACACCAAACCGGCGGCATGCCAGACGATGAGCTGCCGCGCGCCGCCCGCTTCGTAGATGACCGGCTGCCCGTAGCCCATCTCGCTGACAACCTCACCCGCCCGCCAGATCTCCGCGCCGGTGCGCTTATCGAATGCGACGACGAGCGCATCGGGCTCACCACCCACCACCGCGAGAAGCAAATCGACGTCCACGAGCGGTGCGCTGGCAATGCCCCACGTGGGCACGTTCGTATCGTAGTCGGCCACGTAGTCCTTCTCCCAGACGACCCGGCCGGTCTCCACATCCAGGCAGAACAGCCGGCCGGTCGCGCCGACGACGTAGACACGGTCACCGTCAACGGTCGGTGTCGCACGTGGACCGATCGCATACGAGACCATCATCATCCGATAGCTGGTGTGCCACTCGTGTGTCCACAGGACATCGCCCGTCCGTTCGTCCAGCGCCAACACCCGTTCAGTCCCATCGATCGTGCGCGTGTCCGGGTCCTCCCGCCAGTCGGTCACGAACACACGACCGCCAGCCACCGCTGGCCCTGCATAGCCTGACCGGATTGGCGTACGCCAGCGCACCTGCAGCTGGTCCGGCAAGTCCTCCACGATGCCTGTCTCGTGCCACACTGCCAGGCGATCGGCCCCTCGCCACTGGGTCCAGTCTGCGGCGCTGCCGGACACGCTCAAGGCGAATCCGATCACTGCAATCAAGACGACCGGGGCGCCCGCCGGGCGCCACCCATGACTGTCGTTCATCTCTGACACTCCCGCGTCGGTCGCTCCGCGAGTCGACCTGCTGTTGTCCCGACTTTTGGATCAAGACCAGAGCATCCGCCATCGGGTGAAGTACTCGGTCTTGCCCCATGCGATGCGAAGCATACCCGAGGGAACGTCACCACCCTCCGCCGGGACGTCTGGCTGCAGCGTGACCGTCAGGTTCTCCACGGTTTCGGCGACCGCCCGACGCCCGAGCCGTGTCTTCTCGAAATCCCAGGACGGGTCATAGTCGGTGCCCCACTGCCGAGTCCCTCGACCGAGAATCAGCTCCGCACCATCTGCCAGGGACAGCATGAACAGCGTGTATTCACCGCGCGGCACGTCGATGCTGCCGATCAGCAGTTTAACGTCAAGCACGCTCACCAGTTCGCGCCCAGGCGCCAGACTTGGCCGTACGGCACCAGTCAGGCGAAGATCGTACGGCCGCGCGCGTGGGCCTGGCCGCAGTCGATGGTTATGCGGGACGGACCGGAGTGGGACGGCGTACGGGTGAACCATCCGGTCGCGCCGCGCAACAGTCGACCATCGAAGGTCACGCTCGCCGTTACCCTTCCGCTCGGCGCCACCGCTGGCCGGGGGGAGGTGTCCTGCGCGACCAGCGAGACCTCGACCAGAAGCGTCAGAACGGCCAGCGACACCAAGGTGGCGCGAAGGAGCAGCATGCGCATGAATCGGTCGGCGGCAGCATGCTCGGGGCGGGACAGTTGCCGTCGCCGGGATCGAGTAATTGTCGTGGAGGCCGTCGAGGTGGTCAAGAAATTGGAAACCGAGAGCGGTCGATACGGCCGCCCCTCCGTCGTGCCGGGCGAGGAACGGTATGATCGGTGAGTGTTACGGTGCATGTGCCACGTCACGGTCGTACACGAACGCGATCGCCCGGATCGCCGTCGAGATGACACACGACGCACACATGATCCCATATCGAGCGGGGGGAGAGATGACCAACATCGAGCGTAGACCGTTCCGCATGCAGTCTCTCGTGTGTGGTCTCGCCACGGTGGTGCTGATCGTGACGGCTGGAACAGCATTTGCGCAGCGCCTACCCGGGACAGAGAACGGCGAGTGGCGCTATCTCGGCGGTGATGCTGGGCACACGCGCTCGTCGCCCCTGAACCAGATCGACGGCAGCAATTTCTCGGACCTCGAGGTCGCATGGATCTGGCGGAGCGACAACTTCGGCCCCAACCTCGACTACTTCTCCCGATCGACCCCAATCTACGTCGACGGGATGCTCTACACGGTCGCCACACCACGTCGGCAGGTAGTGGCAATCGACCCCGCTACCGGCGAGACGCTCTGGGCGTTTCGCGAGCCCGAAACCGTCAGGCACTTGCGCTCACCCAGACAGGCCTACGGAAAGGGAGTCGCCTATGGTGAGGTGAACGGTCGCGGTGTGATCTACGTTACGAGCCCCGCATTCTTCCTGTGGGCGCTCGACGCCAAGACCGGCCGGCCGCTGGAGAACTGGGGCAGCCGTGTGCCACTGGATGGGTTTTCAGACACCGGAACTATCGATTTGATCCCGCCCCTCGTGTCCGACTGGGGGCGGTGGCAGGACCGGAGCGCGAGCTACGATCCCAACTACGGAATTCCGAGAGAGCTTGGGATGGTCACCAGTTCGGCGCCGCCTATCGTCGTGAACGGCGTCGTGGTGGTGCTCGTGGGTCACCAGCCCGGCTACGGACAGACGCGGATCGAGAACGTCCCCGGCGACATCATGGGATTCGATGCGGCCACCGGGGCATTCCTGTGGAAGTTCCACGTCATCCCTCGACCCGGAGAACTAGGGCACGAGACATGGCATAACGACGCGTGGCAGTGGTCGGGGGATATGTCGACGTGGGCACCCGCGTCCGCCGACCCGGAACTGGGGCTCGTGTATCTCGTGACGAACGCCTCGACCGTGCAAACCTACGCGGGCCATCGGCCCGGCGACAACCTCTTCGGCGGCTGCATCCTCGCCTTGGACGTGCGAACTGGTGAGCGACGGTGGCACTTTCAGATCCACCGCAGCGACCAGTGGAACTACGACCTGCCGACACCGCCGATGCTGATGGACCTAACCGTGGACGGGCAACGCATCCCGGCCCTGCTCCAGAACACAAAGCAGGGATTGATCTTCGCGTTCAATCGGGAGACTGGCGAGCCCATCTGGCCCATCGAAGATCGCCCGGTCATTCAGACGGAGGTCCCCGGCAACTACACCTCCCCCACGCAGCCCTACCCGACCACGCCCGAGCCGGTGGATCCCATCGTCGTGGACGGGCTGACGGAGGAATTCGTCATTGACTACACGCCGGAGCTAAAACAGCGGGCGCTTGAGATCCTGAGTCACTACCGTATCGGGGGTCTCTACGTGCCGCCGCTGCCAGAGAACCACGACAACAACTTCTACAACAACGTCGGTTGTCTTGGAGGTGGGAACGTCATCCCCCACCCCCCGGTCGCGGATCCAAGCACGGGGATCATGTACGCGTCACACAGGCGAGGGTGCAACGCCCCAGGGTTCATGGCGCCAACGCGCGGTATGGACGAGGACGACCCCGACTATGCGGTACCCGGCGCGACCGGCGCAACGCCCAACAGCACGCCAACCACCGGAACCACGGTGGCCTCCTGGCTGCCGGGCGGTTTCCGAGAGCCGACCGATACCCAGGCCCCATTCGTCTCGGTGACCGGACTGCCCCGCATCGACGGCTTGCGGCTTTACAAGCCGATGGACAACCAGCTCTCCGCCTTCCAGATGAACACCGGCGAGCGGTTCTGGTCGTTGCCGATTGGCATGACTCCCGATGTGATTAGGAACAATCCTCGCTTAAGAGAATTGGACATCCCCAACACGGGCGGCGCTGGCTTCTCGATCCAGATGGTCATGGGGGATCTCCTAGTCCAGACCCGGGCGCTCAGCGAGGGCACCCGACAGATCGTGCCCGACGCTCCGCTGGAAATCCATGGCCGCGACAAGCTCACAGGCGAGATCCTCGGAAGCGTCGAGCTCCCAGCGCCCGGCCAGTACGGAATGATGACCTACATGCACCAAGACAAGCAGTACATCGTGGTCCAGATCGGGAGTGTGCAGACAGGCTTTCCCGGCTCGCTGGTGGCGCTGACGCTCCCGTGATCACGTGACGCCCGCTCCACCTGGCGCTACCCGAGGCACGTCAGGTCGCACGCCGTCCGGTGGCTGACGCGCGGATCTACTGCTCGAACGTCCACCGGCGCTTTTCGCTGCCCGGCGCCGCGTGCACCTCCTCGATCACGATTCTCGGCGTCTCGTCGTGCTGATACACAAACAGCCACTTGAGTGCCACCAGATTCGCTTCGGGCACCGGGTACTCGTGCGTCACCAGCTCGCCCCCCTCGAAGACGTTGACCTCGCAATACTCCTCTGGCGCACAGAGGGTTCTGGCCTCTTCGACCCAATCCTCGACAGTTACGCCCGGGCGCACCCAACTCCCCCACGCGTGCGCCGTGACCCCCACAAAGTTCAGCACGGGTGGGGGACTCGGCTGGGCCCGTTGAGCCAGGGCGTCGCCGCCGAAGAGGATGGTCAACCCAACGAGCGCGACTCGACAGCGCGTCAGTGGTTCACTCATCGGGCCTCCCACAGTTCGCGGATTACAGGTGTCACTAAGATACGCCTGGAGGTCGTCACCGCCGGACAGCCGCACCACCGTCCCATCGCGTGTTCCCCGTGATGCCATCGCCATCATTCCGGCAGGGCGAATACGAACAGATTGTTCCCGAGACTCGGGCGCAACTCAGGCGTCAGCAGCAAGAGTCCGCCCGACGTTCCGGCGACGCCGGTGCTCACCGCCACATACTGCCGGCCGTCGACCGCATACGCGATCGGAAACCCCGTCACCGGCGAGCCGAGATTGATCTCCCAGAGAACCTCCCCGGTTTCGTGATCGAATGCCCGGAACCGGCCGTTCGCGTCACCGCCGAACACGAGGCCACCACCCGTAGCAACGAGTGACATCGTCATCGCTCGCTGGTCATGCTGCCACGTCGTCTTTCCCGTCTCCACCGAGATCGCGCGCACCGTGCCGAGCTGGTCGAAGCCCGGCGCGAACTGGTTGCGCACAGCCAGTGAATACAACCTGGCTCCGAGATCGCCCTCCCGTGTGGGCGTCGCCATCATTCGCGCACAGGCGTTGCGCAACGGGAAGTACATCGTGTTCGTCAACGGACTGTAGGCGCCGGCTTCCCAGTCCTTGCCACCGAGCCAGGTCGGACACGCCAGGACTTCCTGCCCGGTGCCAGTGAAGACGACTTCTGAATTCTCTGTCACCGCCCCAGTGGCACCGTCGATATCACTGATCACGTTCTGGGTAACCGTCGGCGTCGCCCACAGGAACTCGCCGGTTTCCCGGTCGAGCGTGTAGACCACGCCGGTCTTGCCCGGAATACCTGTGACGACCTTGCGCGCTTCCCCTGCGCGCAGCCGAGGGTTGATCCAGCTGACCGCCGTGGGATCCGGTGCCACGACGGTGTCGATCAGGAGGCGCTCGAACGGATGATCGAGATCCCAGTGGTCGTTCAGATGCTGGTAGTGCCAGCGAATCTCACCGGTAGCGCCGTCGAGCGCGAGCGTCGAGTTGTGATAAAGGTGCGTGTTATCGATGCCGCCGAGCAGGAACTTCGGAGCGGGCGACGTCACCGACGTCCCGATGTAGACGAGGTCCAACGCCGGATCGTAGCTGGGGACCATCCAAGATCCGACATGCGTCCGCTGCTCGAACGGCACGCCGCCCCAGGTCTCGTCCCCCGGCTCCCCTGGTCCTGGAATCAGGCGTCGGCGCCATAGCTCCGCGCCCGTCGTCGCATCATGGGCCGTGATGACGCATGCGTCCGGTCCACCTTGCGGCATGCAACTCCGGCCCGACACGACCCGGCCGTTGGCGATGATCGGACCGGAGGTCTGATTGGCGGGGTGCACCGTGTAGTCGAGGATCTCGGTCTCCCAGACCAGCCGGCCCGTCGTGGCGTCGATCGCGAACACGTAGTCGTCGACGCTGGTGTCGATGATGAAGTTGCCGTAGATGGCAACGTTCCGGTTCGTCGAAGTGGCGAAGAGGTAGTCCTCCGCGTCCTCCGGGATCTCCCGGCGGTACTCCCACTTGAGATCGCCCGTTACTGCGTCCAGCGCCTGGATGGTGTCGCGCGGGTTTGGCATGTACAGGACACCGTCGTAGGCGAGCGGCGTGCCCTCCTGGGTGCCGACCGTCAGCGCGCGTGACCAGACCATGCGCAACTCCCCAACGTTGTCTCGGGTGACCTGGTCGAGCGGACTGTAGCCCCAGCCGTCGAGCGTGCGGCGCCACATCAGCCAGTCGGCCGGATCGGGATCTTGCAGCATCGCATCCGTCACGCCGGTGAAGTCCTCGACCTGTGTCCGACCGGGCACCCCGGCTACGATGACGAGCGAGGCGCACGCGAGCGTGGCGAGACACGCACGAATTGCCGACCGAGATGCACGCATGGTCCCTCCTCTGGGAATCTCCAAGAATCGCCCGGGTGATTATGCCACCGGCGGGGCGATCCGGCCCGCACTGGAGGCGCCGCTTCGCTGATCGGCGGCCAACATCGGCGCACTCCAGCAACGGCTGTTACTGGGCGGCCGGTCCGGTCGCCCTCACGGTCAGACACGCCGCAAGGACGCCCACCGCCGCCGCGCGGCGGGATGCACCGGCGCGGGAACCGGACCTGTGATTGAATGAGTCAATGCGCCACGTCACGCCATCCTACGCCAGCGCACTTGCCAGCGCACTGGCCGTCAGCGCGGCGGTATTCATGGTCGGATCGGCACGGCCAGCCTCGGCCCAACTGTCGCCGCCAAACGACGCGGGGGTGGCGATGGGACACCTGCACTACATCGTGCGGGACGTCGAGGCCAACAGGCGATTCTGGATACGGCTCGGCGGCGAGGCCATGATGTTCGGCGAAACGGTCGTTGTGAAATTCCCCGACGTCCTGATCTTTCTCGAGCAGGGGGAGTCCTCGGGCGGCGCGGAGGGCTCAATCCTGAACCACATGGCCTTCCGGGTGCAGTCGCTGGCCACGGTCGCGGCGGCAGGATTCGAACTTGACCTATCGGAGTCGTTTTCCGGAGTCACAAACGTGTTCACGCCTGAGGGGGAGAGGATCGAACTGTTTGACGACACGGCGACGAACCTCTCGTTCGCACTCGACGACGGGTTCGCCGATCCGGTGACACAACGGCATAACGAACCGCTCACCGTATCGATCATCGCGCATCACCTGCATCTGTACCTCACCGAGGACCATGTCGAGGAGGCTCAGCGGTGGTATGTGACAATGTTCGGAGGGGCCCCTGGGATGCGCTGGCGCTACGATGCGGTCGATCTGCCAGGCATTAACCTCAACTTCTCGCACAACGCGGACGCGGGCGGTGCACCCACCAGGGGGCGCATGCTGGATCACATCGGCTTCGAGGTGACGAATCTCGAGGCGTTCTGCCGGGAGCTTGAGGCGAAAGGGGTCGTTCTTGACGAGTCCTACCGAGCGAGCCCCGAGGGCATCGGGACCGCGATGCTCACCGATCCATGGGGCACCTCTATCGAACTGACCGAAGGGCTGAGAGGGCTGTGACGAACGGTCGACCTCGATCGCGGTGTCGGTCGCGATCGTCCTGCACATCACGTAGTCAGTTGCTTCCGTCACCAACCAAGACGTTGACGCGATCGCCGGGGTCCTGATCCCGGCCGGGACGCCTGAGATGGGGTGCGCGACCGGAGACGATGAGGGTCGACCCAACGAGAAACCCCGGCATCGCGTCACTGAGCCGGCCGTTCGAACTGATGGCCCCGGAAGTAACCGTGGCCCAGTTCACGCCACGACCATGTGGGAGTTGGTCTTGGAGACGCTCTCGAGACCCGCTCGAGCGAGCCATGGGTCGACGACATCGCGTATCAGGTCGGCGTTCGCCTCTCAGTCGCCGGCATCGAAATCACGATGCCCCCCCCCCCAATTGGACGATCGAAGACGCCGCTGCTGAACCCTTGCGCGAACAACGCCGCGACGCCCGTGACGAGCAGCACGCCCAGCAACGCCACCTACTCGAGCACGTTCGGCATCCGCACGCCCATCCAGGACGGCCATCGCGGCTCGAATAGGAGGCACTCCCCGACGACGTGCAGCACCCGGCATCGGCCCAACGTCTTGAGGTGGACCGTCTCGAAATGCCAAGGTCAAAATACTGCGCCAATACCCGCTCGGAACGGACAAGGAATCCCCGTGCGATAGCCACACTGCATGGACGCGGCCGAGATCAACGGTGAGTCGAGGGCCAGGAGTCTCCGCACGCGCGTCCGAGCCCTCATGATGCACTCGCGTCTCCGTGGCTAAATCTCTACTTGAGCGCCGAGTAGTCGGAAGCGCTCATCATGTAGACCTCGATGTTGAGCGGCACCTCGTACTTCGCTCTGAGCGCGGTCCATTCTGGATCGGCGGCGAAGTCGGCAAAAACCTGGTCCCGGTGAGCTCGGTCACGATAGGCCAACATCCACACGAGCGTGTGCGGATTATCGAGCCGCTGCCAGACCGCGACGATTCTTGCTCCGTGCTTCTCGAAGAGCGCCACTTCGCCCTCACGGAAGCGTTGGTGCAAATTGTCGATACCACCATTGCCGTCGCGCGCCGGCTCGGCCGTGTACATCCGAAGCTCAAAGCAGCGAGAATCGGCTGCGACGTTGCCAGAGAGCTCGGGTGGCAAGTGCCCGGACGGGCCGCAGGGTTCTGGGTCGTCTTGCGCGCTCGCGACACCGGTGAACCCCATGCCGATGATCAGGACGAGAACGAGTCTTCTCATGTCTATTTCCTCTTCGGTTCGATGTTTAACTCCAACTTCGCCGATCTCCAGTCATGGACTATTCGCCGAGGATGGCGTCGGGGTCAAGCGGCATGTTTCACGGAACGCCAGCGAATCTTTGGGTGGCGTGCCGCCGCAAGTGCGAGGAACGGATCCTCGACCCGAGCCGGGGCTCCTACGCCAATCGCCGGTCGCCCGACCTTGCCCGCGATGCGGGCGCCGTCCGAATCGCGACGCTCCGCCTCTTCGTTGAGAATGCCCATGTCGGTCGCTTGTACCGACAGCCTGTCCGCCAGCGCCGTCGGCGATCCGATGGACGCGTAACGCACCCGGTGTTGTCGGTCAGGTTGAGCGCGTCGAACAGGCACACATCTGCGCCGGGATCGAGGAAGTTCGAGCGAGCCGCCTTCATGAGCGCCGCCCGGTCGGTCGCACAATCGACATGCAATCGGATCAAGCCCCGACAGTGAATAGGTTGACGAGGTGATTGAGCCGCGACCCCTCGAGGAGCGAACCACTGTCACGGAACGGGTTGAGCACTTCCCTAAGATCGCTGATGCGATCCTCGTTATCGACGAGCAACGCGACCTTCATCGACGTCGTCCCGATCTGGGCCGACACGATCTTGGCGTCCGTGCCATCCTCGATGAGCGAGAACCCGTCTGACGTGAGGTCCGCAATCGGCGCTCCGGTCACAACTCGTAACGTTGACGAAACTCTGACCCGCATCCTGCGCACCGACAACCCTCAGAAGGGCGATCACCGCGACTCACGCGAGGCAGACGGCGATCGTTTTCGCGGCGTTTTTTACGGCGCATGGTCCCTGTCGTCCCTTTCCGTCAGGCCGTTGGATGCGACGCCGCGCCCGCGAAGAACTCGGATCACTCGACCGACGCCCGCAAGAGCGGTTCCTACCAGTTCTGCACGACGATCATTTCGCTCGCTCAAGCCGCGATCGGTCTCTGACACCATCAGCGGGCCTTCGCCGTCCCGCGACTCGTCATACATCCGTTAGAGATTGATTGTCCCTCCGGGCCCACGCCCATCGGCACCCGCGTCGCCACTCGATCATCGTCGGCAAAGGTGGTTAGCTCGAACAGAAGCTGCGGCGACCCACCGGCTAACTCCGGCGCGCTTCGGACCGCAACAACGGAGACCCACTCAAGGTTCATGTAGAAGAAATCGACAGGCGATCGGATCCGTTCATCCAATCTTGCTCCTGGCGTCGTCGAGCATCGCCCGGAGTGAGGCCCGCACGTCCTCCGGCGTACGGACCCGCTCGCCGAACGCCAGCCGGACCGGACGCGGTCCCTCGGGGGTCTCGGCGGACATCTCGAAGCCGTACTGGTCAACACCGGTCATGCGCGCGGCGCTGATGTCGCTCGCCTTCGAAAACGCCTTGCAGTAGGCGACGATCGCGTCCGCATGGTCGGCATTCATGTGGGCGACGATGCCAGCAGCCGACATGGCGAGCGGATCCGGCTCGGCGGCGCTCCAGTCGGCTGCCTCCACCCACGACATCCGCCCATACCCGCCGATATAGCGAATAGACGTTACTTGCATCGTCCAGAATGCGAAGTCTCGGTAGTCAGCGTAGTAGGCGGCGTTCGGGTGTGACGCCAGGAACGCGGTCCGCGCGTTTCCGCCGTCACCGGCAACCTGGGTGCAGGAACCGAGGAGCGTCACCCTGCCGTTCGCAAGCGGGTCCTCGGCGCCGCCTTCGGCCACCAATAGCGACGCCCGACGGTCACGCTGCAGGTTCCGCGTATGTTCCGCCAGGGTGCTCACGAGAAAGACCGGGCGACCGTCGTCGAATGCGACTGTCACGAACGAGCCGTACGGATAGCCGCATGGCTCGATCGCTAGGGTGCACAAGGTGCCGGTCGTCATCTGCGTCACGAGAGTCCGAGCCCGCTCGGCGTGCGTTGGTGTCGGAACGTCCACGTCGTACAGCGGCTCCTGCGCGTCACCTGACCGTCGAGCATGGGCATCGTTGATCATTGTCATCCCTTTTCGCACCACTCGGGGGGAGCGATCGGTCCGCGGCTCCTGATCGGTTCCACCAGCGTGAGGAAGATTCCGTCCGAGTCAATCAAGTTGATGATGCCGCTCTCATCTTCACCTGCACCCGAACAGCAAGGCGCAATCGCCGATAGAAATTCCGCATCCGCGTCTTGCAACATGGTCACCGCTCGATCGAGATCGGCCACGGCGAACGCGAGGAGATCTATCCCAATGTGACCAATTGGCCCGGATACGGCAGACCGTCATCATAGGGTTCGAGCCACTGAACGAGACGGAGACGGTGACGGTGACGATCGCCGCCGGCGAGTGCAATGTCCGCGCCTCGCAGAGTGAAAGGCCGATCCAAGCCGTAGGCACGGGCGGCTGCGAGCGTCCCGGTCGCTCGGAACGACGCACGGAGCATGCCCAAATGAGTCCGGACCAATTGCCCGGCTACGGTGCTGGGAACCGGACGATGCGCTCGGTCCCGGCGATGCCACCAAGCCAAATCTCGTCACCAACTTGGAGGCCCACCGTCCCAATGGGAAAGTGCTCGTTCGACGGATACCGAACGATCTCTTCTGCCGTCAGCCGCTCGGGATCGACCTTCGCCACCCGCGAGGTCACGCCGTCACACCCTTGACCACCCAGGCACCGCGCAAGTGCGTCGTCGTCGCGCCAGATGTGGCCGGCCGCCAGCAACGAGCCGTCTGGCGCCCAGCGCACGTTGTCGATGTGAAACCCGACGTCGACCGAATCCCGCTGCACCGGGGTCTGGCCGCGCGAGAGTCGGACCAGCGAGTTGGTCCCCCATCCGCCGATATAGAACCACCGACCGTCCGGTGACGAGACGAGCCCATTCGGACCGTTCCACGCGCTGCCGGGCACCTCGCTCCACCCGTCCCCGGGCTGCCACTCCCAGAGCTCGCCCTCGGGCCGGTTGAAATGGGTTGCTGCAAAGCCGCGCCCTGGCAACGCCGTCACCGAGTTGAACGTGACCCCCTCGGGCGCTTCGGCGCAACCCTGCCAGGTCAGCTGTGGCGTCGCCACGCGGGCGTCGACCTCGAAAATCTCGATCGCCTCGCGCTCGCCGTGCCGCACGACGTACAGCGTGTGCCGGCCGTTTGTTCCCCGACGCAGGCTCAAGCCATGCGGCCGGAATCCACCGGTCACCGGTCCGGAGCACTCACCAAAGATGGCGTCGGGCTGCGATCCGTCGGTGGCCGTCGGAAAGAGCACCGTCGAGGCATGGTTGCGCGTGTCGATCGCATAGAGATACCCGTCGTCCTCCATTCCGGCCGCGAGGACCCAAGGCGCGTCTGGTACCAGCACCAGGTCCTCCGGACTCACTGGCCCGCACACGAACTGGACGTCACCATCTGACGCGCATTGCGCCGCGCTCGGGGCGGCCAACGTCAGCGCGCCGATACCAACCAGGAAGAACACTCGCGTCAACGCCATGTCTCTCCTCTCACTCAGCGCGTGAAGCGGAAACTAAAATCGGGGTGCCCGCTGAGCATGATTCGTCCCGTACAGGCACAGTGCAGGAGCATTCTATCGTTAGACGACAGTCACGGCTCCGCCGACTGCGCCGCATGACTCTACGGAGCCTGTCGCACTCGAGCCTACCTCAGTGCTCTCGTAGATATATCTCGGCGAGGGCATGTTCGACCACCTTGTTGATGAAGTCACCCTTCACCTGGGCATACGCCTCACGAGATGTCGCGTCCGCGAGCAACTGCGAACGGATCTTGTACGGGTCGAGCGTTGAACCCAGAAACGAGGAACATCGGAAGGGCCGATCAGTGGCCCGACGTCGGTGATGGCCCACTCCCGTCACGTCTGCGTTCGTCAGTCGGATTGGTCGACCGGTGGGCATTCGCCGACCTTGGCGCGGTCGGGGTGCGGACGCCGGTAGCGCAAACATTCTTCCAAGGTAACATCGGTGATCCTGAGAATCCGACGCCCTCACGTTTGTCGTTATCGCACCTGTCGAGCACGCGTCGAGCGTAGCGGCCGCGATACGCACGCATCGTATCGTCCCAGCGAAGAGATCGCTCTAAGGGCTCAACGTAGTCCCCACTGACTCGCGGCGGGAGATCTTCGAGCGTGATGCGCCCCGTCATCGACAGCGCCACCGTCCGTTCGATCACCCGCGCTAGCTCCCGGACGTTGCCGAGCCAGTCGTAATCCCGCAGTGCATCAGCGGCACCGGCGTACAACCGCATGTCCCGCATCGCTGCGTGCCGGCGCAGGAACAGCGTCGCGAGGCGCGGGATGGCCGCGCGCCAGCGGCGGCACATCGATTTCGACACCGCTCAGCCGGCAATACAGATTCGCACGGGACCGACCACCCCAGACCATGTCGTGCAAACAGCGGTTCGCCGCCACAACCGACTGCACGTTGAGCGGAGCGCGGCTACGCGTCGTCGGCGATCTCGACTTCAACGACGCCGTTAGTGATCCGAACCGGATAGACCGTCAATGCACGGTAGGCGGGCGGTCCGAGCCCGTGACCGTCAGCGAGACGAAACTGGGCGCCGTGCCAGGGACAGGTTACGATGCCGTCCTCGCAGAGCCCCTCCGAGAGCGACCCTCCCACGTGCGTGCAGCTGTCGTCGACCGCGCGAAGCGCGCCTCGGTCATTGAACACCGCGATGCGCCGGTCCCCTGCGAACACCTTCTTGCACCGGCCTGGACCCAAGCTTTCCGCCTTGGTCACAGTCACGACCCGCCCCATGAGTCCGATGGTAAACGATGTGACCATCACACGACGCTAGCCAACCTCGCGTGCGGCAACCAGTGAACAGCAACAATCACTCCGTGGACCACCTGATCCTCCGCGATGTTCACGCCCCTCGCCAACAATTCGTCTTCCTGCCTCGCGGTCTGGAATCCCTTGTCGGCAATAGCCAGCGCGTATGCCATCGTGTCGTTCGTGAGCGCGTAGGTCGATGTGTGGGGCACCGCACCAGGCACGTTGGCGACGTAGTAGTGCACGACGCCTTCCTCGACCTATCGGGATCCGAAGTGCCTCATGTGGCGGCTGGTCTCCGTACATCCACCCTGTTCGACCGCGACATCGACCAACGCCGACCCTAACTCTATCCGCATAGGTGACCGCGGTTGATCAGCCGCCGCGCTTTCGCTCCGGGGCTCAGGACGCCGTAGATAACGAGATCGAACCTGCCGACGGCACCCTCGATGTTCGCGGCATTCGGCACCAACGTCGTCACATGGCCCTCTACGACGTCGCGAGCGTACACGAGTCGTAACGGTTTGAGGGTCAATGTGCAAGATCCTCTTGCCTCCCGAGATCATCTCAAGCGACGTCTCGCCTGCCTGGACGGCCAGTCGCCCCGCCACCTCGCACATCGGCACCATCCCGTCTGCGAGCTGGACCGTCTCGTGCCCGATCCTCACGACTTACCGCGCAAGGAATCGTTGCGTGAGCGTCGTCGACGCCGCAAGATGCAGATAGTTGAAGACCATCTACCCTTCGTGCATCAGCTCGAACTTGTGATCGAGCGGTTCCTTCACATTGAGGATCAGATTGCAGCGGTTCCACACCGCCGCGGGCCTGGCCGCGAGTGGCATCGCCGCTGCGCGGAAAACGTCGTCCCGGGTGGCGCCGCCGATGCTCGCGCCTGTCTGCAGTACGACCTCGTGTCCGCGCGAGACGAACGCCGCCACGCCCGACGGCGTGATCGCCACACGCCTCTCGTCTGCCTTGACGTCGGTGGGAACCCCGCCGCGCATGGTCGCCTCTCCCAGGGGAAAACGGCACCACGAGCGCGACGGCACTCCGCGGCTTCGACCGCGTGACCGGCAGGCGATTGTTTCGTTCGTAGGCCCGAACGAGCCCCTGGGCTACAATGTCGCGGTCCAACGGCTGGGGGGCGCGAGCCATGAACCGCGTCGCCCACCGGAGCTGCGCAGGCCGGAGCGCGACCATGACGATATCGACACGCGTCGTCGGTCAGGTGACAGTGCTCGACCTCGACGGTCGGATGACGCGGAACGAAGGACACGGGGGGATCAAAGCGCGAGCTGTCGAGTTGCTGGGACAGGAGCGCACGAGCCTGCTCCTGAATCTGACCGACGTCCCGTACATGGACAGCACGTGCGTCGGTGAGCTAGTGAACGCTTTCATTACGGTGCGCAACAAGGGCGGAATGCTCAAGCTCTACGGCATGTCGGGTCGCCTGAGCGAGTTGCTCACCATGACCAAATTGGACACGGTGTTCGAAATCTTCGAAACGGAAGCCACCGCGCTCGAGAGTTTCGCGCGATCGTAAGGAGAGGCCCACCTATGAGTACTGCGGTGCTGACCGTTCTGGCATTGCTCCCGATCATCACCGTCGCGGTATTCCTGGTGGGCCTCCGCTGGCCGGCCAGCCGCGCGATGCCGCTCTCCTATGTGGTCGCCGCCGTTCTGGCGGTCGCCGTGTGGCAAGTGCCAGGCGTGCAGGTCGCGGCAGCCACCATCAACGGGCTGATCGTCGCGTTTACGCTCCTCTACATCATCTTCGGCGCGATCCTGTTGTTGAACACGCTGCAGGAAAGCGGCGCGATCAAGGCGATCCGCCAAGGGTTCACCTCCATCACACCCGATCGTCGCGTCCAGGTCATCATCGTGGCCTGGCTGTTCGGATCGTTCATCGAGGGCTCCGCTGGCTTCGGGACGCCCGCGGCCGTGGCCGTCCCCTTGCTCGTCGGTCTAGGGTTTCCTGGCATGGCGGCCGTCATGGCTGGGATGATCATCCAGAGCACGCCAGTCAGTTTTGGCGCGGCGGGCACACCGATTCTCGTCGGGGTCAACACCGGCCTGTCGGCCGATCCGGCGATTGCCGAATACGCCGCGCAACTCGGATACGCACAGTGGACAGACTTCCTCGCGTTCATCGGCCTGAAAGTCGCCTTCCTCCACGCGATTGCGGGCACGCTCGTGCCGCTGATTCTCGTGTCGTTCATGACGCGGTTCTTCGGCCCAAACAGGTCGCTCGCGGAAGGTCTTCGTGTTTGGCCATTCGCGATCTTCGCCGCGCTCTCGATGACCATTCCATACGTCGCGGCCGGCTACCTGCTCGGACCGGAGTTTCCGGCGCTCATCGGCAGCCTCGTCGGGCTCGCCGTCGTCGTGACGGCGGCGCGGGGGGGCTTTCTGATGCCCAAACCCGACGAGGTCTGGGACTTCGACCCGAAGGCCAAGTGGCCGACCGAGTGGACGGGATCCGTCGAGGTGCAGGACGTCACCCACCACAGCGGCTCGATGGGCCTAGTCAAGGCGTGGATCCCGTACGTGATCGTCGCGGTTCTCCTACTCTCGTCTCGGGTCTTTGATCCGTTTCGAGTAATGCTGCAGGCGTGGACGGTCAGCTGGCCGAACATCCTGGGAACCTCGATATCCGGAAGCTTTCAGCCGCTCTACCTTCCTGGCACGCTGTTCATCATCGCGTCGTTGGTGACGCTCCTGCTGCACCAGATTCCCGGCAAGGCGTACGTGAGAGCCTGGACGACGTCGCTGAAGGTGTCGGCCGCCGCCTCGATCGCGCTCGTCTTCACGGTGCCGATGGTTCAGGTTTTCCTCAATAGTACCGGAGGCGCCGCGGGCTACGAGCAGATGCCCATCGTGCTCGCGGACGGGGTCGCGGCGCTGGTCGGGGGCGCCTGGCCGATCTTCGCGCCCTTCATCGGCGGCATCGGCGCCGCGGTGGCGGGAAGCAACACGGTCAGCAACATGATGTTCTCGCTCTTCCAGTTCGAGATGGGCGAGCGGATCGCGGTCGACCCCACGTGGATTGTCTCGCTGCAGGCCGTTGGCGGCGCCGCCGGCAACATGATCTGCGTCCACAACGTCGTCGCCGCCTCGGCCGTCGTCGGTCTCCTCGGCCGCGAGGGCGCGGTGATCAGGATGACGGTCATCCCGTTCGTCTACTACGCGCTGCTCCCCGGGTCGGTCGGGTACCTCATCGTCTCCTACGCCACGAGCGGCTTTCTGAACGTCGGTACGGTCCTGGTCGTGGCGATCGCGGCGACGGCCGTTTACATGATCGCGCGCCACGGCGGTCGACCCGTAGCGACGGGCTAGTGCGAGCCATGCGGCTGTTTCGTCTCGCCGGCCGATCCTCGGAAGGCGCGGATCCCGACACCTTTACCGGCGACGCGCGTCTGACCCGCATTACGGACGTGTCTCACGACCCGGCGGTTAACGCCTATCGTGTCGAGTTCCAACCGTCGGCGCGGACCGCCTGGCACACGCATAGTGGCCCGCAACTCCTGGTCGTGCTGTCGGGTCGGTGCCGCGTGCAGTGCGCGGGCGAGGCGGTAGAGGTGGCCGAGGCGGGCGACGTCGTCTCCATCGAGCCGAACGAACAGCACTGGCACGGTGCCGATTCACAGGCACCAATGACTCACCTCGCGATAAACATCGACGCGATGACGACCTGGCTCCACAAGGTCAGCGACGCGGACTACGACGGCTAGCACCCGTGGCGGGCAGTCGCCAGACGGCGGGGTGGGCGCTCGCGGTTGGACTGCTCGTCGCGCTTGTGCTCGTGGCTCGCGCGCTCCCGCTCGAGTCGACCCTTGCGGCCCTGCGCGCGTGGGTCGACGGCCGTGGTACGCTCGGCTTGGTCGCCTTCGGCGCCGCCTATGTCGCGCTGGTGCTCGCGCTCGTTCCCGGAGCCGCGTTGACGCTCGTCGCCGGTGCGATCTACGGGATCGGTCGCGGCATCGTGGTGGTCGCGGTCGCGACGTCGGTTGCGGACACGATCGGGTTCCTGCTAGCCCGATACGTGGCGCGCGGCGCAGTCGAGCGGCTCATGGTGCGCTATCCGCGCTTCCAGGTCCTCGACCACGCACTCGCCCGCGGCGACTGGCGCATCGTCGCCCTCCTACGCTTGAACCCGGCGATCCCGTACAGCGCGAGCAACTATCTCTTCGGTGCGAGCCGCGTAAGGTTTCTCCCCTATCTTGTGGCCAGCGGCCTGTTCACGCTGCCTGGGGCGTTCACCTACGTGTATCTCGGCTATGCCGGAGCCGAGGCGCTGGGTGGAAGCACGCGCGCGCGAGTCGAGTGGGTGCTGCTCGTCGTCGGGTTGGGAGCAACGGTCGCCGCCGTCGTCTACGTCACGGTGTTGGCCCGCCGATCACTTGCCGAACTCGAACGATGACGCGGCTGACGCTCCAGTCGACGACCTACCACCCGCAGGTCCGTCCTTCGTTCTGCTTATCGAGCCAGGTCGCCAGCGGCGCGAAGTAGTCGAGCACCGCTGTTGCATCCATCTCACGCGTGCCGGCGATCGCTTCCAGGGCATCCGGCCACGGCCGGCTAGCCCCCATCTCGAGCATCGCGCGCAGTCGCGCGCCGGCATCGGCGCTCTCGAAGATCGAGCACCGATGGAGCGGCCCATCGACCCCCGCCACCTCACACAGGGCTCGGTGGAACTGGAACTGCAGGATGTGGGCGAGGAAGTATCGCGTGTAGGGGGTGTTCGCCGGTACGTGGTACTTCGCCCCGGGATCGAAATCGGCTTCGCTGCGTGGCAACGCAGGCCGGATGCCCTGATACGACTCACGCAGATCCCACCACCGCCCGGTGTATTCGTGCGGCGCGATCTCGCCGGAGAAGACCTGCCACCGCCATTGATCCACCAGCAACCCAAACGGCAGGAAGGCGATCTTGTCGAGGGCCTGGCGTAAGAGCAGGCCAATGTCATCGGCCGCCGCAGGCGTGCGGTCAAGCAGACCCACTTCGACGAGGTAGTCCGGGGTGATCGACAGCGCGATCGTATCGCCGATGCCCTCGTGAAAGCCGTCGTTGGCGCTCGTGCGAAACAACGGATCTTGGCGGCCATACGCGCGCTGATAGTAGTTGTGACCCAGTTCGTGGTGGATCGTCACGAAGTCTTCATCATTGACCCCGATGCACATCTTGATGCGGACGTCCGCCTCGTAGTCGAGGTTCCAGGCACTGGCGTGGCAGACGACATCGCGGTCCGTCGGCATCACGAACAGCGACCGGTCCCAGAACGTCTCCGGTAGCGGGTCAAACCCGAGCGATCCAAAAAACCGTTCGCCGTACCGGACCATCTCGACCGCGTCGACCCGCTGACGTTCGAGAAGCCGAGTCAGGTCGTAGCCGCCGCGCCGCGCCGGCGGTCCGACGATGTCATACGTGTTCGCCCAGGTCTGGCTCCACATGTTCCCGAGCAGATGGGCCGGGATCGGCTCGTCCGGCGGAACGACCGCAGTACCGTACTCCTCGCCCAGTTCGGCCCGCACGAAGCAATGGAGCGACTCGTAGAGCGGCCGCACCTGATCCCAGAGCCGTTCGATCTCAGCAGTGAACGCCTCCGGCGCCATGTCATAGCCCGACCGCCACATGTCACCGACGTCGGCGAATCCTAGCTCTCGCGCTCCGGCATTGGCCAACTCGACGAAACGCTGGTAATCCTTCCGGAGTGCGGGCGCCATCGTGCGCCAACCCTGCCATACCTCGAGTAGCTCGTCAGTGTCCCGGCTTTCCGCGAAGAGACGCTCCATTGTGGGAAGATCGAGGCACTCCTCCTCGTCCTCGGGACAGTACTCCGCCTGCCCGTAGATGCTTTCCATCCCCGCCATGATCTCCGCGAGCTCCTGCTGCAGCCGCGGGTCGGACGGCGCGACGGCGGCAAGCGATGTCTTGAGCAACATCAGCTTTCGTTGGATCGCCTCCGGCAGCTCGACGGCGTCGAATCGGGCGGCGGCAGTGGCCAGTTCGGTCGTGGCCCCCATCAACGCCACGTTGCTGGCCGCTGCCATCGCACTGGTATCGGCCGTGATGAAATTCTGATGCACCCAGGAGGCACGACCAGACGCCCTCCACAGACCGAGCAGCCGAACCTCGGCGTCATCCACGAACGCTTCAGCGTCCGCGACGGTAGGTCCCAACTCAACTGGCATACAGGCGGCGATGGCGACGCTCGCGGCGACGGCGGTGGCGAACGCCGGAGCCAGACGTTGACCAGACATAGGTGCGACTCCTGTGGAGGATGACATCAGCGTATGACGCGATCCGATTATAGAGGGTGAGCCGTCGCGGGACTTTCATCACCGGCTGCGAGTACACCGGCCCGAACGACCGCCGCGCCAATGGCCCTTGTCGCGCCCTGGAGCGCGTCGCAGGTTTGCTCGCACACCTCAATGCAACAGTCGATCTACTGACCTTTGCGGATACCGACACCTCGACGGGATCGAGACGATCACCGATCGTCATCCCTCCGTCATCGTGATCGAGCGATTCTTCGCCGCGACGTCGCGCGGCGCCGCGCGGCGCTGATCAAGCACATCACAGACGACGCCACGGTCGCCGGTGTGGAACTGCGTGTGCTGGTCCACGAGACTGACCATGCGCCCACTATCACGATGGCACCACCTCGGGCGCCCGCGCCCGTCTGAACAGCGCCGTGCGGCACGGCGCTGGACTGCCGCGGGACGCGACGAGCGATGCGACTCAAATTCCGGAATCGGGTCGGCATCAAAGTCGACGGTAACTCCGCTACCGTGATCGACGTGTCCCGTATCGGCGCACAGGTCGTCCTCGGCACCGCGTTGCGACCGTATTAGCGCGTGCGGGTCTCCCTTCAGACGGCCGACGCGGCCGTCCGGTGTCGCGCGGCCATCCCGTGTTGTCGATTCGAGCTGCGTCCCGGCAAAGACGGTCGCAGCGACTATCAGCCTGGCGGCAAGTTCTCCGGCGACGGGAACGAAATCAAGTCGTTCTGCGTCGAGAACGCAGATTCGGCCGGATAGGCCTGACCCTTCTCTCCGGTCGCCGTACCCGGGAGCGGGTTACATATCTAGCCAGCGAGTGGCGAGGGAGCCTGCGCGCACGATGGTGTCCGCGCGGTCTGATCCCGTCGACACAATACTGATCGGCGCCCCGCTAAGCTCTTCCAGGCGATCCAAATAGTGGCGTGCCTCCGATGGCAATTCCGCCTCACGGCGGACACCGGCCGTCCGGCCTCTTCCCGACCAACCGGGATGAGTCTCGTACTCCGGAACACACGCGCCGAGCTGTTCGGCGTTGGCGGGCGGATCGGACAGCCGCCGCTCACCACAGCGATACCCCGTACAGATGCAGATCTCACTCACGTCGTCGAGGACGTCCAGTTTCGTGACCGCTAGCGCGTCGATGCCGTTGACCCGCACGGCGTGCTCCACGATGACCGCGTCGAACCATCCACAGCGCCGTGGTCGGCCCGTCGACGCGCCGTACTCGCGCCCCGCCTCGCGGAGCCGTTCGCCAGGGGCGCCCTCGAGTTCAGTCGGAAGCGGCCCCGCCCCGACCCGTGTCGTGTAGGCCTTCGCGACGCCGAGCACCGAGCCGATCGCCGCGGGACCAATCCCTAGCCCCGTACAGACGCCGCCGATCGTCGCATTCGACGAGGTGACGTAGGGGTACGTACCATGGTCAATGTCGAGCATGGCGCCCTGGGCTCCCTCAAACAGGATCCGTCGTCCCTCGCGCATCGCGGTCTGCAAATAGCGCGACACGTCGGCCACGAGCGGTCGCAGCCGAGGCCACGCGCCGGCCGCGTCAGCATGTACCGAGCGCCAGTCGAGTGGGGTCCCAGCGACTATCCGATTTCGCGCCTCGACGTTAGTGCGAATCAGCGTCGCCAGACGCCCATCGGGGTCATTGTCCGCCAGGTCCCCAACGCGGACACCTCGCCGGGCAGCCTTGTCTTCGTAGCTGGGACCGATGCCACGTGACGTCGTGCCGATCCGCTGCGATCCGAGGCGCTCTTCGGATGCCTGCTCGACGTCCCGGTGATACGGCAGGATGACGTGGGCACGGTCGCTGACGATCAGCCGACCCCGAGCATCCATGCCACGCGAGGCAAGCTCCTCGATCTCGGCAAAGAGCGCACCTGGATCGATGACGGCTCCGTTGCCGATCGCACACGTCACCGCCGGATGCAGAATCCCGGAAGGGACGAGATGCAAGACGAACTGCGTCCCGTCAACGAACACAGTATGTCCGGCGTTGTGTCCTCCTTGCGACCGCGCCACGATGGCGAACCCCGGCGTGAGCAAATCAACGATCTTGCCCTTGCCTTCGTCACCCCACTGCGCACCGAGGATCGCGAGGTTGTCTGCCGAGCTCATCGTGAACCACCCAAACGTCCGATGATACCAGAAGGCTTTTCGGTCAAATCGGTCACGAGACCGGGACGCACGACGGCTCGCAACGCGCGCACGCGTTGCCGGCGACCGGCGAACGCTCCGCCGTGGATGTCAAGCGTCAAAAAACTTTTCCTATCGACCGAGATTCGATTGACAAGGCAGTCACCCTTCCTTAAGGTCTAGTCTCTTCAGCCGCATTTCATACCAAAGGGCTCGCGTGATCCCGGAACGCCCACACATCGAGCGCCGAGTCCTGTCCGCACTGGACGCCACCCCGACGCGAATTCCGGTTGTGCTCGGCGGATGCGGTAGCGGCCGCACGTCGCTCCTGATGCGGCTCTCCCAGTTGCTTGGTGACGGGCGCAGCCAGTACATCGATGCCGAGCGCGCCGTGTCGACACCCGAGAGCTTCCTTGCCGCGGTCACGGCCGCCTCGCCCTACGCGATCGGCGATGATCCGACGATGTTCAGGGGCGAACGGCGCACGGCCCGCGCCGCGTTCGACACACTACTCCGCTTCTTCTCGCAGCGCGGCCGGCCGGAGATTGGTGACCCGACGTTCCTAATCGACGAACTGCTCGAATTGCGGACATTCGAGAGCTTTCCCGGCCTCCGCGGCGTACTGCGCGAGTTCCTGGGTGCGCTGACTCAAAGCCAAAACCGGTTCGTGCTCACGAGTCGCTATGTGAGTCGTACCCACCGTCTGCTTCGCGACCTACCCGAGCGCTTCGAGGTTCTTCATCTCCCCCCCCTCTCGCCGGCCGAGGTGATCAACGCGCTCCGGGCGCGCGGCGTCGGCCGTGACGAGGCGGAACGGAACGATTTGGGCCGCATGGTGCACGCACTCGCGGATGGTCGACCCGCGTACACCGACGCCCTGGTCACCACGCTCGCCTCGACGGACGGCATCAGCAGCGGCGACCCGGTGAGCGCCCTCGCCGCACTGCTGGCGCCCGGGGCATCGCTGAGCCGGACCTGTCGATTCTGCTACGAGCTGCGGCTTCATCGCGCGCGCGGATACGGAGCGCTGAAGGCCATCTTGCTCGTTCTCGCTGAAGAGGAGCCGCTCACGCTGACGTCCATCGCCCGCCGGCTGGGCCGCACGCCCGGATCGACCAAGGACTACCTCTCCTGGCTGGAGGACGTCGACCTCGTCACGGTCCGTCAGAAACGGTACAGCTACGGCGACCCGCTCATGCGCCTCTGGGTGCGGCTACATTGCCGGCCGATGGCACCGGACGATAGCGACCTGGCCCGAGAGGTCCAGGAGTACGCCGTCGCCCGGCTCCCCTTCCTGGCGCCGGCCATCGCGGTGGCGGACGCGTCCGCCGAGGCACCAGCGCATGACGCGCCACCCGCACAGAAGTCCTGGGGACTCATCGAAATCGACTAACCGACCTGAAAACTGTCCGCCGCGCTGGGCGACGTCGGGTCGAGCACCTCGAGCGCCCGCCTCGCCGCCTGCTGCTCCGCTTCCTTCTTGCTGCGCCCTTCGCCGCGGGCGATCTCGTCGCCGCCCGCGCGCACGTCAACGGTGAACACCTTGCGGTGATCCGGGCCTGCCTCCGCGACAAGTCGGTACTCCGGGAGCGGCCGACCCCGCCCTTGGAGCCACTCCTGGAGAGCCGACTTGGCGTCCACGCTGACCGTATCCAACGCCCCACGCGCCCGGACATCGTCCAGCGCGGGCCGGAATCTCGCCTCGATGAACGCGGCGGCCGCCGACAACCCGCCGTCGAGATAAATCGCCGCGATCACCGCCTCAAAGGTGTCCGCGAGAAGCGAGGGCTTTCGCCGGCCACCGCTCTTCTCCTCGCCGCGACCGAGCAGCAGATAGACGCCGAGATCGAGTTGCTCGCCAAGGCGGGCTAGCGTTGGAGCCGACACGAGTGTCGCCTTCAATTTCGACTTCCACCCCTCGTCGTGTTCGGGGAATTCCCGGAACAGAAGGTCCGCGATCACCAGTCCGAGCACGGCGTCCCCAAGAAACTCTAGCGATTCGTTGTCGGCCACCCCGCCACTAGCATCTTCATGCGCTCGTGACCGATGAGTGAGAGCGTGTTCGAGCAGCCCACGATCGCTGAACCGATAGCTGAGCGTCGCCTCGAGCGCAGCGCACTCGTCGCGTATCAGCACGAGGCGCGCATCGACCTCCTCCCGAAAATCAGCGATCACGCGCGCCGCCGCACCCGCGACATCCGCTCGCACCGACAATCGCACTTCGCCCGGTCCGTCCAGCGAGAGGGGCAGGATCGCGTGAGGCGCATCGGCGCTCTGGATCGTCTCGAAACCGTGAGTTTCGAGCAGCCCGCGAACGACGTTGGCCTCGATGACGGACACGGTGCGAAAGATGACGCTCAGATCGTCCATGCGATCAGACCACGGCAGCCTGTGTGCGCACGTCGACCTGCCGCGTGCTCGCCGCGTCGACCTTCACAAGCACCATCGTCATGTCGTCATGCTGGTCGGCGGCGCCAACAAACGCCTCGACGTTCCTAAGTACGTGTTTTCGGAGGTCCTCCAACGACAGGTCGCCGTTCCCCTCGAGCAAGTGCCTCAGGCGAGCTTCGCCGAACAGGTCCGATTCCTTGTTCATCGCCTCGGTAATGCCATCCGTGAACAGCACCGCGAGATCGCCCTCGCCGATGGGCAAACATCGCTCTTCGAGCAACGTGTCGAACTTGGCCTCGAACCCGTCGAGCCCTAGTACCAGTCCGTCCGGTACCAGGACCTGCGCCGTCGCCGTCGCGCCACCCGGCACAAATATGAGCGGCGTGTGGCCGGCACGTGCGTAGGTGAGTGTCAGGCGGTCCAGATCGATGACGGCATAGGTCATCGTGATGAAGCTCCGGCTGTCCAGACTCGCCGCCAGGATGCGGTTGACTTCGACGAGCAAACGCTTGGGCGACTCGTAGATCGGGCTCAGGCCGAGGATAAGTCCCTTGAGCTCGGCCATGTAGAACGCCGCCGACGTGCCTTTGCCGGACACGTCGGCCACGAGGACGCCGAGGCGTCGTTCACCCAAACGTACGAAATCGTAATAGTCACCACCGACCTCCCGCGCTGGAATACATACCGCCGTCACCGTCAGGCCCGGGATCGACGTCGGGTCGCGCGGTAGCAACGACATCTGAATCTCGCGGGCGATGCGTAGTTCCTCTTCCAGGCGCTTCTTCTCCGCGGCCTGCTCGAGCAGTCCCTCGACACTCGCAGTCATCGCGTTGAACGAGTCGGCTAGCTCGCCGAGCTGATCGCGGGAGGCAACCCGAATGCGATGCTGAAAATCACCTCGCCGCACACGCTCGGTACCGGTAAAGAGCTCATGGACGGACCCCGTGATAGACCTGGCCAGAGCCACCCCCATGATCAGGGCCGCTACCTGCATCACGAGGAACAGTCCGCCAACCGCCCCCAGCAACACCAGAAAGATGTACCCAATGTTGACGTCCCCAATGCGTGCCTGTGTGCCAAACACGCGCTGGTAGAAGGCGCGCGGCGGCACACGGATGTCGAGGTTAATGGAACTGCGGCGGCCGGTGTACCAGTCCGTGCGCTCGAGAAAGGCCACCCAAGCCAGCCCGTCGACCGATGCGAATTCGGTGGTCGCGCCGGATACGCGACTCCCATCCGAGCCGGACGCGGTCCGGGCCGCTGTGTCGGTCACAGCGATCGTCGCGTCTTCGACTTCGATGCCGGTGACTGCCGAGACGTTCGCGAGCACAGCGCCCTCCACCGGGATGTCGACCACTACGGCGCCTACCTCGCCGATTCGGCGCGTTGCACGGGCCACGAGCACAACGGTGTCGTCAGTCGCATCGGCCACGACGGTCACGATGCCTGAGAACCCCTCTTGGCCGACCCACGCGGGAACGTGGTCAGGGGGCGCCGCGTTGCGCCAGACGCCTGCTGTGGCGATTGGCCCACCCGGCCGCTCGAGGACGACCGCACCTAGGTTGGGAAAGTCCGCTCGCACGGCATTATGCCAACGCGTGAGGACGACGTCGGCGCTAGACCCATCGGCGACCTCCCGACCGATGCCCGCCGCGATGACGTTGGCATCGGCGACGATATCGTCCAGCTCAAGCCGCACGAGATTGGAGCTCGTCGACAACATCGAGAGCGTACCCACCAGCACGAAAAATGCCGTAATGAGGATCACGGGGATGAAGCCGACGAACACGTACGACAGGATAAGCCGCCGCCGTACCCTCCACAGGAGGCGACGCCGCAGCCGGATGAGCGCTTGGATCAGGTAGTACCCGAGGCCGACAGCGAGCGCCAACGACGCGGCCGTGTCGAGCCAACCAAACACTGGCAGCAACCGCAGGCCAGACGGGAGAAGAAGGAACTTGGTGACGAGGCCGAGCAGCGACAACCGCGCCGGCCACGACATGGCCAGTGCCCGAACGAACGCTGGCGCCCGATCTCGAGCCATCCGCGTTACAAAAAAGCTCATCAGATGCGTAAGACCCGTTACCTGCCGAGGCGTGAGATTCCCATGGAGATGCCGAGGCCCAAGAGGACCAGACCAGTACCTGCGCCGACCTGCCAACCCGATGGCACGACTGGAACCCGTGCGTAGTAGCGAGGATCGACCGCAGCTGCCATCTCCGGCGTGGTGATCTCGACGCCTCGAACGACGTCACCGATCTGCGGGGACACGGACACCGCGAATGGCCACAGCCCGATCACGGCGCCCACGAGCAGCCCAAGCAGAAACCCGAGTGTCGCGCGCCGGGAGGTGGCGAGCAGACGCTTGATGATATTGCTCACACCAACGACCCCCACCGCGACGCCAATCGCCACCGGCACGAGAACGTGGAGGGTCTGTCCGACGGCCGGCCACGCGCCGGTGCGGGCGGCGTCAGCGGCTGCCGAGACCGCATCCACGATGGGCCGGTACTGGCCCAGGATAAGCAGTAGGTAGGCACCAGACACACCGGGCAGAATCATCGCCGCGCCGCCGGACACGCCAGCCACAATGCGCATCGCGTACGCGGTCCCGGCAGGTGCGCCGCCCCGGGCCACGCGTTCCGGATTGATCACGGCGAGCAGCGCCATCACGCCAATCGCGACGACCGCGCTGACGACGACGGTGCGGTCGACCGGATGGAGCATGCGCCAAAGGATGGGGACGCCACCGAGCGCCAAGCCAATGAACAAGCTGTACATCACCCACTCGTGCTGATCGAGCAGCGCGCCGACCAACCGAGCAAACCCGACGATCGCGACAGCGGCAGCCCCGGCGACACAAGCAAGCATGATCATGACCGTCGGCCGAAACGTGAATGTCGACACCTCGGCAACGCCGGCGATGAACTGCGGATACACCCCCAGCGCCAACAACATCGTCCCTCCCGAAATGCCTGGAATGAGGTTAGCCAGTCCCATCAGGGCACCACCCACCACGCTGCGCACGACTAGCGCGTTGCCACGAAACATGGTGATGTCGAGCTGGGTATTAGTGACCGTGGTGCCTAGCATGAGTGCGTGCTCGCGCACGGTAACGCACACCTGATTGGGGTCGACAGCTATCCCGTCGATTCGTTGATCCAGTTCAGATAGGCGGCGTTGCCATCGATGACCGGCGCGACGATGAACTCTGGAACTTCATAGGGGTGCAGCTGACGCAGCCGCACCCAGAGCGCCTTGACCCGCCTTGCCGTCGTCTTGATGAGCACGAGCTGCTCCGACTCCTGCTCGACACGATCCCGCCACCGATAGACCGACTGGACCGGCGAGTAAAGCGTCACACACGCGGCCAGTCGCTCATCGACCAGCGTCCTGGCAAAAGTCGCGACGTCGGTTTCGGTCGGCAACGTCGTCCACGCGATCACGAACTCAACGTCCTTCACAATGATCTCCAGTGTTATGAGTCAGACACCGGACCAATAAAATGTGCCGTTGTGTGCACTCCTGTGCCCGTGGCGGACACCACCGGTAATCCGGCGCGTCGTAGATGCCGACACAACTCTTCTGTGACACTGATCGCTCGCCCACGGGCGATCACGTCGACGAACATGGCGCACCTCGCTGACCGACCCGTCGTCAGGAACACCCCCATCGCGCCACCCGACCGCCCAGGTCGTCGCACATTGCAGCTCGGCCTGTTGTTCGTGGCGTCGGTACTGGTCGCGAACGCCTTCGTCGGTGACCGCGGACTCTTTGCCTCGCGCGCCGCCGCACGTGCCCACCACCAACTCGCGACCGAGATAGACGCGATCAAATCCGACAACGACCGGCTCCGGATCACCGCACGACAACTCCGCGACAATCCGGACGCGATCGAAGCGCTGGCCCGGCAGGAACTCGGGCTGATCCGACCGGGCGAGATCGTGTTCCTGCTCCACGGCGGCCCGGGCGTGGGTGAAGACCGACCCGACGTTGCCCCCTTTTGACCCGTCCTGGGGACCATGCTAGCATCACCGATTGAGTACGATGACGCGGGGTGGAGCAGTCTGGTAGCTCGTTGGGCTCATAACCCAAAGGTCGGGGGTTCAAATCCCCCCCCCGCTACCATACGCGTACGTGACGGGCGACAGTGGTGTCCGTGAAGCCTTTTCCGCGTGCGCCGCACGGTGTGCGCTACACGGCAATACGGAGGAACAGGATGCGACGCAACCTAGCCGGTACCCTCGGCGTCTGGCTCCTCGCGTGTGCGGCCCTCGCGGCCGCCGATTTTTGGGAGGAGAAGGACTTCACGACCTGGTCGGACAAAGAGGCCGCGAAGATGTTGACCGACTCGCCGTGGGCCAAGAAGGCCGTCGTCATGCTGGGCGGCCTCAATCCCGAGGCGCCGGCCGGATTCCAAGGAGGCGCAGTCCCTGAGTGCGGCGGCGCACAGTTCCAAGGCATCCGACGGTTTGACGTGACGGTCGCCTGGAGCAGCGCCTTGCCGCTCAAGCAGGCGCTCATCAGGTTGCGGGTCGGACTCGACACGGCGATCCCCGCCGAGGGTCAGGAAATGCTGGACAAGGAAGAACTGTTTTACACCCTGAGCGTGGTCAACTTGCCGCAGCCGTTCTCAGCGTTGACACAGATGCAGGACGCCGTTCAGGCCGCGACGATGCTGAAACGAAAGAACGGCGATTCGATTGCCCCTGCCGAAATAGGGTTCTTCCGTGAGTCCGAGCAGACGATTCAGGTCGTGTATCAGTTCCCAAAGAGCGACGCCATCACGCTAGACGACGAAGAGGTCGAGTTCATCACCAAGCTCGGCCCTGACAACGAGATCAAGAAGAAGTTCAAGCTCAAGGACATGGTGTTCGGGGGCCAACTGGCGCTGTAACATCGGTCGCTGGCGACGCGTTCGCCAGCATCGTCCTCTCTCCCGTTCGCGCGTGCCCCGAACCGTCAGCGGCGCGGGCTGTGGTATGTCGATTGACACGCCCGCACCCTCGCCGTCCCTGTAACACCGCGATACTCACATGCCTGTTCTCCCCATGCTGCGTGGCACTCGTTTTCTCCTCGACGACACCTCCCCCAAGGACATCGTGATCCCCGATGACATGGGGGAGGACGAACGACTCCTCATGCGGTCGATCCAGGAGTTCGCGGCTCAAGAGGTTGCGCCGATGATGGACCGGATCGAGCAGCGCGACGAAGAGGTTATTCTCCCGTTATTCCGCAAGGCCGCCGATCTCGGCATCTTCATGGCCGAGGTACCGGAGGCACATGGCGGTCTTGGGCTCAACGTGCTGGCAATTGCCGGCATGAGCGAGACCCGGGCAGCCCTCGGGGGACTGGCGTCGACCGTCTTCGCGCATCAAGGCATCGGCACCCTGCCGTTGATCAATTTCGGCACCCAGACGCAACGCGACAAGTATCTGGCGCGCGCCATGGACGGGCGATTGATGGCCGCGTTCGCGCTCACGGAGCCGGGGTCCGGCTCGGACGCGATGAACATCCGCACGACCGCCGTCCTCAACGACGCGGGCACGCACTACGTCGTGAACGGCGCCAAACAGTGGATCACCAACGCCGGCTGGGCGGACCTCTTCATCCTCTTTGCCAAGGTGAACGGCAGCGCCTTCACCGCCTTCCTCCTGGAGCGCCCCACCCCGGGACTGACCGTCGGTCAGCACGAGCATCTGCTCGGCCTCCACGGCTCCTCTGTCTGCGCGCTGAACCTCGACGACGTCGCCATTCCAATCGACAACGTCCTCGGCGAGGTAGGCAAGGGTCACAAGGTCGCCATGTGCACCCTGAATCTCGGACGGATGAAGATGGCCGCCAACTGCGCCGGCACGTCAAAGAAGGCGCTCGCGACTGCGACGGCCTACGCGACCGAACGACGCCAGTTTGGTCAACCAATTGCCAACTTTGGTCTGATTCAGGCCAAACTCGCGGATATGGCGGCCCGCGCCTACGCCACCGAATCAATCGCCTACCGGACGGCAGGCCTCGTCTACACCGCCCTGGAAGCCCTCGACGCGGCCGAGCGTCAATCACTCGACGCCAAGCTCGCGACGCTCACCGAGTTCTCCGCCGAATGCGCCATCGCGAAGGTCTACGGGTCCGAGAGCTACCACGGATTGGCGGATGACACCCTGCAGATCTTCGGCGGCAACGGGTTCAGCGAAGACTACCCCGCCGCTCAGATGTATCGTGATTCACGTATCACGCGCATCTACGAAGGGACGAGCGAGATCTGCCGACTGAGCATCTCGAAGGCGGTCCTCCGGCGGCTCGAACGCGGGACGTTCGAGATCTCACCGGCTCAACCCGCGCCGCCGGCGAACGCGACCACCGAGCCCCCCGAGTCCGTGACGGCTCTCTATGGCCACGTTTCCAACGTGCGGGTCATTTATCACCACCTGCTCTCCCAGCTCATCACCCGCTTCGGCACGACCTCACTGCTGGGTCACGACAAGCAGGGCTATCTGGGGAGCCTTGCGTCCATCGCCATCGAGCTCTACGCGGCCGAATCGACGGTGCTCCGCGTGATGAAGCTGGAACGTAGCCGACCAGACGCCGATACGGACCTCGCGCGCGCGCTGGCGCGCCTCGTACTCGACCGCGCGGTCGTCAACGTCGAGCGCGAGGCCACTGACATCCTTGGCGGCCTGCACGCGGGTAGCGCGCTTCGCGACGCGCTCGACACCGTTCAACTGCGACTGCCGTTGCCGCCAGACCGCATTGCGTTGCGCGGGCAGATCGCTGCCGCGCTGGTTAAGCGGGAAGGGACGCTGCCGTTCTTCGAGCGCGCCTGATTCGGCGCTCACTGCACCGTCCCTGCGTCCCCCACGTCGTCCGTCCGAGTCCATTGGGCATTCCTTCCCCGCGCGAACCGGTCTGTCCCTGCAGCCAAACCTTGTGACGCGCCGCGAACCGAAACGCAAGTTCTGGACCTGAAAGCAACCCGACAACGAGCGTTCGCCGAACGCGTCTATTCAGTTCGCTTAGGGAACTCTCTCCGATATCGCATAGCGTGAAGGAGGGGCATGATCCCGAACTTTCGGGCGCGCGTGGTCCGTTTCCGAAGAGCTCCGCACTCGCCCGGTAGAGTCGGATCTGCCCCATATCCCCAATTTCGTGGGCTACCGGACGGTGTGACTTGATATAGTTGGCGCCGCCGATCAGGTTTCCGTGCACGCAACGATTCGCCAGCCAGCGTCGCAGCTAGGAGCCGGTCGTGAGAGTCCACCTGACACTGGCTTTTGACAGGCTCAAGGCACACCGAGCCTGCCGAGGCACGAGTGCCCGCTGGATGCATAGTGCGTCCGGCCAGCGCCCGACGCGACGAGGGAGCAACTTCCGGATATGTGCCCAGCGGTTACATGGGCAAGCGCCGCCCCGTTACGTGACGCTTCGCCCTTCCACGGGCTCAGCGCGTCCCTTGTTTGTCGACGGGCGTCCGCCGAATGCCGCGGCATTTGCACCACGGGATCCTAGGGAAGGAGACGCAGAATGAAGCTGGTCACCGCGATCATCAAGCCTCACATGCTCGACGAAGTCCGCGACACGCTGTCACGCCTTGGCGTGTCGGGTCTCACGACGACCGAGGTTAAGGGCTTCGGACGGCAGAAAGGCCACACGGAGACCTACCGCGGTGCGGAGTATTCCGTTGATTTCGTACCAAAGATAAAGCTGGAAATCGTCGTTTCGGACGACCGGGCCGAATCGGTGGTCGACGCGGTAAAAACCTCGGCCCGAACGGGTCAGATCGGCGACGGCAAGATCTTCGTGAGCGACATGGCCCAAGCCGTTCGCATCCGGACAGGCGAAGCCGGAAGCGACGCGTTGTAGCTCTGCGCCGCGCACTAGATCCCAGGGCCTCCTATTGCGAAGGGACCACACCCATGAAGCTGTTCAAATCGACCGCCGTCTGCCTCGGACTAGCTGTCGCGTTTCCGCGCATCGCCTGGGCGCAGGAATTGAACTCGGGCGACACCGCCTGGATGCTCACGTCGAGCGTCCTAGTGCTGTTCATGACTATCCCAGGGCTCGCGCTCTTCTATGCCGGCCTGGTGCGGACGAAGAACGTGCTGTCGGTCATGATGCAGTGCTTCGCGATCACCTGCCTGGTGACGATTCTGTGGACGGTGTTCGTCTACGGGCTGGCATTCGGTGACGGCGGCGGGCTTAACGCATTCATCGGACTGGGCAAAGTGTTTCTCTCCGGTGTCGCCGTCGAAACAGTTAACGGCACGATTCCCGAGTCCGTGTTTCAGATGTTCCAGCTCACCTTCGCCATCATCACGCCCGCCCTCATCGTCGGCGCCTTTGCCGAGCGAATGAAGTTCTCCACCATGATGGTGTTCATGGCCGCCTGGGTCACCTTGGTCTATGCGCCGGTCGCTCACTGGGTCTGGGGAGGCGGCTGGCTCGGCGAGATGGGCGTACTTGATTTTGCCGGAGGGATAGTCGTCCACATCAATGCGGGGATCGCCGCCCTCGTACTCTGCATCGTCCTGGGCAAGCGAGCAGGCTATCCCTCGACGCCGATGCCGCCGAACAGCCTAGTGCTGACAGTCGTCGGCGCGGCGATGCTCTGGGTCGGTTGGTTCGGTTTCAACGCCGGTAGCGAACTCGCTGCAGATGGCATCGCCGGAATGGCAATGACCGTCACCCATATCGCTTCGGCGACAGCAGGATTCATATGGATGTGCATGGAATGGACGAACCGTGGCAAACCGAGCGCGCTCGGCATTGCTACCGGTGCCATTGCCGGTCTCGCCGCAATAACGCCGGCCTCCGGCACCGTCGGTCCGATCGGTGCACTCGCTATCGGTGCGACCTCCGCAGTCTGTTGTTACATCGCGGCTGGCCGCATCAAGCGCTCATTCGGCTATGACGATTCGCTCGACGTCTTTGGTGTTCACGGCGTTGGTGGTTTCGTCGGCGTCATCTTGACCGGTGTATTCACGGCCGAGATGTTCAGTGGTGTCGGTCTAGAGGGCAGTATCGGGACACAGATCAGATTGCAGCTCATCGGCGCGGGGGTCACCATCGTCTACAGTGGGGTGCTAACCCTCGTCATCGTGAAAGTGCTCGACGGAGTCATGGGACTGCGCGTCACACCTGAGGAAGAAACCGGCGGACTGGACCTGGCCCTGCACAACGAGAGCGGCTACAACCTCTGACCCTTGAGGTCGCGTGTGTGTCGTGCGCAGCGCAGGCTGTCAGAACTGCGGTCGAGGCTGAAGCCAGGCGCTACGAATCGCTACACTACGTGAACTCCTGGGCTTTCAGGCCACGCGCGCAGCGATCGCGGCCCCAACGTCTGCAGTCGTCGCTGTCCCACCCAGATCTCGGGTGAGACATTCGCCCGCCGCGACGTGCGCCTCGATCGCCTGGACGATTCCGGCGGCGGCCTCACGTTCCCCGAGGTGATCGAGCATCATCGCACCGGTCCAGATCTGTCCGATGGGATTGGCGATCCCTTGACCCGCGATGTCAGGCGCCGACCCGTGAACCGGCTCGAACATCGATGGGTGCGTCCGTTCGGGGTTGATGTTCGCGCCGGGCGCGAGCCCGATCGACCCAGCCAGCGCAGGTCCGATGTCCGAGAGGATGTCACCGAAAAGATTGCTCGCCACGATCACGTCGAACCAATCCGGATGCTGCACGAGATGGGCCGCGAGGATGTCGATGTGGAACTGGTCCGTTCGCACGTCGGGGTAATCGGCTGCGACCGCTCGAAACCGCTCGTCCCAGAAGGGCATGCTGTGAATGATGCCGTTCGATTTCGTCGCCGATGTGAGGTGGCGCGCCGGCCGCGTGCGCGCCAGATCGAAGGCGTAGCGGATCACCCGGTCGGTGCCACGTCGGGTAAAGATCGCCTGCTGCACGACGAGCTCATCGTCGGTCCCCGCGAACATCCGGCCGCCGACCTCCGAGTACTCCCCTTCCGTGTTCTCCCGGACGACGATGAAGTCGATGTCCGCTGGCACCCGTCCGGCCAGTGGGGTCTGGAGCCCCGGCAGGAGGCGCACGGGTCTCAAGTTGATGTACTGGTCGAAGCGCCGCCGGATTGGAATCAACAACCCCCACAACGAGACATGATCAGCGACGCTGGGATACCCGACCGCGCCGAGATAGACCGCATCGGCGGCGCGCAGATCGTCGACGCCGCCACCCGACGTCATCTTGCCCGTATCCGCGTAGAGCTGACAGCCCCAGTCGAACTCCGTCCATCGCCACTCAAAGCCGCAGCGGCGACCGGCGGCCTCCAGCACCCGCTGGCCCTCGGGCACAACCTCGGCGCCGATGCCGTCACCGGGAATAACCGCTATGGAATACGTGTTCACGAGGGCGTCCTTTGGGCGATGCGGAACTTTCACCACGGGTGCCTAGCGGGCAGCGTCGGCCGCCTTCAGCGTCGAGATTTCCTCCGCGGTATACCCCACCTCGCGCAGCACGTCGTCAGTGTGCTGCCCGAGCAGCGGCGCCGGCCTCCCCGGCACAAGCGGGGTTTCCGACAGCTTGAGCGGCGTGCCCAGCGTCGAGATCGTGCCCAGCGTCGGATGGTCCGTCTCGACCACCATCTGACGTGCTCGCACGTGTGGATCGCGCATTACCTCTCGATAGTCGTTGATCAGGCCGCAGGGGATGTCCCGTCCGTCCAGCCGCTCGATCCAGACGGCGCGCGGCTGCTCGACGGTCACCGCCTCGATGCGCGCCGCGAGGCTCTCCCGGTGGGTCACCCGATCCGAATCAGTCGCGTAATCAGGCTCCGCGCTCCACTCGGGGTGACCCAGAACCTCGCACAGTCGAGCGAACAGGCGATCGTTGGCCGCGCCAAGCGTGATGTACCCGTCAGCACACCGGATCGCCTGATACGGCGCGCTCATCCGGTGCGCCGATCCGAGGGGTTGTGGGACGACGCCGCTCGAGAACAACTCGGTGGCCTCCCACACGGACAGCGCGACCCCAGAATCCACGAGCGATGTGTCAATATGCTGGCCGCGCCCGCTCCGCTCCCGGTGGTGGAGCGCCGCGAGGATTCCTGCAAGTGCGAACAACCCGGCGCCGAGATCCGTGATCGGCACGCCGGCCTTGACCGGGGGACGACCAGCTTCACCGGTCACCGACATCAGACCGGACACGCCCTGGGCGACCAGATCGAATCCGCCTTTGGCGCGCGACGGCCCGGTCCGCCCATAGCCGGAGATCGACGCGTAGATGAGGCGCTCGTTATCCTGTCTGAGATCGGCGTAGTCGAGCCCGAACTGGGCCATCACGCCGGGCCGAAAATTCTCTATCAGCACGTCAGCCGAGGAGGCGAGCCGCCGGAGCGCGGTTCGTCCGGCCTCCATCTTCAGATTGAGCACGATGCCACGCTTCCCGCGATTGACCGCATTGAACGCCGCGCTGTCGTCACCGCGAGCGCCGGCCATCCTTCGCGACGAATCTCCAGCGGGCGCCTCGACCTTGATGACATCGGCACCCATGTCGCACAGTAGCATTGCGCAGAACGGCCCGGCCATCACCTGCGTGACGTCTAACACCCGCACGCCGTTTAGTGCTTGAGCCATCGCGTGTGACCTAGTGTCACGTTCGAGGAGTCGTTAACATGACTCGTCGAACGGAACACTCCCCGTGACCGGAGACGAAACAGGAGGCGCTCATCGTGTCGACCCCACACGTCCGATTCGAAACGGACGGCCCGCGCGCCGTCGTGACCTTTAACCGCCCAGACGCCCGGAACGCCATGACCTGGGCGATGTACGAGGCACTGGTCGAGTATTGCGCTGCGGCCGACCGTGACGGCGCCGTACGCGTCCTCATCCTGCGCGGCGCTGGAGGCCGCGCTTTCGTTGCCGGCACCGACATCGCCCAATTTTGTGATTTCACGACAGCCGCCGACGGCCTCGCCTACGAACAACGTCTCGATGCGGTCATCGACAGGCTGGAAGCGGTCTCCAAGCCGACCATCGCCCAGATCGACGGAGTTGCGACGGGCGGCGGATGCGCGCTCGCAGCCGCCTGCGACCTGCGTGTCTGTACCCCGCAGTCAACCTTCGGTATCCCGATTGCCCGCACCCTCGGAAACTGCCTATCCGCCGCGAATCACGCGCGGCTGCTCGATCTCATTGGTCCTGCCCGGCTGAAGGAACTGCTCTTCACCGGGCGGCTCCTCGACGCCGACGAAGCCCTTGCCGCGGGCCTGGTGAACCGTATCGCTACGTCTGACTCGCTCGACGCGGTCGTGCAAGAATACGCGGAGACGATGGCCGCCAACGCGCCGTTGACCATTCGCGCGACCAAGGAGATGGTGCGCCGGATTCAGGCCCACCGGCGTATTGCCCAAGACGCTGGCCACGACCTCATCGCTCGCTGCTACGGCAGCACCGATTTCCGCGAGGGTGTCGGCGCGTTCCTGGCCAAGCGTCCCCCGCGATGGACCGGTGCGTGAACCGGTGGACCGGCGCAGTCGTTTGCCGAGCAACTCCGGGCCGGACGCTCGCAGCTCACGTCACACATGGCGGTTACGCTCACCAGATTCTACAGCGAGGTCACAGATGCACACGGTCCCGGCGCGGTTCACACGCAAGCAGTTCCTGCAGTCGGCCGGAACCATGGCCCTGGGAACGCTCCTGTCGACTCGCGTCGTCGCCCGACAGGCGGGCGGCGACATCGGACGGCGCGAGCGCCTCGCCCGCCTGCTCAGGGAATACGACAGCCAGGGTGACCATCGCACGGGGTCGGCCGTCGATGCGGAAAGCGGCCGCTGGCTGGCCGACCAGGTGGCCGACGCCGGCCTCGAGCCGGAGATCGAGTGGATGGGATTCTCGCGTCCGACCATCCAGGCGGCCTACGTCGCAGTGGGAGACCGCTGGGCCGATGGCATCCCGCTGTTCGACGGCGGCGTCACCGACGCCACCGGCGTCCGCGGCCGCCTAGGGGCACTCGACATGGACGCCGAGATCGCCCTCGCACATGCCGGCCCCCGGGTCAGTCCGGACCTTCTCGACCACCGTCGGACGACGTCTCAGCAGGCAGCCGTCACGGTGACCGGCGGTCCTGAGAATGGCGTACCCGAGGGTCTCGCGTTGATGAACGCGCCTGATTTCAAGGCACCATTCGGCCCACCGGTGATTCAGGTCGCCAGTCAGCATCGGGCCTGGCTCGACGCCGCGGCGGCTGCGGGCGAGGAGGCGCTGGTCGTCGCCCATGTGACTCGCCGACCCAAAGAGGTCTTCAATGTCACCGCCACCCTACTCGGCACCCAGCCGTCGCTCCCCCCGCTCATCGTGATGACTCCGCGCAGTGGCTGGTGGACCTGTGCGTCCGAGCGCGGTGGTGGCATCGCTGTCTGGCTCGAGATGATGCGTAGTCTGCGGGCCGCAACGCCGAGGCGTACGACCGTGTTCGTCGCGTCGACTGGCCACGAACTCGGCCACTACGGGTTGCAGGAGTTCATTCGCACCCGTACGAGACTCCTCACGAGCGCCGTGGCGTGGATTCATCTCGGCGCGAACTTCGGCGCGGCTATCGGCGGCCGTCCACGGCTCCAGGCCTCAAGCGTGGAGTTGCAGCGATTGGCGCTCGACGCCTTGGGCGCCGCGGGTGCGCCGCCGGATCGGCTTCATCCGGTTGGCGAGCGGCCCGCTGGCGAAGCGCATAATATTCACGACCGTGGTGGGCGCTACCTCTCGATCCTGGGTGCCAACGGGCTGTTCCACCACCCGCAGGACCGCTGGCCGGCGGCGGTCAACGTTGATCTTATCGCGCGGTACGCGTGCGCGTTCTCGGAGATCGGCGTGACGCTCGCCAATTCCTAGCAGGCCGCGGTCAGCCGAGCTTCTGCGCACGGCCCACACCCCGTTTCGACAGACTCGGCCCATCCGGCGAGGGCTCCGGACCGCCACGCGAAGCCGCACCGCCCGTCCACCGCACGCTCGCACGCACGATATCCGCAAGATGCGTCAACCCCGGCCCCAGCGGACCCGTCACATGGAGGCGCAACACCCGCCGCTCACGCTCGGATAACACCTCCATGTCTCCGTGTGCTTGGGCTGCCTTCACGACGCCAAAGGTGTACGCTTGCCCTGGGATCCGCACGTCGTCGGAGTCCTCGCACGTCACCTGAAGGAACACTCCCGTCGCCGGTCCCCCCTTGTGGGATTGCCCAGTCGAGTGGAGGAACCGCGGTCCGAATCCGACGGTCGTGGCAACCTTCCGGGCGTCACGCACGTCGTGCCGCAATCGTTGCAGCGGGACCAGATGCGCCTCGCATCTCTCGACGTAGGCCAGCACGGCGAGGTAATCGCCGCGCGCACACTGACCACAATGGGCGGCGACGAGTGCCTCGAGTCCGTTCGAACCGGCCGTGGCCCGGAGCGATGCCGCCTGACGTTCGTCCGCGAACGCCACGATCTCCCCACCATCGTAAGCAGTCCGTGCGATCGGCGTCTCGTCCGGCCAACCTTCCCGCTCTTCATACCGCGCCGTCAGGCGACGCGTGGCGACCTTGCCCGCCTCGACGTCCGGCTGGTCGAACGGATTGATACCCAGCACCGACCCTGCCACGGCGGTCGCCATCTCCCATCGGAAGAACTCACCCGCCAGATCGTAACGGTCAGGAACGCTCAGCCAGACCACGGGGTGTCCGGCCGCGGCGATCCGCTTAACCGCCGCATCCTGTTCCGGATCAGGTTCCGCGTCCAGGCGGAGATAGACGAACAGGCGATCGGCTCCGTAGACAGCCGGTGTCGCAATCTGCTCACCGTCAATCGGAATGAGCCCAATCCCCCGCTTGCCGGTAGACTCGGCCACGATCTGCTCGATCCAGGCCCCCAGATGATTAATGGCCGGTGACAGAATCAGCGTGATTTTGTCACGCCCCTGAAGACCGGCTATACCAAGGATCACACCGAGACGAACCCCGGGGTTTTCCCGGATCGGTCTGCCGGCGTTGCACGCCTCTGCCATCAGCGCGGCACGCTCGCGCAGCCGGGTCACGTCGATGCCCATCACGGCCGCAGGCACGAGCCCGAACGGGGAGATGGCCGAAAAACGCCCGCCGATACTCCGCACGCCATGAAAGACGGCACGGTACTTCCGCGCTCCGGCCAGCCGATCGAGGCCGGAGCCAGGATCGGTTATCGCGATAAAACGCGACCCCGCCGACTCCGGACCGTGCCGCTCCGCGACGCGTGAGAAAAAATAGCGCTCGAACATAGTCGGCTCAAGCGTCGACCCAGACTTGCTTGCCACAATGAACAGTGTCCGCTCGAGATCGAGGCCTCGCTCGAAGGTCCGGAGCTGCGCCGGATCCGTTGAGTCGAGCACGCGCAGATCCGGCGTGCCCACGCGGTGGCCGAACGACCGTCGCAACACCTCCGAGCACAGGCTCGAACCGCCCATCCCGAGGAGCGCGGCGTGCGTGAGGCCATCCCGTGCTACGGCCGCACCGAACCCCTTGACCGGGCCGAGGTCATCGTGCGCATCATTCGGCGTGTGGAGCCACCCCAGCCACCGGCTCTCGTCGCCACCGGTCCACAGCGACGCGTCACCCGCCCAGAGCCGACCGACGTTCCCGCGGGTCTCCCATTCGTCTGTTGCGGCCGCCACGGCGTCGTCCAGCGAACCGGGCAACGCCGCGCGCACGCCGGACTCCTGCGACGTCGCGCCGCCAGTCTCCCCGCCGCTCGATCGGCCCACCATTTCACCCTACACCAGGACGCCAGGCCACCCGCCCACGCCGGTAGATATTCGGCAAAATCGCTCCATGCCCATCGCCGACGTTGCTGACCTCGCCGCGCGCGTGCGCACGGCCTCGCGGGTCACCGTCATGACCGGGGCCGGCATTTCTGCGGCTAGCGGGGGTCCCGACTTTTCGGGGTCCCGGGAGGACTCTGGCGCACGCAGCGACCCGAGCAGCTTGCGACCCCCGAGGCATTCGCCTCCGCCCCGGCGCTCGTGTGCGAATGGTACGACTGGCGGCGCCGGACGGTGTCAATGTTCCGTCCCAACCGCGGCCGCGAGGTGCTCGCCGCCTGGAGCGCGCGCGTCTCGACGTTCACACTCATCACCCAGAACGTCAATGGGCTGCATGAGCGCGCCGGCTCCCGCGAGGTGATGCGCTTTCACGGGCTCATCTGGAAAACTCGTCACGCGTCGGGCTGCGCCGAATCCGGCGCCGACTGGTGGAACGACATCGGGCCGCTTCCTCTCCTTCCGGTCCGCTGCCCACACTGCGATGGCCTAGCCCGCCGGCGCGTCGTCTGGTTCGGCGAGGGCATCGACCCCGCCGTGTTCGACGGCAGCCTGGCCGCGACCGCGTGCGACCTGTTTCTCACCGTCCGAACGTCGGCCGTCGTCTGTCCTGCCGCTTCGCTCCTGCATGAGGTAAAACGGCGCGGCGCCGTCACGGTCGAGACCAACCTTGACGCAACGCCGCCGTCACCGCTCGTCGACCTCGTCCTTCGCGGTCCTGCGGATCTGATTCTGGATCAGGTCGAGGCACTACTGCGCTGAGGAGCGCACCCGCTCGGCGACGTCGTCCGCCAACCGCTGTAACCGATCGCTCACGTCCACTGGGTACGCCGCCGGTTCTCTGATCCGGCGGACGCCGACCGGCAGCCCGCAGACGGCGGCACTGGCGCGATCCCTGAGCCCGGCGAGAGAGGGCGCCGGTCTGGTCCGCCGACCAGCCCGCATTACGCATTCGAGCAGCGCCGTGCCCTGCTCCGGAACCAGATCACCGTCGGCGCCCAGCACGTCACCGATCGCATCTGCGCCGCGCCTCACGCGCCACACCTGCTTGCGGCCCGGATACGTCGCCTTCTGGGGGCTCAGCTTCAGCGTCGGCAGATGCAGTCCGTCGCGCTCCGTCTCGACCAGTTTGTAGACGCCGGCCAGCGCCGGCGCGTCGATCGACGTGGTGACCGATGTCCCGACGCCAAATGCATCGATGGGCGCCCCGCTATCAACGAGCGCCGCCACGCGATGCTCGTCAAGGTCGCCGCTCGCGAGAATTCGCGTGTGGTCCAGTCCCGATTCGTCCAGAACCTGCCGCACAGCCCGGCTGAGGGTTGCGAGGTCGCCGCTATCGAGACGCACGCCGGCCGGTTTCAGCCCAGCCGCCGCAATCTGTCGGACGGCGAGCACGGTGTCGACGGTATCGACAAGCAGCACCGAATCATTGCCATATATGTCCATATACCGCTCGAACGCCTCTGTCTCGCTCGACTGACTCATGATCCATGAGTGCGCCATCGTCCCGGAGACCGGGATGCCGAATCGCCGCCACGCGTCGACGAGTGACGTGCCGGTAAACCCGGCGAGGTAGGCCGCCCGCGCCGCGAGTAGCGCCGCCTCAGTGCCGTGGGCGCGACGGGCGCCGAACTCGACCACGGAGTGCCCGCGTGCCGCCTGAACGACCCGGGCTGCCTTGCTGGCGACCGAGGTCTGGAACAGCATCATTGAGAGCAACGGAGTTTCGACGATCTGGGCTTCGGGCAGCGGCGCCGTTACCCGAAGTAGCGGCTCCAAGGGAAACACCGGTGTCCCTTCGGGCGGCGCCCAGACCTCGCCGGTGAACGAAAATTCCTCGAGGTAGTCGTCGAAGAAAGCCGCCGGGAGACGCCCGAGTGCCGGAATCTCCCGAAGGCGGGCAATGTCGTCGGTAGAGAATCGAAGCTCCTCGAGAAACTCTAGGGCAGGTTCCAGCCCTGCGGCGAGAAGATACCCACGCTCCCGGGGCAGCGCGCGCACCGAGAGCTCGAAGGTTGCCTGCCCCATGCAGTCGTGTACGTAGTAGCCGCCCGCCATGGTGAGCTGATAGAGGTCGATCGAGAGCGCGCTTGGCATCGGTTGCGATGGTGATGGTAATGTCCTACTGGTGGATCAATGTGATGGCATCGCGTTGCTCATTATCGACGTCCAGAACGATTTCTGCGCCGGCGGCGCGCTTGCCGTGCCCGGCGCGGGTGCGGTCGTCGACCCCATCAACCGGCTCACTGACGCGTGCAGCCAAGCGAGCGTACCCGTCTTCGCCACGCGCGACTGGCATCCCGCGGTGACGGCCCATTTCACGCCCTACGGCGGCATCTGGCCGATCCACTGCGTCGCCGAAACCGACGGGGCGGCCTTTCATCCCGATCTGCGCCTCCCGGCAGATGTGTGCGTCGTCAGCAAAGGCGAAAAGGCTGACGCATACGGTTACTCGGCATTCGATGGGCGACCACGTCCCGGTGGCCGTCTCACTGACGCGCTCGTGGCGAAGGGCGTCGACCATCTGTACGTCGGCGGCCTCGCCACCGACTATTGCGTCCGGGCGTCGGTACTCGACGCGCGATGCGCCGGTTTCCGTGTTTCGTTAATGACCGATGCGGTGGCCGGAGTCAACGTGCATCCAGGTGACGCCGAACACGCCATTACGGAGATGCGCGTGGCTGGCGCCGAACTCACGACGTCCGGCGCGATTCTCCAGACGCTGCGGGCAGCCAAGAGCCGCTTGACCGCTCAACCGCAGCAGCGAGGACGCTAGTGGACCATCATAGGCCTTCGTGAAGCAAGCTCCAGCCGGACTCTGAACTCACTCGACACTTGCCTGTGACAGCGCCCTAGTTCCCAGCGCGCAACGGGCTCGGCCCGCCGCGGAACGTCAAGAGGTAGTCCCGAATCACCTCCATTTGGCGCTCGCCGTCCTGGCCGAACTGCGGATAGAACGAGTTCGGCAGCTCCGTCCAGAGCATCGGCATTCGCGTGCCTGGCTGGATGGCCAACGGCTCGCGCAACCATTCGAGAATCCACTCTGGCTGCAGACGCTCCGAAGCCATCCGCAAGTCCGGCGCCAGGTTGTCCGTTGGCTGATCGGCCGGGATGGTGTCGAGGACATGACACTGCTGGCAGCGGAGCAACTCAAACAGCTCCCGACCTTCGGCCGGCAACTGGGCCACCGTCACCGGGTCGTCAGTGCGGAATGGCCCCACCGTCTCGGAAATGGCGGCGAAGTACTCGAGGACGGTGTTCCAGTGCCCGTCGTCGAGTCCAAAGGTCGGCATCCGCACGTCAAGCCACGGGCGAATCGGAATCGGCGCCTGGAAGAAGGCATAGAGCCATTCGGGCTTGACCTTGGCGCCTTCCGGCGTCAAGAGCGGCGGCGCAAGCGACGGATCGTCGAGCAACGCCACGTAGTCGCCGCCGTCGGCCTCGATCTCGTGGCACCCGATACAATTCCGGCGCCTGACGAGGTTTCGTCCCGCCTGGAGCGCGTCGTGGCGCGCAGACCGCGGCACGTGTGCGGCCAACGGCTGCACGTTGCTCTGGAAGCTGGAGATCGCGATCGCAAACAGTGTCGCCTCTTCGTCGCTGATGCCGAAATCCGGCATCCTAAGTTTTTCGAGCGGCTGTAGCACGCGGCTCCGGTCGAACGCGCGCGGGTCGCGCATCTTCTGCTTGAACCACTCGACCTTCGTGTGCGGGATGTCGTGGACGAACGCAAAATCGAGCCTCGGCAGTAGCTTGCTCCCCTCCTCGGACAGCTCGATCCCGATTGGCTGCGTATCACCAAAACCTGCGATCTCGTGACAGCTATAACACCCGTAGCGCCCGATGACGCGCTGGCCGAGGTCGAGCCGCTGCTCGTCGACCGACATGTCATCCACGAGCGCCCGAGCCTCCGCGGTAGGAAGGATCGAGCTGACGTAGTCGAACAGCACCTCTTCCAGATACGCATCATCGTACGTCGCTTCCGCGGTTCGGCCAGCCGGACCGGTCAGACCAACGAGGTAGGTGGCGACGTCGGCCACCTCCTGGTCCGTCAGGCGGAGGTCGGGCATATAGGTATCGCTGCTGAAATGCTTGGGGTCCCGCACCCAGTCGAAGAGCCACTCGTAGCTTGTCTTATTGCCGATGTTCTGCAGCGGCTGGCCGAATGTCCGACGCGGACCGGCCTCCAGTCGGGTCTGGCCCTCGGCAATGTGACAGGCCAGACATCCGACCGCGCTGACGAGCGCTTCACCTCGCTCGGCGTTTCCCCCGGGCGGGGCTGAGACGGCGAACTCGTGATCCTCGGAGTTCGCGAACAGGTACGCGACGGCCGCATCGATCTCCGCCTCATTCCGCTTGGCGTCCTCTGGCGAGCTCGTGTTCGAGTTGTACCAAACGCGCGGCATCCAGGTGCTCTCTTTGACGGCCCGAGGATCGCGGATCCAAGTCGACACCCAATCCGGGGTCAGTTTCGAGCGAATCTTCGTTAGATTCGGTCCTGGCCTCCGGAGGTCCTCGAAGCCAACGGTCTTGTGGCAGGCGTAACACCCGGCCCGCTCGTAGAGGCCGTAGGCCATGTTCAACGTCGCCGCCTCGGGGACATAAACCGTTTCCTGATGACACTTGCCGCACGACGCTTCCGTCATGTTCGTCGGCAGCATCGGGTAATCCCACAGATGCGGCTCTTCCCAACCGTATCGGTCCTCCCACGCGCGGGTCTGTTCCTCGCCGGTCGGGGTATGCGACGAGTGCACGAACCCGATCGACTGCCCCATTCCCTCGTGACACACGGTGCAACCCGTTGTCGCGAGCGTGTGCGGCGAGGCGCTCCCGACGTACGTATCGGGGTTCGGATGCGTACGAAAGGGCTGCGGGTACGCCTCGTACCCCTCCCGGTCGATGGCCAGATGGCAGGTCGTGCAACGATCCAACTTCCGCACACGGACAAAGTTCACGTCGTCGACGACGTTCTCAGTGATCGTCTGCTGCACCGTCAGGCTTGGCGCCATGAAGTCGAGTAACGGGGCGTTGAGAAGATAGTCGTTGATGAGGTCGACCTCAAGCACCGCCACTCGTTCCTCGAGCCGGGTCGTCTCCGCCGTCATCTCACCAATGGCCGCATCCGCATCACTCACGCCGCTGGTGAACTCGCTTCTCTGCGCACGCACCGCGTCACGCTGCGCCGTCAGCGTCTCGACCTCAAGTCCCAGCTCAATCCAGCGGTCGTACATCGCGTCGATAGCGGGCCTCTCCTCGGCGGCGTCCTCGGGATGTTCGGTCAGGTGCTCCTCAAAGGCGTAACGCGCGACGTCGTAATCCGCCTTCTGAAAGTTGTAATCCTGATTCGCTAGATACAGATCTGCCTCGATCTCCGCAAGCTGGTCGTCGAGCTCATCTACCTGTCGCTGACTAGACGCCAGCACCTGCTCGGCCGCCGCGCGCCCCGAGCGCAGCTCCTCAAGACGCTGCTCGTCCACCCCTTCCCGGGCTGCGAGCAGGTTGAGCTGCGTGACCTCAGACTCCAGCGCCACGAACCGCCGTTGGTAGTCCTTCCATTCTCGATCGAAGTCGTCCCAAACCATCCAGACAACTGTGACAAACAGAAACAGGCTGGAGGCGGCAAAGACGACATTCAGGAAATCGATGTTGTAGGCGTGCCCGACGCTCTTCTTGTCAGCCATGAATCTCAATAACAGCCTAGATGTTGAGGAAGTATTCAGGAATCGACACGATGTATTTCAGGTTGAGCACCCACCGGGTAAACATTTTCAGCGGAAGTGACAGCATCATCAGAAACAGCATCACGGTCACGTAGAAACGTGCCGCGCCAAGTTTTGTGTAGTAACGCTTCAGCGCCGTCTTCGCGAGCGCCACCGGCAGGACCGCCACGTACGCGATCGTGATCAGGATCCCGACGCTCTCACGAAGCAGAATGTTCTCGGGCAGTGCCTGCCCGAGACCCCGCACCCACACATATTCAGACAGCTGCACGTTCGTCAGCGCCTCGAGCTTGTGGATATCCCACAGCTCGAACGGCCCGAAGAAGTTCCAGTTCGGCCCGCGGAGAAACGTGCCGAGCACGATGAGCGACGTCCAGAGCACCACGAATCCGAAGAGGAAGAGGGTGATCTCGGCCTTCCGTTCGTTGAACGTGTAGTAGCCGTTTCCTTTGGGGTTCGTGTCGATGTAGGGAATGGCCATCAACCCGACGATGATGAGGCTAGGCAGGACGACGCCTGCCAGCCACGGGTCGAAGTAGACCAGCATTTCTTGCAGCCCAAGAAAATACCACGGCGCCTTCGACGGATTCGGGGTGTTCGCTGGGTTAGCCGGCTGCTCGATCGGCGCTTCGAGCCCGATCGACCAGACGACGAGGATCGCGGAGCAGAGAATCAGCGCGATCAGCTCCGTGTAGACGAGGTCGGGCCACACCCAGACGCGGTCCGATTCCTGCTTCTCGATGATTTCCTCGCCGGCTGCGCTGCGCTGGTCGTTCCTGACCGCTTCGCGCATCGAATACCACGTAAAGAAGACCACGAGGAAGATCAGCGCCACGATCGGCACGTTGTCCGGCTTGCCGATGATCAGCGCGAAGTTCTCATCGAAGAGCCCGAAGACAAAGAAGACCGCCAGCACGCCCATTAGGCCGTATCCCACGGCGCTTCTCACGAAGATCTCCCGCTTCCAGATGAGGGCGACCAACGCCACAACCGATAGGACGAAGAACAATCGGGGATCGGCGAAGAGATTGATGGAGTCCTTGATCAAGTCCATAGGGTGAACCTGCGGCGGTCTAGAGTGGTCCCGAGATACCGCCGTCCTTCCGTACCCGCCAGAAGTGCACCGCCATCATGAATCCGATGACAAGGGGAAACAATACGCAGTGCAGGACGTAAAAACGCAGCAGCGCACCCTCGCCGACGAACGTGCCGCCAAGCAAGGCAAAACGTGCATCATCAGCCGCGTGGATCAGTGGGACATCCCCCAAAGCTAGGAGCGCCGCCCCCGGTCCTTCGTGACCGAGAAACGGCGTAGCCCTAGCCATGTTCGATCCGACCGTGATGGCCCAGATAGCCAGTTGATCCCATGGCAGAAGGTAACCGGTAAACGACAGCATCAATGTCAGGAACAGCATAATGACGCCGACGTTCCAGTTGAATTCGCGCGGCGGCTTATACGACCCGGTCATGAAGACCCGAAACATGTGCAGCCACACGGTGATGACCATCGCGTGGGCCGCCCAGCGGTGCATCTCCCGCATGATCCCGAGCGGGACGTGCTCTCGCAGACCGACAATGTCCGAATATGCGTACTCGAGCGTCGGTCGGTAATAGAACATCAGCAGCACGCCGGTGAAGGTGAGATGGAGAAATAGAAAGAAGCTCAACCCGCCCATGCACCAGGTGTAGCGCATCCTCACGCCGTGCTTCTTCAACCGAACTGGGTGGAGATGCAGAAAGACGTTCGACAGCATCACCAGCACCCGGTTACGGTCGTTGATCGGCGCCGCGTGCCGGAAAACGGACGTCCAGACCTGTGTTTCGGTCAGCCAATTCCATCCGCGCACCAGTGCCGGATCTTGCGGTTCGACGGTTTTCGCGTCAGCCATGTCAGCTCTCGATCTCTAAACCCGCAGAAAAGCCGCGGGGTCCGTCCATTGACCCTTCTCCTCCTGGAACTTGCGCGACTTGTCGATCATAATCTGGCCGTCCTCGGCCAGCACGATGCGCGCCCGCTCGAGCGGCCGAGGCGCCGGCCCCTCGAAGTTGATCCCGGTCGGCCGGAACCCGCTGCCGTGACACGGGCACTTGAACTTTCCCTCAGCCGACAGCCAGTTCGGCGTACAGCCGAGGTGTGTGCACGTGACCAAAAGGGCATAGAAGCCGGGCGCCTCGTGATAGTCGTCAAAGGGCGTTCGCACGACCCAAACGCCAAACCTATCCTTCCACCGCTCGTCGACCCCCTCGCCGTACTCGTCCGGGAACCCGATGGTGAACTGCTGAGGCGGCTCGTTCAGGACGTTGGGAAACATGAACCGGCCGGTGGCCGCGAGACACCCGCCCGTTCCCGCTGCGAACGAACCCCATGCCAGCCCCATCCAGCCGCGGCGCCCCATGAGGGGCGACGAGTCGTCCGCCGCCTTCGCCACCACCTTCTTAGACACCAGCTTGCCGGCTGCCGTACTCGTCGTCTTGCCAGCAAGCGCCGGGTTCAGCGCAGCGGCCGCTGGTTTCGGTTTCGGCGGCTCCTTCGGAGCGTCGGCGGAAGGGGTCACCGCACCCTCGTTGTCGGCCATCGTCGTCGTCTTCCTCGTCTGTCTCCGGTCAGGACGCGATCCCGTCGGCGACGCTAGCGGCCCGCCCACACCGGCGGCCCGGCCTCAGTCAACCTCGACTCGCCCGAGCTCAATTCGTCCAGCGTCCGGATCGCGACTTCACGGACACGGAGGCTGGTGTCGTCCAGGCTCAGTGCCAGAATCTCCTCACGAAAGCCACCGACCCCGAGCGTCGCAACGGCCTCCAGTCCACTGACGATCACCTCGCTCACGAGATCGACCGTGGTGCCGCTGGTCGGCGTCCTGCTCACCACCCGCTCCACGTAGGCTCGGTCGAGCATCCGACGCAGAATGGGCAACCCGTCCGTTCGCCCATGACGCGCGAGAGCTACCGCCGCATTCCACTGCACGTCTGCCGTCGGATCGTCGAGCGCGTTCCGCAGCGTCGTCAGAGGTCGATCGCCCGGCAGCGCGCCGAGCGCGTACACGGCCATCTTTCGCACACCGGCGTCGTCGGAGCGATACATCGCCGCGACGGGGTCGACGCTTGAAGCATCCCCGAGGGCAGTGAGCGCCCAAATCACGCTGATCTGGGTTTCGGTATCCGCATCATCGAGCGCCGTGACCAATTCGCCGACGGCCCCGGTTGGCGGTGACGCGAGCCGGCCGATGGCCAACGCCAAGTACTGCCGCACGCGCGGATCATCACCCTTCGCATCCGAGAACGTCTGCACGAGAGCGGCCCCGATACCGGGGTGCTGCGTCTCGGTTTCCGGATAGGCGAGGAGACGCGACAACTCGAACGCCGCTGGCCACCGCCGTTCTCGGCCACCCGATCGAACGTCGCTCAGGTACTCTTCCGGTGTGCGTTCGCTCGTCACCAACATCCGGAAGCCGCCGTAGACAAGGACAATCGCGCCAACGACGGCGAGCGGGATCAGAAAGAACTGGACGGCCAGCGCGGGTGCCTTGGCGAGCGGGGGCACCTGGCCCTCTGGATCGCGCTCTTGCAGCTTCTTCATCGTGACGTCCGAGACGCCAATGACGACTTCGCCGACCGCAATTCGATGGAGGCGAGCCAAAGGATTGTGATTGTTTTCACAAATCTCACCACAGCCAATGCCGCACTGCCGTCTCCTTTAACCGAACTGAATCACCTGGAGCCCCGAGTCCGCGTACTGCGTAGCGCACCTTGGGAACGGCGAAGTCTACTATGATTAAGGGCATATTTCAAGCGCGGCCAACCTCTCACGCCTCGCGTTACCGCTAACCAGTCAATGAATTAGCGCACTCCGCCTAAATTCGCGGCAGCGTGACCACCTGCTGCGCCTGGTACTTTCCCTTCTTGTCCGCATACGAGATCGCACAGACCTCATCGCTCTGGAAGAACAGCACCTGGGCAATACCTTCGTTTGCGTAGATCCGTGCAGGTAGCGGCGTGGTATTCGAGATCTCAAGCGTCGCCGTGCCCTCCCATTCGGGCTCGAACGGCGTAACGTTGACGATGATACCGCATCGCGCATAGGTCGACTTCCCCAGGCAAACGGTCAACACGTCCCGCGGTATCCGAAAGTACTCGACCGTTCGGGCCAACGCGAACGAATTCGGTGGCACGATGCACACATCATCCTTCAGATCCACGAACGAGCGGGGATCGAACGTCTTCGGGTCGATCACCGTCGTATTGATGTTCGTGAAGACCTTAAACTCGTCCGCCACGCGGATGTCGTAGCCATACGACGAGAGTCCGTAGGAGACGACCCCGCTGCGCACCTGGGTCTCGACGAAAGGCTCGATCATCCGATGCTCGTTCGCCATGCGGGTAATCCAGCGATCGGATTTGATGCTCATGCGCCTTCTACCTCTCGGTTATCGTCGAAACCACATCACGACAAGCGTCAACGCGACGCTCGCCAGGATAGACGTCGCGAGCGGAAAGTACAGCGTCGTATTGCCGCGCCGGATGACTACGTCACCCGGCAGGCGCCCAACCGGAATGCCGAACATCATCAGCGCGCCGACACCAGCGATCATCAGTCCGATGACGAGGAGTAACTTTCCCATGGTGGCGCCGACGTGCCGATGGGGGTCAGGTCCAAGGCGCGGCGTCCGTCGCGGCCCACAAATCGCGCACGCCCACATCAAGCCACGCAAAACGCTGCCCTAGCAGCCCCTGGTGGAAATCGCGCTGCATCCCAACGGCGATGCACCCCGCCTGGCGACAGCGGTCGTCGGTCAAATACTGGAAGAATGCTCCCTTGTCGCACATTCCCAGCGAGGCGTATCACCCGTCTCGGCGCAACGCCGGACTGTCACCACGGGCAGCCAGCTCAACCCCGCAAAAGAAATAACCGATCTCGAAGGCGGCCGTCTCCGGTGCGTCCGACCCGTGGGTCGCGTTTCTTTCGATCGAAGCGCCAAATTCCCGACGGAGCGTGCCGGCGTCCGCCTTTGCCGGATCGGTCGCGCCCATCAACTGCCGCCATCGCACGATCGCGTCGACTGCCTCGAGCACGAGCACAACCGCCGGCCCCGACGACATGAACGCCGTCAAGGCATCGAAGAACGGCTTGTCATGGTGAACCGCGTAGAAGCCTTCCGCCTCCATTTTTGTAAGCCGCGTCAAGCGCATGGCATGCACCCGTAGGCCGTCGGCTTCGATGCGCTGCACGATCGCACCGACGAGTTGACGCTCGACGGCGTCCGGCTTGATGATGGCCAACGTCCGCTGCATGGCTGGGATCATTGCTGGTGGCGCGGGTTGCGACGCGAGACCTGACCATTGGCCATACCGACCCGGCAGAAGCATGCCGGCGGCACGAAGCCGTCAACCCCGGGGTCGCGCTGACTAGTGAAGGCTCTGCATGATCTGCTGCAAGACGGCTTTCGACGGCCGGACGCGATCCTGCGGCAACGTGGCTAGCGGCTCATCCACCATATTGAGCACCTCGAGGAAGTCCGGCTTCGTCGGCTCGACGTAAATCAACCCCGTCGCGAACTCCCCCCGCGCGCGCGACTCATGCAGCACCGTGAGCGACTGCAACTTGTCTCGCGGGTCGTAGTCCGCCTCGAGCTTCCGCAAGTAAAGCGTCGACCCATCGTGTAGCTCGACTGCTTGGGTCGTCCCCGGGTCGTAGTCGACGTCGATATCCTCGAAGAACGGCACGAAGTCGAGCTCCTCCAGGGGGTCGTCGTGGCTCTTGGCGTAGGCATAGCTCTTCGTCGACCCCTCGTGATCGTTGAACGTCACACAGGGGGAAAGCACGTCGAGCATTGCCGTGCCGCGATGGCTGAGCGCGGCCTTCAGCACCGCGGTCAGCTGCTTCTTGTCGCCCGAAAAGGAACGCGCGACAAACGACGCCCCTAGCTCGATCGCGAGCGCACAGGTATCGATGGCCGGAAGGTCGTTCACGACGCCAGTCTTCAATCGTGATCCGAGGTCGGCGGTCGGCGAGAACTGCCCCTTCGTTAACCCATAACACCCATTGTCCTCGATGATGTAGATGATCGGAAGGTTACGGCGCATCAGATGCACAAACTGCCCGATGCCGATGGCGCCGGTGTCGCCGTCGCCGCTCACGCCAATGGCGATGAGATTTCGGTTGGCGAGGAGTGCGCCCGTGCCCACCGACGGCATCCGGCCGTGGACCGCGTTGAACCCATGCGCCGACCCGAGAAAGTACGCCGGACTCTTGCTGGAACACCCGATGCCCGACAGCTTGATGACCCGATCAGGGTCGACACCCATGTCGAAACAGGCGTTGATGATGCGCTCCGAGATCGCGTTGTGGCCGCATCCTGCGCACAGGGTCGTCTTGGCGCCGCGGTACTGCGTCGATTCGATCCCGATCCGGTTGACTTTCTTCTTCCCAGGCGGTGGTGTCGCGACGGTGGCCACGTCGTTCCTCAATGCGTCTCGACGGACGCGTTACTCACCCCCGACACCGGCGTCGCGCGGCACGCGCGACGCCGTAGCGCCGGTCTTCTCGGACCGATAGCCTTCTTGAATCAGAAGGCTGTCGGTGATGGTTCGTGCATCGATGGGGTTACCAGAATAGTGGAGCACGCTTCGGAGCCGGCCCGCCAACTCGGGCGCCAGATCGAGTTTCATGAGGCTCAGCATCTGCGCGTCGCGGTTCTGCTCAATCACGTAGACGCGATCATGGCGCTCGACAAACGACGCGAGCGCGGTCCGGAACGGATACGCACAGACGCGATAATACGAGGTCTGGAGGTCAGCCTCGGCCCGCAAATGGTCGCGGCTCTCGACGACGGCCCAATGGGTCGTCCCGAACGCGATGAGCCCGATCGACGCCTTTCGGTCAATCTCCACCACCGGCGCCGGGACCCAGTTGCGAGCCGTCTCGAACTTGCGGGCGAGTCGGTCGAGATTCTTCTGATAGTCATCCGGCCGTTCGCTGTACTGCGCCCATTCGTTGTGACCGGATCCTCGGCAGAAGTAGGCTGGCATCGCGTCACCGGGGACGCTGCGATATGGCACGCCGTCACCGTCGACGTCTCGGTAGCGTCCGAACTTGCCGATCCGCTCGAGCGTCTCCTCGTCGAGCACCTTGCCGCGATCCAGCGGCTTCGTCGGATAGTCGAAGGGCCGTGACATCCAGGTATTCATTCCGAGATCGAGATCACTCATGACGAAAACCGGCGTCTGGAATCGCTCGGCAAGGTCGAACGCCTCGATCGCCATCGAATAGCACTCTTCGACCGACGACGGAAACAACATGAGATGGCGCGTGTCACCGTGCGAGAGAAACGCCGTCGCGAGCACGTCGCCCTGGGCCGTCCGGGTCGGCAACCCGGTTGAGGGCCCGACACGCTGGATGTCAAAGATGACCGCTGGCACTTCGGCGTAGTAGCCAAGACCGGCGAACTCGCTCATGAGCGAGACCCCGGGGCCAGAGGTCGAGGTCATACTTCTAGCGCCAGCCCAACCTGCGCCAATCGCCATCCCAATGGCGGCGATCTCATCGTCGGCCTGCACGACGGCGAAGGTCGCCTTCCCGGTTTCCTTGTCGATGCGATGCTCACGAAGATACTCGATCAACGTTTCGCAGAGCGACGACGACGGCGTGATCGGGTACCACGTCACCACGGTCACGCCAGCCATGAGTGATCCGATCGCCGCCGCCGCGTTGCCGTCGATCAGCACCAGGCCGTCGGTGGCATCCATCGGCTCAATAAAGAAGGGGTCACGCTTCTCGAAGTGCTGCTCGGCGAATGCGAACCCGACATCGAGCGCCTCCCGGTTCAGCGCGACCGCTTTCGGCTTTCGCCCGAGCTGCTTCTCGAGCGCGCGATTCATCTCGGCGCGATCCACGTGAAGCAAGCTAGCAAGCACGCCGTCGTAGATCATGTTGCGGACCAAGCGCCGCAGCTTCGCATCCCGGCACACCCCCGCCACGAGCTTATCGAACGGAACCGGATAGAACGTCAGGTCGTCGCGCGCGGACTCGAGATGCAGCGGCTCGTCGAAGACCACCCCGGCACCTGGCTCAAGCGACAGCACATCCTCGCGCGCCGTCTCCGCGTTCATGGCGACGAGAAAATCGATTTCCTTCTTCCGTGCGATGTAGCCGTCCTTGTTGGCTCGGATTGTGAACCACGTCGGCAAACCCGCGATGTTTGAAGGGAAGAGGTTCTTGCCCGAGATCGGCACGCCCATCTGGAAGATGGAACGCAGTAACACCAGGTTCGCGGTCTGACTCCCCGAGCCGTTGACGGTCGCGATCTGGATACTGAAGTCGTTGATGACCCGCTCGGAAGACTGTACCGGAGGAGCTTCCTGGACAGCGAGGTCAGAAGGAGCCATTCATGGCCTCACCGATCGAACATACGCGCCGCCCCACCATACCCTGCCCACCGTGTTGCCCCCCGGAACACGCAATTATAGCATGGTTTACCCTGCCTCTGCGAGGACGGCCGCCACCGCTGATCCCATGTTCGCGGGGCTCCTGACGACAGTGACCCCGGCCCGGGACAGCGCAGTCATCTTCTCGTCGGCAGTTCCCGTGCCCCCGGAGATGATCGCGCCCGCATGACCCATCCGACGACCGGGCGGAGCGGTCTGGCCCGCGATAAACCCGACGACTGGTTTCGCGAAGCCGTCGCGAATGAACGCCGCCGCCTCTTCTTCCGCGGACCCGCCGATCTCACCGATCAACACGACTGCCTCCGTCTCTTCATCCGTAGCGAACAACTTTAGCGCGTCGACGAACGTCGTACCGATAAGCGGATCACCGCCGATACCGATGCACGTGGTCTGACCCAATCCCAGCCTCGTCAGCTGATGGATGGCCTCGTAGGTCAGCGTGCCGCTCTTGGAGACGATGCCCACACGACCCTCGCGACAGATGTGTCCCGGAATGATGCCGACCTTGGCCCGACCGGCAGAGATGACCCCGGGACAATTGGGCCCCACGAGGCGCGTGGCGCGCCCCTGGAGAAACGTCATCACTTGAAGCATGTCTAACGTGGGAATACCTTCCGTGATACACACCACGAGGGGGAGTTCAGCGTCGGCCGCTTCGAGAAGCGCGTCCGCGGCGACCGACGGCGGCACGAAGATGATCGACGCGTTGGCCCCGGTCTCGCGAACGGCATGGGCGACGGTGTCGAACACCGGCCAGCCCTCGTGCGTCGTCCCCCCCTTGCCGGGGGTAACCCCGCCAACAACGGCCGTACCGAACGCCGCGGCCTGCTTGGCGTGGAACGTCCCCTCGCGCCCGGTGAGCCCCTGCACGAGGAGCCGCGTCCGCTGATCGATGAGTACTGACATGCGTCAGCCTGCCGCGAGAGCGACAACCCGGTCAGCCGCCTCGTCCATGCCGTCGACCGTCGTGAAGTTGAGCCCGCTTTCGCGCAACATCGCTCGTCCCTGCTCCACGTTCGTGCCCTCCATGCGAATGACGACGGGAAGGCCGACGTCGAGCTCCGTCACCGCGGCGATAACCCCCTCTGCCAGGACGTCACACCGCAGAATCCCTCCGAAGATATTGATGAGCACCGCCCGAACATTTCGATCCGACAGGAGGATGCGGAACGCGTGGCGAATCTGATCGGCATTCGCGCCCCCGCCCACGTCGAGGAAATTCGCCGGCTCGCCGCCCGCGTGCTTGATGATGTCCATCGTCGCCATTGCGAGGCCGGCACCGTTGACCATGCAGCCGATCGTGCCGTCTAGACGGATGTAGTTCAGCGAGTGCTTCGAGGCCTCGACTTCGAGCGCCTCTTCCTCGGCGAGGTCCCGCAACTCCCGAAGGTCCGCGTGCCGGAACATCGCGTTGTCGTCGAGGCTGATCTTCGCATCGAGCGCCACGACCAAACCCTCGGCCGTGACCACCAACGGGTTGATCTCGACGAGCGTTGCGTCGAGCTCGCGGAAGCCCGTGTAGGCCGCGACCATGAGCGTGACCACTTGCGCGACCTGCGCCCCCTCGAGGCCGAGTCCAAACGCGATACGGCGCGCCTGGAACGGCAACAGCCCGTGTCTGGGGTCGACGGTCTCCCGCAGAATACGCTCCGGCGTGTCGGCCGCGATCTGCTCAATCTCCACCCCTCCGGCCGCGCTCGCCATCACGATCGGCTGGCCGATCGCCCGGTCGATCAGGAGCCCGACATAGAGCTCCCGTGCGATGTCGAGACCCTCCTCCACGAGCACCCGTCCGACCGCTCGCCCGTCAGGGCCGGTCTGGGCAGTGACAAGGGTCATCCCTAGCATCGCTTCCGCGGCGCGCTCCGCCTCGGCGGGGCCAGCCACCACGTGGACCCCACCTCCCTTGCCACGGCCACCAGCGTGGATCTGCGCTTTGACCACGACCCGCCCACCGAACCGCTCCGCCACCGCGCGCGCCTTGGCCGCGGTAAAGGCCACCTCACCCCGAGGCACCGGCACCCCGAACTGCGCCAGCAGGTTCTTGGCTTGGTACTCGTGGATCTTCAAGGTCTGGATCTACTCACGTCCGCGGTTCCATGGTTCAAAAGGTCCAGGGTTCCACAGGTCCAAGGTTCCGGATTCCCGAGCGTCTACCAACTATTGATGCGGGGCCAGCCGAACGTGCGAGGGCCGGGCCATGCTTCGTCGTCTGGAACACTGGAACCCCGGAAACTACCTGCAATGCGGCCCTACACCCCGATGATGCCGACCAGCTCGCGCACCGCCTCGGCAGATCTCTTTAACGCGGCGTCCTCGTCCGGGGTCAGCGCGATCTGCACGATATCCTCGACGCCCCGCGCGCCGAGCTTGACCGGCACACCGACGAAGAGGTCATGCACCCCGTACTCGCCCTGCAGGAAGACTGAACACGGCAGGATCTTCTTCTTGTCCTTAAGCACCGCTTCGACCATCTCCACGACCGCCGACCCCGGCGCGTAGTACGCACTGCCAGTGCCAAGGAGCTTCACGATCTCAGCGCCGCCCTGCGCCGTCCGCTTCACGATCGCCTCCACGGCCGCCGCATCCATCAGCTCGGTGATGGGAATGCCAGCGACCGTCGAGTAGCGCGGCAGCGGTACCATCGTGTCACCGTGCCCGCCTAGGACGAAGGCGTGGGTGTTCTCGACCGACACGTCGAGAGCTTGCGCGATGAAGGCGCGCATGCGCGCGGAATCGAGTACACCGGCCATCCCGATCACACGCTCGCGCGGCAAGCCGCTCGTGCGGTAAACCACCTGGGCCATCGCATCGAGCGGGTTCGTGACCGGCATGATGATGCAGTCCGGCGAGTGCACCATCACCTGCTCCGTCACGCCCTTGATGATCGCGTGGTTCTTCGCCAGCAGATCATCGCGGCTCATCCCCGGCTTCCGAGCAAGCCCAGCCGTGATGACGACGATGTCGGACCCGGCAGTGTCGGCATAGTCGTTCGTGCCCAACACCCGGGCGTCCGATCCCTCGACCGGACACGCCTCCAGAATGTCCAGCCCCTTGCCCTGCGGCACCCCCTCAAGAATGTCGAGCACGACCACATCAGCGAGCTCCTTGTCAGCGATGCTGCGTGCGGTGGTGGCCCCGACGTTCCCGGATCCGACGATTGTGACTTTTCGGTTCATGGCCCTTCTCTCTACAAATTGGCGATCACGGCGTCGGCGTACTCGGAGGTCTTCAGCTTGGTCGCCCCCTCCATGAGCCGCTCGAGGTCGTATGTCACCGTCTTCTGCTGGATCGTGCGCTCGATAGCATCCTCGATACGTGATGCCACCTCGTGCCATCCCAGGTATCGAAACATCATCGCGCCAGACAGCACGAGCGAACTGGGGTTGATAACGTCCTTGTCGGCGTATTTGGGTGCGGTCCCGTGCGTTGCCTCAAAGAACCCCACGTCGTCGCCGATATTGGCGCCGGGCGCCAGGCCGAGGCCGCCGACCTGCGCAGCGCAGGCGTCCGAGAGATAGTCGCCGTTGAGATTGGAGGTGGCGATGACGTCGTAATCGGCCGTGCGGGTGAGAATCTGCTGCAGCATGCTGTCCGCAATGCGGTCCTTGATCACGACCTTCCCATCGGGGTCGCCGTCCCATTCGCCGATCGTGCGGTCGCCGAACTCCTCCTTCGCCAACTCGTAACCCCAATCGCGGAACGCACCCTCAGTGAACTTCATGATGTTGCCCTTGTGCACTAGCGTAACGCTCGTCCGATCGTTGTCGAGGGCATGCTGGACCGCCATCCGGACGAGGCGCTTCGTCCCCGTGATGGAGATCGGCTTGATGCCGATCCCGGAGTCCTCTCTCACGCGCTTGCCAAGCTCCTTCGCCAGATATTCGATGAGCTTCTGAGCCTCCGCAGACCCTTGCTCCCACTCGATGCCCGCATAGACGTCCTCGGTGTTCTCGCGGAAGATGACGACGTTCATTCGCTCCGGATGCTGCACCGGGGAGGGGGTGCCCTTGAAGTACCTGACCGGACGGACACAGGCGTAGAGGTCGAGCAACTGTCGGATCGACACATTGAGGCTCCGAATCCCGCCGCCCACCGGCGTCGTCAACGGGCCCTTGATCGCGACTCTGTAGGCCCTCGCGGCTTCGAGCGTATCTGAGGGTAACCAGTCCCCAGTCTGCTCCTTGGCTTTCTCGCCAGCCAGGACCTCGAACCACACGACTCGCTTTGCGCCATCGAACACCTTCCGTACGGCGGCGTCGAACACGCGAACCGCGGCGCGCCAGATGTCGCGGCCAGTACCGTCGCCCTCAATGAACGGGATAATCGGATCCTGGGGCACCACCAGCGCGCCGTCTTCGTACGTGATGGCCGTGCCCTCCGATGGCGGCGTGAGGTGCTTGAACTCTGGCATGTCACCGAACTCCGTTCAGATCGATCTGCGACGCAAGCGTGGCCCTTTAGGGCACGTCCCTGCGACACGTGACAAGATCTTCAACAGAAAGTGTGGAAAACCTTGTGGAAAAACGCCCCATCAGGCGAAGACAAGCCGCGTCAAACGGGCCATTCTAGCGATTTGCACCATCCTGGTGCGGGCGAGCCCAGACGCTTCCGCGGACACGCACCGTCGTCGAAACGGCGGCACATTATACTGTACGCTTCGCCACGCTAGAACGACCCGCGCGTCTCCGACCCCACCGATGAAGATCATCATTGCCGATCCGTTACCCGCATCCGCCGCCGACCTCTTGAAGGCCGAGGGCTGGACCGTCGACGACCGGCGAGGATGCACTCCGGACACGCTTCCCACGGATTTGGCCGATGCCGATGCGCTCATCGTGAGGAGTGCGACAAAGGTCTCCGCGGATCTCATCGCGGCCGCCCCCCGGCTGCGCGTGGTCGCACGTGCCGGTACCGGTGTCGACAACGTCGACCTCGAGGCTGCCAGCGCCCGCGGCATCCTCGTCCTCAACGCGCCTGGCGCAAACAGTGTGAGCGTCGCCGAGCACGCCTGCGCGCTGATGCTCGCCTCGGCGCGGTCCATCGCACTAGCGGATGCGCAGATAAAGGGCGGCAGCTGGGGCAAGAAAACCCTGCGCGGCGCCGAAGTGCGCGGTAAGACACTCGGTGTCGTGGGCTTCGGACGCATTGGGCAGGAGGTCGCTCGACGCGCACGGGCATTCGACATGACCGTCGTCGCCCACGATCCATTCATCGCCACGCCGGTTGCCGCGGACCTCGGGATTTCGCTAGTCACGATGGACGAGTTGTGCGAACAAGCCGACTTCATCACGTTGCATCTGCCCTCGAGTGACGCGACGCAATCGCTCATGGATCGGGCGCGTCTCGCGCGCTGCAAACGTGGCGTCCGGATCATCAATACGGCGCGCGGCGACCTCATTGACGAAAACGCTCTGGCCGAGGCGATCGAATCGGGGCAGGTCAGCGGCGCCGCGCTTGATGTGTTTCGTGAGGAACCCCCCAGCGGGACCAGCTTGACTGGTCTTTCGCAAGTCGTAGCCACCCCGCACATCGCGGCGTCGACGGCGGAAGCTCAGGAACTGGTCGGGCTCGAAGCCGCCACGAGCGTGCGGGAGTACCTGCGCGCCGGCGTCGTCCGAAACGCCGTCAACTACCCGTCGGTCGCCCCCGAGGATTTCAAACGGCTGCAGCCGTATCTCATGCTCGCGGAGCGGCTCGGTGGACTCCTGGCGCAGCTCGCGGGCGGGCGCACGAACGCAATCGGAATGCGTTACTACGGAGCGCTCGCCGAGTCGGGTGCCGAGATGCTCGTCGGCGCGGCCCTCGTCGGTCTGTTGAGCCACGTGTTATCGTCCGCCGTCACACTGATCAACGCGCGGTCGGTCGCCGAGCAGCGCGGCCTCGAAATCATCGAATCCCGTAGCTCTCGAGCCCGAAACTTCACAAGCCTCATCTCCGTGAAGCTCCACACGAGTGACGGAGAGCTGTGGGCCGAGGGAGCAGTCTTTGAACCCGATAGCCCACGGCTCGTTCGACTCGACGGTGTGGAAGTCGAGGTGCCGCTCGAAGGCACCCTGATCGTGATCCGTAACAACGATCAACCGGGTGTCATCGGCGAAGTCGGCTCAATCTTGGGCCGACACGGGATCAACATCGCGACGTTCGCGCTCGGGCGTGGCACCGCCGGTGCCGTTGGCGTAGTACGGGTGGAATCGACCGCCGACGCGGCAACAGATGTGAAAATCAGCGGCGCCGTGATTGATGAGATACAGCAGGTCCCGGCGGTGATCGCCGCCGGCGTCGTCAGACTCTAACTCGCCCCACCGGGTCGAGCGTCAGGTCACGGCAGGGCGAGACGCACGACGCCGCCCGACTCATCCTCCAACCGCACATCGCTTGCCGTCACGTCGACCACTCGCAAACCTCCAGCAGGGAGCGCGTCGCCAATCCTTGCCAGGACGACGTCGCCCGTCAGCAACAGTATGACCGTCAGTTCCTGGCCGTCTGGAGTCGCGTGGGAGGCAATCCCAACCAGCGTGACCGCGGGCGCCGCCGCCGCCGCAGGGGGTGTGACTTCCGTGGGAGCTACGGGACTCACGGCCGGAACGGGCGCCTTGGGTTGTGCCACGACTTCCGGGATCTCAAACGGATTGCGCAGGGTCTCCGGGGGTACCGGTGCGCGGGTCAAACGCTCGCGTAACCGATCGACTTCGTCGGCGAGGTTCAGCGCCACACCGCTCCGGATGCCGGCTGGCGTCGGTGACGGTAATGGCATGGGATCCGCAATCACTTGCGGCATGCCGGTCGCCGCCGTCAGCCACGCGGCGACGAGCGCCGCGGCACCGGCCATTCCTACAATGCGAAGAACCGTCGTCGGCGGCATGGCGCGTTCTCTACGTGACGGGTCGATGAACCCATCGTACTACGCCACGCGGTGCTGCCGCTGCACGGTTCTGCACCTGCGGAACGCTGTGGTAATATTCGCTGTGCACCCTGTCGCGTCCCCACAGAAGCACACCTTTTCGCCGCCCGTCACAGCTATCGCCGTCATCCCCGCTCGGTATCAGTCGACCCGATTACCCGGAAAAGCGCTCGCCGACATCGCAGGTCGCCCGATGATCGAGCACGTGTATCGCCGGGCCGCCGCCGCGTCAGTCGGCAGCGTCTTGGTGGCGACGGATGACCCACGCATCGCGGCCGCCGTCGCCGCCTTCGGCGGCGAGACGCGCATGACCAGCGCCGCGCACCCGACTGGCATGGACCGCCTGGCCGAAGTTGCCGACACGCTCAGCTGCGACCTGGTCGTGAACGTCCAGGGCGACGAACCTCTCATCGAGCCGCTCCTGATCGACGCAGTGCTCGGCGCCCTGACCGACGCGCCGGGTGTCGGCATCGCGACCGCCCGCTGTCCGATCGTGGATCCCGCCGATCTCGCCAACCCGAATATCGTCAAGGTCGTCGTCGACGGCGCCGGACACGCACTCTTTTTTTCACGTGCGCCGATTCCACACTGTCGGGGGAGCGCCGCCGCCGGCACGCCACTCGGATACAAGCACGTCGGTGTGTACGCCTATCGACGCAGCTGTCTGATCCGTCTCGCGCGCCTCGGTCCAACACCTCTGGAGCAGTGCGAACAGCTCGAACAGCTCCGGGCACTCGAGTCGGGCGTCCGGATATGCACCGTGGAGACCACATCCGATCCCATCGGCGTCGACACGCCCGAAGACCTCGCGAAAGTGCGGCGTCTCGTCTCATCTGAACCCTAGGAGCCCGTGGTACAGATGCCCACGCCATCTGCCGCGCGCGCGGACCGCCAGGTCAAGTACATCTTCGTGACCGGCGGTGTCGTGTCGTCACTCGGAAAGGGCCTCGCGGCGGCGTCCATTGGCTCGCTGCTCGAAGGACACGGCTACTGCGTGACCCTGCAAAAGTTCGATCCGTATCTCAACGTCGATCCTGGAACGATGAGCCCGTATCAGCACGGCGAGGTGTACGTCACCAGCGACGGCGCCGAGACCGACCTCGATCTGGGCCACTACGAGCGGTTCACCAACACCGTCACGACACGCAACCACAACTGGACAACCGGCAAGATCTACCTCTCCGTGATTCAGAAGGAGCGACGCGGCGACTACCTCGGCCGCACGGTGCAGGTCATTCCCCACGTCACCAACGAGATCAAGGAGAGCATGCAGATCGTGGCCTCCCAGGAGGCTGTCGACATCGTCCTGGTCGAGGTGGGCGGCACCGTCGGCGACATCGAGAGCCAGCCGTATCTCGAGGCCATCCGCCAGTTTCGTCAGGATATCGGCCGGGAGAACACGCTCTACATTCACCTGACGCTGGTCCCGTTCATCGGCACCGCCGGTGAGCTCAAGACCAAGCCGACGCAGCACAGCGTGCGCGACCTACGGTCGATCGGCATCCAACCCGACATCCTTCTCTGTCGGACCGATCGCGTCCTGCCACGAGATATCCGCCGCAAGATCGCCTTGTTCTGCGACGTCGACGAAGAAGCCGTGATCACCGCCAAGGACGTCTCTAGCATCTACGAGGTCCCGCTCGTCCTGGCCGATGAGGGCCTCGACCGGATCGTTCTGAAGGGACTCGGCCTCCCGCACAACACCCGAGCGAACCTGGAGTCGTGGCAGCGACTCGTCGACAGGATTCAAAACCCCACTGACGAAGTCACCGTGCACGTCGTCGGGAAGTACGTCGGATATGAGGACTCGTACAAGAGCCTGAACGAGGCGCTCTACCATGCCGGCTTCGCGCACCGGCTCGACGTGCGCATCAAGTGGATCGAGGCGGAGGCGCTCGAACTCGACGGCGGCGCGCATCTGCTGGACGGCGCGGACGGCATCCTCGTGCCGGGCGGGTTCGGGAACCGCGGGAGCCGTGGGATGATGCACGCCGTCCGCGTCGCTCGTGAGCGCAAAATTCCCTACTTCGGCATCTGCTACGGATTCCAATGGGCGGCGGTGGACTTCGCGCGACGCGTCTGCGGCCTCGAGGACGCCGATTCGACCGAGTGCAACGCCGACACCCCACACAAGGTCATCTACAAGTTGCGCGACCTGCTCGGCGTCGATGACCTGGGCGGCACCATGCGGCTTGGCAGCTACCCGTGCCAGCTCACGCCGGGCACGCGGGCGCACGAGGCGTATGGCAAGGCCACAGTCGAAGAGCGGCACCGGCACCGCTACGAGTTCAACCGCGAGTTCGAGCAGCGGCTCACGGAGCACGGGCTTCGCATCTCCGGCCACTCACCCGACGGCAAGTTCGTTGAGGTCATTGAGCTCCCGGACCACCCGTGGTTCGTCGCCGTTCAGTTCCATCCAGAGTTCCAATCGAAGCCGCTGCGACCGCATCCGCTATTCGCACGGTTCGTCCAAGCGACCTACCAGCACCGCGTGAACGCCAAGGCCGGCGCCGCGTCGCTCGCGTAAGCCGGCGCACGGCTCGAAGCGACTCTATAATGTGGCCGTGCGTCAAGTCGTCGTGGGTGACGTCACGGTCGGTGGTGACCAGCCGCTAGTGCTGATCGCCGGGCCGTGCGTCATCGAGAGCGCGCGGCACGCCCACGACCTCGCGCTGGCGATCCGTGACGTGGCGCGCCGGTGCAGCGTGCCGCTTATCTTCAAGGCGTCGTTCGACAAAGCCAATCGCACGTCGATGCACTCGTTTCGCGGACCCGGCCTGCAGCAGGGCCTTGAGATCCTCGCGCGGGTCAAAGATGCGGCCGCCGTACCGATCCTGACCGACATACACGAGGCGGCACAGGCCGCCTCCGTCGCGGCCGTGGCGGACGTCCTGCAGATCCCGGCGTTTCTGTCGCGTCAGACCGACCTAATCGTCGCGGCCGCCGAAACCGGACGCGCCGTCAACCTGAAGAAGGGGCAGTTCCTCGCGCCGCAAGACATGCGGCATGCCGTCGCCAAGGCGACGACCCATGGCAATCACGCAGTGATGGTCACGGAGCGAGGCACGAGTTTCGGCTATCACGACCTCGTCGTCGACATGCGCGCGTTTCCGCAGCTCCGCACCCTCGGCTACCCGGTCATATACGACGTGACCCACAGCCTACAGCTCCCAGGTGGCGGTGATGGCGTGACCGCGGGCCAGCCCGAGTTCATCGGGCCCTTAGCTGCGGCCGGCGTCGCGGCCGGAATCGACGGGGTCTTTCTCGAGGTGCACGACCAGCCGTCCATCGCCAAAAGCGATGGACCAAACGCCCTCGCGCTGGAGCGCCTGGAACCGCTCCTCGACCGGCTCGTCCAGATCAGTCGTGTGCCTGCACAATCCGCCCCGACGCGCGACTAACAGAGCGTAGCGGTCAATGCCGAAGCCAGAACCATTACTCGCCGACCTCGACCTCGCGCGGCGCGTGCTGAAGATCGAGGGCGACGCGGTACTCGCCCTCGCCAACCGGATCGACGAGCGATTTACCGCTGCAGTCGAGCAGCTGGCAGACTGCCACGGCCGCGTGATCGTCACGGGGATGGGCAAGTCGGGTCTCATTGCCCGCAAGATCGCCGCGACGCTCTCGAGTACGGGAACGCCGGCTCACTTCCTTCATCCCGCCGAGGCCGTCCACGGCGATATCGGCGCCCTGCAGCACGACGATGTCGTCGTGGCGCTCTCGCGCAGCGGCGAGACGCCGGAACTGCTGCGCCTCCTCGAGACAATCCGCCGCCTCGGCGCGCGCATCGTTGCGCTCACCGGATCGCCGACAAGCACATTGGGTCGCGCGGCCGACGTCACGCTCGATTGCCGGGTCAGCGTCGAGGCCTGTCCGATGGATCTCGTCCCGACCGCAAGCACGACCGCCACGCTTGCGCTGGGCGATGCCCTCGCGATGACCTTACTCGTGAGGAAGGGATTCCGGGAAGAAGACTTTGCACATCTGCATCCAGGCGGCCAGCTCGGCAAGCGACTGCTGCGCGTCGATCGCCTAATGCACGGGGGGGACGATCTCCCGCGCGTCGACAACAATGCCCCGATGACGGACGTGGTCGCGACCATGTCGAGGGCCGGATTTGGCATGACCTGCGTGACTACGGACAGCGGGTCGTTGGCAGGCATCATCACCGATGGCGACTTACGACGTCATCTCACCGGAGGCCAGAACCTGCTCGCGCTGACCGCTGGCGACGTCATGACGGCATCACCGCTAACGATTGCCACCTCCATGTTGGCCGTCGAGGCCTTGCGGGTCATGGAGGAGCATCGGGTCACGTCGTTGATCGTGCTCGATGACGACGGCCGTCTGGCGGGCCTGGTCCACCTTCACGATCTCTGGCGCACCGAGCTGTTCTAGGATTTCGTGGTGGCCACGTCATGACCGATACCCTGACGCTGCTCACCACGATCGTTGCGCTGTTGATCGGCCTCGCGGCGGGCAAGGCGTGGGAACGGTACAAGCTCCAGGACGGGCGCTGGGTCGACCGCCGCAAGGCCCGGGAATCACCGCACTATTTCCTCGGGCTCAACTTCCTCGTCTCGAATCAGATCGACCTCGCGATCGAGGAGCTCACGAAGGCCGCCGGTCTCGATTCCACGGCGCTCGAGATTCACCTCATCCTGGGCAATCTGTATCGCGAGCGCGGGCAGGTCAGCAAGGCCATTCAACTCCACCAGGGCCTGCTGCAGCGTCCGAAGCTCAGCAAGCGCGAGCAGGCGTACGTGCTGCTCTGCCTTGGCCTGGACTTCAAGCGCGGTGGGTTCGTTGACCGGGCGTTTCAGGCGTTCTCCGAGGTCACCGAGCTGGATCCCGGCAGTCAGTACGCGCTGCTCAATCTCGAGAAGCTTCACGAAGAGCAGCACCAATGGCGGGAGGCCCGAGCCATCCGCGTGCGGATGAACGACATCGCCGAGGACGCAGAACGGTCAGGCGACCAGGCGATCCTCGCGTTTCTCGAGAACGAGCTCGGTCTGCAAGCCGTCCGCGAACACGACCCGTACCAGGCGATCGAGCATTTCAAAGCAGCGCTCGATCTCGACGCACAGGCCGTGCCGGCCTCGCTTAACCTGGGCGATGTCCACATGACCGCCGGCCGCCCGAAGGACGCCATCGCGATCTGGGAGCAGGTCATCCGTCACGCGCCCGAACGCGCATATCTCGCGTTCGACCGCCTCAGGGCTGCCTACGCGGCGGTGGATGGTCCGGCCCGCTTCGATGCTCTCTGCCGGCGCCTCATCGACGCGAATCCTCAGGACTGGCGTGCGCGGCTGGCTCTTGGCCGACACCTCGCCGACAAGGGCCACCCGCTGCACGCACTCGATTCATTCTTCGAATCGCTGGTCCATAATCCGCATGCCCTCGCCGTGCACCAGGCCATCTGGCGCACGCTGACGACCCTCGACTTCGACCAAGCGCTCGTTCGGCGCTATGTCGAGCTAACGCGCGATGCCGTGTTCTATCTCGACCCGCACGTCTGCATGCGGTGCCGGTATCGCAGCACGGAGCTCCTCTGGCAGTGCCCGCAGTGCCACGAATGGAACACGTTCGTCGAGGAGCGGATCGCACCGGCCGAGGACACGGAGGAAACACCCGCGTAACGCCGCCGCGGCGCCGCCCAGGCGCGCCGGACATGACATGTTACGAGTTGCGTTGACCGGCGGGATCGCAACCGGCAAGTCGCATGTTCTACGCCTCCTCGGCGCCCGCGGCGTTCCGACCATCGATGCCGACCGCCTGGCGCGCGAGGTCGTGATGCCGGGCCAGCCCGCGTGGCACGCGCTACGGAAGCGTTTTGGATTCGGTATATGTCGCGAAGACGGCTCGATCGACCGCCCCCGCCTGGGCGCGACCGTATTCGCCGACAACGCAGCGCGCGCGGATCTCGAGTCAATCGTTCACCCGCCGGTCCGAAAGGCCATCGCGAACTGGTTCGACGACCGCGCGACCGAGGCCGGTCTCCAGTTCGCGATCGCGGACATCCCGCTCCTGTTCGAGACCGGCCGGGCCGCTGAGTACGACCGCGTCATCGTGACGGCGTGTCGTCCGGAGACGCAACTTACCCGTGTGATGGACCGTAACGGGCTCTCAGAGGATGACGCGCGGAAACGACTGGCGGCACAGCTGCCCATCGACGACAAGGTCGCACAGGCGGATTTCATCATCCGCACGGACGGCAGCTTCGTCGAGACGGAAGGATGGGTCGACGAAATCTCGGCGGCGCTCCGGCGTGGCGACTAACCCGGTCCCGAGGCCGTGGCGACTTGTATCACTCTGACCGCCAATCGCCCGCCTGGCGGGCGAGACGAGGGGAGCAAGACGGATCAGCCCGCGCGACCGCGGAGCCGCTCCTCCGCCGCGCACACGGTGTTGGAGAGCAACATCGCGATCGTCAGCGGCCCGACGCCACCAGGGACCGGCGTGAGCGCTCCCGCTACCGACGCCACGTCCGGATGCACGTCACCCGACAGCACGCGGCCGCGCTTGTCAAACGCGCTCATTTTCCGCGACCCAGCGCCGAAGATCTCCATCACCTGGTCGCGGTCGCTCAGGGAGTTCGTGCCGACGTCGATCACGGTCGCGCCCGGCTTGACGAACGCCGGCGTCACGAACGCCGGTCGTCCAATGGCTGCGACGAGAATGTCAGCTGTCGCCGCCACCGCCGGCAAGTCGACGGTCTTCGAATGACAAATGGTCACCGTCGCGTGATGATGAAGCAGCAACAAGGCCATCGGCTTGCCGACGATGTCGCTCCGCCCGATGACCACCGCGCGACGACCCTGCACCTCTATCCCCGCCTTGTCCAGCATCACCATCACACCTAACGGTGTACAGGGAGCCAGCGACGGGCGCTTCTGCACCAGCCGCCCCGCATTGACCGGATGGAACCCGTCGACGTCCTTGGCCGGGTGGATCGCGTCAAAGATCCGCGCCTCCGCGTCGTCGCCCATCCCGCCGGGCAACGGCGACTGAACGAGGATACCGTCGACCTCGTCATTGCGATTGAACGTATCGACGATGGCCAGCGCGTCCTCAAAACTGGCGTTCTCTGGCAACCGCCGAAGGTCGGTCTTCATGCCAAGCCCTTCGCTCTGCTTGATCTTCCCACGGACATAGACTTCCGACCCCGGATCTTTGCCAGCGAGGAGCAGGCCCAACGTCGGCGGGCGGCCCTCAGCACCGGCGAACGCCGCGATGCGCGGCGGCAGCCCTCCGCGAATCTCAGCTGCGACGGCGGCGCCGTCCAGCAGGCGGGCGCGCGTCTCGTGCACCATCTCCTCGTCCTTAGTCTTCCCTAATGGAGAAAGTTTCGAGTTTACTCGGAGTTTCAGTAAAATGCCGCGCGACCATTAGGCCGTTATGCGGCACGACACGAGGATTCCGTACCCGTTGCGGACCGTCGGGAAACGGCCAAGGCGCGCCCTGCGCCTCGCGGGCGCGGAGTGGGGCTCCCGTGGACCCCGCGGAGCGTCCGCTTGGGGTTCGGGGCGAAGCCCCGACTAGTTCCGATGACCAACGGATCCAACCGTGGCACCTGGGGCTCACGCGCTGGCTTCATCCTCGCGGCGGCCGGGTCGGCCGTCGGGCTCGGCAATATCTGGGGCTTCCCTACACAAGTCGGCCAGGGTGGTGGCGCGGCGTTTGTCGTCGTCTATCTCGCCTGCGTCTTCTTAATCTGCTTCCCGATCATGGTCGGCGAACTCGCGCTCGGCCGACGGACCCACCAAAGTCCTGTGGGCTCGTTCAACACCCTGTCGCCAGGCAGCGCGTGGTGGCTCGCCGGCGCGGTCGGCGTCTTCGCCGGTGCAGGCATCCTGTCATTTTATTGCGTGATCGCGGGCTGGACCATCGCCTACATTTGGTTTACCGCGACCGGCGCGGTGATCGGGGATCCGGACGCCGTCGGCGGCTTCTTCGCCACCTTCACGGCGAACGGACCCGCCAGCGCCGCGCTAGCCTTATTGGTGCTCGCAGTCACCGCCGGTGTGTTGCTCGGTGGCGTGCGCGCGGGGATCGAGCGGGTCACAAAACTGCTCATGCCCGCACTCATTGCATTGCTGCTCCTGCTCGCCGTTCGAGCGCTCACGCTCCCCGGGGCCGCTGATGGGCTCGCATACTACCTGCGGCCCAATGTCTCGCGCATCTTCGACGTCAACGTCTTCAGGGCCGCGCTCGGCCAGGCATTCTTCTCGCTCAGCCTCGGCATGGGCACGATGATCACCTACGGCAGTTATCTCGCGAAACGAGATGGGATCGCCGGGTGTGCCCTGTGGGTGGTTCTGCTCGACACCTCGATCGCGCTCCTCGCGGGCTTCATCATCTTTCCGGCCGGGTTCTCGATCGCCGGCTTCGACCCGAGCAGCAGCGGACCCGGACTCATCTTCACGGTGCTCCCGCGGCTATTCGCGACGTTGCCGGGCGGACAGCTCTTCGGAGCCGCATTCTTCGTCCTCCTGACGATGGCCGCGTTGACGTCAACCATCTCGTTGCTCGAGGTGCCAGTCGCGCACTTCGTCGATACGCGTCGCTGGTCGCGCCCGCGCGCAGTGGCGGTGGTCACCCTGGCCGTCTTCGCGCTCGCGCTCCCCTCGGCCTTCGGGAACGGTGCGGTCGGATGGCTGACGGCCGTCCCCGGAGTGGGCATCGACTTCCTGACGCTGATGGGGACCGTCTGGAATGACTTTGCTCTTCCGATCGGTGGTCTCCTGATCGCGGTCTTCGTCGGCTGGATCTGGCGCGTCGATCGCGCACTCGAGGAGCTCCAGACCGACGGCGCGTGGTTCCCGGCGACCGGCCTCTGGAGTGTCTTGATTCGCTGGGTGTGCCCCTCGGCCATCTTTGTGATAATCGCCGCTACCGTCTACGGAATGCTGTAATGAGCCTGACTGACCGCGTCCTCGACCTCAACGACTTGGTCTGGCAACCGTTCGCGATGCCGCTCGTGCTCGTCGTCGTCGGCGGGCTCATCACGGTAATGACCGGGGTGGTGCAGATCCGCCGCTTCCCCATCGCCGTGCGGATGGTCATCGGCGGCGCGTTCATCCGGGGGGCACCGGAGCAGGGCGACGGCACCATCACGCAGTTCCAGGCCCTCTCGACGGCATTGGCATCAACCGTCGGCAACGGCAACATCGGCGGTGTCGCCACAGCGATCCTGATCGGTGGTCCCGGCGCCGTGTTCTGGATGTGGGTCACCGCTGCCCTCGGCATGGCGACGAAGTACGCCGAAGCGGTCGCCGGCGTCCACTTCCGTGTCAGGAGGGAAACGGGTGAGCTCGCGAGCGGTCCGATGTACTACATCACCCGCGGCGTGCCGAACCGCCGGCTGGGATCGGTGCTCGCCTATATGTTCGCCTTCTTTGGCGCCTGCACCGCACTGTTCGGAACCGGCAACATGGCACAGTCGAACACCATCGCGCGCACCTTTGCCGAAGCGGCGCGCACCGTCGTCGGGATCGAGGTGCCGCTCTGGGTGCCCGGCCTCCTCATCACGGTCACGGTCGGGCTAGTGCTGCTCGGGGGGATCCGGCGAATTGCCACCGTTGCGGAGCGCCTGGTTCCCGCCATGCTCGTCGTCTACGTGCTGACCGCGTCGCTCTACATCCTGCTGAACCTGACGGCGATTCCGACTGTCGTTGCGCAGATCATGACCAGTGCACTCACGCCGTCGGCGGCGATTGGAGGCTTCGCCGGTGCCACGCTGGCGCAGGTCATCGCCGCCGGCGTCAGTCGCGGCGTGCTCTCGAACGAGGCGGGCATGGGGAGCGCCCCGATCGCACACGGCATCGCGAAGGTCGATCACCCCTCCCAGCAGGGTGTCGTGGGGATCTTCGAGGTTTTCGTAGACACCATCGTCGTCTGCTCGATGACCGCCTTCGTCATTTTGGCCTCGGGACTCTGGACCGATCCAGCCTATCAAGGGGCGAGCGGCGATCTGACCGCGGCGGCGCTGAGCACATCGGTACCGCTTGCGTCCCTCCTGGTGGCGCTCTGCTCCTTCCTCTTTGGCTTTTCGACGCTGATCGGATGGTCGTATTACGGCGAAAAGTGTGTGGAATTCATGTTCGGGTCACGCGTCATTCCCTGGTATCGCTTGGTGTTCACGGTGATGATTCTGGTGGGGGCACTGGTGTCGGTGCCGCTCGTGTGGGCCATCGGCACCCTCCTGAACGGCTTCATGGCCTTCCCCAATCTCATCGGGATAGCGTTTCTCGTCGGGACGGTGCGCACGCTCACGCGCGACTACTTCGGGTCGTCTGGCACCCGGAGCGTGTCGACGTAAGCGCGCACACGCCGTTCCGGATCGCCGTGACACAACAGATCGGAGATAATCGCGACCGCGGATGCCCCGGCGCCGAGAACGGCGGGCGCTCGCTCGAGTGTGATGCCGCCGATGGCCACCACCGGTCGCCCGCCGGCGGCGGCCCCCCGGACCGCCGTCAGTCCGGTCGCCGCATATCCCGTGCTCTTTGTGGTCGTGCCATACACCGGTCCCACGGCCACATAGTCGAACGCTCGTGATTGAGCCTCCGCGATCTCACCTGGCGTGTGCGTCGAGAGACCGATGAGTCCGGTCTCCCCAAGTTGGCGCCGGACAGTGGCCACAGGCAGGTCCTGCTGTCCGACGTGCACCCCGTCGGCGCCGGCAAGCCGTGCGAGATCGGGACGGTCATTGACGATCACGGTCGCGCCATATCGCGCCGCACGCTCGACGATCTGATCGCACCACCGCAGTAGCGCTCCCGTGGGTGTGTCGCCACCGCGGAGCTGAATCCACCGCGCCCCGCCCGCGAGATACGCCGCCGCGAGGTCGACGACCTTCCAGCCGTGAGCGACGGCCGTCGCCACATCGACGATCGCATAGAGCGGTGGGAGACGCACTAGCCTCCAACCTCGACTATGAATCGCTCGATGAACGCGGTGCTGAGATGCCCCGCGCGAAACTCCGGATCGTCGAGGATGCGTAGGTGGAGCGGGATCGTGGTCTCAATCCCCTCGATGATGGTCGTCTGCAGCACCCGCCGCATACGTGCGATCGCCTCCGTGCGATCACGCCCGTGCGTAATCACCTTGGCCACCAGCGAGTCGTAGTGTGGCGTCACTTCGCAGCCGGCTTCCATGGCGCTGTCGACCCGGACACCTGGACCATCTCCGCCCGGCACACTGAACGCCGTGATCACACCAGGGGTCGGCCGGAGGGTGAGCGGGCTCTCCGCATTCACACGGCACTCGATCGCGTGACCGGACGGCGTCATGTCCACCGGCGGCAGGGAGAGCCCATCTCCCGCGGCGATGCGAATCTGCTCCTTGACGATGTCGACACCGGTCACCATCTCCGTGACCGGGTGCTCAACTTGCAGGCGCGCGTTCACTTCGAGGAAATGGAGCTGCCCGCGCTCATCCTGGAGGAACTCGAACGTCCCGGCGTTCCGATACCCCACCGCTCGCACGGCGTCGGCCACCCGCCGTCCCAGTTCCTGGCGGGCCACATCGTCCAGCGCAAGACTGGGTGACTCCTCAAGAATCTTCTGGTGTCGACGCTGGATCGAGCACTCGCGCTCCCCGAGCAGGACCGCTGCTCCCGTATCGTCTGCCAGGACCTGAACCTCGATGTGCCGCGGCGACACCAGGTACCGCTCGAGATACAGCTCACCGTTGCCGAATGCCCTCTCGGCCTCGCGTCCGGCCGTCGCCCAGGCTGGTTCGATCATGTCAGGTTCGTTGACCACCCGAAGCCCACGCCCACCACCGCCTGCGCGCGCCTTAATGATCAGCGGGTACCCAATGCCGCGGGCCGCGTCGTGCAGCTGAGCCGTCGTCTCGATCGCCGTTTCTGTCCCGGGCAAGACGGAGAGACCCGCGCGCCGCATCGCGACGCGCGCGCCCACCTTGTCACCCGTGAGGCGCAGCACCGCCGAGGGAGGGCCGATAAAGGTCACCCCGCGAGCAGTGCATGCGTCTGACAGCGCGGCGCTTTCCGACAGGAATCCGTAGCCGGGGTGAACGGCATCTGCGCGCGTTTGCACTGCCGCCTCGATGATCGCGGGGCCGCTCAGATAGCTGTCGATCGGTGGCGCCGGCCCGATGCAGACGGTTTCATCGGCCAACCGGACGTGCCGCGCGTTACGGTCGGCGACTGAATAGACTGCCACCGCCGTAATCCCCAGCTCGTGGCACGCCGCAAGGATCCGGAGGGCAACCTCGCCTCGGTTGGCGATCAGAATCTTCTTGAACATCCGCGACATTCGGTGCCGACCTCGGACCGAACAGAAACGTCCTCACTCACCCCGTCTTGATCGCGAACAGCCGATCGCCGTATTGCACGGCCTGTTCGTTCTCGACGAAGATCTCATCGACCTCCCCATCATCTTCCGCATCGATCTCGTTCATCAGTTTCATCGCCTCGATAAGGCAGAGAACCTGCCCCTTGCGCACCCGGCTGCCCAGCTCGACGAACGGGGCGGCGCCCGGCTTGGGCGCCCGATAGACAGTACCGACGATCGGAGCTTGCACGACGCGCACCCGGACGGCTGGCCCCTCGTCTGCCGGGGCGCGGGCAACGGTATCGCCTTGTGCGTCATCGTCGCCCGACGGCTGCGCGATCTCAGGGAACACGCGCCGCTTGATGCGGACGCGTGCACCGTCGCGTTCGACCTCAATCTCTTCGAGGTCGTGCGCCGACATCAGTGCGACAAGCCGCGTGATCTCGTCCAGGTCGGCCAGGGCCATGGTCGCTCGTCAGCGGACTGCGAGCTGCCGGGGTGCGTCCGTGAGCATCTCGTACCCGTCGGCGGTCACCAGTACGTCGTCCTCGATGCGAACGCCACCCACACCCGGCACGTACACTCCCGGCTCGATGGTGAACACCATGCCAGGCGCAAGATTCACGTCGGTAGTCGTCGGGGAGGCCGCGCTCGTCGTCGCAGGCGCTCGACCGATGCGCGGGAGCTCATGCACCTCTATCCCCAGGCCGTGACCGGTGCTGTGCCCGAATGCGTCATCCAGACCGTGCTCGGCGAGCGCGGTTCGCGCGGCCGCGTCCACACGGCTCGCGACGATACCGGGCCGGATGGCCCTGAGCGCGGCCAGATGCGCGTCGGCCACTGCCCGATGGAGTCGCGCGGACTCCGTGTCGGCCTTCCTGATGCATACCGTGCGGGTCAGATCGACACAGTATCCGTGGTGCACGCCGCCGAAGTCCAGGACTACAAGGTCGCCGTCGGTCAGTACACGCCCCGTTGGGTGCGCGTGCGGCAAGGCGCTGTTTGGGCCGCCTGCGACAATCGTCTCGAAGGCTGGTCGTTCGAAGCCGGCGTCGCGCAGTGCCGAGTCGATATCGGCAGCAATGGCGACCTCCGACCGCCCGGAGCACACCAGTTCGGCAACGGTCCCCACCATCCCGGCAATCATGCCACCGCCGGTGCGCAATGTCTCGATCTCGTGGTCATCCTTCACCATGCGGGCATCTTCGATGACCGCGTCCGTCGCGACGAGCACCGCGTCGACGGACCGATCGAGCCATTGCCAACGACGCACGCTAACGTGCTCGGCCTCGAACCCGACTCGCTCCCAGCCGGCATCACTCATGACCTGGCGGAGGGTCTCCTCATAGGACCCCTCGACGACCACGATTTCGATCCCGTCAGGACCGTACTCGGTGGCGAAGAGCGCCATCACCCCGGTGCGGTAGCGGAAGTCGACGATCAGCACACCGCCAGAGCGGGTGACGAGCAGGATGCCAGCGCTGGCGCGCAGGTTGGTCAGATAGAACAGGTGCGGGAGGTGCGTGACAGCGAGCGCATCTACTTCGAGCCGGTCGAGCGAGGCGCGCACCCGCGCAAGCCGGGCACCCAAGCGGTCCGCGTGGGCGAAACGTCCGCGCGACATCGCGTTGTCGATCTACTCAGCGGTTCGCTTACGGCGCGCGCTGCGCCGCTCCACGATCGCATCGAGGAAACGCTGGAGTCCCACGGCAACTCGCGGGTCCTCATCCAGCGGGTCCGAAACTCCAACCGGCGGAAACTCCCCGTCGCCGTCCGCCTCAGGCGGTGGGGTTTCGGCCCCTCCGACAAGGCTCGATGAGAGATCCAGAAACCCCACTGGCTCAATGTTCACTGGTTCAGTGCTGGCGACGTCTGGTCCCTTGGCCTCGACGCTTGCTTCCGACACGGCGCCGAACAACCTCTCCCGTCTCTCCACGTCGTCGGTCGCCTTTCCGAAGGCGCCATCCAGGGCGGATGAAGCCGGCTCGTTCGCCGACTCCGTCAGCGGCGCAAGCAACGCCTCGAGACTCGCCACGTCGCCGTCCGTAGCGGCGCTCGTCCCCCGATGCGGCGTCTCAACGAGCGTGGGCGGCGGCGACCCATCATCGGTCGAGGAATCCCCGACGCGGTCGCCGAGCGCAGCCGCCAGCGCGTCGACTTCCGTGTCCAGCGTCGGGTCGACGAGCCGGTGATGAACGTCGACCAGCGCGCGGATGGCCGCGAGGTTGTCCGGCGACTGGCTAATGACCTCCTCCAGGTGTGTCCGCGCCTCCTCAAGCTCGTCGATCTCGATCAGCGCGCGCCCGAGGGTCACCCGGGCCGAGAGATAGCTCGGAAACCGTTCAAGGCCGGTCCGCGCGGTCGCGATCGCCTCGTCGAACTGACCCGCCTTGCGGTACTCCTCCGCCAGCGTCGCGAAGGCCGGCGATGCCGGGTCCAACTCAACGCGCCGTCGTAGCTCTTCGAGACGGGTCATGGGCATCGGTCAATCCACCTCGCACCGCGCTCGTCGCCGCTCACCTACCTCAGCTGCGGAATCGGACGCGGATTCTGAGCTCGCGCCGGTGCCAACTTGACGAAGCGACCGTCACGGCCAATTGTCACCGACTGGGCGGACAGCATCCCGAAATTGACGGAACCGGCAACCACATCTCGAGTAGTGGCTTCAGTCCCGGCGCATCTCACCGAACGATGTACGGCGTCAGGAAAATCAGCAACTGGTCGGTATCCTCCACGTCGGTTTCGCGTTTGAAGAACCACCCAAGTAGCGGAATCTTGCTGAATCCGGACACCCGGTCGTTGCGACGCTGTCGATCGCTCTCGTAGATGCCACCGATGACTGTCGTGTCGCCGTCGGCCACCTGCACGGTGGTGATGGCCCGTTGCGTCACGATCGGCGGGATGCCGTTCACCGCCTTTCCGAAGTCGGCAAAGTCGTTGTCGATTTCGATTTCCATGATCACGGTGTCGGCGGCCGTGATCTGCGGCGTGACAGCGAGCCGTAGCGCCGCGTCCTTGAACTGAACCGTAACCGTATTGTTTACGACGGTCTGGATCGGGATCTGGTCGCCCTGGATCAGGGTCGCCTGGACGTTGTTCTGGGTCGTGATTCTCGGATTAAACACGATCTCGACTTGCCCTTCGCCCTCCGCCGCCGACAGGATGCGGCTCAGGTTCGACGAGTCGTCAACCGACCCTAGGGTGACCCCCAGGTCTGACGTCCGCGATGGGGCACCCAGGTCCACCGTTGTCCCGAGGATCTCGGTGACGCACAACTGCAGTGCTTGGCTTGTACATCTCAACGCGACGATTCGTGCCTCGATCTCCACTTGCGGCTCCGGTCGGTCGAGCGTGCCGAGCAGCTCCTGAGCAGCAAGAAGGTTCGCCTGTAGATCCGTGAGGATCAAAGTGTTCGTCCGCGCGTCGATCTGCACCTGACCTCGCTCGGAGAGAACGGCCTGCGTCACGAGGTTGGCGAGGTCGGAGGCCCGCGCGTAGCTCAACGTGCGGGTCAGCACCACCAACTCGCCGGCGAGCGCCTGCTGCTCGGCCAGCTCGCGACGTTGCTGCTCCTCGCTGGTTAGCGTCGACAGCGGCGCGATACGCACGACCGTGGCGTCGACGTCATAGCCGAGCTGATTCGAGCGGAGAATAATGTCGAGTGCCTGATCCCAGGGCACGTCGACGAGCGCGACGTCGACACTCCCCTGTACCTGGGGATCAATCACTATATTCAGGTCGCTGATCTCGGCGAACGTTCGAAGCACGGACCGAAGATCGGCGTTCTGGAAATCCATCGACACCAGACTACCGGTGTACTGGCGCGCTCCGCCCAGCGTCTGCTGCGTGACCTGGGCCCGCGGCGGGCTGGTGACAGTCCCGCGGTGGATGAACCGCGTCGTCGTAACTTCGGCAGCGAACCGGCGTGGGGCCGTCAGGCCTGGTCGCGGAATACCGCCTGGGCTCGTCGCCGCGGTCTGAACCCCGGCCACCGACGCAGCGGGCGCGGTCGCCGGGATCGCGAGCTTCGTCCGGCGGGCGATTGGTCGGGTCGGTGCTGTGGCCGCCAGGCGTCCCGCGTCTGGGACGGGGAGCGCGGTGGCCTCCGGTGACTGGATGCTCGGCGTCTCCGATAGCAGCTCGGTGACGACCGTCTCGGTACGCCGCAACCCTCCCAGTGGGTCGGACGGCGGTGTCCGGGCCACCTCGTCCGCCGGTGGCGCCTCCTCCACAATCGTCGCCACCGGCTCGGTGCCTGGCGTGGCATACGCTTTCGTGGCGTGGGCGATTGCCGCGGACTCTACCCATCGTACGGCATCCACCACTGCGTCAGCGAGCACGTCGCCGACCGGCTGCGCCGGGCTCACTGGTCCAGGAGCGCGCAACGCGGCTAATGGATCGAGCACGATCGTGTTGGCCGACATCCGGGGCGCCGGCTTCGTCTCGCCGAGCGGCACGGTGTCGGTGCTCGGCGCCGACGCCTGGGAGGGCGCCAGCGCAGCGAGTGACAACAGGTCCGGCGCCGGCCGCGCCTCGACCACAGGCGAAGCTGTCGCCGCGGTCTCGTCGTCGAGCGGAAAGATCACCCGCAGCTCGGCGCTTGGAGCATCGATGCCCTCCACACGATAGGGCGCGGTGGTCGCAAGGTCGAACACGACCCGCGTGACGAGCGGCACGTGGCTGTGCGGCGCGACCCGGATCTGACGAACCGGTCCCGCGTCGACCCGTGTGACCGGCGGAACAGCGGACTCCACCTTCGGCAGGTCGATCACGATCCGTGGCGGGGCATCCTCAGCCTCGTGAATACTGCTCGGCGTCAGGATGCCGTTCGCCCGAAGTCGCACGACAAGCGCGGACGTTTCCAGCAGCGTGTCGATCGTCCGGAGCCGCGTCGCCGGCGCCGCTCCGGCCGGACGGGTCTCCGCGGCCAGCACCGTGGCGGTCCGACGCGTTTCCTGGACCGGCGCGGTCGCGGCAGGGTTCGTTGCGGGGACGGCGACACCGGCGATTGGGTCGACCGCGCCCGCATCGAAGCCGACGCTGATCGTGCTCCGAGCGCTGCTGACGGTGTACGGAATCGAGCGGCCGAGATGGAGGCGGGTGCGCGTCGTCCCATTGTCACCCGACCCCTCGATCAGAAAGTCGGCAATGGGGCCGCCACGATCCACGAGCATTCGAGCGCTGACGTTGCGATGCTCGACAACCACGGTGCGTTCGTCCGGCTGGTGCGTCGTGTACGCGGCCGGCGCCGACGCATCAATGGGCACCTCGAACGACGGTCCCGCCGCGCGCGATCCAACCTCGATCAGACGTGCCGCCGCGGCTTCGTCGGCCGCGATCCAGCCCCACGGGCGCGCGGCGAGCGCCGTGGCGACGAGCGCGACTGCAATCACAGGAGCTCTCGTCACCGGGCATCCTCCACGCCACGCAGCGGCCGGCGCACCTCGCGCTCCGTGACGAGCGACAGCGGGTCGTTGACCTCCTGCATGAAGACGACCACGTCGGTCATGATCGAGCTAATGAACCCGTCGAAGAGTTTGTCGTTGTCCCGCACGATGTACGTCTTGTTATCGGGCGCCTGCAGGACGGCCAAATACGCCCCCTCGTTCAGTACGATGCCGCGGAGCGCCAACTCGTTAATACTCAATCCCTCGAGCCCCGTGGCACGCTCACTCTGTGGCGGCAGGTCGGCCCCTCGGTTCAGCAAGCTCACGAAGGGATCGCGCCGACCACCCGGTTCGTAGACGTAGACCTCCGTCTGCTCCACCGGCTCCGGCGCGAGTAATTCCGCTGGCGGTTCGGCCGTCGGCTGCACCGGCGGCTGGAGCAACGTCGCCGACAGCGCCGCCCCGGCCGCCGCAGCGACGATCAGCGTCGCGCAGCACCAGCGGTGATCCACCTTGGTCCGCTTGCCTCCCTTCGGACTCATCCCCATCGTCATCAGGCTCCAAGTGCCGCGACTGGCGCGGTCGGTGCGGCCTCGCTCAGCACGAAGGTGGTGGCGGTGCACTCCGCAGTGATCGTGGCGTTGAGCCGCGCCGGCTGGAGCGCGCGAATCATGACGTCGCCGACGCTGATGATCCGCGGGAACTTGCTGACCCGGTCGAAGAAGGTACCGAGGTTGTGATACGTCCCGGTCATTTGCAACCGAATGGGCCATTCGGAGTACAGCTGTTGCTGCGTCGTGGCCTGCGGCACGAAGGCCCGAATCGTCAGGTTCGACTGCGTCGCCAGCGTTTGGAGGCGTCGAAGCATTTCGGACGCGTCGCGCTGCTCCGGAAGCACCGCCCTGAGCGCGTTGAACCGGTTCTGCAGCTCTTCGATCTCGGCCTGGAACTCCGGGAGCTGGTTCGCCGTTTGCTGGCCACGCTGGATTTCCAGGTTCTTGTGAGCCAGTTCCTGCTGCTGAATGGTCATGCTGTCCTGCTGCGGCACAGCCCAGTAGTAGTAGAAGACCAGAACCCCGATCACCGACACGAGAAAGAACGCACCGATCTGTCCGTACCACGGCAGCTTGTTGAGACCGAGTTCCATAATCTGCCCACGACGTATCGGCGACCGACCGACCGCCCGTTAGCCCTCCCCTATCAGGGCGGATGGTGACGCTGACGGAAGTGATCGTTGGTGGACGTTGTCCCTGCACCCCCGGAATGAGCAGTCAGCCGACCGCGAACCCGCTACGATCCGGGGAGTTGAAATGTGGCCTGGAGCTTGAATCTGACGACCTCGCCTTGGCCCTGCTGGTCCTCGAGCTGACTATCGACGAGCTCAACGGGTGGCGCGAAAAAGCCAGACAACTCGAGGCTCGCAATGAAATCCGAGAGTGCCGTTAACGTGGTGGCCCAGCCCTGGACGACGACCATCGTCGGCTCCTGGCGGAGTTCCGTAAGCCAGAGGCCGTCCGGCAGGCTTCGGCTGACCTCGTCCAGCATTCGCACCGGGCCTGCCTGCCAGGTCCGAAGCTTTTCGATAAGTGTCACGCGCTGTGTCAATTGCGTGCGGACATCGTCGTGTTCTCGCACGCTCTCGAGTATCGGGGCCAGTTCCTGGATTGCCAGATCCGCCGCTGTAATGTCCCGCGTCAGCTGCGCCCCCTGCTCCCGGAGCGTCCAGAACCGCCAGCTGATCGCGACCACCGTCACGACAACGATCACGCTGCAGCCAATCGTGACCTTCTGCCCGAGCTGGACGCCGGCCCGCCGCTGGGTACGGTCACGCCCAACCGCGAGCAGATTGATACGAATCATCGATCGCCCACCCGTCTCAGCGCGAGCCCAACCGCCACCGCTGCCGTCGGCCCGACTTCAGCCCTCATATCATGGCTGAGCTTCTTGCCGTCGACCGTAAGCTGCCGAAACGGGTCAAATCGTTCTACGTGTGATCTGAAACGTTCCGCCAGCGCGTCGGCGAAGCCCTCCGCACGCGAGGCGCCACCGCCGAGGACGATCTGGTCAATCCGGTCAGAGGCCGCCGTGGCTTTGAAGAAGTCGAAGGTCTTCTCGATCTCGAACAGGAGATTCGCGCTGACCGCGCGCACGACGGGGTCGGCATCCTCGAACGTCGCGCCTTCGACGGGCACACCCCGCTTCAGCTGGTCCGCGTCCTCGAACGTCAGAGCGAGCTCCTTCTGGAGCGCTTCGGTGTAGGCGTTCCCGCCGATCGAGATGTCGCGAGTGAAGACCGATCGATCGCCGTGAATGATGTTGACGTTGATCGCGCTCGCGCCCGCGTTCAGCAACACGACCACGGCCCCTCGGTCGATGCCGTAGTTCATTTCATAGGCGTTCTGCAGCGCGAACGCATCGACGTCGACAACCACGGGCACCCGGCCGGCTTGCGAGATCACGCCAGTGTAGTCTGCGATCTTCTCTTTCTTCGCCGCTACCAGCAGCACGTCCATGGTGGCCCGTTCGTCGGCATCCGGCCCGCTCTCGAGCACCTGGTAGTCGAGGTTGACGTCCTGGATGTCGCACGGGATGTACTGCTCGGCCTCCCAGTAGATTGACTCTGCGAGCTCCGTCTCGCTCATCAACGGCAGCGTGATCTTCTTGACGATGACCGCGTTTCCCGACAGCGACACCGCCACTTCCTTCGTTCGGATGCCGTGATTCTCGAAAACCTTACGGATCGAATCCGACACCACGCCGCTGTTGATGATCGCGCCGTCGACGATGCTGTCCGGCGGCACCGGTTCCGAACCGACGGCCGCGACTCTGTAGCCGCTGCCGGTCGTTCGCAACTCGACGGCCTTGACCGCACTCGACCCAATGTCGAGTCCCACCAGTGATTTCTGACGTATGGACCGCACGGAAAGGATTAAAAAGTATCTTATTTACAACAACTTACGCTAGGACACGGAGCCGTAGGTGTCAACGTCCATCAGCACGCTGCCGTTCACCGCACCCCCACGCCGATACGGCTCCAAGCACTGCGTTGTATCGGCCCGATGACCGACCAGCGCTAGTCGTCGGATGGCGCGCGTCGGCCCCGTCGACGCCACTTCGTCTTGACAGGCCTTCCTAATGCTCTGTAATGTTGGGGTTTACGGCTAGTGGCTTGAGAGGTTTCACACTGCGCGCAAGCACCGTTATGTCCACGTTTGTCCCTACGAAAGGCGCGGTAGCGCACTCCTGGCACGTTATCGACGCGGACGCCAAGGTCGTCGGTCGAGTAGCCACCGTGGCATCCCGCTTGCTCCAGGGGAAACACCGCCCGACCTACACGCCGTTCCTTGACACGGGTGACCATGTCATCGTCGTCAACGCCGCGAGCGTGCGCTTGACCGGCCAGAAGGAACGGCGGAAGCTCTACCGGCGTCACAGCGGGTTCCAGGGCGGGCTCCGTGAGGAGCGGGCGGTGACCGTCCGGCAGCAGCACCCCGAACGCCTAGTCGAACAGGCCATCCGCGGGATGCTGCCCAAAACGAAGCTCGGCAAGACGATGTATCGCAAATTGAAGGTCTATGCTGGCCCCAGGCATCCACATACGGCGCAAAAACCGGCACCATACGAGGTGGCATGAGTTTGGCGGTCGAATACTACGGGACAGGGCGGCGCAAGAAGTCGACGGCCCGCGTGTTTCTGCGCCCGGGTACTGGCGCGTTCAACATCAATCAGGTTGCTCTTGAGACCCGCTTTCCCACCGAAGCGTTGCGCACCCAGATCATTGAGCCACTTACGCTGACCGAATCGACCGAGAAGTTCGACATTCTTGCAACGGCATCGGGGGGCGGTGTAACCGGGCAGGCGGGAGCGCTCCGCTTGGGAATCGCCCGAGCACTGGTCAAGTCCGACCCCGAGTTGCGCCCGCAACTGAAGAAGGCGGGTTTGCTCACGCGCGATGCGCGGGTGAAAGAGCGGAAGAAGTACGGACTGGCCGGCGCACGGAAGCGCTTCCAGTTCAGCAAGCGGTAGCCGCCCGCCCCGGCGGCGCCAAGGTGCGTGACCCCACGACGGCCATGATGGTCATGGAGGAAGCTTGACGCCGTTAACAATGCAGGAACTGCTGGAGGCCGGTGTGCACTTCGGTCACCAGACGAAGCGCTGGAACCCGAAGATGAAGGAGTTCATCTTCGGCGAGCGCAACGGAATCTACATCATCGACCTAGGCAAGACGGCCAAGCTGTTTAAGAAGGCCGAGGACTACGTTAGCGGATTGGCCGCTAACAGCCGCACGATTCTGTTCGTCGGCACGAAACGGCAAGCCCAGGACCTCATTCACGAGGAAGCCCGGCGCTGCGGAATGTTCTTCGTGAACCAGCGTTGGCTGGGCGGGCTGCTCACCAACTTCACGACCATCCAGCGCAGCATCGGCCGGCTCCGGGAATTGGAAGCGATGGCCGAGGACGGACGCTACGCCAGCCTATCAAAGAAGGAAATCGCGCGGATCGAGAAAGAGAAGCGGAAGCTACACAAGAACCTCGACGGCATTCGCAAGATGTCGCGGCTCCCCGACGCCGTGTTCATCGTCGATACGCGGCGAGAGAAGATCGCCGTCGACGAAGCCCGTAAGTTGAAGATTCCGGTCATTGGCCTCGTTGATACCAACTGCGACCCGGACGAGGTCGATTACGTGATCCCGGGGAACGACGACGCCCTACGATCGATCGGATTGTTCGTGACACGTATTGCCGACGCCGTCATCGCCGGCCGCGGGCTGAGGGAAGCATCCCAGCCGACACGCGATAGTGACGACGGTGGTGGCACACCGGTCACATCCGCCCAACCGGCGGCCGCGTCAGTATAACCACGCCTCCGCCTCCCCAAGCCGAACAACAACGACATTGCGGACCAAGTCCACGACATGCCAATCAGCGCAACCGAGGTCAAAGCCCTCCGCGAGAAGACTGGCGCCGGTTTCATGGATTGCAAATCGGCCCTCACGGAGTCCGACGGAAACCTTGAAAAGGCCGTGACCATCCTCCGTACACGCGGCCTGGCAAAAGCGGAAAAGCGCTCCGGTCGGACGACGTCCCAAGGGCTCATTGGCCACTACATTCACCAGGGTGGTCAGGTCGGTGTGCTCGTCGAGATCAACTGCGAGTCAGACTTCGTGGCACGTACGGATGATTTCCAGACGCTGGTCAAGGAGATCGCAATGCACATCGCCGCCGCCGACCCGAGCTGTGTGCGGCGCGAGGAAGTCCCGCAGACGGATCTCGACCGCGAACGAGCCATTTACCGCAAGCAGTTCGAGGACTCGAACAAACCGCCGCCGGTCGTCGACAAGATCGTCGAAGGCAAGCTCAACAGCTACTTTGAGCAGGTGGTCCTGCTTGACCAGCCGTCGATTCGAGACCCCAAGACAACGATCGGATCGATGGTCAGCGCCGCCGTTGCCAAGCTCGGCGAGAACATCACGATTGCGCGTTTCGCAAGATTCAAGGTCGGCGAGCACGCCTAGCAGCACGAGGACGGCGCCGGCGCGCACCGGTCGCTGATCTATAATCCCCCGCGGTGACCACACCCGTGTATCGTCGTGTCCTCCTCAAGCTGTCTGGCGAAGCGCTGATCGGGGGCGAGTCGCTCGGGATTGATTTCGATGTCGCGGACGCCCTTGCGCAGGAAATCGCCGACATCCGCGCCATGGGCGTCGAGATCGCCATCGTGATTGGCGGCGGCAACATCTTCCGCGGCGTGGCGGCCACCGAACGCGGCATGGATAGGGCCACCGCCGACTACATGGGCATGCTGGCAACGGTCATGAACGCGCTCGCGCTGTCGGACGCACTGGAGCGGCAGGGCGCCACGACGCGCGTCGTCACCGCCATCGAGATGCGCGAGGTTGCGGAGCCGTTCATCCGTCGGCGTGCGCTGCGACACCTGGAGAAGGGTCGAGTGGTGGTCTTTGCCGCCGGCACGGGCAATCCCTATTTCACCACCGACACCGCGGCCGCGCTTCGTGCGATGGAGATTCGCGCCGACGTCCTGCTCAAGGGCACCAAGGTAGATGGCGTGTTCACCTCGGACCCGGTCACCGATCCAACCGCGACGCGTCTCGACAAGCTTACCCACCTCCAAGTGCTCGAACAGGGACTGAAGGTGATGGATGCCACGGCTATTTCGCTCTGTATGGACAACGCCATGCCGATTGTCGTCTTCAACTTGCGGACGGAAGGCAACATCCGCCGCGCGGTCTGCGGGGAGCAGATCGGATCCGTCGTCTCCGCCTGATTCACGACGACGCGCCGAGGGATGTCGATGACCATTACCGATCCAAAATCGGTCCATGCCGAGGCGCAGCAGCGGATGGACGGCGTCGTCGAGCACGTGCGACGAGATCTTGCGGGTGTCCGTACCGGACGTGCCTCGGTCGCAATCCTCGATTCGGTGCAGGTGGACGCCTACGGATCGCGGCTTCCGCTGAACCAGGTCGCCAGCCTCGCCGTGCCGGAACCCGCCTTGATCGTCGCCACACCCTTCGACCCCGGGCAGCTCGCGGCCATCGAGCGTGGCATTCAGAGCGCCAACCTCGGCTTGAACCCCAGTAATGACGGCAAGATCATCCGGATCCCGATACCGACACTGACCGACGAACGGCGGAAGGAGCTGTCGCGTCTGGTGCACAAGCTGGCCGAAGAAGGCCGAAGCGGCGTTCGCCAGGCGCGGCGCGACGCGAACGACGCCCTTAAGAGGCTCCTCAAGAAGCACGAACTCTCCGAGGACGTGGAGCGCCGCGCGCTTGAGGATATCCAGACCGTGACCGACGTCCACGTGCGGAAGATTGATGACCTCCAGAAGGCCAAGGACGACGACTTGCTAAATCGGTAATCCACCATCCGGCCGCGGCGGACCGACCGACGTCTGCCGCGTCTTGTCGTGCGATAGGAGCCCGTGGTGAGAGTCGCGCTGCATTCGACCGAAGCCCCTCGACAAGCTCGGGACGCCCTGGGCCCGTTGAAAGGCGATGTGTCCCGCAATGGCCAGCGCTGGACCACGTGCCAGCGGGTTAAATACTCGCCGTGTTCTCCCTCGTCGCACCTTGTCCTCGCCGAGCGCGGCTTCGAGTGCTAGGGGTCTCGGTGCGACGCGTGATTTTCGCCACGGGCTCCTAGGTCGTGCCGATGGCATCGACATGTCTGTCCTGACTCATCTCGAGTGCGCGGTGCCGTGCGGTGCAGCGCCCCTGGATGCGTCGACGATCCAACACCTCTGCTCCTGCGGCGCGCCACTCCTCGCGCGCTACGATTTGGCGGCACTCGCCAAGACTTGGCCCCGGGACTCGATCGCCGGTCGTCCCGCGACGCTGTGGCGGTATCGCGAAGCGCTGCCGCCAGTCGGCGAGGGGCCGGTCAGTCTCGGCGAAGGATTCACCCCGCTCCTGCGCGCCCGCCGCCTCGAAGCCACGCTCGGCCTCGCGTGCGTCTACGTGAAGGACGAGTCACCAAATCCGACCAACTCGTTCAAGGCACGTGGGCTTTCAGTGGCGGTCACCTGCGCGCGCCGGCTCGGCGCAACGACGCTATCCGTCCCGTCGGCCGGGAACGCCGGCGACGCGCTCGCGGCGTACGCGGCGCACGCGGGGCTTGCCGCCAAGGTGTTCATGCCGCGCGACGTAAAGCGCCCGTTCATACGCGAGTGCGAGCTCTACGGGGCCGAGGTCACGCTCGTCGACGGCCTGATCACGGACGCGGGTCGCGCCGCTGCGGAGGCCGGTGCCGCCGGGCACTGGTATGACGTCTCCACCTTGAAGGAGCCGTATCGGGTCGAGGGAAAGAAGACGATGGCCTATGAGGTCGCGGAACAGCTCGGCTGGAAGTGGCCGGACTGGATGATCTACCCCACTGGCGGAGGGACCGGCATTGTCGGGATGTGGAAGGCGTGCGACGAGCTCGAGCAGATGGGATGGATGCCGCGGGGGACGCGTCGCCCGCGAATGGTGAGCGTCCAGGCCGACGGGTGTGCCCCCATCGTGCGGGCGTTCGAAACCGGAGCCGATCGCGCCCACCCGTGGGAGGACGCACACACGGCCGCCGACGGGCTACGGGTGCCGCACGCGATCGGTGACTTTCTGGTCCTCCGGGCGCTCCGCGAGAGCGGCGGCACGGCTCTCGCGGTAAGTGATGCGGCCATGATCGCGGGGATGCGAGAACTGGGCCGAGCCGAGGGCGTCAGCGCTGCTCCGGAGGGTGGCGCAACGTTGGCCGCGCTACGACGGCTGGTCGATCGAGGGATCATAGAGCCGGCGGCGTCGGTTGTGCTTTTTAATACCGGCGGCGCCCTCAAGTACCTCGACCTGCTGGAGGATTAAACCCGCGCCTCCGGGTCCCGGGTTCTTCTCCCGGAGACCTTCAGCGTCAACGGTTGCAGCTTCCGGTAGTTCTCGGACTCCAGAACTCCCGAACACCATCTAGTCCCCAAACGAGATACCCAGCGTTCGCGCTGTCAACACGAGGTCGAGGTCAAGCGGGACATGCTTGGTCCGTCCCACGATGTCCGCGAGCGGAACCGACACGAGATTCGGCGGGCAGTTGGCCACCATGACCCCGAACTCGCGGCGCTGAATCAGCTCGAACGCTTTGCCGCCAAAGCGAGACGCCAGGACCCGATCGAAGCTCGTTGGCGCACCACCGCGCTGAAGATGGCCGAGCACGACCGCCCGGGTCTCCTTCCCGGTCAGCCGCGCGAGCTTGGTCGCGACCGCCGCGCCGATCCCACCCAGGCGGTCGGGACGCACGCCATTTCCTGCCTCGAGCACATAGGTGGTGCCGCCGGCCGGCACCGCGCCCTCCGCCGCCACCACGATACTGAATCGTGCGCCCAGCTCCTCGCGTCTCTCGATCGCCTGCGCGACTCGGACGAAGTCGAACGAGACCTCCGGTATCAGCACGACATCCGCGCCACCGGCCACCCCCGCATGCAGCGCAATCCACCCTGCGTGCCGGCCCATCACCTCTACCACCATGACCCGTGAATGCGCCTCCGCCGTGGTGTGCAACCGGTCGATGGCCTCGGTCGCAAAACTCACCGCGGTATCGAACCCGAACGTGCTGTTGGTCTCGATGATGTCGTTGTCAATCGTCTTCGGGACGCCGACGAGCGGCATCCCCATCGTGTGGAATTCGTGGGCGATCGCCAGCGTGCCATCGCCGCCGATCACCACCAACCCGTCCAGGTCCAGCTCCCGGAACGTCCGCATGCATTGCTCGGAGTAGTCGTGCGGGCCGTCGACGGGTTCAGTCGAATTGGCTAATGGGTTGCCGCGATTGGTCGTGCCAAGGATGGTACCGCCAACCCGGATGATGCCGGTCACGTCGTCCGCGCCGAGTGTCCGCCGAAGACCGTGGCCGAGGAGACCGTCGAAGCCGTTCTCCAGACCGACGCACTCGCAGGCGGTGTTCGCGGCAGACTTGACCACCGCGCGGATGACCGCGTTGAGCCCGGGCGCATCGCCGCCGCCCGTGAGGAGCCCGATCCGGCGCGGGAAGCGCGCGTCATCGTTCATGGGCGACCAGTATAGCGGTCGGTGTCGTGACGACCGGCGCGAAGCGGTAGTGTAGAATCCTGGACTGGCGTGAGCGTGGAAGCGCTGACCACGCATCGTCCGACGGGCCGCTAGCTCAGTTGGGAGAGCGCCGCGTTCGCAACGCGGAGGTCGTGGGTTCGAATCCCATGCGGTCCACCATCCCTACCCCGACCGCCATCCGCTGTTAGCTGCCTCCTCAGACCTCTGCCCTGCTCACCCGCGACGGCCGACACAAGTAGATCTGGATTCTTCAATCGCTCGTTCTCGGCGTTCGGCCAAGCGAGTTCTGCGTGAACGTGATCCATGGTGAAGGCACCCTTCCATTGTCGTCCCACCGCCACGGTCGTGCCGCCCTCCTGCTACTTTCGCGACCGTCTCGTCTTCTCCTTCGCTCGCTCGATGTTCTCGATGAGGCCACCAAGTTGTTGCGAGAGTTCGGCTAGCTTGCGCCACTTCTCCGCGTTCTGGAGACCAAACGAGACCGCGAACTCACGTTCGCTGTCGGCGAGATCGTCAGTCAGAGCAGCGGATACAGCACCCCTCACCGCCACATCGGCGGCCTGCGCTTCATTCCACAACGCTTCGATCTCGCCCCGAACGGTGTGAGCCTCTTGATACAACCCCTTGACGTCTGCTTCGTCGTCGCTCACGTCACTCCCTCTCGGCACCGCATCGTCGTCTCGACGATATCAACAGTCGACGGGTTCTGCCATAGCCGCGCCGGTGGCTAACCCACGGGCCCTTCAGGCGCTTGGAACGTGGGTGCCTAAACGGGAGGCAAGGGTGTCTCCTCATGACGACCGGAGCTCGGCTGCCACCGCCGCGAACGTCTAGCCGTGACCGACAATCCCCTGGTGTTGACGGGAATCGACCAGGATGCAATCGTCGCCGAATGCCCCGTGGGCTCTCGGTACCGCCACCTGGTCCAACAGCACGACGCAGCCGCGATTGCCGAAGATCGACCGGAGGCACGCGAGGCACGGAGTCCGCCCAACGCCCCTGACGAGGCGCTCATCAGGGTGATGACCTTTCCCTGGAAGGCCGCCAGCGGCATCGGAACGCAAGACCCAATCGAGAGTGTTCTTCAAGACGCCGGTGATGGAGCTGTTGTATTCGGGCGCGGCGATAAGGAGGTCGACCTGATCGATCAGCAACGCCTTGAGGGTCTTCGCGCGATCTGGTTTCCACGGGTCGCTTCCTCGTCCTGGTTGAAGACCGGTAAGCGGTAGCCCCAAAGGTCGAGGTCCGTGACGTCGTCGCCGGCCTCGTGGGCACCTGCGGTGGCGATTTGCACGAGCCTCTTGTCGAACGAGTCACGGCGGGTATTTCCAGCGAACGCAAGGACGCGCGGGACGTCGCGACGCGCGTACGCGTCTAATGCCGCCGTCATGACGAAGGCAGCGGGGGTCTGCTCCCCTATTCGTCATGATGCTCTGTCCTGGTCGACTGCCCCGGTCTTTTCGCCTTTGCCCTTCAACTCACTATCGTGGTACCCGAGGAACGCACGGATGTCGTCCACGGCGTCGAGTAGCCGGGCCCACTGCTCCTTATAGAGCGTCACGGGAAACCGCCCGAGCCCGTAAACCGAGAGCGCGCCCTTCGCGCTGATTCTCAGGCGCAGCGGGCTGGCCTGTTGCTTCTTCAGCCGCTCGTTCTCGGCCTTCAAGCGGGCGAGTTCTGCGTGAACGTCATCCATGCGCATCCTCCCGGCCTTCCCGGTCGTCGTCCGTGCATCGTGAGGCTCAGCCATCATAGCGTGGTGCCCCGAAGCGCACCGCCGGCGCATCGCTGGTGCGGTTACACTAATCAGAGAGCGCGGTCGTGTTGGTTTCGTCGCGTACGGAACGTCCGATGTAGTGGGCTTGTCACTGTCATGGCATATCGATCGTTTCTTCGCTGCATTGCCGGCTGTGAAGGGGAGCATTCCCTGCTCGAGCCGCTCTATCGATGCCCGCAGTGTGACGATCTGCTCGAGGTCTCACACGATCTCGATGCCCTCCGCGACCGCTCGCCGGTCGCCTGGATGCGCCTGTTCGACGACCGCTACAAGCGCACGACGTGGCCGTATGGCTCGTCCGTGTGGGGCAAGAAGGAGTGGGTCTGCCCCGCCGTCCACGACGACAACATCGTCTCGATGGACGAGGGCGGCACGAACTTGTTCTGGGCCGAACGGCTGGGCCAGGAGCTCGGCCTCCGCGACCTCTGGGTGAAGCTGTGCGGCAACTCGCATACTGGGTCGTTCAAGGACCTCGGGATGACGGTGCTGGTCTCAGTGGTCCGGCAAATGATGCAGGAGGGGCGCCCTATTCGCGCGGTCGCATGCGCGTCCACGGGTGACACCTCGGCTTCGCTCGCGGCCTACGCTGCGGCCGGCGGCATTCCGGCCATCGTTATCCTTCCGCGCGGGAAGGTGTCAACGGCGCAGCTCGTGCAGCCGCTTGCGAACGGCGCCACCGTGCTCGCGCTTGACACCGATTTCGACGGCTGCATGGCGGTCGTGAAACGCCTCGCCACGGAGGAAGGTGTCTACCTGGCGAACTCGATGAATAGCTTGCGTCTGGAGGGCCAGAAAACAGTTGCCGTCGAAATCGTGCAGCAGTTCGACTGGGAAGTGCCCGATGTCATCATCATTCCTGGCGGTAACCTCGGCAATGTCAGTGCGCTTGGCGCGGGGTTCGACATGATGTCGAGTCTCGGCGTCATCGCGCACCGCCCGCGGATCGTCGTCGCCCAAGCCGCGGCCGCCAACCCGCTGTATCTGGCCTTCCGCAACCGCTGGCGCTTCGCGCCGATCACCGCCACCCCGACCCAGGCGTCGGCGATTCAGATCGGCAACCCGATCTCGATCGACAAGGCCATCCGCACGCTCCAGCGGCACGACGGCATCGTCGAGCAGGCGACGGAAACGGAACTGGCCGACGCGGCGGCGCGCGCGGACCGCACGGGGATGTACAACTGCCCCCATACTGGCGTCGCGCTGGCCGTCCTGATCAAGTTGCTTGCACAGGGCGATATCACGCCGACAGAACGCGTGGTCGTCATCTCGACCGCCAACGGCCTGAAGTTCACCGACTTCAAACTCGGCTACCACCGCAGCGCGTTGCCCGACGTCACACCCCGCTTCGCGAACCGTCCAATCGAGCTCCCGAACGACTACGACGCAGTCAAGAAGACGGTCGCGGAACTAACCGCCTAGGAGCCCAGAAAGAGATCGTAGGCGCGATTGTCCGCCTCCACGACATCCCGATAGCCGAGTGTGTCGAGAAAGGCGTCGAAGGCAGGGCGTTCGGCTGCTGGCACCTCGAACGCAGCCAGCGCGCGTCCCAAATCAGACCCGTGATTACAATAGTGAAACTGGGTACTGTTCCAGCGCTCACCCAGCGTCTCAAGAAACTACATGAGCGCGCCCGGACGCTCGGGACACTCAAACCGACACAGGTATTCCTCCCGCGATCTCGGCGCGCGTCCTCCGACCAAGTGCCGGACATGGAGCATCGCCATCTCGTCCGCGAAGAGAACCATCGTCGCGTAGTTGCGCGCGGCCTGAATGCCCCCGGTCGTTCCGGAATCGCCACGCCGAACACCGCCTCGCGCGCCTCGCCGAACTCGGCCTGCTCCGAGACGAAACGAAGCCGATCGAAATTCATCTTGGCGCCCGCTCAGGATGACCACGAACCGCTGGTGACTGATCCCGTCGCGCATCACCGCGGCGCGGACACCCGCGACCACGAGGGCACCAGCAGACTCCGCGACGGTGCGCGTATCGCGGACCGCCACCCCATCAGCCAAGATGCCGACCCTGTCGAATCGGATGCGCCGTCCTGCCGCCAGGGATCGATACATCGCATCTGATTCGTAGAGGTCGACCCCCACGATGCGCACCTCGGGCGTCAGCACCTTCACGTAGCTTCCAATACCGGCAATCAGACCGCCGCCGCCGACCGGCACGAACACGGCGTCCAGTCGGACAGGGCTCTGCCGGACGATCTCGTCACCGATCGTGCCCTGACTCGAGATGACCAGCGGCTCATCGAACAGATGGACATAGGTCAGCCGGTCGATGAGACGAGCTGCTTGCAATGGGCCTCGACGGCCTGATAGTCGTCACCGTTAAGCTCTACGTTGGCACCAAGAGCCGCGCCGGCCTCGACCTTGAGCGCCGGCGTGGTGCGGCGTGTGACGATTTGCGCGCGAATGCCGAGGTGGCGGGCCACATGTCCCATACGCTGGGCATGGTTGCCGGCCGACGCGCAGATCACGCCGCCAGTCCGCTCTGCGTCGGAGAGATGGCAGAGTCTGCTAAACGCGCCGCACCTTGAAACTGAAGACCGGCTGCAGGTCCTCGCGCTTGAACAGGATGCTGTTCGCGTATCGCGCGGAGAGCCGTTGGGCGTCGTCGAGTGCGGTTTCGCGTGCAACGTCATAGACTCGACTGTTCAGGATCTGCCGCAACGTCACGTCGCTGGTGGGGTCCGTCGTCATGGTGTTCTCGGCTTACTCTATCGACGGCACAGAAATGCCCATCTACGAGTACGCTTGCGACCAGTGTGGCCACGCGTTCAAAGCGATCGTCAGAGGCCAGCGCCTTCTCCTCTGCCAGAGCTGTAACGGCGCGAACCTCTCGCGCCAGATCGCCGTGTTCGCCGTGTCGCCGACGTCGTCCGTTGGCCATGAACGGTATGCGGTTCACCCGCGTGGCGTGTGCGGTGACCCGCGCGGACCCGGCACATTCTCGATTAACTGACTGGGGTTGAGCCTCGTGGGTGACCGCGGTGTCTTGACACCGTTCGTGACGGACCTCGACAATACCGCCATGCCAATTCTTCGGATCACGAAGGAAGCACTGCAGGCGCATCTCGAAAGAGACGCGGCCGCCGCGCCGGTCATCGTTGATGTTCGATTGAAGTACCCCTACGAGCACAGCACCGTGCAGCTCCCGGGTGCCATTCGCCTTGCTCCGCCCGAGTTCGATGCGTCGTCGCTCCCACGCGACCGCGATGTCGTCGCGTACGACTCTGACCCGGAGGAGATTGTCAGCGCTCGCGTCGCTGCGGCTCTCATCCGAGACGGCTATCGCGCCAGCGTGCTCAAAGGAGGTATCGCCGAGTGGCTGGCCGCGAAGCTGCCAACCGAAGCCAAAGACGCGCCGAAGCAGAAGCCGCCAGTCGCCGGCGCTCTCAAAGGCTGAGTCTCGTGCGAGCACCGTCGGCCTGCCTCGCGCTCACATGCGTGGCCTTCACCAGCCTGCCAGCCCAACCCGACGGTCAGGCGCCTGGCGCACCGCCAGTCGAAGAACTCGTCCACGCGCTGCAGGCACGATACGCGACCGTCCGCGACTTTTCCGCCGATTTCGAGCACCGCATCTCTGGCGGCTTGCTCACGACGACCGATGTGGAGCGGGGTGTCGTACAGGTTAAGCGGCCCGGCCGTTGGCGATTCGACTACACCTCGCCCGAGCCGAAGCAGTTCGTCTCCGACGGGGAGACCGTGTACGCGCACTTTCCTGACGATCACGAGGTGATCGTAAGCCAGGTCCCCCCCGACGTCGGTGCGTCAAATCCTGCGGCTTTCCTCGCCGGCCGTGGCGATCTCGCGCGCGATTTCACCGCTAGCCACGCCGCGGCGCCCGATGCGCCCAGGGGCACCTGGGTCATCCGGCTGACACCACTCCGGGCCGACGCTGACTACGAATGGCTCGAACTGACGGTCGACCGATCTAACCTTGAGATCCGGCGGATGGCGACAACCGATTTCCAGGGTGCCGTGTCCACATTTCTGTTCTCGAACCTCAAGGAAAACCGAGGTTTGTCCGATAATGTGTTTGCGTTCGAGATCCCTCGAGACACCGATGTCATCACCGACGACACGTTTGGCCGCTAGAGGGCCTTCGTCAGCTATCAGCCAGACCAGAACCAACTCGGCGCCCACGCTCGCCGTCGCGCTCGTCGCCTTCGCCGTCACCGCCGCCGGCTGCGCAACGAGCGCCTCGTTCCGCGCGGCGCAGCAGGCAGAGTTCGAACGCGACTACGACCGCGCGGTGGTCGAATACACCCGGGCCCTCCAGGAGAAGCCGGGCGACCGCGACGCACAACTCGCGCTCGACCGCGCAAAGATGCGGGCCGCGCAGGCCCACTATGCCGAAGGCCGTCGCCTGTCCCGGCTCTCGCAGTGGGAGGCCGCGCTGGCCGAGTATCAGATCGCCCACGACCTCAACCCCACCGTAGGTGACATCGTGCGCGAGCTGCGGGACACGCGACACAAGGTCCGGACCAAGCTCGCCGCACGCGAGGAGGGTCAGACCGAGCTCGAAGCGCTCATCGACCGGACCCGCGATGCCGCGCCGCCAGGACTCGATGTTCCGCGCGGCGTCGCGCTCCCCGACACTGTCGTGTTCCGAGAGGCCAGCGTGCGCGCGGTCTTCTCGGCGCTGGGGCAGTTTGGCAGCGTCAACATGATCTTCGACCCCGCGTTTCGCGATTCGATCATCTCCATCGACCTGCGGGCGACCACGTTCGACACAGCGTTGGCATCCGTGGCCGCCACCACCCAGAACTTTTTCCGTGTCACTGCGCCGCAAACCGTGACGATCATCCCGGATACCCCCGCCAAGCGGCGGGAGTACGAAGAAGAGATCGTGCGCACGTTCTATCTCAGCAACGCCAACGTCGCGGAGACGATTGACCTGCTGCGCCTCGTGATCGACCTGCGTCGACTTGCACCGATAACCGCCACGAACGCCATCTCGATCAAGGACACGCCCGAACGCATCGAGGCGGCGGCCAGACTCCTCAAGGCCATCGACAAGGCGCGCGCAGAGGTCGTGATCGAGGTCCAGCTCCTCGAGGCCGATCGACAGACGTTGCGCGAGTACGGGCTGCAATTCGCCTCGCCTGGCACCTTCGGTCTCGACGCGGTGATCGGCATCAACGAGTCCACCGGACTTAGCCTGGACGACGTCCGCGGGCTGTCTGGGTCCGACGTCTTCGTCGCCAACCTGCCGAGCCTGTTCGTGCGCCTGCTCGAGAGTAACTCCAACACGCGCGTCCTAGCCAACCCTCACTTGCGGACCTCCGATGGGGTAGCGGCAACGGCCGCCTTCGGCGAGGAGGTGCCCGTCCCGGTAACGACGTTCGCGCCGTTCGCCGCCGGTGGAATCAGCCAGCAACCGATCACCTCGTTCAACTACCGCAATATCGGAGTCAACATCGACATCACCCCGCGCATCCATCACAACGACGAGGTTTCACTCGAACTCGGTTTGAAGATCAGCAATATCTCCGGAACAGGCTTTGGCGACCTCCCGCAGTTCGGGAACCGAGAAATCACGACGTCCATCAGACTCATGGACGGCGAGACCAGCATTCTCGCCGGGTTGATCCGCGACGATGAGCGCGAGGTGCTTGAGGGGATCCCTGGACTAAGTAACATCCCGGTGCTCGGACGCCTGTTTGGCCGGAGCAAGACCGAGACACAGGAAACCGATATCGTCCTAACGTTAACGCCGCACATCCTCCGCGTGCTGGATCTCAACGAAGAAGACCTACTGCCCTTTCGCGTGAGCAGCAACGCTGGTGCAGTCGCCGGCGGGCTGGCGGCGCCGCCCCCGCCACAGGTCCCGCCGCAGGCCCAACCACGAGCGACCCCGATTCCATCCGGGACCAGACGGCCGGTAGTCCCACCGGATCCGCCGCGCTGACCACACGCTCAGGCCGATTCGACGGATACCCGGGCGCCGAGCGCACGCAGTCGATCGACGAGGTTGGCGTAGCCTCGCTGGACCGTCTCCAGCGGCCCCACGCGACTCTCTCCGCTCGCGCCAAGCGCGGCGGCAATGAGCGCCATCCCAGAGCGGAGATCGCGTGTGTCGAGGTTACGACCGCGGAGTTGGCTCGGACCGTCGATGATCATGCGGTGAGGATCGCAGAGAAACAGGTTCGCGCCCATTCCGCTCAGCTGCTCAAGCGCGAAGAGACGTAGCTCATACATCCAGTCGTGAATCAGCGTGCGGCCTTCCGCCTGCGTTGCGAGCACACTTACGAGGCTAACCATGTCGCTCGGAAATCCTGGCCACGGCGCCGTGGTGATCTGCCGGATGCCGCGCGGGGCCGACGCGCCAATCCGGAGACACCCGTCTTCGACGTCGCACCGCAGCTGCATCCGTCGCAGTACGGTCGTGATGGGCTCAAGGTCGCGACCCCTGGCACCCGTCACTTCGAGGTCCCCACCGGTGATGGCCGCAACGACGGCCCAACTCCCCGCCTCGATGTAGTCGCCGCTCAGCCGATGGGTGACACCGGTCAGGTGCGCCCCACCGGCCACACGAATCGTCGGCGTCCCCGCCCCTTCGATGTCAACACCCATGTGTCTGAGAAACGTGCAGAGCTCGACCACGTGCGGCTCACATGCCGCGTGTCGGATCTCAGAGATGCCGCGGGCCGAAGCCGCCGCGAGCACGGCAGTTTCCGTACCGGTGACCGACGCTTCCTCGAGATAGATCGAGGCAGCACGTAATCCGTCTGGGGCGTCGAGCGCGTGGCCAGGGCCCTCCACCTCGTGCGCGCCCATCGCTCGCAGCGCCTGGAGATGGGCCTCGAGCGTGCGCCGGGCGGGAAAATCCCCACCTGGTGGTGCGAGCCGAGCGCGTCCGAGTCGCGCCAGGAGCGGGCCAACCAGCAGCACAGAGCCTCGCAGACGCCCAACGAGACGCGGATCCGGCCGATCGGTGGCGACCTTTCTGGCGTGCACCCGCAGCGTGGTCGAGCCAAGCCCGTCCACCTCGGCGCCTAGACCACGGAGCAGCTCGCCCATCGCAATGACATCCGTGATTCTGGGCACATTGGTCAACTCGCACGCCTGATCGGTCAGCAGGCAGGCGGCCAGCAGGGGCAGCGCCGCGTTCTTGTTGCCCTCGACCTCGACTCGTCCGCTCAGCCGGTGGCCTCCCTCGATGACAAGCTGCGTCGTCGATTCTCGTAGCCGCTCGGACATCATCCAATTAGACGAGGCTTCGCCACGCCGCCCCCCCGCGCGCTGTGAGCACCTGGGCCGTTGCCAACGGTCAAATACGAACGAGAAACTCTCTTTACGTTCAGCACAACGGCCTACGAGAACTCCCCTAAATAGACCACCTCTCGCCGCAGAGTCACGCCGAACATCGCTTCCACCTCGGCACGGCACCGCTCGATGAGCGACCGAATCTCGCGCGCCGACACTTGGCCGTCGCACACGATGAAGTTCGCGTGCACCTCGGAGACGCGCGCGCGTCCCACGGCCGCGCCCTTCAAGCCGGCTCGTGCGATCAGCGCGCCGGCCGACGGCGGGAGATCGCGCGGAATGCCCTCGGTGTCGGGGTCAAGGTTACGGAAGATGCAACCGGCGCTCGGAACGTCGAGTGGCTGTGTTCGTTTCCGGTAGGCCAGCGCCGCCCGCGCAAGCGCACGCAATCGAACCGGGTCACCCGCGTCGACCCGGAACTCTGCCCACAACGCCGCCTCCGATGTCCGTTGCAATCGGCTCCGGTCGTACCCGAACTCCATGGCTGCGTTGGCAACGGCGTGCTCCTCCCCGTCAGCGTTCGCTAGGCCAACGCGTACCACTTCGTCGCCGAGCAATCGGCCCTGGAAGTGGGCGTTGCCATAGACGGCGCCACCGACCGTCCCTGGGGTTCCGGCCCACCCCTCCAGGCCACCCAACCCTCGCGTGATGGTCCAGCGGACGAGACCGTTGAGGGTCACTCCGGCCGCCGCGCGCACGACCCGGGGACCAATCCGGCCAATCGACCCGTGGCGCAGGCGGACCACCAGGCCGCGCACGCCGCCGTCACCTACCAGCACGTTGGATCCGCCGCCGAGCAGAGTGACACCGACGCCAGCATCCGCCGCGGCACCCAGCGCGTGACACACGTCGCCTGGTGTCCGCGCCTCGACAAGCCAGTCGGCGTCACCGCCGGCGCCAAAGGTTGACAACGGGGCGAGTGGCACCTGACGCCGGAGCCGATCGCCCAGTGCGTGGGACAGTACCCGGTCCGCCGCCGACGGCGAGCAAGGCGTCACCCATCCTCCTGACCGAGCACGGTTCTTTCGTCGGCGATGAGCGCCCGCAGTGCCGTCGCCTGATCGCACGGCGCGAACTCGATCCAGTCGCCCGGCGCGAGCTGCGCGACGACCGGGATATCAGAGGTGATCACCGTCGCAATCCGCGGGTAGCCGCCGGCGGTTTGTCGATCAGCCATCAGGAGGATCGGCTCGCCGAGCGGCGGCACCTGAATCGCACCCGGCGGCGTTGCGGTCGACAAGAGATCTCCGCCCGCGTGGACGGTCAGCGGCGCGCCTCGAAGACGATACCCCATCCGATCGGACTGCGGGGTCACGACATAGCGCTCCCGGCCGAACGCATCGATCGAGCGCGGGTCGAAGCGCAGGTGATGCGGACCCATCAGCACCCGTACGCGCGCGCCGCCGGCGGGTAGCATGCGCGGCGTCCAGCGCGACCGCGGCGGCGCGGCGGCCCGTGTAGTGCAACGACCAAGGAAGACCAGATCGCCAGGACGTAGCGCGCGACCGTCGACGCCCCCCATCCGGCTCCCGAGATGCGTGGCCCGGCTCCCGAGAACGAGCGGGACCCCGATACCCCCAGCGACTCCGATATAGGCGCGGGCGCCGCGGCGACAGCGCCCGAAGACCAGCCGCTGTCCCGCCCGCGCTCGGACCGCCACATCGTTCGGGATCGAGGCGCCATCGAGACGCACGTCGAATGCCGCCCCGGTCACCGCAAACCGCGCGTCTTGTTGGAAGTCGAGTTCGGGTCCCACGAGCGTCACTTCAAGGGTGGCCGCCGACGACGCGTTGCCCACGAGCACATTGGCCGCGCGATGCGACAGGACGTCCATGGGTCCGGCCACCGGGACGCCGAAGCGTTGGAAACCCCAGCGCCCAATGTCCTGGACGGTGGTGAGCAGCCCAGCCTTCCGCACGGCAATTCCCGTTCGTTCGTGGCCTAATGTAGCCATTCGCCTGACGTTCTCACTCGATGACCGTTGGCTGCGAGCCGGCAGCCAGCCGACAAAACTCAGCCTCGCCGATCGCCGTGAAGCGAACCGCGTCACCGGCGTGCAGCAGGAACGGATCGGCGCGCGCCGGCGCATACATCGGCGTTGGGGTCTGCCCGATGATCTGCCACCCACCCGGAGCCTCGACCGGATAGACGCCGGTTTGCCCGTTCGCAATCCCGACAGACCCCGCCGGGACGCGCAGCCGCGGGGTGGTCTGCCGCGGCGCGGCGATCGCCGGGTCGACCTCCGCCAGGTACGCGAACCCGGGCAAGAATCCCAGCATGTACACTCGATATACTCGAGCCACATGACGTTCCACGACCGCCGCCTCGCTGCACCGGCCGAACGCCGCCACGTCCGCCAGATCGGGACCGTGCACCCCGCCATAACGAACCGGAATCCGGAACTCGCGCGACGGCCTTGACGCGTGGGCGCCGGGTCCCGCCGTGCTTCGCGCTTCCCGCTTGAGATCGCGCGCGAGCGCGTCGACGTCGGTCCGCAGCGGATCAAAGTGCACCGTCACCGCGGCGTAACTGTCGACGACGTCGCGTACACCAGGATGCCCGGCGCCCCGCACCGCGGCCGCGACGCGGACGGCCCGATCATTGATCACCGGGTCAATCCGCTCATCGAACGCCAGCGCCAGGGCGGCATCCCCGACACGCTCGAGGCTCCAGGCAATCGCCCCTGTCATCAGGTCTGGATGGGGGTTCGTCCCAACCTCCCGCGACCGCTGCGCGGGGACCCCGAGTACCCCGCTCCGAGGTCGCGACGCGCGCTGTGCGCGCCTACTGTCTTCAACAACATGTGCCTCGTTTGCACAGGATGCGGTCAGTTCGGATAACCACGTGGCTGTTGCGGTCCGCTAGTGAGCACTTCGCAGGCTGTGCAGAATGCGCTCTTGCACGCCACCAAAGTCGCCATTCGACATCACGACGACTACGTCTCCTGGATTGGCCTCCCGGGCGAGTCTCGCAGCGATCTCCTCCGCTGATCCGAGATGGCATGCCGCGACCCCTGCGGCCGCCAGGTCGTCGACCAGCCGGGCCTCGGACAACCGCTCCTCGAACGGGATCGTCGAGCGATACACGGTGCCGACGATGACGCTATCCGCCAACGCGAGCGCCGACGCAAACGCCGTCTGAAACACACGGCGGCACGCCGTTGCCGAGCGGGGTTCGAACACGGCCCACACGCGACCCGCCGGTGCCGCAGCGCGAATCGCGACGAGGGTCTCCCGCACGGCCGTCGGGTGATGTGCAAAGTCATCGTAGACCGTGACCCCCTGCTCGACTCCACACACCTCGAGCCGACGGCGCACGCCCTTAAACCGGGCGAGCGCCCGTGCCGTGAACTCCGGAGTCACCCCGACAGTGGACGCCGCCGCACACGCGGCGAGTGCGTTCCGGACGTTGAACGTACCGAGCATCGGCAGCGCTACCTGGGCTACGGTGGCACCGCCGTGACAGACGTCGAAGACCGTGACGTCGAGCTCGTATCGCACGTTGACTGCGCGCCAGTCGGCATCGTCGCTCAACCCGAAGGTGTCGACTGCACAGCACGCTCTATCGCGCAGCCGCCGCGCGCCAAGATCATCGACCCCGAGGATGAGCCGACCGCTCGCGGGCATCAGCTGTAGCAGCCGCTCGAACGCCTGCTGCAGTTGCGCCAAGTCGGCGTAGAGATCGGCGTGGTCGTACTCCACACTCCCGACGATCACCACCTCGGGAAGGTACTTCAGGAACTTCGCTGTCTTGTCGAAGAATGCACTGTCGTACTCGTCGCCCTCGATGACGAACACCCCGCCGGCCCCTCGGCGGAAGCTCGCCTCGAAGTTACGCGGGACCCCGCCGATCAGGAAGCTCGGGTCGACTCCCGCCTCGACCAGAGTCCACGCCACCATCGACGTGGTGGTCGTCTTCCCATGAGTCCCGGCCACCACGAGCGACCGATCTCCCCAGAGGAACCTGTCGCGCACCATCTCCGGCAGCGAGCAGTAGCGGATCTTGTGCGCCAGGACGGCTTCGACCTCCGGATTCCCCCGAGACACGGCATTGCCAATGACGACCAGATCGACATCATCCGTGATGTGGGCCGCGTCGTAGCCCAGAGCTGGCGTGATGCCCTGCTCCGCGAGAAAGGAGTCCATCGGCGGGTACGCCTGGGCGTCGGACCCCCGGACCTCGACGCCGCTCGCTTTGAGGAGCGCAGCCAGCGTCGCCATGCCAGTGCCACAGATGCCGATCAGATAGACCGTGGTCACGCGACTGCAGACTCCTCGACGATGACCCGGGCGCGCGGCTCCGACGTGACGGTGACCTCGACGCCGAGCGGGAGCGTCATCATCGGGCGGGTCGTATGGCCAGTAGGGAATCCGAAGACGACCGGACCTGGAAATCCGTGAAGCCGGTCCGACACCACCCCCCGCGCCGTCAGGTGACCGTTCGGCTCGTCACAATTCGGAAACTCCGCGCAGATGACCCCCCTCGCGCGCGCTAGGATGCCACTCTGGGCCAACTGCGTCAGCATGCGATCGAGCCGATAGGGCCGCTCACCGTTGTCGTCGAGCAGCAAGACATGTCCCGCGGGTGGATCGAACGCGAACGGCGTGCCGAGCGATGCGACGATCTGGCTCAGCGTGCCACCGAACAACAAGCCCCGAACCTCCCCGCGGGCCAAGGTGTCGCATCCGTCCGCAGACAGCTCGCCCAGCGGCTGCGGCCGCATGAGTGCGCCCATCAGCGATTGGCGGTCATACCCGTCCGTGCGCCGCCCGAGCGACACTACCATCGGTCCGTGGAACGCCGTCGTCCCGCATCGAAGGGTGAGAAACGTCAGCAGCGCCGTGATGTCGCTCGACCCGATGAACGGGATTCGCGCCGCCGCCGCTTCGCGTTCGTCGAGCAACGGCAGCAGTTGAGCGCTCCCGTAGCCGCCGCGCACGGCCATGATCGCGTGGATTGTGGGATCTCGCCACGCGGCCTGAAGCGCAGTCGCTCGGTCGGTTGCCGACCCCGCGAGATACCCGGACCGCGCGAACACCCTTTGATCGAACACCGGTTCGAAACCGAGGGCTTCTAGTTCCGCGATGCCATCGTCGAACACCGCGCGGTCAAACGGACTGGCCGGCGCCACGATGCCGATGCGATCGCCCGGTTCGACTTTTCGTGGTTTGCGCATTAGGAAAACTGCTCCATCTCCCCGGCGATGCGCTGGTGCTCCGCCCGTCCCAGCACGTCGCGCAACTCGGCCTCCGACGGCGGACGCCACGACGGCCGAGGCGCGAGGAAACGCTCCTTTGTCCGCCGGACGCGCGCGAGCGCATCCTCGACACGTCTCGCCGGAAGGCGTTCGTCCTCGACAGCGTGGATGAGCGCTTCGATTGCCCCGATCTGGCATGCCGTGTCGCCTCCGCAGAGCAACACCATGTCGCACCCAGCGGCAATCGCGTCCACCGTCGCAGCGTCGACCGACCGATGCTTGGCGATGGCACCCATCTCGAGGTCGTCGCTGGCGATGATGCCGCCGAAGCCCAGCTCGCCACGCAGCAACCCGGTGACGATGCGTGAGGAGAGCGTGGCCGGGCCGCTGTCATCGAGCGCCGGATAGACCACGTGCGCGGTCATGATCGCCGCGACCCCGACCCCGATCGCTGCGCGAAACGGCGCGAGCTCTACTTCGCGCACACGCTCGGGTAACTGGTCGACCACCGGCAGCTCGTCGTGGGAGTCCACCGTCGTATCGCCGTGTCCCGGAAAGTGCTTCCCACACGCCGCGATCCCTGTGCGCTGAAACTCCGTGATTATCGCTGTTCCCAGTGTCGCCACCTCGTCGGCTCGTTCTGACAGCGCGCGGTCGCCGATTACCGGATTCTCGCGATTGGTATGCACATCGAGAACCGGCGCAAAGTTCCACGTCACACCGACCGCGCTGAGCTCCGTCGCCAGCGCCCGTCCGAACCGTTCCGCGAGCGCGGCATCTCCAGAACGGCCTAGCGACCGCATCGGAGGCCAGCGGGTGAACGGCGCAGTGAGCCTGGCGACACGTCCGCCCTCCTGGTCGACGCACACCCACGGCGGCAGCTCTTGAACGAGCGCGCGGATGCCATATGCGAGCTCCGCGACCTGCGCGGGCGCTTCGACGTTGCGCCCGAACAGGATGGCTCCGCCCAGGTCGAACTCACGCGCAAGCGCGCGGAGCTCGGGCGGGACCGTCGTCCCCCTAAACCCGGCAACGATCAGCTGCCCGAGATGACGCCGAAGGCCTTTCGACATCGATGGTCGGTAGGTCCCATTATAATGCGCCGGTGCGCGTTCACTCGTCAGCCCCCACGCGCATCGACCTCGCCGGCGGCACACTCGACATCTGGCCACTGTATTTGTTTCATGAAGACGCCCAGACGGTAAACGCCGCGATCACACTGCGCGCCGAGTGCACGGTGTCACCGAGCAGCGATGGGCGCCTCCACGTCGTCGCCGCAGACACCGGCGCAGCAATCGACGCCGCACATTGGTCCGAATTGGACGATCGCGCCGAGCTCCGCCTCATCGCTCGCGTACTTCGCTTTTTTCGGCCCAGCGCCGTCTCCATCGCGACGCGATCGGGCGCACCGGTCGGAGCGGGCCTTGCCGGGTCATCCGCGATGAACATCGCGCTTTGCGGCGCCCTCAGCCGGTGGCTCGACCGTCCATTCCATCCTGAGTCGCTGATCGCGCTGGCGCTGAACCTCGAGGCGCAGGTCCTCGGCGTCCCGACTGGCCTCCAGGACTACCGCCCTGCCATGTATGGCGGGATCGCGGCGATCGAGATGGACGCGGCCGGCGTGACCCGCATCCCCCTCAACGTCGACCCGCGCGAGCTGGGCCAGCGTTTGATCCTCGTGTATACGGGGCAATCCCGTGACTCGGGTATCAACAACTGGGAAGTCACGAAGCGCCATCTCGACGGCGACCCCGTCGTGACCGCACTCTTCGCCGAGATCCGCGATGTGGCGGTCGGAATCCGCGGCGCCTTGCTTGCGAGTGACTGGGCCGAGGTCGGACAGCACCTTGACCGGGAATGGACACTGCGCAAGCGACTCTGCCCAGGTGTAACGACACCGCGCATAGACGACCTGGTCGCACGCGCACGTGCGGCGGGCGCACGCGCGGTGAAAGCCTGTGGCGCCGGCGGTGGTGGGTGTTTGTTGATTTTTGCCGAGCCGGACGCAGTGACGTCGGTCACGCGTGAGTTGCGCGCGGCGGGGGCCGAGTTCCTGGAACATGCGCTCGACCCGGACGGACTCCGCGTCGAGGTGAAGTAGATCTTTCCCAATGGACAACTCCGGCATCGCCCGCGCGTTTGAAAAAGTCGCCGACCGGCTCGAGATCAAGGGGACAAATCCGTTCAAGATCAGAACCTACCGGGCCGCCGCGGATATCGCTTCGGCGACCCACGAGCGTATTGACAACCTGTCGGACACGGAACTCCGCGTCATTCCTGGCATCGGAAAGGATCTCGCCGCCAAACTAGGAGAGCTCGCCGAGCACGGGTTCCTTCTGTTCCACCAGGACCTCCTCAAGGAGTTTCCCGCGTCCATCCTCGAGCTGCTGCAACTGCAACGGATCGGTGCAAAGAGTGTGGCGATGCTGCACGCGCGGCTCGGGATCGTCACCATCGACCAGCTCGAACGCGCCGCGACGGAAGCGCATCTCAGATCACAACGCGGATTGGGGCCAAGAAAGGAACAGCTGATCCTCCGGTCTATCGGTGAGCGACGGAGTCGCGCAGGGCGTCACCTCCTCGCCAACGTGCACGACGTTGCGGAGACACTAATTCACCGGCTCCGCGCGCGGCACGCGGGGGCCACGCTCGTCCCCGTGGCTAGTATGCGACGAGGGTGCGAGACGTGCGGTGACGTCGACATCCTCGCTACCGGCACCGACTCGGCGATCATGCCGGATTTCGTCGGATCCGACGCCGTCAACCGCATCCTCGGCCAGGGCGAAACCAAGTCGAACATCCTGTTGCATGGCGGTCTGCAGGCCGGCCTGCGTGTCGTCCCTGAGGTAAGGGTGGGTGCATCCCGTCAGGACTTCACCGGATCAAGAGAGCACAACACCGCCCTGCGCGACCACGCGTTGCAACGCGGCTTGAAACTGAACGAATACCGACTGTTTCGAATCGACGGCGGGGCGCTGGTGGCTGGCGTCGAGGAACCAGCGGTGTACGAAGCGGTGGACCTTTCGTTCATTCCGTCCGAGCATCGCAAGAACCGTGCCGAACTCTTTTTTTGCCGCAGAGACCACAGCGCTGCCGGCACTCATAGAACGGTCGCACATCCATGGTGACCTTCACACACACACCAACGCCACCGACGGGGTCGGCCGACATCGGCACAATGGCGCGCGCAGCGCGAGAGGCCGGCCTCGACCATCTCGCGATCACCGACCATACGCAGTCTCTTGCGATGGCCAAAGGGCTCGACGAGCACGGCGCCCTCGCACACGCGCATGCCACACGCGCGGCCAACGATCGCATCCGCGGCATCACGCTGCTGGCAGGGATCGAATACGACATCAGGGCTGACGGCGCGCTCAACCTGGCCGACGACTGTCCGGCGGAGCTCGATCTTGTCATCGCGTCCGTGCACTCGGCCTTCGGTCAAGACGAACGACAGATGACCAATCGTATCCTTCGAGCGATCGACTCGCCGCATGTCAACATCCTCGGCCATCTGACCGGCCGGCGTCTGCTCCGCCGAGAACCGTATCGCGTCGATATTGAGCAGGTCGTCGACGCGGCCGCGCGTCTCGGCGTCGCCCTTGAGATCAACTGCCAGGTCGAGCGCCTCGACCTGTGCGACACGCTGGCACGGCTCGCGCGCGACCGCGGCGCCCCGATCGTCATCTCGTCCGACGCGCACGCGCCAGGGGCGTTCGCCGTGTTCAGCTGGGGCGTCGTCGTCGCACGCCGAGCGTGGCTCGAGCCCAACGACGTCTTGAACACATTGCCCCTCGACGCGTTTCGCCGTCGCCTCCGTCGCCACCGGCCGGCGGCGCCACAGGCCCCCGATCGGCAATCGCCATGAGCCAACGCCAGATCGAACAGATCAAGCGGCTCTACTCCCGGGCGACGGCGGCCACGATAGAGCGCGACATCCAGCGGGCCGTCGAGATCCTCACGACGCTTGGTGATGAGGAGACGCGCGCCCGCGCGGCGGTGTATATGGACGGCCTGTCCCAGATGCGCTCTGAATGGCGGCTCGAAAAACAGCGCCGGCCTCAGCGAAAGGCGGGCGGCAACAAGCGGTGACGTGTTCTGCGGTCTTGCCGCCGGTGCGGTCGCGTCGCAGCGCTACTATCGCGCGTGCCCGCGAGACGCGACGCGGCGGGGACGTTGCGAGCGCGCGCGAGTTCTCTATTTCCTGGTCGTTCATCCGAGGCACCCGTCGGACTGAGATGGCAAGCAGCGTCTTGGGGTTCTTGGCGAGCGCGGATGCGACAACGTAGTTCTTGACGCAGCCCCGGTTGTTTCCGATGAGTCGGAACACCTCCTCAGACACATTCGTTATCCGAGCGTACGTCTCGACCTCGAACTCGCTGAGCTTGGGCCTGCCGATCGCCGCCGACGCCACGAGTTTGTTCGCGTCGCGCACCAGGACGCCTTGCTATTCGGGTGTGCCGTTCATAGCGAGGTTGATCCGGTCGATCAATGACAGCTGCGACAGTTCCCTCGAAGCATCGGCGGTCTCTAACTCCACCACCGGCCCGTCGGGCAACGGTGTATCGAGGTCGATAAGCGGCCCATCGTCCGCGCTGGCAGCATCGACAGGGTGCACTTCAGGTGTCGCGAAGTGCGCGCGGCGCGCCTCCGACACGTCGCCATAGGCTAGGTATCCGGCCAGCGCGGCCTCGGAAATGCCATGGACCGTCTCCGTCCCCGAGACAGCCAGTTTGACGTCGGGATCGTCGGCAAGCATCAGCAACAGCGCCAGTTGCGCCGCCGCCGGCGACGCGAGTCCCTTCCCCCGAGAAGCGAGCAGGTGCACGTCTCGGGGCGCGTCGCCGCGCCGAAACAGCTCAGGAAACGGTCCGCGGATACCAACGTCTATCGAGGCGACGTGGTCAAGGGGTCGGCGGCGGGCCTAGCCGAGCGTCGCGGCTCCGATCTAACTCAGTGTCTGGCTGTTCCTTTGCACTACTGTCTCGTGTAGCTACGATAGTTGCTGCGCGTGATGGTGGCCGTCGCAACCTCGCCGCTACCGCCGAGCGACCGCCCCGGGTTTTGATTGATGGCGTACACGAACGCACCCGCGTCGCCGACGATCACGATGATCTCATGTTCGGCTTCCAGCACTCGACGGTCACCCTCATGCATCACGCCGGAGAACAGCCGCTCGCCGTCCACAGTCGCCGACACCCAGCAGTCCGCGTTCGGATGGATGTCGATCGTGAGCGGACCCACGGCCGCGGCCTCCGCAACGGGGCGCACAAGGGATGGCGGCGGTCGTAACGGCGGCAGTGCTGTAGCCAGCGTCGGATCGGAGACTTCAGCGACAGCAAGATCGCCGGCGCCCGACTCGGCGTCAGCTGCCGCGTCGTCACCACCGCGTACGCCCAAGAAGATGAGCAACCCCGCGAGCGGCACGGCGAGGAGCAACAAACTCAATACGGTGCCAGCCATCCGCTGCTGGCTCTGGAACACGCTATGCGCGTGCGACTCGACTTCCGGGCGGCCTTCGACGGCGCCGTCGGTGCTAACCTGATTGAGGAATCGTCTCAGCGTCGCTTCCGGATCAAGGTCCACCTCGGAAGCATAGGATCGGACGAACGACCGTGTGAAAATTCCACCGGGCAGGCTTGACACATCGTTGCGCTCAAGCGCTTCGAGTGCCGCCATCGAGATCTTGGTAGAGACGGCAATTTGCCGCAGGGACACCCCACGACGCTCGCGCGCCTCCCGCAAGCTTGCACCGAAATCGCGCTGCCGGGTCTCGCTCACAGACTTTTTCGACGTCAGACGAGCCCCCTTCCCTTGTCAAACGCGTCGCGTAACGCTTCGATGCACCGGTAGAGATCGTCTGGCTCCCCATCCCGCGGGACGTCGGCAAACAAACCGATCGCGGCGACCCCCGCCGCGCCGGCACCGGCCATCGACGACGCGTTCGTTACGTCGACGCCGCCAATCGCGAGCACCGGTAGCGCCACGCCGCTGATTACCGCACGAAGGCCGGCGACACCGATCGGGTGCTGCCCAGGTTTCGATGGGGTGACGAACACGGTGCCACACGCCAAGTAATCGACGCCGCCCTCCTCTTCGACCCGGCGCGCCTCGTCGGGTCGATGCACGGACCGACCGATGACCCACGATGGCGATACCATAGTACGCACCCGGCTCGCCGGCGGGGCGGACGACGGGAGGTGCACGCCCGAGGCCCCCGCCGCCAACGCGATGTCAACCCGTTCATTGACGACGACCCGTGTCTCGCTCCCGTGGGTGACAGCGACCATTCGCTCGACAAGGCCAAGCAGGGCGCGATCCGTCAGACCCCGCTCGCGCACCTGAATGAGATCGACACCTGCACGCCGTGCGTCACCCGCGAGTTCGACCAGCGCATCGCATGCCGCATCGTCCGTCGTAGATTGAGCGGCCCGGCGCTCGCGGTCGGTCACGAGGCAGACGATCGCCCGCCCGTCGGGCCTCACTACGGACCGTTTTCGCCCAGTCACAGTGACACTACCCTGAAAAATTCCGCTTTGGTGTTGACAGTCTCGGCTGTCTGACACCAGAGACAGAACGAGGGTCATGTGGCCTATTCTTCCACGCAGTTTCGTTGGGCAAAGAGACGCGAACGGAAGGGCCCCAATGACTCTCGACAACAGCATACAAGGGTTCCGGCTGCGGGTTCTGTAGGCGGCGCAGCGCAGTGGCAACGTGAGCGCGACGTGTCGACGCTATGGCGTGTCTCGGACGATATGCAATTGGTGGCGGGCCCAACTGACGCGTTACCGGGCTAACGGACTGTATTCGAAACGGCGGACCGCCCGGCGTGGGCGTGCGCCCGAATTGACCGTGACCGACGAACGGCGGGTGATTGCGCCTCGTCGTACGGGTCCGCCCGGAACGTCGTCGGCGAGGTCGCGGCGGCCCTGATGGCGCCTGCCTCATCGAGGTCGGGTTGCCGGGATACTGGGCGGCGGGCTGGCGGCTGCGGCGTACTGGCGCGTCCAGTTCGGTCGGCACTACTTTTCCTCGGCCCGCGCCCTGCAACGGTCGTTGGCCCGGTGTCTGGCGTTTTACAGCCGGCAACGACCACATCGTGGCTACCGCCTCCGAGGCGGGCCCCCGGCCACTGTCTTCCGAGGGGCCCTTGCCGCTTGCGCGAGCACGCTGGCCTCACCCGGCCGGGCCGGGGCGCGCAGCGAACGCGTGGATGGAACTGTCCAGACCTTTGCCGAACTGGACAAACTAGACCTCGGGGCACCTCGCCTCCAGAGCACGGACAGGTCCGCGAGGCCTGCTCCGAGGTTGAGCACTCCGAGGCCTGACACACCACCCCGCGCCATAGATGTCGTTAGTAGGGCTTCCACCAACGGGAAGGACTCGACGAAGATGTTGCGATCCCAGAAGGTCGTCCACGGCGTCACGACGAGGACGAGGCCAACGTCCACAAAATAGAAGACAAGCAGCAGGCGACTCACTCGTCCGCGCATGCTGCCCGACGGGGTCATCCTCCGATCTTGAGCCGCCCCAGACGCCCCACCCGCTCACCAACATCGCGATACTCGCCGGCGTTGGACTGCAACTCCATAAAGACCCCCAACGCTCGGGCGTTCTCGCCGAGGCGTTCGAGCGTCACGCCGAAGTGATACAGCAACGCGTGGTGATCGTCGTCGGACGGGCCCGGCGCTTCCGCGGCGCGCTCCAACCAGTCGAGCGCGCGCGCTGGCTCTTGCTTGTCGAAATACAGTCGCCCCAGCATGACAGCCGAGTTGAAGCGATACCGCGTCGATCGGGCTGCGGTCTCGAGTGCCGCGATGGCCTCGTCGAGCTTGCCCATCTGGCGATAGCTCAGTCCGAGCTGGTATTGCTGCGCCCCGGGTTCCTCAACCGAAGCATCACTGACGACTTCGTCTCGAATCTGGTCGAATACCTCGTCCAAGCTCGGAGCGGGTGGAATGCCGGCGGGCATCGTTGGCCGATCCATCGCCGGCGCAGGTCGCGACGGCGCCCCGGTGACGCCCGTCCCTTCAAGGTCGCCGAACACAGACGTTAAGTCCATCTTCATCGATTCGCCGGCCGGCACCCCTCCCGCGGGTGCCGCCTCAGGTTCAGGGGACGCGGGGAGCAGCTTCACCACTGCGGGCTCGAAATCCTCAGCGAACAGGCTCGACAGGTCGGGTCCCCCCTCGTTCAGGTCGACCCCGCTCTCGGCCTCGAGCGCCGCGGCAGGTCCCCCCCCATCGACGCTCACTTTGACAGCGGCGAGGCGACCTGCGACCTCTCCATCGTGCGTGCTTGCCTGCGACGCGGAGGCCGTCGGTTCAGACTCATCGAAGAAATCGTCGCCCAGTTCGCCCAAACCGTCCGACGCGCCGCCGTCCCCGGCTATGGTGCGGCATCGCTCCGCGATCCTCGCGTCGGGGTCGAGATCGCCAGACGCCACCAGCGCGCGTCGATAGCGATCGAGATGCGCCTGCGTCGACGGCTCGCGAACGACGAGGTCCTCCGCGATCACAGTGGCTTGCGACATTTGACCGCTATCCAGATACGCCTCGGCCAGCTCCGCCTGCGCGGCGATCAGCGCGCCGTCGAGATCGGCATCGACACAAACGTCGATCAGCTTGACGAGCGCGGCCACATGACGCGGCACGCGCTCGGTGAACTCCCGCAGCAGCACGCTCGCCGCCCGCCAGTCCTCGGACCGAATGGCGACATCGGCAAGCTCATCCACACAGGCAAACGCCGCGTCGGCATTCCCGTCGGACAGTGAATCAGCCAGCGCCATGACCTGGTCGGACGCATCCGGGCTCAGGCCGATGACTCGGCGAATCACCTCCCGCGCGCAGTCAGCATCTCCACCTCTGAGCTTGAGCTCCGCCACGGCCAGCAACATCGCCGGATCGTCACCAGCTACTTCGGCCGTCAAGTATTCGCGCGCCGCGCCAAGGTTGCCAATAGACAGATAGAGCCGCGCGAGCCTGGCCCGACTCGCGACGTTGGCAGGGTCTAGTTCGACCACGCTCTTTAACACCTCGACCGCATCGGTGGTCTTTCCTTCCTCTCTGAGATCGACAGCGAGCTGTCCCATGGCCTCGATGGCCTCTGGCGTCTGACCCAGTTCGACTTGTGCCTTTGCTGCGGCGCGCCGCGCGCCGAGATCCCGCGGGTCGATCGCTCCCAGCAGCACGACCACCTCGTTGACCCCGTTAGCGTCACCACGCTTGCGTCGCAACGATACAACCGCGTTGAAAGTCGCCTTCGCATCGACGAGCTTCCCTTGCTGAGCCGAGATGTTGCCAAGGCGAATGAGAGACCGCTCGTCAGTCGGCATGACCTTGAGAACTTTCTTGTAGAGGGCGGCTGCCTTCGAAAAACACCTCTCCTTCCAGAAGTGATCGGCGATGCGAGTGTACTGGCCCACGGCCAAGTTGACCTGCTTCGCGCGTACGTACAGATCCCCCAGGACGTTGGTCGTCGCCCAATCCGTGGGCTCTTCCTCGATCAGCGCGACGTACTCGGTGATGGCCGGCTCAAGACGGCCCTGTCGCAGCAGTTTCTCGGCCTTGCGGAGGCGCTCCCGGCGCGTGGGCATAAGGCGTTAGACAGGCACACTGCCCGAGTTTGCGATCCTATCAAACAGGGACGCGGGGCGGAACGAACGCCGGTGAACGTCGGAGTAGCCGAATCGGCGTACCGCGGCCAGGTGGTCACGCGTCGCATACCCTTTATGGCGATCGAATCCATACCGCGGGTCGCGGGCATGGAGCTGCTGCATATGACGGTCTCGGGTCACCTTCGCGACGATCGACGCCGCGGCGATGACGGCGCATCGGCGGTCGCCGCCGACGATGCCGCGCTGCGGCAACAGCAGACCGGGGAGCAAGAACCCGTCGACCAGCACGAAGTCAGGGCACGGCGCGATCGCCTTGACGGCTCGGCGCATCGCGTCGAGCGAGGCGCGATGAATGTTGAGACGGTCTATCTCCGCTGGTTCGACCGACGCGACCGTCCACGACGTCGTACGAATGATCTCCTCGTACAGCCGCTCGCGGCTGATCGGTGTCAGCAGTTTGGAGTCGCGCAATCCGCTGATGGTTCGCCGGTGGTCGAGCACGACCGCGGCCGCTACCACGGGACCGGCGAGACAGCCGCGTCCAACTTCGTCGGTCCCGGCAACCCGAGCGAAGCCGAGCCGTCGAACCGCGTTCTCGACTGTCCGTCGGGCTGCAGGGCGAGTCGACTTCGGACGCCGTGTCACCTGATCGGCTAGTGTCCCGGCCGAGAACTCATATTAATGCCGAGAGCCCGCCAGATCCGAAGCGAGACCGGCCAGTACAAGACGTGACGAGGGCGCGCGCCTCCGTATGTAACCCGCTGATGGCTGGACCAGTGCGGGATGGATTCGCGGTCGAATGTAACAGGACTTCCCGGCATGAGCACAAGAGCCTAGGTCCGCCGGCGCTCGCGCAGGCGCGCGGCCTTTCCCCGGAGCTTGCGCAGGAAATACAGCTTGGCGCGGCGGACTCGCGCCGAGCGGACCACGTCGATCTTGTCGATCATCGGGGAGTGCAGCGGAAAGATACGCTCGACGCCCTGACCGAACGACACCTTGCGGACAGTAAACGTCGCCCTCGAACCACCCCGATGCTGGCCGATGATGAGCCCCTCGAAGATCTGAATCCGTTCCTTCTCACCTTCCCGCACCTTAACGTGCACGCGGACCGTGTCGCCCGGCCGCATGTCCGGACGTTCCACCAGTTGCGGGGACTCCACTGCTTCAATCGCCTTCATACGCCTGCTCCCGTCTTGGGCTCATCGGCCTGCTCGAGCTCCCGCAGGAGCTCTCGTTCCTCGTCATCCAAACTAGCATTCGCCAACAAGTCTGGACGCCGTTCGCGAGTCCGCCGGACCGCCTCGCGCTTACGCCAGCGTCGTATCTCGCTGTGGTTGCCGGACATCAGCACGTCGGGCACCCGGCGCGCCTCAAATGTCGCGGGCCGCGTGTAGTGCGGACAATCCAGCAGCCGGCGTACGAACGAATCGGACCGCACCGACGCGGCGTCCCCGACGACACCCGGCACCTGGCGGGCCACGGCATCAAGGATGACCGCCGCGGGAAGCTCCCCCCCACTGAGCACGTAATCGCCGACCGACATCTCCTCCGTGGCCACATGCTCCCGCACCCGTTCGTCCACGCCCTCGTACCGTCCACAGAGCAATACCACGTGGCGCAACCGACTGAGACGGACCGCTTCCGCGTGGGTGAACACGGCACCTTGGGGCGAGGTCAGCACGATCGCCTCCGGCAACCCGCGCTCGCGCCGAATCTGCCCCACGACGCGCACAAACGGTTCCGGCTTCAGTACCATCCCCGGTCCGCCTCCGTAGGGCACGTCATCCACCGTCCGACGCCGGTCAGCGGCGTAGTCGCGCAGGTCGTGTACGGCGACATCCAGAATGCCCGTGGTGATCGCGCGACCAAGCACGCCGGCCCCAGTGATCGCATGGATCAACTCGGGGAAAATGGTCACGATGTCAAACTTCACGTCTCTCGGAGCCGCGGCGGCGCTGGTTAAGCTCGAGTAAGCCCTCCGGTGGGTCGATGACGATCGACCGCGCCGCGATATCGACACGCACACAAATCGCGTCTACTAACGGCACGTCGATCTCGCCATGCGCCGCATCGATGATCAACCGACTCGCGCCCGCCACACGCTGAATCTCCCTGACCGTGCCCACGATCGTGCCGTCGAGCGTTCGGACGTCGCAGCCCACGAGATCGTGCACATAGAACGTGTCCCTCGGCAGCGGCATGAGCATCGATTCCGGCACGTGCAACTTGTTTCCGGCAAGCTGGTCGGCCGCGTCGATCGTCTCCACGCGCTCGAAACCGATCACCGCACGCCCACGGTGGAACCGCACGCTGGCAACGCGGAGCTCCACGGACCTTTCCTCCGCGCTCGTGAACACGGCGTTGCCGACCTGAAATCGTGCTTCCGGGAAATCCGTCTCCGGGTCGACGACGACCTCTCCTCGTCTTCCGTGCGCCCGCGCCACGCGACCGACCATAACCATCGGGTCCGATTGATCACGTCCGGTATCCACTAGTCGAGAAAATCCACCATCACACGCAGGCCGTCCCGGTCAGCGGCGGCCTGGGCGAGTGTCCGGACGGCGGCCGCGGTACGCCCCTGGCGGCCGATGAGCTTTCCCAGATCGCCAGGCCCGCTCATCAGCTCGACCCGAATGGTGTCGTCGTCCTCCCGTTCGCTGACGCTGATCGCATCCGGGTAGTCAGCGAGCGCCCGACCAATGACCTCGACGACGTCTCTGGCGCGGCTCACGGCTCTGCGGACTCCGCACCGGCCGACGCCGCCGCCAACCCGTCGGCCGTCTCCGCACCTGACACCGCCTCAACCGGGGGATGGCGCTCGAGAAGCGTGCGAACCGTGTCGCTCGGCCGCGCGCCGTGGCTCATCCAGTGGGTCAGGCGCTGCCGATCAAGCTCCAGCATCTCTGGCTGCGGGGCGGGGTCGTAGTGACCCAACACCTCTATGGCGCGCCCGTCCCGCGACGTGTGCGACTCGATGACGACGAGTCGATAGAAGGGGCGTTTCTTGGTGCCCTGCCGTCGCATGCGAATCGTCAGCATTCAGATTACCTCGTGTTCCGTATCCCTCGCGGAACGCGGCGCGCCCGCGCACATGGCCCGCCGCGTCAATGCATTCGTGCCGCGGCCCGTCGCCGACGCGAGCGACGCCCAGCCGCTCCGGCTGCTCCGACCGCCTTCAGCATCCTTCGCATCTCTGTGAACTGTTTCAACACCCGATTCACTTCCTGGACGCTCGCCCCACTTCCGCGCGCGACGCGCCGGCGGCGGCTGCCGTTGATGATCGCCGGTGCTCGTCGCTCGCGCGGCGTCATCGAATCGATGATGGCGGCCGTCCGCGTTAGCTGTCCTGGATCGAGGTCGTCCGCCGAGAACCCACGCCCGCCTATGCCTGGAATCATCCCGACTAGCTGATCCAGCGGCCCCATCCGCCCAAGGGCTGACATCTGCTGCCGGAGATCCTGTAACGTGAACTCGTTCCGGCGGAGCTTGCGCTCGAGCGCGCTCGCATCCTCGCGCGTCACCGCTTCCTCTGCCCGTTCGACGAGGCTCAGGACGTCCCCCATTCCCAGCATGCGCGACACCAGGCGGTCGGGGCGGAACGGCTCCAGATCCTCGATCCGCTCGCCGGTCCCCGAAAAGACCACCGGTACGCCGACGACGGACACAACCGACAAGGCAGCCCCACCGCGTGCGTCACCATCCATCTTGCTCAGCACCACGCCCGTCACACCCATGCGGCGATGAAATTCGCCAGCGCTCTTGATCGCGTCCTGCCCGGTCATCGCGTCAGCGACATACAGGGTGTCAGACGGCGACGCCGCTGCCCCGATGGCCTCGAGTTCGGTCATTAACTCATTGTCGATGTGTAGCCGCCCAGCACTATCGACGATGACGATGTCGAACCCGCTGGTCCGCGCCGCGGTCACGGCTTGACGCGCGCGCTTGACCGGATCGCGCTCGCCTTTGGCCTCGTGTACCAGAACATTCGCATCGCGGCCCAGCACCGCGAGTTGTTCGATCGCGGCCGGTCGGCGCACGTCAGTTGAGACTAGCAGCGGGTGCCGCCCCTGACGCGCCAACCACCGACCGAGTTTGGCAGTCGTAGTCGTCTTACCCGAGCCCTGCAACCCCACCATGAGCACCACCTGCGGGCGGCGCGAGGACGCCGTCAAACCCGCGGACGATGGTCCGAACAGCGCGACGAGCTCGTCGCGAACGATACCGACGACCTGCTGGGCTGGGGTCAGGCTATCGAGAACCGCGTGGTCGACCGCTCGGTCTCGCACACGGTCACAGAATGCCTTGACCACCTTGAAGTTGACGTCGGCCTCAAGCAGGGCCAGGCGAATTCCGCGAAGCGCGTTCTCGACCACCTGGGGCGTGAGGCGCACGTGGCCCCCAAGTGAGGCGAATACGTCTTGCAAGCGGCTGCTGAGTGCGTCAAACATCTCGGGCACCTCGAGCACCCGGCTAGCCAAGAAGAGCCCTAAGCGACTCTCACACAATCGCTTATCGTATCTGAGGGCCCTTACGAGTGTCAACGAAATGGGCGGCATGTACACGGCCGTTTTGCGGCACGAGACGACAATGCCGTCATCGTGTGCCGCCGGCAAGCGGCCGAGGCGCGTAAGGTTCACCTCGTGGGCGCGGAGTTGGACTCTCGGGGTCCCGGCGGAGCGGCCGCGGGGGTTCGGGGCGAAGCCCAGTCTAGACCGATGACAGCCGGTGGCCGAGTTTTTCCTTCTTCGCGCGCAGGTACGCTTTCGAGAACTCGGACGGGGCCACTTCCAGCGGCACCGACTCCTGCACGGCCAGCCCATAGCCGTCGAGTCCGATGAACTTACGGGGGTTGTTGGTGAGGAGGCGCATCGTGCGAACCCCGAGATCGCCAAGAATCTGTGCGCCAATCCCGTAGTCCCGCTGATCCGGCTTGAAGCCGAGTCGCTCATTGGCTTCGACAGTGTCGAGACCCTGGTCTTGGAGTTCGTACGCTCGGATCTTGTTGCCAAGTCCGATACCGCGTCCCTCCTGGTTCAGATAAAGCAAGATACCACGCCCCTCGGCGGCGATCCGATCCATCGCGAGCGAGAGCTGGCTGCCGCAGTCGCACCGCGACGAGTGAAAGACATCGCCGGTCAGGCAACGGGAGTGCACCCTGACCAGCACCGACTGTCCGTCGCCGATGTCCCCGCGCACGAGCGCCATGTGCGTCTCGCCGTCGATCAGGCTCTCGTAGGCAATGACTTGAAACGCGCCGTGGTCCGTCGGGAGGGCTGCCGCAGCCACCCGGTGCACGAGGCGGTCGTGACGCATCCGGTATTTGATCAGATCGGCTACGGTGATCATGAGTAAGCCATGACGTTTCGCGAACTTCCGCAGCTCCGGGACACGCGCCATCGTGCCGTCGTCGTTCATGATTTCGCAGATCACGCCTGCGGGATAGAGACCCGCCAGCCGAGACATATCGACGGCGGCTTCGGTCTGGCCCGCGCGCACCAGCACCCCGCCTGCACGGGCGCGCAGCGGAAACACGTGCCCTGGCCTCGACAGGTCATTCGGCGTCGTCTTCGGGTCGATCGCGACTCGAATCGTGGCCGCCCGATCCGCCGCCGAGATCCCCGTCGTCGTCCCGTGCTTCGCGTCGATTGGCACGCCGAACGCGGTCTCGAACCGGGATGTGTTCTCGCTCACGGCCATCGGGATGTCGAGCTCGTCCAGGCGGTCTCCCGTCATCGACAGGCAGATGAGCCCCCTCCCGTATCGCGCCATGAAGTTGATTGCGTCAGGCGTGATCGTGTCGGCGGCGATCGTGAGATCGCCTTCGTTCTCGCGATCCTCGTCATCGACCACGATGATCATGCGGCCATCGCGAAACGCCGAGACGGCCTCGTCGATCGACGTAAACGGGCCGCGACGCCCACGCCCCACACGTCGGGGGCCTTCCCCCTGCGAGCCCCTCGGTCGCCGTGCTGTCTTGCCAGCCATCGTCGTCCCTCGTATCACTGCTCAGCGTCGCCCTCGCCCCTGCGTGCGACCTCCAAGGCGCGGACGATGTGCTTTCCAAGCATATCGCACTCGAGATTGACGGGATCATCGACCGCCGCGGCGTGCAACCGCGTCTGGCGCCACGTGTGAGGCACGACCTGCACGTCGAATCGCTGCGCACTCAACCCGGCGACCGTCAGACTGATCCCATCCACTGCGACCGACCCCTTGCGTATCAAGTAGAGCTCCAACCCCGCCGGATACCGAAACGTCGCCCACCAGAACTCGCCATCCTGCCTGATCTCGTCGATGTGACCCACACCGTCTACATGGCCAAGGACAAAGTGCCCTCCGAGACGACCGTCCGCTCGGAGTGGTCGTTCCAGATTCACGATCGACCCTGGCGTCGTCACGCCGAGCGCGGTCACACGGGCTGTTTCGGGTGACACCTCCGCGTGGAACTCGCCGGCGCTACACAGAACGACCGTTAGGCAAACCCCATTGACGGCAATGCTGTCCCCCACGGACAAGTCCGACGCCAACCCCGTCGCGACCCGCAGCCGCAACCCAGCAGGAATCGTCCGCACCTCCGCCACCTCTCCGATGTCCTCAATGATCCCTGTAAACATCACCCTCCACTTGGAGATCCGGCCCCAGCACGCGGACGCGTAGAGCCTTCAGATCGGCGAGTGACAGTCCGTGCCCGGCGAGCCAGCCGACGCCGTCTTCCCCGATGTTGGACTGAGCGATGAAGAGCTGCACCCGATCCACGACACCCGCCGTCCAGGCGGCGCGGTGGATCGTTGTCCCGCCTTCGACCACCAGCGTAGTGATTTGCCGCGCACCGAGCCGCTGCAACGCCTCGCAGACATCGCCCCGCACCAGCGCCTCCACGTCGGCGCCGGCGGCGGCCAAGCGACTGACGTCTCCCGGCCGTGCAGACGCGGCGCGCTCCGTCGTCACGATGACGACCGGGCCCGTGCTCAGTGTTCCGAAGATGCGTGCGGTCGGCGGGGTGCGTAGCCGTCGATCGAACACAACGCGCGTCAACGGCCCGGCGCGTGCCACACCACGGACCGTCAAGAGCGGGTCGTCAACCAGTAACGTGGTCGAACCCACACCCACGGCATCAACGACGGCTCGCTGCGCATGTACCGCGCGCACGGCTGGCTCCGCGGTCACTGGCGTCCGTGTTCCGGGCCGTGCGGCGATCCGACCATCGAGACTGGTCGCGATCTTCATTGTCACGAACGGTCGGCCAAGCGCCACCCAGATAACGAACGCCTCGTTGATCTGCTCCGCCGCGGCCTGGCGCATACCGACATCGACCCGAACGCCGTGGGCACGGAGATACGCGAGACCACCGCCGCGGACCCGAGGATGGGGATCGACCATCGCGACGACGACACGCTCCACGCCAGCCGCCACGATCCGCGGTGCGCACGGACTCGTGCGGCCATGGTGACAGCAAGGCTCAAGCGTGCAGTACAACGTCGACCCTCGCGCGGCCGGCCCCGCGGCAGCCAGCGCACGGATCTCGGCATGGTCTCCCCCGGCGCGCGCGTGAAACCCTTCGCCGACCACGATCCCGTCCGCCGTCACGACGACGGCGCCCACCATCGGATTGGGACTGGTGCGGCCACGCCCCTGCGCGGCCAGGGCCAGCGCGCGGTCCATGTGCGTGTCGTCTGGAATCGCGCTCACGACGAGCAACTCGTGGTGAAAGCCCGGCATCGCACCGAGAACCCGATGGATTCGGAGCGCGTCCGGCCATTACAAGGCGCGAGGAAGGAACCTACTCCCATCATGTGACCCCACTGGCGCGTGGTCGAACGCCAGCGATTGCGGGATGCAGCGCCAGTCGAAAGCAGCTGGACTTTGCCACGAGCTACTACCCCCGTGCAAAGAGCGCGTCGACGTAATCGGCCGGCGAGAACGGTACGAGGTCCTCGATGCCCTCGCCCACGCCGACGTAGCGGATCGGTACGTCGAGCTCGCTGGCCACGGCGACCGCCACCCCACCCTTCGCCGTGCCGTCGAGCTTGGCCAGCACGATCCCCGTCACCGCCGATGTTTCGAGGAAATGTCGCGCTTGCGCAAGTCCGTTCTGACCGACCGTCGCGTCCAGGACCAGCAGCACTTCGTGCGGCGCGCCCTCCACCGCGCGAGCTGTCACTCTCTTGATCTTGGACAGCTCCGCCATCAGATCCCTTCGGGTATGCAGGCGACCCGCTGTATCGACGATCACGATGCTCCGGCCGCGAGCGATCCCGGCCTGAATCGCATCGAAAACGACGGCGGCCGGGTCGGCGCCGGAGGCCGCGTGCACGATGTCAACCGCCGCGCGCGCGGCCCATGTCTCGATCTGGTCGACGGCCGCGGCGCGAAACGTGTCGGCTGCGCAGATCAGCGGGGATTCGCCCTCGCACCGCCAGCGGTAAGCGAGCTTCCCCACCGTCGTTGTCTTGCCGGTGCCGTTGACTCCGACCACCAGCACGACGCGAGGGCGTGTTGCCGACCTGTCCTGTAGCGCAGGCCGCTCGAGGATCTCGAGGATCTCGCGTCTCACACGTGTCGTCAGGGTCACGTCGGCGCCGTTGCCGTCCCGCACGCGAGATACGATGCGCTCGGCCGCGACGACGCCGACATCCGCCTCGATCAGAACCTCTTCGAGAGCGGCAAACGTCTCGCCATCTGCCCCAGGGCTCTCGACCGCGTCGACGTCGGCTGCCAGATCCGAGAGACGACCCGTCAACCGCTCTGCTGTACGCCGGAGACCGTCGCGCAGTCGACTAAGCAGGTTCACTGCTCCAACTCCGCGCGCTGACGGCGCAGCATCAACTCCTCGACTGCCTCGCGCGGCGTGCGGCGTCCCGCAAGGACCTCCGCCATCTGGGCTACGATCGGCAACTCGACATTGTGGCGGGCGCCGAGCGCCAACGCCGCGCTGGTCGTGCGCACCCCTTCGGCGACCATCTTCATCCCGGTGAGGACGTCACCCAGCGGTCGCCCCTTGCCCAGCTCGAGCCCCACCTGACGGTTGCGGCTCAACGTACCAGTGCAGGTCAAGATCAAGTCGCCCAGCCCGCTCAGCCCCGCCACTGTGTCACGTTGCCCGCCGAGCGCGAACGCGAGCCGTGAGATTTCAGCCAGCCCACGCGTGATGAGCGCAGCCGACGCGTTGCGGCCGAGTCCCAGCGCCTCGACGACTCCGGTGGCAATCGCGATCACATTCTTCAGCGCCGCCCCGACCTCGACACCGGTGACGTCGGCACTGGCATAGAGCCGGAAGTAACTGGCACGAAACTCGCGCTGGACCGCGGCTACGGCTGCCTCCGATCTGCCGGCCACGGACACGGCGGTCGGCATGCCCCGGGCCACCTCGGCTGCGAAGCTGGGCCCCGACAGGATCGCGACCGGGCGCGATGCGCCAAGCTCCTGGTCGATGACCTCGGACATTCGGAGCAAGGTGCCGACCTCTAGCCCTTTGGCGGCGCTAATAATGGTGGCCTCCGGCGGCACCACCGGGGCTGCTCGGCGGAGCACGTCGCGGACCCCGTGGGATGGCACCGCCGCGACCACGTACTTCACTCCGTCCAGCGCGGCCTCAAGCGAGGGGGTGGGATCGACCGTCGCCGGCAGTTCCACATCGGCGAGATACGGCCTGTTCTCTCGGCGGGACACCATCCGGGCCACCAGCGCCTCGTCACGACCCCACAGGCTCACCTGCTTTCCGAGCCGCCCGAGATGCACCGCAAGCGCGGTGCCCCACCCGCCACTCCCAAGCACGCCAACGCGGTTGCCTGACGGGTTGTTCATTTCACTGGCCACGACGTGTAACGGCAACCTGCGCCAAGACACGCGATCCGCCGGTCAACTCCGTTCCCTCAGCGCGACACGGCGCTCTGTCCCAAACTGAAGTCGGACGAGATTCCCGCGATGACGACTAACGACGACCGCGGCAATTCCGGCGGCACTCGCCACTGTGACCGATGGCGCACTCGTACCGTACATCGCGACCGGCAGTGTGAGCGTCGCGACGACGGACGCCACTGAGACATAACGCGTGATCGAGACCACCACAACGAACACCGCGGCGGCCACAGCGGCCGCGTCCGGCGCCAGGACGGCAAACGCCCCGCAAGCGGTCGCGACTCCCTTCCCGCCACGGAATCGGAGCCAGAACGACCACACGTGCCCGGCGACTACAGCAACGGCCGTCGCCACCTGGACGACGTCATGTGCACCGACCCCGACCGAGAACAGGACGACCGCGGCACCCTTCCCGACGTCGAGCGCGAGCACGGCACACGCGAGCGCCGGGCGTGTCGTACGCAGCACGTTGGCAGCGTCGACGTTTCCGCTGCCGGCGCTCCGCACGTCGACGCCGCCGACCCTACGCGCCAGGAGTAACGCGAATGGAACGCCGCCCACCAGATACGCTCCGCCGAGCAGCAGCCAGTCCGGGCGCGCCAGGCCGGCGCACACCCGCCCCCGCGCCGTCCTCGGCCCTGTCTCGCGGCGCGACGAGTCGGCTACCTCTACTGAGTGGACTCTAGCAGCCCGCGGTGAAAGTCGCGTTCCATCCGACCGGTAAGGCATCCTCCCTGACGGCGTTGCTCCTCGGTCAACGCCTGAGAAAACATCGGTGCAGCGCCGGTTTTCTGCCCGACGATTCGAGGCCCAAGCGTGTCAAGAGCTACTCAGCGTATTCTCCCTCGTCGCGCCGTGCCAGGGCGGACGCGCTTCGGATCAAGCGGGGTCTCGGTGCGACGCGCAATTCTTACCACAGGCTGCCAGCGGCCCACCGCCATCCGCAAGCCGCGCATGGTGGACCAGGTGATACGACGGACCGCTGGAGGCGAGCCGGCTCTCATAGAGTCTGACCTGATTTACGGTCCAGGCAATCGTCGGCACGGCGACGTCTCCCAATGCGTCGCGCATCGCTCGACCCCTCCCGCGCGGCGTCCGCTTGACACGGCCGAGCGTTAGGTGTGCCGCGAACCGGCGGCGCTCGGGTGTCAGCGACAGCGACGCAAGTCGGCGCCAGAGGGTCGCGTGCACTTCGGCGAGCTCCGCCTCGCCCTTCGTCACGCCCAGCCAGAGCGCGCGCGGCACGCCCGAGTGAGGAAATGCACCCAGCGTCCCCACCTCGACACAAAACGGCGTTAACGTCAATCTTTCCTCTGCCACGCGCCGCACCTGCGTCGCGAGGTCTGGACCGACCTCACCCAGAAAGGCAAGGGTCAGATGGAGGCGCGACGGCCGGACCCAAGTCACAACGGCACCCCTGAAGACGTCGAGCCGGCACAGGCCTGCGGTGACCGCCGCGATCTGCGCGCGGCTGGCCGGGTCGAGCTCGATCCCGAAGAAGAGTCGCACCGGAGACTACGCGTGTCGCAACAACACGCGACGGACCATGTCGAGCGCCGATTGCGAGGCTTGGAACTTCACGCGATCTCGCTCCCCGGGGAGCTGCAACCGCCGGACACGCCGAAGTTGCTCCGGACCGTCCAATGCGAGACAGACGGTTCCAACCGGCTTGTCTTCCGTCCCCCCGCCGGGACCGGCGATGCCGGTCACGCCGACGCCGACGTCGACGTCGGCCCGGGCACGCGCCCCGGCTGCCATCGCCTCGGCCACCGATTCGCTCACTGCACCGTGCTCGCGAATCAGCCGGGGGGCGATACCGAGCAGCGATACCTTTGCTACATCGCTGTACACAGTCCACCCAGCGTGTAGGTAGGCGGAGCTCCCCGGCACATCGGTGAGGCGCGAGGTGATGAGACCACCGGTACACGACTCGGCGACCGCGAGGCGCAAACCGCGGTCGCGCAGCAGCTGTCCGACGACTGCTTCGAGCGACCGGCCGTCGCTGCTGAACAGGTCGTGACCCAGCACGGCCGCCAGCTCGTCCGTGGCGACATCTAGCACACGGCGCGCGTCGGCCTCGGCGGTCGCGCGTGTCGACAGGTGCAACTCGACTTGCCCGAGCGTCGACAGGATCGTGGTCTCGATCGATGGACCAGGCGGCCGCCACGACGAATAAATCGGATACGTCATTGTCTCGACGTGCGACTCCGTCCGTCCGGTGATCCGCATGACCCGTCGATGGATGCGGTGGCCATCCGTCCGGTCAGCCAGTGACTCGACGACCAGCTGCCGAAACATCGGGCGAAGCTCACGCGGAGGTCCGGGCAGGAGCACCACCACTGTTCCGCCCTGCTCTATCCAAAGGCCCGGAGCCGTGCCGTGCGGGTTCGCCAGCACGATCGCTCCGGTAGGCACCTGCGCTTGACAACGGTTAATGGCAGGCATCTCGAGTCGGCGGGCGGCGAAGCGCGCGCGCATGCTCTCAAGAACGGTCTTGTCCTCCGCGAGTGGCAGGCCGAGCAGCTGCGCGACCGTCTCGCGCGTCAGATCGTCTTCGGTCGGACCAAGCCCGCCCGTCACGACCACGAGGTCGCCAGACCGCATTCCGTGCCGGAGCGCCTCGACCAGATCGTCGGGGTCATCGCCGACGACCAGCTTTTGGCGAACGGTAATCCCCGCCGCGTTCAGCTGCTCGGTGAGGAAGAGCGAGTTCGTATCGACCTTGTGCGGCGTCAGTAGCTCGGTGCCAACCGCAATGATGACGGCGCGCGACACCGGGCGCCCCGCGGGTCTCATCGTCGGGCTCATGACGAGCAACCGGACACGTCAGTGGGTGCGCGCCGAGATGCCGGGGATCCGGACGGCGCCGTCACGTGAGCACCAATGCCGGCGCGGCCCATGCCAGGAGCCGCAGCGCGAGATGCGCATAGACACCGGCGACGACGTCGTCGGCCATCACACCCCAGCCACGCGGGAGCCGTTCCGCAGCGCCCGCGGGAACCGGCTTCACGATGTCGAATGCGCGAAACGTGAGAAATCCGATAACCGCCCCGACCCAGCTGACCGGAAGCCAGCACAACGTCACGAGCATACCAGCGACCTCGTCGATCACGATCGCGCCCGGGTCCGACCTCCTGAAGTGCCGTTCTGCCTCCGACGCCGCCCATATCCCGACGGCGACCACCGCGGCGATGGTCACCAGTTCGATCGCAGGCCCGCCACGGGAACGCACGAGAGCAAACACGACCAGCCCGACGAGGGAGCCGGCCGTCCCAGGCGCGACTGGCACGTACCCGCTGTAACCGGCGGTCGCCACGACCAACGCCAACGTCCGCATCAGAGGCTCGAAACGACGTCCGTTCCGGCGAGACGATCGTGCAGTGCACGGTGTGACCCCACGAACAGTCCCACCAGCCCAACTCCGGCCGGCAGCAGCGACACCGTGTACGCGGCCGTGCGCCTGAGTACCCCGCCAACGCTGAGCACGCCACCATCCGCGTTGACCACTCGAATGCCAACTGTCATCTTGCCAATCGTCTGGCCGCCCAGTCCGGTAAGGACAGCCACGTACCCGACGTCGAGCAGCGCGAGGAAGGCAACCAGCGGTAGGACCGGCAAATCGGTCGCGGCCTCGATCGGCAACCCGGACAAGCGCGCCGTGAGCGCGATCACCGCACCGTCCATCAGGCCGAGCACGACCAGATCGACGAACCCGGCAGCGAATCGCCGACCAAGCGACGCCATCTGACCTGCGCCGACTGTGCCGCGCAGGTCCGCCGCTGAGGGTCCGTCGGGTGATCCAAACTCGAGCGCGAGTGGTAGCGCCGTGCGCCCCGAGGCGCGAAGCCTCGGCACACGTGGCGTGAGCCGGCGCACGGCAAGCGGGCGACTCGCACCGGAGGGCGCAACCACCGCGGCCGACTCGATCGAGGACGGAAACAACGGCAAACTCGACTGCACGGTGCTCGACGTGGCGCTCGACCTTCCGGCCGTCACGGGCACCGACCCCGGTGTCGGCTCCGTCTCCCAGTCGAGGTTGAGATCGGCCAGCAGTCCGGCCGCGTCAGTGTCGGTCGGAGCGTCGCGCACAGCCGAGAGGGTGCGACCGAGCGACTGTGAGAAGTCTTGCCCACAACTTGGACATGCGTCCTGTGACTCCAGTGTGTGGTGGCAGCGAGAACACCTCATGACAGCCGGTCCGTGATCACGGGGCGGTCCGCCGCGGCGGGGGAACGAGCGACCAACTCGACGCCTCTCACCCGTCTACTGGCGCGGGGCGGAACTCGACGCGCCGGATCGAGTGGCCGCGGGTTCTTCGAGCAAGCTCCGCTGGATAATACCGCGCAAGCCATCGGCCTCGCCACCGCGCGGATCACCGGGCTCCACTGTGGCTAGCAGCCGGAGCGCCTCCCGCGCGTCCCCCTCTGACAACAACTGTTCGGTGCCGGAGACGATGAGATCGGCGCGCGACGGCACGATTAACGGCGAGCGAGAAAGAACGGGCCCGGTCACCGACGGAAGCGGACGCGTGATCACGAACAGCGATTCGAGGCGATCCCAGGACGCCACCGCGTAGAGGCCGGCTGCCAGCGCCACGAACAGCGCGACCAACGGAACCACCCGCACTGGACGCCGCACTCCGCTATCGCGTTCCTTCCGCCGGCGGTCCCGCGGGAGTCGCTCGCTGCGCCTCTCGTCCAACTTCTCGCTCCGCCCGGCCGCCGTTTCCAGACGATTCAGCCGCTCCAGCAGCGTTAACGCCTCGTCGCGCCCACCGCCATGCTCGACCGCCGAACTCAGCAGTTCCCGAGCCTCGCTGACCTTGCCATGTCTGAGTGCTTCGGCACCCGAGTGCAGCAGTGCCTCTGACTCGCGCATCCGCTCGGCTAGCGCGGCGCGGGCCCGTTCGATGTACGCACGTGCTCGCGGGTGCGACCGATCGAGAAACAGGACGCGGGTCCAAAGATCGATCGCACGCTCGTGATCTTCCCGAAAGTAGTGATCGAGCCCGGTCAAGAGCAGCCGCTCGACCTTGACGACAGGATCGCCATCGGCGGGAGACGACCGCGATGCGAGGGATTCGTCGCGCAACGGATCGAACATGTGCGTCAGATGGCAGGAAGTGGTGCGATTATGGGGGAAAGGTGTCGGGCTGGTCAACCGGACTGGCGCGAGTGAGATGCGAGACTACGTGATCGAAGCCGTTCCCAACGTGAGCGAAGGCCGCCGTCCTCACGTGCTCCGCGAACTCGCCGATGCAATATCCGGCACACCCGGTGTTCGACTGCTCGACTCTAGCGCCGATCCCTCGCACAACCGGTCCGTCTTCACGATGGTCGGCGACCCGGAGGGCCTGACGGACGCTGTCCTACGGCTCTTCGCCGTGGCGGTCCGGCGCATCGACCTTCGCGGACACCGCGGCGTGCATCCACGCATCGGCGCGGTCGACGTCGTGCCATTCGTACCACTGGCCGACACGGCGATGCACATCTGCGTCGATCTCGCCCGGACGGTGGGTGCGCGAGTCGCCGATCGGTTCGGGATACCAGTCTTCTGGTACGAGCAGGCGGCAACCGATGCGGCCCGGCGGGCGCTCGAAGGCCTGCGGCGCGGGCAGTACGAAGCGCTCGCCGACAAGATGGCCACCCGGGAGTGGCGCCCCGATTGCGGCCCTGCCATTCCACACCAAACCGCCGGCGCGTCGGCCTTTGGCGCCCGCCACCCGTTGATTGCCTTCAACGTCAACTTGGCGACGGACGACGTGGAGGTCGCGCGTGAGATCGCCCGGCGCGTGCGCGCGCGCGGCGGCGGGCTCCCATTCGTCAAAGCGCTCGGACTCCGGCTCGCGCATCTCGGTCTCGTGCAGGTCTCGCTTAATGTGACCGACTACCGGCGCACATCGCTCGACCAGGCATTCGACGCCGTGGTCCGCGAGGCGGCCGCACTCGGCACAACGCTGGCCGGAACCGAGATCGTCGGCCTCGTGCCGGCGGACGCGCTCGTCACGCCCGCAGCCCGGCAGCTCCAGCTGCACGGGTTCACGCGGGATCAGGTGCTCGAGGTGAGACTGCGTGCCAACGGTGGGTCGTCTCCGCCCGCCGGGTCGCAATGATTCCAAGCACCCGCATCTTGCGATACAGATTGCTGCGCTCGACACCAAGTGCGTCCGCGGCCCGCGAGATGTTCCCGCGATGCGACGCAAGCGCGCGCACAATGTAGTCACGTTCGAATCGATCGCGCGCGGCATGGAGTGAAAGACGATCGGCCACGTCCGGCGCGGCACGGTCGGACAGGGCGCCACCCACAAGAAACCCGAGATCCGCCTCGCCGATGGACTCGCCCGGCACCATGATCGCGAGGCGCTCAAGGACATTGCGCAGCTCACGCACGTTGCCTGGCCACGAATGGGCGCGCACGATCGCAAGCGCCTCCTCGTCCAGCGACTTCACACGATGACCATACTCACGCGCGAACTCGCGCATGAAATGGTCGGCAAGCAGCGGAATGTCCTCGCGACGGTCCGCGAGCGGCGGCACAAGAATGGGAATGACGTTGAGACGGAAGAACAGGTCGTCGCGAAAGCGCCCGCTCTGAATCTCGACGGTCAGATCCTTGTTCGTCGCGGCAACCACGCGGACGTCAACGCGTACGCCGGTGCGACCGCCAAGCGGGTCGACGACCTGCTCCTGTAGCACGCGGAGCACTTTCGCCTGCGTCTTCAGACTCATGTCGGCGATCTCGTCGAGAAAGATCGTCCCGCCGTCTGCGATCTCGAACTTTCCCTGGCGGTCCGCAACCGCACCGGTAAACGCCCCACGCACATATCCGAGGAGCTCGCTCTCGATTAGCTCCTCGGGAATCGCCGCGCAATTGACCTCGACAAACGGTCCCGCCGACCGCCGGCTCAGAGCGTGCACGCTGCGCGCGACGAGCTCCTTTCCGGTCCCATTCGCGCCGTAGATCAAGACGCGCCCGTTGGTCGGCGCGGCCATCGCGACCTGCTCGCGGAGCTGCGTCATGACACGGCTGTCACCGACCATCTCCGACCGCCGGTCCACATGTTCGCGCAACTGCCGGTTCTCCGCCTCGAGTTGCCGCTGGCGCACGGCATTGCGCGCGACGAGGACGGTCTTGTCGAGCGACAGCGGCTTCTCGACGAAGTCGAACGCGCCCATCTTGATGGCACGAACCGCCGATTCGATGTTGCCGTGGCCGGAAATGACGACGACCTGCGCATCGACACGTCGTTCGCGCAGCTTGCCGAGCGTCGCCAGGCCGTCGATGCCCGGCAACCAGATGTCCAGCATGATCACGTCGTAGGCCTTGCGCACGACGCGATCGAGGCATGCCTCTCCGGAGTCGACGGCCTCGACGCGATAGCCCTCGTCGCGCAGCACTCCGCTCAGCGCCGACCGGACGCCAGACTCGTCGTCGACGATCAGAAACCTCGCACTCATGAATGACAGGGCAGCTCAACGATGACGCGGGTGCCCGCGGGCGTGTTGTCGGTTACCTCGATGCAACCGCCGTGCTCGATGACGATGCGCCGGACAATCGCGAGACCTAGCCCGCTCCCGCGCCGCTTCGTGGAGAAATAGGGCATGAAAAGCTTTTCGCGATCGGCGGGCGAGATCCCAGGACCGTTGTCGGCCACCAAGAACCGCACGACGCCTTCAGCCGCGTCGTGCACGGTGGCCACCGTAATGACCCCCCGGAAGCCGTTGATGGCCGCACGTGCCGCGGTATCCAGTGCATCCGCTGCATTGTTCACCAGGTTGACCACGACCCGCCGGACCTGCTCGGGGTCGAGATGCAAGGTCGGAAGGGTCGCGAACTGGTGCTCGAACGTGACGTCCCTGAACAGGCCGTCATACAACGCCAGCGTCTCGCCGAGGAGCGCGTTGAGATCCGACGGTACGGTCCGCGGAGACGGGAGGCGTGCGAACTGCGAGAATTCGTCCACGAGCTCCTTCAGCGCCTCGACCTCCCCAACGATCGTCGCCGTACATTCATCGACGAGGTCACGTGCCTTGGGCGGGGCGTCACGAAAGTGTCGTTGCATCCGCTCGGCGCAGAGCTGAATCGGCGTCAGCGGGTTCTTGATCTCATGGGCGAGACGACGTGCCACGTCGCGCCAGGTCGAGACCCGTTCGGCCCGGATGAGCGGCGTGACGTCGTCGACGACCATGACGGTGCCGTCAAGCGCCCCAACGTCACCCGGCAGCGCGGTCGCCGCAACCGCGAGGTGAATCTCCCGCCCATCACGCGCCAGTGCCACCTCCTGGGCCGCGCGCTCGCCCACGGCGTTTCGCGCGTTGAGGAGCACCGGCGCCAGCGGCTGCAGATCCTCACGGTCGAAGACCATGGCCGCCGGCTGCCCGAGCGCCGCGCGGTCGAGGCCCAGCAGGCGCGACGCCGCGCTGTTGACCGTGCTCACACGCCCGCCGGCGTCGATCGAGACCACCCCGGTCGCAATCCGCTCGAGAATCGTCTCGATATACCGACGGCGCCGGTCGCCCTCAAGGTTCTGGTGCTCCAGATCACGGCGCGATCGTTCCAGCCTGTGTTGGCTCGTCGACAGCTCGCCGGCCATCGTGTTGAACGCGTCCACGAGCGAGCCGAACTCGTCAGTGGTTTCCGGCTGGATGCGATGGTCGAGATGCCCAGCGCCAATCTCGCGCGCGCCAGCCGCCAGCAACTGGACGGGACGGGTAATTCGCTTCGCCACGTACACGCCAAGCCAGGTGGCACTGACGAGAATCATCAGTGTGATCATCAGAAAAAATGAGAGATAGACGCCCGCCAGCGGCCGTCGCAGCACCTGAAGCTGGCGGTAAGCCTCGTACGCGCCTCCGATGCGGCGCGCATGGAGAGCGGTCACGCCGGTCAACGGGTCGCTCGCGACCACGACCCCGGCAATCTCCCCGCCCCCGGTCCGAATCACTGACGCGGCGCGGACGATCTGATCGCCGGCCTCGAGCGGTTCCACGCGGCGCAGTTCACCCCGCCCAGACGCGATCTGCTCCGCAAGTCGCTCTGCCGCCGCGCGCGCGTGGCCCTGCGGCGCCGTCGATGCAATTATCTCGACGACCGGCTCTACCGCGATCCGCTCGCTACCTGCGTCGGGCTGGACGACCCGGTAGACGTCGACGATGCCGCCCCGTCGTGCGGTGACCTCGGGGGCCAGCATGTCTCGCACCGCGCTGACCGAGGTCTGGCTCAGGTCGACGTCCTCAAGCGTGGCCGCGATCCGTGAGGCGTACTCCGTGACGACGGCTTCGCGATCGCGATAGTACTCCCGCGCGATGGCGTTCGCCGACGTCAGCACGTCGTCGACCGGTGCCGCGAACCAGCGCTCGGCACTGTTTCGGATGAGTTCGCCGCCGACGATGAGCACGAGCACCGCCGGGATCAGCGTCATGCCGAGTAGGGCCGCGACCAGCTTCGCGCGAAACCGAGCGAACGGGACCGCGTGCCGACGCTCCACCCACAGCTTGACGATGTGACGTGCCAGGACAAACGCGAGCACGACGAGCATCGTTAGACAGGACGCCGACAGTGCGTAGAGCACCACCTCGCTCAGATAGTCCGGTGCGAGCTCTGTCGAACGATCTGCCACGCGCAACAGGCCTACCAGGGTGAGCAGGAACAGCAGGATCCCAACGACGATGAACTGCGGATTATCGCGGAACGGACGGCGGGCTTCCCCGTCGCTATGCGCGGCGGGCGGCGTAATGATCGATCGGTGAGCGCTCACGGCAAGAACGTGAAGCGTGCCGCCCCCGAGGCGGATGCCCCTCCCCACGGCCAAACGAACCAGGCATTGCGCGGCCGCGTATCGCAGTCCACATGTACGTGATACGCCCCGTTGGGCTTGAGGGCCGCGGTGCTGAACAACGGCACGCGCTCGAACCGGGTCAACATCTCCCGAACCTTGGACTCATTGGCCAGGATCGTGGTCTCCTCGACCCGCCCGTCCAGCGTCCGCGCCACCTTGAACTGCCCGGTGAGGTTGTCATAACGGACGGTCGCTTCCAGCGTTACCGACGCAACGGTATTGTCCGGCCAAAATGCTGCCTCCTGACGGAGCCGGACGTCATAGGAGAACGTGGTCTGCAACCCACTACGGATAGTGTCGCGCATCTCGCCGTTGAACGCGCCGGCTAGCTCAAACGACACCAAGACGCGCCCGTCGCGGGTTAGGGTCGTCACCCGTAGAACCTCCGCAGCGTGCAGACTCCCAGCGATAAGCAGCAACACTAACGTGCCGGCCAGCAGTCGAAACCTGAGCACCTGGGCTAAGCCTCCTTCCCGTCCAGCAGGCCCTTGAGCTCCGTCATGAACTCGCCGATGTCGCGGAAATGCCTATACACCGACGCGAATCGAACATACGCAACCTTGTCGAGGTCACGGAGCTCGTCCATCACAAAGGCTCCGACCTCTTCCGTGGTGATCTCCTTGTCGGGCCGCTCGTGCAACGTCGACTCGACCCGGTTGGCCACCGTCTCGAGCGCAGCAACGCTCACGGGGCGTTTCTCGCACGCTTTCAGTATGCCGGCGATGACTTTCTGGCGTTCGAAGCGCTCACGCGTCCCGTCCTTCTTGACGACCATGTAGGGGATCTCGTCGATCCGCTCGTAGCTGGTAAAGCGTCGGGCACATCCGCTGCACTCGCGCCGACGCCTGATGACCGCGCCCTCTTTGCTTTCCCGAGAGTCGACCACCTTGTCATCGAGGTGACCGCAGAAGGGGCACTTCATCCGCGATCCTGCTCTTGCACGGAGACCGAATCGACAGGAGCGGGGGACGTCCCCGCTCGACCCGGTGTCTGCGCCGCCATCGCGCCAATCCCGCCCAACCGTACGCCCTCCTGTGCCATGAACACCACGCCCAACACGGTGACAGGCAGAAACGAAATCGCGTGCAGCACGAGTGCTGCCCCGACCGCAGCCTCATCGGAGGCGCCATAGAGCGACGTGGCCCCCACCTGATATGCCGCATGATAGCCCCCGATGCCGGCCGGTGTCGGTACCGCGACTCCGATCGCGACCAGCACCAACAGGGTCGCGGCACCTGAGAGCGGGAGGGCGATGCCGAAGCCGGCGCTCGCCAACCACAAGGCGCCCCCGATCAAAGCCCACAGGACCAGCGACCACGCGAATGCACCGAACAGAGTCCGTGCTCTCCGGAGGGTGCCGAGGCCCTCCACGAACCGACGCGAGACACCGCCAACCGCCCGCGCCATGCGCTCTGGCAGGACCGCACCCGCCCGGTCGATGACCCGCTCGACCCGGTCCGAGTCACCGGCGGCGAGAAACGCCAGGACGAGCACGACGCCGGCGCCGAGCCCGAACCCCGCCGCGCTCAGCCGCACCGCGCCGAGCAACGTTGGATCGCCGCCCCGCGCCGGTTCAGAGAACGCGACGGCGGCACCGAACAACAGCATGACGGAGACGACGTCGAGCAGGCGCTCGAGCACGATCGTTCCGAACGTGGCACTGGCACTCAGCCCTTCGCGACGCGCCAGCACATACGGCCGCAGGAACTCCCCAACCCGCCCCGGCAACAGCGCCGACGCGGCGAACCCCATAACGGTCGCGCGGAACGCGGGCGAGAATCGAACCGACCCCACCGGTTCAAGCAGCACGCGCCATCTGATGACGCGCACGACGTACATCATGAGTGTCGCGCCCAGCGATCCGGCGAGCAGATCCACTCGCGCGCCAGTGATTGCCGCGGCGACGCGGCCGAGATTGGCGTTGCGGAGAAAGAACGCCATCAGGCCAACGGCGAGGCCGATGACGACGACCGTCCGAACGTGACGCCTCATCCGAACAGGAAATTACTACATTTCGCACTTGCCGTCGTCGTTCGATTGTCGGTAAGCTATGCGCGCTTCCTGACACAGGACGAGTCTGCTGTTGCCCGCTCCTCCGGTTTTCGAGACGTCGATTGACGGCGTTACGCCTCATCGTCGCGGCAAGGTCCGGGACATGTACGAGGTTGGCGACCAGCTATTGATGGTCGCGACTGACCGCATCTCGGCATACGACGTCGTGCTCGGATCGGCCATTCCCGACAAGGGCAAGATCCTCACTCAGCTCTCGGCTTTCTGGTTCTCCAACACCCGTCATATCGTCGGCAACCATATGGTGTCGATTGACGCAGCCTCGTATCCTCCGCCTCTGCGCGATCACGAATCGATGCTCGCAGGCAGGTCGATGCTCGTGCAGCGGACGACACCTGTGCTCATCGAATGTGTTGCCCGCGGGTATCTGGTCGGCTCCGGGTGGAAGGAGTACCGGGAGAACGGGTGTGTCTGCGGCATCGCGTTGCCCCCGGGGCTTCGTGAGTCTGACCGCCTCCCTCACCCGATCTTCACCCCCGCCACGAAGGCGGACACCGGACACGACATCAACATCAGCGAAGCGCGGGCGGGAGACCTCATCGGGGGCGACCTGATCGCGCGGCTCCGCGACCTGACGCTCGCGCTCTACGCCCATGGCGCCGCGCACGCGGCCAAGCGCGGCATCATCGTCGCCGACTCGAAGTTCGAGTTCGGTCTCGTCGGCAAGACCGGCGCCGAAGACGTCCTGCTCATCGATGAGGTACTCACGCCCGACTCGTCACGGTTCTGGCCAGCCACCCAGTACGCCGCGGGAGGGGCGCAGCCGAGCTTCGACAAGCAGTACGTCCGGGACTATCTGGACCACATCGCCTGGGACCGGCGGCCACCAGTGCCCACTCTCCCGGACGATGTGGTCGCCAATACCAGGGAGAAGTACCTCGACGCGTACCGCCTGCTCACCGGTCGAGAGCTCGAATAGTGCCGCGCGGCAAGGAAGGAACCGGATAACGTGCGGGAGCAACTCGACCGCATGATCGACGAGATGCTCACGAAGGGGATCCTGTACGAGGACGCGCGACGTGAGATCGAACGACGGTTCATCTCTCGCGCGCTGAAACGCTCAAGGGGAAACCTGGGTCGTGCGGCCGACCTCCTCGGCATCCATCGCAACACCCTCAGCCGCAAAGTCGCGGCCTACAAACTCAAACGCACGGGCTAGCAGCCCAGGATGGCACACCGCCGAACTTGACGTGCTACTCGGCCGCACGTAAAATTGGCAATCTAGGGGACAGAGTGCCAACACTCGGTCGCCGCGAGTCGGCGCAAGGATGTCTCTCGTTATCAACAACTTGAAGGGGGTTTGAGGTTCATGGCTGTTAAGGTACGACCGCTCCACGACCGCATCATTGTCGAACGCATCGAGGAAGGCGAGCAGCAAGTTGGTGGCATCATCATTCCGGATACGGCGAAGGAGAAGCCGCAACAAGGGAAGGTTATTGCTGCCGGCAAGGGCAAAATTAAGGACGACGGGACGGTGACGCCGCTCGACGTCAAGGCGGGAGACACCGTGCTGTTTGGCAAGTACTCCGGTCAGGAGATCAAGCTGGACGGTGACGAGTTCC